>NZ_CP158165.1:4832509-5436573 GCF_040254265.1 Kribbella sp. HUAS MG21
GGACGCTGCAGCGGCTCGTGAAGCACGGCATCGGCGTCCACCACGCCGGCATGCTGCCGAAGTACCGGCGGCTGGTCGAGCAGCTCGCGCAGGCAGGTCTGCTCAAGGTCATCTGCGGCACCGACACCCTCGGCGTCGGCATCAACGTCCCGATCCGGACCGTCGTACTGACAGCGTTGAGCAAGTACGACGGACGCCGGCAGCGGATCCTCAAGGCGCGCGAGTTCCACCAGATCGCGGGCCGCGCCGGGCGGGCCGGATACGACACGTCCGGCACCGTGGTCGTCCAGGCCCCGGACCACGTGGTCGAGAACGTGAAGGCGCTCGCGAAGGCGGGCGACGACCCGAAGAAGCAGCGCAAGGTGCAGCGCAAGAAGCCGCCGGAAGGATTCGTGACCTGGGGCGAGGACACCTTCGACCGGCTGGTCGCGGCCGAGCCGGAGGCGCTGCAGTCCCGGATGCGGGTCAGCCACGCGATGCTGCTGAACGTGATCGCCCGCGACGGCAACGCGTTCGAGAGCATGCGGCACCTGCTCCGCGACAACCACGAGGAGTCCCGCGCGCAGGTCCGGCTGATCCGCCGGGCGATCCAGATCTACCGCACCCTCGTCACCGCCGGTGTCGTCGAACGCCTCGACGAGCCCGACGAGAACGGCCGCCTGCTGCGGCTGACCGTCGACCTGCAGAAGGACTTCAGCCTCAACCAGCCGCTGTCCACGTTCGCGCTGGCCGCCCTGGACCTGCTCGACCCGAACGACCCGTCGTACGCGCTCGACGTGGTCTCGATCATCGAGGCCACGCTGGAGGACCCACGCGCGGTGCTCTGGGCGCAGGAGCACCACGCCAAGGGCGAGGCGGTGAACGCGATGAAGGCCCAGGGCATCGAGTACGACGAACGCATGGAGCTGCTCGAGGACGTCAGCTGGCCGAAACCGCTCGCGGAGTTGCTCGAAGCAACGTTCGAGATGTACCGGCAGACGCACCCGTGGATCGCGGACACCGGGCTGTCGCCGAAGGCCGTCGTCCGGGACATGTTCGAGCGGGCGATGACGTTCGGCGAGTTCATCGGGTACTACGGCCTCGCGCGGTCGGAGGGCGTCGTACTGCGGTACCTCAGCGACGCGTACAAGGCGCTGCGGCAGACCGTGCCGCCGGACAAGGTGGACGAGGACCTGGCCGACCTGATCGAGTGGCTCGGCGAGGTCGTCCGGCAGACCGACTCCAGCCTGCTCGACGAGTGGGAGGAGTTGACGAACCCGGCCGCCGAGGCGGAGGTCGCGCCGACACCGCTCGGCCCGCGGCGGATCACGTTGAACACCAGGGCTTTCCGCGTCCTGGTCCGCAACGCGATGTTCCGCCGCGTCGAACTGCTGGCCCTGCACCGCTGGGCCGAGCTGGGCCAACTCGACGGCGAGGCAGGCTGGGACGCGGGCCGCTGGGCCGAGGCCGGTACGGCGTACTACGCCGAGCACGAGGTCGTCGGCACGGGTCCCGAGGCGCGTGGCCCGGCCCTGTTCCTGATCGAGGAGCACCCCGGCTACTGGGAGGTCCAGCAGATCATCGACGACCCCGAAGGCAACCACGACTGGCGCATCACCGCCACCGTCGACCTCACCGCCTCCGACGAAGCCGGCGAGCTGGTCCTGGAACTGGTGTCCTTCAAGCCCCTCTAGTGGTTGCAGTAGGCCACTCCACGTCGACCTCGGTTTCGGCGTCGTAGTCGACGCCCGGTACGTCGAAGCCGTACAGGCGGCGTACCTCGTTGAAGAACCAGGTGGTGTCGGCGACCTCGGCGATGTTGGACTGGGTGGCCGACTCCCACTGGCGGCGTACGGCGGACTGGACGTCGTCGGACAGTTCCCAGCGGTCCAGGCGGATGCGGCCCTCGTCGTCGAGGTCGAGAGGGGTCTCGCCGGTGAGCTGGTCCCACAGAGCGATCGACTGCTCGACCGGCGTCTGCAAGGGGGTGATCTTGTGCAGGAGGCTGACGTAGAGGCCGATGCCGGGGATCGCGGAGGACGCCTGCGTGACGGCGGCGCCGTTCACCGAGGTCATCGCGGTCACGCCGTCGGCGGCCAGCTTCAAGGCGGTCTGCTCGAGGTCCGCCTTGGCCGCGCCGATCGAACCGTGGCGGTACAGCGGGCCGGTCAGCTCGGACCCGATGTAGGTCAGCGCGACGGTGTTGAAGCCGGGCTTGAGCAGGTCGCGGTCCTGCAGCGCGGCGATCCAGCGCGTCCAGTCCTCGCCGCCCATCACCTTCACGGTCTGCGCGATCTCGTCGTCGGTGGCGACCTCGATGCCGACCTCCTGCAGCACCGGCGCGCCGTCGTCGAACGCGAGGCTCTTCGTGGTGTGCTCGGCGCCGATCGCCTTCAGCACCGACTGGTACGTCTCGCCGGTGCGCGGGTCCGTGCGCCGGGGCGCCGCGACGCTGTAGATCAGGTGGTCGATCCCGCCGAGCTGCTCGGCGACCAGGTCGAGCACCTCGTCCTTCGTGGTGTCCGCGAAGGCGTCCGCGTTCACGAAGCTCCACTGCCGGCCGAGCTCGGCGGCCAGCGCGGCGGTCTCCGCGGTCCGGTACCACCCGGCGGTCGCGGTACGCCGAGCCGTGGCCGCCTTCTCGAAGCAGACGCCGATCCCGTCGATCCCGTACCGCGCGAGCCCCGCGATCGTCGTCGCCAGCCCGTAGCCGGAGCTCGACCCGATCACCAGCGCCGTACGACGCTGCGCAGTACGACTCGCGACCTGCGCGGCCATCTCCCGCACCACCCGCGCACACCCCGCCGGGTGCGAGTCGAGGAACAGGAACCCACGGCCGACAGGCTTCACCACGCGCTCAGTCATGCCGACGACCTTATTAGCTCCAGTACATCTCTGCGTCGTCAGGTTCCACGGTGACGTCGGCGCCGAGGCGGCGGAGGTTGCCGGCGAAGTCGGTGTAGCCGCGGTGCACGTGGTGGGCGGCGGACACGAGCGTCTCGCCCTCGGCCGCCAGCCCGGCCAGCACCAGCGCGGCGCCGGCCCGGATGTCGGACGCGACCACCGGCGCCCCGGACAGCCGCGGCACGCCGCGGACCACGGCGTGGTGCCCGTCGGTCTGGATCTGCGCGCCCAGCCGGGTCAGCTCCTGCGCGAACGTGAACCGGCCCTCGAAGAGGTTCTCGGTCACCATCGCCGCGCCGTCGCTGAGCGCGTTCAGCGCGATCACGAACGCCTGCAGGTCGGTGGCGAACCCGGGGTACGGCAGCGTCACGACGTCCACCGGCTTCGGCCGGTCCTGCATCCGGACCCGGAACCCCGGGTTCAGCACGGTGATCTCGGCGCCGGCCTTGGACAGCTTGTCGAGCGGCAGCTCCAGGTGCTCGGCGTGCCCGTTCGCGACCGTGACGTCACCCTTGGTGATCGCGGCCGCGAACGCCCAGCTCCCGGACACGATCCGGTCCGGGATCACCACGTGGTCCACCGGGTTCAGCAGGCCCTGGACGCCGGTGATCTCGATCCGCGGCGACCCCGCGCCGTCGATCTGCGCGCCCATCTCGACCAGCATCGCGGCGATGTCCTGGATCTCCGGCTCGCGGGCCGCGTTCTCGATCACGGTGGTGCCCTTCGCGAGCACCGCCGCCATCATGATCGTCTCGGTCGCGCCGACACTCGGGAAGTCCAGCCAGATCTCGGCGCCGTGCAGGCCCTGCGGGGCCTCGGCGATCACGAACCCGTGCTCGATGTGCACCTTCGCGCCCATCGCCTCCAGGCCCGCGACGTGCATGTTCAGCCCGCGGGAACCGATGTTGTCGCCGCCCGGCAGCGCCACCTCCGCCTGGCCGCAGCGGGCCAGCAGCGGGCCGAGCACCGAGATCGAGGCGCGCAGCTTGCGGACCAGGTCGTAGTCGCACTGGTGCCCGATCGTCGCCGGGACGGCGATCGTCGCGAGCCGCTCCTCCGCGTCCACCTTCACCGAGCAGCCGAGCGTGTCCAGGAGCTGCGCCATGAACGTGACGTCCAGGATGCCCGGCACCTGCCGCAGCGTCGTCGTACCCTCCGCCAGCAGCGCCGCCGCCATCAGCTTGAGCACACTGTTCTTCGCTCCGGCCACCTCGACGGTGCCGTCCAGCCGTGCCTCACCCGCGATCCGAAACCGTTCCACCGGTCGACTGTAGCGTTTGACGGTCCGGCGCTTTGCGTAGAGTCCTGGCATGGCTGTGAACTTGACGCGGATCTACACCCGCACCGGTGACGCCGGCGAGACCCGCCTCGGCGACAACTCGACGACCTCGAAGACCGACCCGCGGCTGGCGGCGTACGGCGAGGTCGACGAGGCGAACTCGGCGATCGGGGTGGCGATCGCGGCCGGGCACCTGAACAGCGCGATCGCGGTGCTGCTGACCCGGATCCAGAACGACCTGTTCGACGTCGGCGCGGACCTGTGCAACCCGATCACGCCTGATCCGGAGTATCCGCCCTTGCGGATCACCCAGGAGTACGTCGACCGGCTCGAGGGCTGGTGCGACGAGTACAACGCCCGGCTGACCAAGCTCCGGTCGTTCATCCTGCCCGGCGGCACCGAGGGCGCCGCGTACCTGAACGTCGCCCGCGCCGTGGTCCGCCGCGCCGAGCGGGCCGGCTGGGCCGCCGTCGAGGCGCACGGCCCGTCCGTCAACCTGCTCGCGATCACGTACCTGAACCGGCTGTCCGACCTGCTGTTCATCCTCGGCCGCGTCGCCAACCTGTCCTCCGGCGGCGACGTCCTCTGGGTGCCGGGAGGCGAGCGCTCCTAGCTGATCTCCCAGCTCAGCGGCATCCGCAGTACGCCGGCCGGGGGCAGCCCGAGCGCGCTGTAGATGCCGGTGGTCAGGCCGTCGAGCGTCAACGGCGCCGCGCTGACCGCCAGGTCGTCGGTGGTGGTAGGAGCCTTCAGCTGACTGAGCAGGTTGCGGTGCGGCACCGAGGTCACGGCGATCTCGTCACGGTCCAGACCGGCCCGGTTGCAGGCGAGCGTGAGCGCGTGCTGGAACCCGCCGAGCTCGTCGACCAGCTTGTGGTCGTGCGCGTCGGCGCCGGTCCAGACCCGTCCGCGCGCCAGCGACTCCAGTCGCTCCTCGGGCAGCCCGCGGTCCTGCGCCGCCTTGGCGACGAAGTCCGTGTAGATACGGTCGAGCGTCTCCTCGAGCCGCGCCCACTGCTCGTCGGTGAACTCCTCCTGCGCCGAGAACATCTGCGCGTTCGCGCCCTCGGAGACGGCCTCCTGCGAGATCCCGATCCGGCCGAGGGCGTCCCGTACGACGCCCTTGCCGGTCAGGACGCCGATCGACCCGGTGATGGTGCCGGGCTGCGCGACGATCACGTCGGCCGGCATCGCGACGAAGTACCCGCCGGACGCGGCGACGCTGCCCATCGACGCGATCACGGGCCGTCCGGTCGACCGCAACCGCAGTACTTCGTTGCGGATCGCGTCGGACGCGACGTACGAGCCTCCGGGGCTGTCGACGCGCAGTACGACGGCCTTCACCCGCTCGTTGGCGGCCACCGCGCGCAGGGCGGCGCCGACGGTGTCGGAGCCGGAACCAGGTCCGCCGAGCGGGCTGTTGGAGTTGCGGCCGACCGAGATACCGCCGGTCACCCGCACGACCGCCACCAGCGGTTTCTGCGGCCAGGGGAGCGCCTTGCGGACCTCGTCCAGCGTCCGCGGACCACGCCTGATGTAACGCTCCGCCAGCAGCCGGTCGTCGTACTGCAGCTGCTTCTCGAGCTCGTCGTACACGTCCGACCGGTAGCCGAGCCGGTCGACCAGGCCGGCGTCCAGCCCCGCCTGCGCGGGCAGCGGCGCGCTGTCGACGAGCTCGCGCACCCGCGCGGTGTCGAGCCGCCGCCGGATCGCGATGCCCTCGACGATCTGCTCGTACGCCGATTCCGCGAGCCGGGACGCCATCTCGCGGGCCGGCGGAGTCATCTCGCGCTCGGTGAACGTGTCAGCCGCCGTCTTGTACTCGCGCCGCTTGCCGAACTGCGGGATCACGCCCGTCTTGTCGAGCGCGCCGCGCACGAAGACCGCCTGCACGGCCACACCGGTGACGGCCAGGTCGCCGGACGGCTGCAGCCAGATCTCGTCGAACGCGGTCGCCAGGTAGTAGGGGACCGTCCCCTGGCCCATCTCGCCGAACGACTCGGTCCACGCGACGGCCGGCTTGCCCGACGTCCGGAAGTCGGCGACCGCCTCGCGCAGCTCCTGCACCTGGGCGAGCGTCAGCCGGTGACCGCCCAGGTGCGCGACCACACCGACCACCGAGTCGTCGCGCGCGCCCTTCCGCAACGCGCCGACCAGCTCGCGCAGCGTCGGCAGGTGCCGGGACCGGAAGGCCGCCACCGGCGAGGCGGGCGGTGTCTCGAGCACACCGCGGGTCAGATCGAGCTCAAGCAGAGTCCCCATACCCAGACCCTAGACCCCGGCCAAAGTCCCCGGTCGCAGCTCAGGGGGCGTCGAGCAGACCGCGGGCCGCGGGCTCGTCGCGCGGCCAGACGTAGACGGTCCAGCCGTCGGTGGTCCGGGCCGCGGTGGCCTTGATGCCGAAGTCCTTCAGGCGGGAGACGAGGACCCGGGCCTCGTTGTAGTTCGGCACGGTGCGGATGTCGACGAGCAGGCCGAACGCGTCCCGGTCGGCGGGCGTCTGGTCGACCCGGCGGACCAGCGACCCGCCCTTGGCCTTCGAGAAGGCCCAGCGGCAGAGCAGCACCATCACCCCGGCCAGGCCGAGGACGACCAGCGGGAACAGGAAGTACTGTTCGGCGAACACAGCCACCATTGTCCCGCGAATCGTGTCTCGGGAAGCAAAAGTTCGTGAGGTCTTGGCAACCTTCCGGGTCTCCGGGGAGTCTTTACTCTCACAGACCCATGTAGACCCATGAAAGACGCTGTCACGCGGCCGATGGACACCTCGGGGGCCGCCGGAAGAGCGGAGGGCACGGACATGCTCGCACCGACCCACAGCAGGCCTGACGACGACACCGACGACAACACTCTCCACCAAGACAACGTGGTGCACCTGACCGGCATCCTGGACGTGCGCTCGGTGGGCGACGTCCGTCAAACTCTCAACGACCTGATCGACAGTTCGGACGGCGACGTGATCGTCGACCTGGAGGAGGTCGACGCGGTCGACGCGACCGGCCTCGGCCTGCTGGTCGCGACGCATCGCAGGACCCAGCTGCTGGGCCGGCAACTCGTGCTCTGGCACCCGATGCCGTCGGTCGTCCGCATCCTCGCCGTCACTCGCCTCCACCGCGTGCTGAACGTGGAACGAACGCCCCTCCCGATCAGCGCCTGACTGTGACCTAAGCCCCTGGTGACGCCAGTCACGAGAGGCAGACTCACAAGGTCACGCAGTCCTACTCTCGGGTACATGGCGACCGAGAAGGATCGACCCTGGGTGATGCGGACCTACGCCGGCCACTCGTCCGCGGCGGAGTCCAACGCGCTGTTCCGCCGGAACCTCGCGAAGGGCCAGACCGGGCTGTCGGTCGCCTTCGACCTGCCCACCCAGACCGGGTACGACGCGGACCATCCGCTCGCGAAGGGCGAGGTCGGCAAGGTCGGCGTACCGGTCGCGCACCTGGGTGACGTGCGCGCGCTGTTCGACCAGATCCCGCTCGCGCAGATGAACACGTCGATGACGATCAACGCGACCGCGATGTGGCTGCTCGCGCTGTACCAGGTCGCCGCGCAGGAGCAGGGCGCGCTGCCCGACGAGCTCACCGGTACGACGCAGAACGACATCGTCAAGGAGTACCTGTCGCGCGGGACGTACGCGTTCCCGCCGGACGCGTCGCTGCGGCTGACGACCGACCTGATCGCCTACACGGTCTCCACGATGCCGAAGTGGAACCCGATCAACATCTGCAGCTACCACCTCCAGGAGGCCGGCGCGACGCCGGTGCAGGAGCTCGCCTTCGCGCTGTCGACGGCGATCGCGGTCCTGGACCGGGTGCGCGACGGCGGCCAGGTGCCGCCGGAGCGGTTCGCGGACGTGGTGCAGCGGATCTCGTTCTTCGTGAACGCCGGCGTGCGGTTCATCGAGGAGACCTGCAAGATGCGCGCGTTCGTCCAGCTCTGGGACGAGCTGACCGAGCAGCGGTACGGCGTCACGGATCAGCGCGCGCGGCGACTGCGGTACGGCGTACAGGTGAACTCGCTCGGGCTGACCGAGGCGCAGCCCGAGAACAACGTGCAGCGGATCGTCCTCGAGATGCTCGGCGTCACGCTGTCGAAGAACGCGCGGGCGCGGGCCGTACAGCTGCCGGCGTGGAACGAGGCGCTCGGACTGCCGCGGCCGTGGGACCAGCAGTGGTCGCTGCGGATGCAGCAGGTGCTGGCGTACGAGTCCGACCTGCTCGAGTACGACGACATCTTCGACGGCTCGCACGTGATCGAGGCGAAGGTGGCCGAACTCGTCGAGGGGGCGCGCGCCGAGATCGATCGGGTGCAGGCGATGGGTGGTGCGGTCGCCGCGGTCGAGAGCGGGTATCTGAAGCAGGCGCTGGTCGCGTCGCACGCCGAGCGTCGGCAGCGCATCGAGTCGGGTGAGCAGGTCGTCGTCGGGGTGAACCGGTTCGAGAACACCGAGCCTTCGCCGCTGACCGCCGACCTCGACACCGCCATTCAGACCGTCGACCCGGCGGCCGAAGCCGCGGCGCTGACGTCGCTGAAGGAATGGCGGGCTACCCGCGACGCCGACGCGGTCGAGGCCGCGCTGGCGAAGCTGCGGGCCGCGGCGAAGGGCAGCGACAACCTGATGCCGGTGACGCTGGAGTGCGCGCGGGCCGGGGTGACGACGGGGGAGTGGGCCGGAGTCCTGCGGGAGATGTACGGCGAGTACCGCGCGCCGACCGGTGTCGCCGGATCCGTCGGGGTGTCCGCGGGCGGGGCCGAGATCGCCGCGGTCCGTGAGAAGGTCTCCGCGACCTCCACCGAGTTGGGCGGCCGCCTGCGGTTGCTGGTCGGCAAGCCCGGGCTCGACGGTCACTCGAACGGCGCGGAGCAGGTCGCCGTACGTGCCCGCGACGTCGGGTTCGAGGTCATCTACCAGGGCATCCGATTGACCCCGGAGCAGATCGTCGCCGCCGCGGTGGCCGAGGACGTGCACTGCGTAGGCCTGTCGATCCTGTCCGGCTCGCACATGGAACTCGTGCCGCAGGTGGTGCGCGGTCTGCACGAGGCCGGTCTCGAGGACGTCCCGGTGGTGGTCGGCGGCATCGTCCCGGACGCCGACGCGAAGGCGCTGCTGGCCGCCGGTGTCGCCGCCGTCTACACGCCGAAGGACTACGACCTCACCGGGATGATGTCCGACGTGGTCGACGTGATCCGGCACGCGAACAAGCTGTAGCGCGTGGTAGAAGGAGAGCATGACTCTCGATGACCCGCGCGCCACCCGGGCGCTGTCCAACGGAACCGCGATCCCGGTCTTCGGACTGGGTGTCTGGCAGGTGGACGACGGAGCGGAGTGTGAGCGGGCCGTCGGCGACGCGCTCGCGGCCGGCTACCGGCTGATCGACACCGCGCAGGCCTACGGGAACGAGGAGAGCGTCGGCAAGGCGATCCGCGACAGCGGGATCCCGCGGGCGGAGATCTTCCTGACCACGAAGTTCTACCCGGGTGGCAAGGACGCGCGGGTGGAGGCGGAGAAGAGCCTGGAGCGGCTCGGCACCGACTACCTCGACCTGTACCTGATCCACTGGCCGCAGGGCGGGCCGACCTGGGCCTGGCCGGGCATGGAGGCGGCGGTCGAGGCCGGCCTGACCAAGGGCATCGGCATCTCGAACTTCAGTGCCGCCGAGCAGCAGGAGCTGTCCAAGGTGGCGCAGATCCAGCCCGCGGTGAACCAGATCCAGTTCAGCCCGTTCGAGTACCGCCAGGGTCTGCTCGAGGCCTGCGAGGAGGCGAACGTCGTCGCCCAGGCCTACAGCCCGCTCGGCACCGGGCGGTACCTCGACGACCCGGCGGTCGGCCGGATCGCGGAGGCTGTGGGCCGGACCAACGCGCAGGTGCTGATCCGCTGGGCGCTCCAGAAGGGCCTGTCGGTGATCCCGAAGTCCACGCACAAGCACCGCATCGAGGAGAACTACGCGGTCTTCGACTTCACCCTCGACGACGAGGCCGTCGCCACCCTCGACGCCCTCGACACCACCCACCGCACCGCGGACGCGATGGCCCAGGGCAGCAAGTGGTGGCACTGAGCTAGCTGCCGCCGTACCTCAGCAGGCTCGGGGTCCAGCGGGCCAGGACGGCCATCGACAGCACCAGGAGTGCCGAGCTCACGAACGTCGTGGGGCCGATGCCGAAGTGTTCGGCGAAGGCGCCGAGGACGAGCGACGTGAGCGGCATGACGCCGATGGCCAGTTCCTGGATGCCCAGGGCCCGGCCGTGGAGTGGGGCCTCGGTGGTCATCAGGAGGAGCGTCGTCTGCAGGACCCCGAAGGCGGCGCTCAGTACTCCGATCGCGGTCATCAGCACGAACGACACGATCCTGTCGTGGGACAGGCCGAAGAACGCCCAGGCCGCACCCCACGCGGCGGTGCCGACCACGAACAGGGCGCCCTTGTGGCGGAAGTCGCCCAGCCAGGCGATGACCAGCGAGCCGAGGAGACCGCCAACACCGCCGCAGGTCAGCAGCCAGCCGAGTCCGGCGGCGTCCAGGCCGAGCGACTCCTCGGCGAACACCGGCATGAACGACTGCGCGATCGGCCAGATCAGGATGTTCGCGGCCAGGGTGATCAGCAGGACCGTGGACGCCATCCGGTTTCTCGCGATCGCCCGCAGGCCGCTCGTCACCAGGTGGAGGGCCGAACCGGTGTGCGTGTGCACGACCTGACCCAGGCCACGCAGCGGCAGCAGGAGGCCGAGCGAAACGGCGTACCAGATCGTCGAGATCCAGAGGGCGGCCGGTGCGCCGAGGCCGTTGATGAGCAGGCCGCCGGCGGCCGGGCCGATCACCTGGGTCATGTTCAGCGCCATCGAGTTGAGGGCGTTGGCGTTGCTGAGGTTCTGCCGGCCGACCAGATCGAGCACCAGCGAGGCGCGGGCCGGCTGCGACGGCGACTGCGCGAGTCCGAGCGCGAGGCCGCCGACCAGCAGGACGCCGTACGACGCCTGCCCGAGGCTCGCGAGGGTGGCGACGACACCGGCGGCGGCCAGCGCCCAGGTGCAGGCGATGAGCAGCAGGCGGACGCGGTTGTGCCGGTCCGCGAACGCGCCGCCGAACGGCCCGAGCAGCAGCGGCGCCAGCCGGACCGCCCCGAAGACCGCGACCTTGAAGTCGGAGTGCGTGGTCTCCCAGGCGAGCCAGCCGAGGACGAGCGTCTGCGTCCAGACGCCGCCGAAGAAGAACAGGTTCGAGAACCAGAGCAGCTGGAACGGGCGGTTCGCGCGCAGGGAGCCGAGGGTCCGCCCGACCAGTGCCGGTGGGGTCCGGGTACTCACACCTGCAGTTCGCCGTCGCGGACGACGACCTGACCGCCGGCGATCACGACCTCGCGACGCGGCGCGCGGACCAGCACGTCCGGCGCGTTCTCGGCGTCGAGCAGCACGATGTCCGCGCGAGCGCCGACGCCGAGGCAGTGGTTCTCGCGGTGCACGAACGGGGCGGCGCACGTCGTCGCGAGCTCGACCGCGTACGTCAGGTCCTCGTCGGTGCGGAGGCCGTGCAGCCGCGCGAAACCGCGGGCGATCTGCAGCAGGTCACCGTCGCCGTACGGCGACCACAGGTCGCGGATGCCGTCGGTGCCGAGACCGATCGCGACCCCGGCCGCCCGCATCTCGCGGAACGGCAGCGGTGCCGAGGTCGGCGGCGCGACCGTCGTCCAGGAGATCCCGGCCTCGCCCAGTTGCTCGACCAGTTCGGACCGTCGGGCAGGGGCCAGCTCGCCGAGCGCGAACCCGTGCGACACGTTGACCTTCCCCTGCAGCCCGGCCCGCACGGTGCGCTCGGCGATCAGCTCGTACTGGAACGCGCCGAGGTCGCCGTGGTCGTGCAGGTGGATGTCGATCCCGACGTCGCGCCGGGCCGCGATCTCGAACAGCGCGTCCAGCTGGCCGACCGGGTCGCGGTCGATGGAGGCCGGGTCCAGACCGCCGATGCTGGTGGCGCCTTCGGCCGCGGCCTTGTCGAGCAGCTCGAGGACGCCGGGACGCCGCAGTACGCCGTCCTGCGGGAACGCGACGATCTCCACGTCGACGGCGCCGTCGAGCGCGGCCGCGGCGTCCCGGACGTTCGCGATGCCGCGCAGCTCGACGCCGAGGTCGACGTCGACATGCGTGCGCGTGGCCGTCGTACCGTGCCTGAGGAACTCACGCAGCACGGCCTTCGCGCCGTCGACGCTCGGGATGCCGTACTTGTCCCGCTCCGCGCGCTCGTGGGCGATCCGGCCCTGCGTCGTCGGCCGGCCGCCGTACGAGACCCACGGCTGTCCCCACCAGCTCTTGTCGACGTGCGCGTGCGCGTTGACGAATCCGGGCAGCGCCAGCAGGCCGCGCCCGTCGATCCGCTGCTCCGCCGCCCCTGCGTCGCCGGCCCCGGCGGGAGTGAGGTCCGAGATGACACCGTCGACGATCGTGAGGTCGACCGCGTCGCCGCCCCAAGGGCGCACGTCAGCCAGCAGCAAGGAGGTCATGACCAGAATGGTATACCATTTTCGCCGCCGATCAGACCGAGGTTTGCTGCAGCTCCCGGGACCGTGCGAGGTGCTCGCCGGCCAGCCGTTCGGCCTCGGCGACATCGCGGTTGGCGATCGCGGTGAACAGCTCGCGGTGCTGCTCGGCGACGGCGATCAGGTCGTCGTGCCGGGTGAGCAGCCAGCGCATCCTGCTGCGCAGCGGCCGCTCGATCTCGACCAGCAGCTCGTTGGACGCGAGCTCGGTGACGATCTCGTGGAAGTCGGCGGCCTTGCGCCGCGCGACCAGGGCGTTGCCGGCGTGGGCCGCGCTCAGCTGCTCGTCCAGGACGCCTTGCAGGCGGTCGAGTCCTTCCCTGGTACGTCGCTCCGCCGCGAGCCGGAACGTCAGCGGTTCGAAGGCCGCGCGGACCTCGCTCAGGTCGGCGATGTCGGAGTCGGTGAACGTCCGCACCACCGCCCACGACCGCGGCCGCAACGTCACCAGTCCTTCGCCGACCAGCGCCTTGAGCGCCTCCCGCACCGGGACGCGGCTGACCTCCAGCGCGGCCGCCAGTTCACGCTCGACCAGCCGCTCACCGGGCTGCCGGACGCCGTCGAGGATCTCGTCCCGCAGCTGCCGCGTCACCCGCTCGGTCTCGGATTCCCGGCGCTCGGTCATTCGGCCTCCCCAGGGTCTGGTATGCCATTCTCCAGCATGGCGCACCGCCGGGTCCCCGCGCGAATCACGGCTCCAGCAGGCCGGCCCGGATCGCGTACCGGGTGAGGTCGAGGCGGTCCCGGAGGCCGAGCTTCTGGAGGATGTTCGAGCGGTGCCGTTCGACGGTCTTGACGCTGATCGTGAGCAGCTCCGCGATCTCCTTCGAGGAGTTGCCCTCGGCAACCAGCTTCAGGACCTCCTCCTCGCGGGCGGTGAGGATCTGCTGCGGCAGGTCCGCGCCCTGCCGGATCCGGTCCAGGTAGCTGCGCACCAGCCGGGTCATCGCGCCCGGGTACAGGAACGGCTCGCCGCGCATCGTCGCCCGGCACGCCTCGACCAGGTCGCGGTCGAGCACGGACTTCAGCACGTAGCCGGAGGCGCCGGCCTTCAGCGCCTGGAAGAAGTACTGCTCGTTGTCGTACATCGTCAGCATCAGCACCCGGACGTCCGGTGCCAGCGCGGACAGTTCGCGCGCGGCCTGCAGGCCGGTCATCCGGGGCATCGCGATGTCGAGGATCGCCAGATCGATGTCGCCGCGCCGGCAGATCGCGACCGCCTCGCTGCCGTCGGCGGCCTCCGCGACCACCTCGAGGTCCGGTTCGCCGTCCAGGATCAGCCGTACGCCGCGGCGTACCAGCGCGTGGTCGTCGGCCAGCAGGATCTTTGTCGTCATCAGGCTTCCACCACACGTCCGATGGGCACTCTGAGGCTGACCTGTGTGCCGCCGGGCGGGTTGTCGAGCAGTTCGAGGGTCGCGCCGATCAGCAGCGCGCGCTCGCGCATGCCACGGATCCCGGCGCCCTCGTGTGCCGGTCCGGCGCCCCGGCCGTTGTCCGCGATCCGCAGTACGGCGGCGTCGTGCTCGCGGACCAGCGAGAGGTCGATGCGCGTGGCTCCGGCGTGCCGGGCGACGTTCGTGAGGCTCTCCTGGGCGACCCGGTAGAGGACGAGTTCGGTCTGTTCGTCCAGCGTCAGGTCACTGTCGAACCGGCGCCTGATCTCGATGCCGGTGTGGTCGGACACCTCGGTCGCGAGCGCCGTCAGCGCGCTGGTGAGTCCGAGGTCCTCCAGGACGCCGGGGCGCAGGCGGTGCGCGAGGCGTCGTACCTCGTCGAGGCTTGCCCGGGTCGTCTCCTGGGCCTGGATCAGCTCGTTGCGCAGAGCCGGATCGGGTGCGCGGTCGGCGGCGCGTTTGAGGTCCATCAGTACCGCGGTCAGCGTCTGGCCGACCTCGTCGTGCAGTTCGCGGGCGATCCGGCGGCGCTCGGACTCCTGCGCCGAAAGCGCACGGGCCGCGCTGGTGGCGCGTTCCCGCTCCAGGCGGTCGAGCATGTCGTTGAACGCGCGGAGCAGGTCCGGTACGCCGCCGTGGCCGCGGACCGGGAGGCGCTGACCGGGACGCAGTACGTCGACTGTGGACATCCGGCGGTTGAGGCGGTTCAGCGGGGCGAGGCCGACGCGCAGCAGGGCCGCGTTGGCGACGAGCATCACCGCGAGACCGCCGACCAGGACGATCGCCTCGGTGAGCAGCACGGGCACCGAGACCGTCACCGGGGCCCACAGCAGCAGGGCTGTCGCCGCGCCCAGCACGACCGCGTTGAGCGCGAAGATCCGCCAGAACAGCGACACCGCTTCGCTCCTTCCCGTTTCCCGTCACTATGGCAGTCCTGGCGGATTCGTACTGGGCAAGATGGGTGCTGGTCCCGATAGGCAAGCCCGGTGCGGGCGGTCATGGTGTTGGCATGAACACCCAGAACGCTGTGCAGCCTGGTGGGCACCGGGTCCACGAGATCCTGCAGCGGCTGCAGCACGAGCGGAACACCCGGCTGGCGCAACTCACCGCGATGGAGGCCGACAAGCCGAACGCCAACGAGGAGCTGGTAACGGCGCAGACCACCGCGATCCGGGTGGTCCTGAAGGAGATCGACGCGGCGGTGGAACGCGTCGAGGACGGCACGTACGGCGTCTGCCGCGGCTGCGACACCAACATCCCCGTAGGCCGCCTGGAAATCCTCCCGTACGTCCGCTACTGCGTCCGCTGCCAGCAGCAGGCACTCTGAAGCCGTCCATGAACACCCCCACCAACGCAGGCATCCACCCAGCCGAACTAGCAGCCCTCCGAGCCAAACTCCTCGACCAACGCGCCTTCCGCCGCGAACAACTAGCCGCCCTCCGCAGGGAGGCTGCGTTGGACCGGATGAGCACCGGGCATTACGGCCAGTGCCGGTCGTGTCGCGGGCCGATCGACCTCGCGCGGCTCCGGATCTGCCCGCAGGCCCTGTACTGCGCGGAGTGCCACCGGCTGCAGGAAACCCGATGATCCCCCGGCCGGCGGCCGGGATCGCGCTTGATCTCGGCAGCTCCGGTGCCAGGTTCTGTCTCGGGCAGCGGCGGACGGTCACCGTTCCGGCGGTCAGCGGGCGGCCGGTCGTGGCACGGGGCCGGGTCGTGGATGCGGAGACGGCGTCCCGGCTCGTGGGTGAAATGGTTGCGGAGTTGAAGGTCAGCCGCGCGCAGCTGACGGTGGTCGCGACGACGCCGGTGCTCTGCGGTGATGACCATCGGGAGGACATCAGGACGCTGCTGGCGGGAGCAGCGACCGTGGTGATGATCGAGGGTGTGAAGGCCGCCGCGCTCGGCGTAGGGATGGAGCTGAGCCAGCCGCTGCTGGTCGTCGACGTCGGCGCCGAGCTGACCGAGGTGGCGCTGCTGGCGGAGGGCTGCGTCGTCGAGGCACGCCGTACCCCGATGGGCCTGCACGACCGCGTACTTGCCGCAGTGCTCGTCGAGGTCATCGGCGACGCGGTGCTGGAGCTGTTGCGCGGCGACCACGGCCCGCAGACGGCCGACGCGCTGGATCGCGGCGTCCTGCTGACCGGTGGCGGCGGGCTCCGGCCGGAGCTCATCTACAAGCTCGGCAGCCGCCTCGGTGCCGCGGTGTGCCCGGCTCCGGCTCCGCACACGGTGTCCGTCCGCGGAGCCGCGAGCGTACTGCAGGCCACCCGACGGCACCCTGGCGTCAGCCGGCGGCCTTTTCCTTCATGAGGTCCTCGACGGCCTTCGGGATCGTGGTCTCGAAGTCGAGCAGCTTGGCCCACGTGAGCGTGACCGTGATGACGACCATCTCGTCGTACAGCGCCTTCACACCGGCGACCCACTCCGGGTACTGCTCGTCGGTCGTCACCTTGCGGCCGGCCTGCAGGTAGCCCTCGGGGACGCCCGGGACCGTGGTGAGCTCGGCGGTGCCGCGGAGCAGCAGCGCCTTGGGTGGGAAGGCTCCGGTGTCGATCGTGAGCGCGACCTTCGGGTTCTTGCGGAGCGCGGCGACCTTCGCGGACTTCGGGACGGTGGCGATCGCGATCTTGCCGTCCTCGACCCAGAACCCGATCGGGACGGCCCGCGGGTCTCCGTCGAGGCCGATGTAGGCGAACCGGGCGGGGTCGTGGCCGTAGAGGAGCTGCTGGGCGTACGGCTTGGCGAGGATCTCGGCGATCTGCTGCTGGTTCATGTCAGTTCCCATCCGTGTGAGGTGGTTTCTCATCAGGGGGACGGACCCGGCGCGCGGTTCTCGACATCGGTAGGTTGGCGAATCGTGGAAAGTTTTGCATTCGGCTCCGGCACGGTCCAGGTCGCCGACGACGGCGCGGTCGCCCAGGTGCTGCACCCCGACGGCCGGCGGGTCCTGCTCGACGAGGGTGTCGTGCACGACAGCCTGCACGCGTGGGGCAAGGGCTTCGTGATCACCGACCGCGGCGCGTTCCGCTTCGACACCCCGGCGTACACCCGGTGGCGGAGCAGCGGCATCGACCTGCTGTACCAGTTCGGCGAGCTGGAGCTGCGCGTCGGACGACGCTTCGGCGAGCGCTGGACGGAGACGTACGAGCTGCGCAACACCGGCTCCGCCCCTGTCGAGCTCGGCTCGGTCGCGGTCAGTACGCCGTACCGCGATGTCTACACCTCCAGCCGGGAGAGTCTGACCGGCGCGGTGCACGCGCACGTCTGGACCGGCGGCGCGGACGCCTGGGTGTGGGCGGTGCCGATGGACGGCAGCGGACCGGGCCTCGGCCTTCAGCTCGAGGAGGGCGAGCTGTGGGCGTACTCGGTCGAGTCGCGCGAGCCCGGCACGAGCAGCAACATCCGCGGCCACATCTACCTCCATGTCACCGACCACGCCCGCGCGCCGCACGCGATGGGCGGCCAGCCGGCGATCACGCTCGCGCCCGAAGCGTCGTACCGCTGGACCTGGCAGCTGGCCTGGTACGACGACCTGCCCGCCTTCCACGCCGACCGGGACCCGCTGATCGACGCCGACCGGTTGACGGCCGAGGTGAACGAGCCGATCCGGCTGCGTGACGGTCGCGAGATCACCAGCAGCGAGCCCGGTCTGCAGTACGTCGAAGCGCCCGGCGGCAGGTCCCGCATCGCCGTACTCTTCCACGAGCCGCTCCGTGTGATCGCCGAGCGCCGCGCCCGGTTCGTCCTCGACCACCAGCGGCGGCCGGAGCTGCAGGACAGCCGCCGGTACGCGTTCGTGCCGTTCGACAACGACAGTGGGCTGACGGTGCTGTCGAGCGCGTGGCGGGACTGGTCCGACGCCCGGGAACGCGTAGGCATGGCGCTGCTCCTGCAGGAGGTCCGCGACCGCGGCTGGGGCGATCGCGCGGAGCTGGACGAGGCGCTGGCGGGGTACGAGCAGTTCGTCCGCGACCACTTGCTCGACGACCAGGGCACGATCCAGGACGACAGCATCCACCAGAACGCCGTCCGGCTGTACAACTTCCCGTGGTTCGCCCGCTTCCTGCTCGGCCAGGGCGACCGCGCCGGCGCGACGCGCATCCTCGACCGGTACTACGAACTCGGCGGCGACCACTTCCTCGCCTTCGACCTCGGCCCGTTGCTGAGCGAGCTCGGCCTCCACGACCACCTGCTCCGGCACGCGAAGACCTTCATCTCGTACGGCGACGAACTGCCGCCGCACGAGGTCAACTACGAGCAGTCGATGGTCGCGCCGCTGCTCGAGCTCCTCGCCGCCGCGTACCGGGTGGCGCCCGGCGAGATCGACGGCGCCGAGCTGACCCGGCGGCTGCCGTGGCTGACGGCCTTCGCCGCCGACCAGCCCGACGTACGGCTGCGGCACGTGCCGATCCGGCACTGGGACGGGTACTGGTTCGGCCGGCTGCGGTTGTGGGGTGACGTGTTCCCGCACTACTGGTCCGCGTTGAGCGCCGTCGTGTACGCCGCCTGGCCGCGTGACCTGGTGACCGCCGAGCAGGCGGCGTGGCTGGACCGCGCGGAGGACGCGATCCTGCGCGCGAACCTGGTCAGTTTCGCGTCCGACGGATCGGCGACGTGCGCGTTCGTCTACCCGAGCTGCGTCAACGGTCAGCCCGCACACATCGCCGATCCGCTCGCGAACGACCAGGACTGGGCGCTCGTCTACGCGCTGCGGAGACTCAGCTGAGCAACGCGGCGTTCTGCCGTTCGAGCTCCTTGACCGAACCGGCTGCCCAGCCCGGTGCCAGCGCCGCGGACATCGGATCCGGGAAGATCTCCTCCGCACCCTCCGCGACGCCGTCGAAGATCGCCCGCGCGACCGACTCCGGTGCCGCCTTCGGCACCTCGAGATCGCGCGACATGTCGGTGTCCGTCGGACCCGTCAGGACGGCGTGCACCCGGACACCCCGCGGGGCGAGCAGCGCGCGCTGCGACTGGGTGAGCGAGAACGCGGCCGCCTTGGAGATCGAGTACGCCGGAATGATCGGGAGCGAGGCGATCGCCGCCACGGACAGCACGTTGACGATCGCTCCCCGAGCCTCGAGGAGCTGGGGCAGGAACGCGGTGGCGACGGCGTGCGGCCCGAACAGGTTGACTGCCAGATGCTGTTCGAGCAGCGCGCGGTCCCCGAGGTCGTCGTATGCCGCCAGACCCGCGTTGTTGATCAGCAGGTCGAGGGCGTCGACGGTCTTCGCCGCTGCCTCGATCTGCGCCTGATCGGTCACGTCGAGGTCGACGTACGTCACGCGTTCGTCGGCGTGCGTGAGCCGGACGCGCGTACCGGCGTACACGCGCCGGACGCCGCGGCGCAGGGCTTCCTCGACGAGCGCTCGTCCGATCCCTCGGTTCGCTCCGGTGATCAGGACGCTGCGGTCTTCGAAAGACATGGGGTGTTCTCCGTTCGGCTCTCGCGGTGCTTGCACAGAGGACAGACAGCACGGCAGGTGGGAACTGACCGATCAGTTCGGGGACGCGGCGGTGTCAGAACCGGTGCGAGGACAATGACGACGGAGGTGACGGATGCCGGACGAGCTGATCGAGCGAGCGCGTGCGGGTGATCGGGAGGCGTTCGCGGCGCTGGTCGAGCCGCATCGCGGTGAGCTGCAGCTGCACTGCTACCGGATGCTCGGATCGCTGCAGGACGCGGAGGACGCCCTCCAGGAAACGTTGCTCTCGGCCTGGATCGGGCTGGACGGCTTCGAGGGACGGTCGTCGATCCGGACCTGGCTCTACCGGATCGCCACGAACCGGTGCCTGAACGCGCTGCGGTCGTCGTCGCGCCGGCCGCAGCCGGCGGTGCCGCTTCCGGTTCCGGCGCCGGAACCGTCACGGTCGGGGGAGGTGCTGTGGCTGCAGCCGTACCCGGATGTGCTGCTGGAGGGACTTCCGGACGTGCTGCCGGGGCCTGAGGCGCAGTACGAGTCGCGGGAAGCGATCTCGCTGGCGTTCGTCACCGCCGTCCAACTACTTCCGCCGAACCAGCGCGCGGTACTGCTGTTGCGCGACGTACTCGGCTACCGGGCGAGTGAGACCGCGGAATTGCTCGGTCTCACCGAGGCCGCGGTCAACAGCGGTCTCGCGCGCGCCCGCGCGACGCTGGACGCGAAGGCGGTCGGGCGGTCTCCCTCGTCCGGCGGCGCGGCCGACCGCGGGTTGACCGACCGGTTCGTCGAGGCGTTCACGGCGCAGGACGTCGACGCGCTGGTCGCGTTGCTGACCAGCGACGTCTGGGTGCGGATGCCCCCGCTGCCGTTCGAGTACCAGGGCAACGCGGCCGCGCACCGGTTCTTCACCGCGCTCGCCGGGCACCGGCGGCAGCTCGGGGCGATGGTCCCGGTGGGCGCGAACGGTCAGCCGGCGTGGGGCGAGTACCTGCGCGATCCGGTGACCGGCGGCCTGCACCTGATCGGGGTGCTGGTGATCGGCATCGCCGGTGACCGGATCGACGAGATCACCCATTTCGAGACCTCGGTCGCGCCGTACTTCGGGTTACCGCGGACCCTCTACCAGCCCGGGCAGTAGCTCGCGCAGCTGGGCCAGCAGGTGCTCGTGCACGCTGGTCCCGTACGAGATGCGGGTGGCGCCGGCCGCGGCGAGTTCGGCCGGGGTCGGGCCGTCGACCTTCGCGTGGCCGTTGATCGGTCCGCCGACAGCCTTCGCCACCTCGGCCAGCTGGTCGAGCGGAGCCAGAATCGGGTAGACACAGTCGGCCCCGGCGCGGCGGTACTCGCGCCCTCGCCGTACGGCCTCCTCGACCGGATCACCGACCGGCCGGATGAAAGTGTCGACCCGGGCGTTGATCACGAGTTCCGCACCGGCCGCGGCGCGTACTTCGGCCAAGTAGTCGGCCTGCCGTGCGACGTCGACCAGGGCGCCGTCGAGCGAGTCCTCCAGGTTGCAGCCGACCGCGCCGGTCTCCAGCAACCGCTCGGCGAACTCCTTCGGCGCCACGCCGTACCCGGCTTCCATGTCGGCCGTCACCGGTACGTCGACCGCGCGGGCGATCCGCGCCACCGCGGCGAACATCTCCTGCGGCGGCGTCAGCTGCCCGTCGTCGTACCCGAGCACGCGGGCGACCGCGCCGCTGCTGGTGGCGACGGCGGGGTAACCGGCTTCGGCGACCAGGCGGGCGCTCACCGGGTCCCAGGCGTTCGGGAGGACCAGGGGAGTGCCGCCGTGGTGGAGAGCCCTGAACAGTTCGGCTGTCATCGGTACGACCTCACGGCTTGTAGTGACCGGGCTCCATCTTCCCGGTGACACCTACCCGGGTCCACATATTGATGGTGATGATCAGCGCGATCAGCCGCGCCAGGTCCTTCTCGTCGAAGGCGTTCGCCGCGAGCTCGTACACGTCGTCCGGAACGTGGTCGACGCTGATCAGCGTGATCGCCTCGGTCAGCTCGAGCGCGGCCTGCTCCTGCTCGGTGTAGAACTTCCGCGACTCCCGCCAGACCGGGAGCAGCGTGATCCGCTGCTGGTTGTCGTCCAGCTTCAGCAGGTCGAGGGAGTGCATGTCGGTGCAGTACGCGCACCCGTTGAGCTGCGAGGCCCGGATCCGCACCAGGTGCGCGAGCTTGGGGTCGAGACCCTCGTCGGATACGCGGTCCAGCTCGATCATCGCCTGGTAGAAGTCCGGCACCACATTGGCGAGCTTGACCCGCCGCGTCGTTGTACTCATGCTCCCAACCTATGGGCGAAGCGGCCCAGGTGTATGGTCCACTTCTATGTCGGATCAAGGGGCCAATTCGGCCGGGTCGGACCTGCACCTGGAGCTCGGCGCGACGCGTGGCCGCGGCGAGCTGGTGCGGGCGTTGCACGCGTCGATCCGCAGCGGGCGGCTGGCCGCGGGGACCCGGCTGCCGTCGTCGCGGTCGCTCGCGAAGGACCTCGGGATCGCCCGGAACACGGTTGCGGACGCGTACGGCCAGCTGGTCGCGGAGGGCTGGCTGACCGCGCGGCAGGGCTCCGGGACCGTCGTCGCGAACCGGGCCGCCGTACCGCCGGCACCGGCCGTTTCGTTGCCGCAGGCCCGCAGTTTCCGGTACGACCTGACGCCGGGGTCGCCGGACGTGGCGACGTTCCCGCGGACCGAGTGGCTGGCGGCGGCGCGGAAGGCGCTGACCGCGGCGCCGAACGAGGCCTTCGGGCTGGGGGATCCACGTGGCCGGATCGAGTTGCGGCGGATGCTGGCGGACTACCTCGCGCGCGCCCGGGGCGTCCGGGCCGATCCGGAGCGGATCCTGATCTGCTCGGGGTACGTGCAGGCGCTGAGCCTGCTGAGCGAGGTGATCCGGACGCTCGGCGGTACGACGGTCGCGGTCGAGGAGTTCGGGTACGGCCTGCACCGGGACGTGATCCGCGCGCGCGGGCTCGACGTGGTCGCCGTACCGGTCGACGAGCTCGGGGCGCGGACGGATCGGCTGGCCGGCGACGGGGTGCTGCTGACGCCCGCGCACCAGATGCCGACGGGCGTGCCGCTGGCGCCGGAACGTCGTACGGCGGCGGTCGAGTGGGCGCGGGAGACCGGGGCGGTGCTGATCGAGGACGACTACGACGGGGAGTTCCGGTACGACCGGCAAGCGGTGGGGGCGTTGCAGGCGCTGGATCCGGAGCGAGTCGTCTACACCGGTACGGCGAGCAAGAGCCTGGCGCCGGGGTTGCGGCTCGCGTGGATGGTGCTGCCGCAGCGGCTGATCGAGCCGGTGATCGCGGCGAAACGGACGGCGGACTACCAGACCGCGACGATCGAACAGCTGGTCCTCGCCGAGTTCATTGCCTCCGGCCACTACGACCGGCACGTACGTCGTTCCCGGCTGCACTACCGGCGCCGCCGCGACCGGCTGGTCGAGCTCCTCGCCGTCCGGGCACCCACGGTCGAGGTCGCCGGCATCTCCGCGGGCCTGCACGTCCTGCTCGACGTCCCCGGCGACGCCGAAGACATCGTCACCCGAGCCGCCCGCCAGGGCCTCGGCCTCACCACCCTCACGACCTACCACTTCAACCCCACCCCAGCCACCCGCCAAGCGGTGATCGTCGGCTACGGCACCCCACCCGACCACGCCTACCCCGGAGCCCTGGACCTCCTCTGCCAGGTCCTAGGTGTTTGATCAGGCGACCAGAGAACTGAGCTTGCGGATGTCGGTGGGGCCTACTCGGCAGCAGCCGCCGATGTAGGTGGCGCCTGCGGTGAGCCAGGAGTGGGCGAAGTCGATCGGGCCGGTGCCGTCGCCGATCCAGGTACGGGCGACCGGGTCCCAGGACTCGCCGCGGTTGGGGTAGGCGACGGCGGGTTTGCCGGTGACCTCGACGGCGGTGCGGACCGCGGGCAGGACGTCGGTGGGCTTGCAGCAGTTGATGCCTACGGCAATCACCTGGGGGATGGCGGGGATCGCGAAGGCGTCGGTGAGGGGCTGGCCGGCGCGGGTGTGGTCGCCTTCGACGGAGTAGGAGAACCATGCCGGGAGGTCGAGTTCGGCGAGCAGCTCGACCAGGACCTCGGCCTCGTCGGTGTCCGGGATCGTCTCGACCGCGAGCAGGTCAGGCCCCGCGCTCGCGAGCAGCTCCAGCCGCGGCCCGTGGAAGTCGCGCAGCACCGTCGCGCTCACGCCGTACCGCCCCCGGTACTCCGACCCGTCCGCCAGCATCGCGCCGTACGGCCCCACCGAAGCGGCGACCAACCGTCCGGGAAACTCGTCCCGCACTTCACGAGCGATTCGCACACTACTGGCAATCAAACGCTCCGCCTCCGGACGCTCCACTCCGGCCCGCTCGAACCCGACCACGCTGGCCTGATAACTGGCCGTCGTAGCCACCATCGCCCCGGCCTCGAAGTACGCCCGATGCACCGCCGCGATCTCCCCCGGCCCGTCCCGCAGCAACCGCGCCGACCACAACGCATCCGACAGATCCTGCCCCCGCTCCTCCAGAGCATTCGACAGGCCGCCGTCCAGGACGACCAGCTGGTCAGATGCTCTTGACAAGTTCGAACACCTCGTCGGCGCAGCCCCAGGAGAGGGTCACGCCGGAGCCGCCGTGGCCGTAGCAGTGGATGATGGGTTCGCCGGAGCGGGTGCGGACGAGTTCGCAGCGGATCGTCGGGCGGGCGGGGCGGAGGCCTACACGTTGGCGGATGATCTTCGCCTTGTGGAGTTGGGGGACCAGCTCGGCGGCGCGTTCGAGGATCTGGGTCGTGGTCTTCGGGTCCACGGCGAGTGTCCAGTCGCCGGGCTGGCTGGTGCCGCCGACGACCACGTCGTTCTGCCGGGGGATCACGTACGTCAGCTCGTCCGGCGCCCGGTCCGCGACCAGCCACTCGGTCAGCCCGCACGGCTCGACCGTCAGCACCTGCCCGCGCACCGGCGTCACGGTCGGGTCGCTCGCCGTCAGGCGCGCGCCCAGTCCGGTGCAGTTGACGACGAGATCAGCCCCGGTCGGCAGTGCGGACAGCGCCGCGCGCGTCAGCGTCCCGCCGGCCGCCTCGAGCCGTTTCACCAGCGCGGGCAGGTACGCCGGCATGTCGATCACCGGCGCCGTGAACGACCACCCGTCCGCGAACCCGACCGGCGGCGACGCGACCCGCTGCAGATCCGGCAGTACGTCGGCCCACCGCGGATCCGGCGTCCGCTCCACCAGGAACTCGCGCCCGTGCCGCAGCTGCACCGAGGGCTCGGCCTCGGCCAGCTTCGCGAACTCCTCGTACGTCGCGCGCGACCACTCGGCCACCCGGTCCTCCGGCGCCGACAGGTACGGGTACCAGATCGCAGCCGCCACCGCCGACGTCGTTTCCAGCGGCAGGTCCCGGGCGAGCACCGCCACGTCGTACCCGCCCTCGGCGAGCCGGATGGCACAGCTCAGCCCGATCACGCCCGCACCCACCACGATCACGCGCATTCACACAGTGTCACCCACACACCGTGCTGACGCCAGGCAGCGGTTAGTGCAGGTCGACGGCGAGCGAGTAGAACCGGGTGATCTGCGTGGCGCCGTTGTTGTCGTCCGACAGCAGGTAGAGCTGCCGCCGCCCGCCCGGCAGGTACCCGCCGAGCGCGAGCGCCTCGACGTTGTCCAGCAGCGGGTTCGGCTGCGGCTGCTTGGCGACCGCACCCGACGGCGGGCAGTCGACGAGGTCGAACAGCAGCTTCTTCTGCAGGAACACGGATTCCGGCGCATCCGCGAGCGAGGCCCGCGCCGTCACGTCGGTCGCCTTCCGCAGCGAGACCGTGAAGACCCGGATCGTGTTCCCGACACCCGGCGTGAACGTCCGCTCCAGCGACACCAGCTCCGTCGGGCTCGCGGACGCCAGCTCGACGAGCGAGAGACCCGGGTCCGGCTTGTACGCGTACTGCGCGACCGGCTGGTACCCGCGCCCCGGCAGCCCGAAGTACCGGATGATCCGGTTCCGCGACCGGCCGTCGGCGTCGGTCCCGTCCGGGGCCAGCGGCCCTTCCATCCCGGCGTACAGCGAGAGGCCGTCGCGGCTCACGGCCAGCGACTCGAACGTCGCGTTGTTCGCCGCCTCCCCGGCCGGCGCGACCCGGAACCGGGACGGCACCGGCAGCTCGCCGACCTGCTTCCCATCCGTCAACCGGAAGCGCCGGATCGACGGCTCCCGCTCCGACGTGGCGAAAACGGTCTGCCCGCCGCGCTCGACGACGAGGCCTTCACCGTCGAAGTCGCCACCGGTGTACGGCGTCCCGTCCGGCCGCCGCAGGATCGTGATCCCGTTGACCCGCACCGAGGTCGGCTTGCTGTTCACCTGCAGGTTGAAGAGCCGCGCCGGCGTGGTCCCGACGTTGTCGACCAGCGCGACCGCACTGTGCGGCCCGGTCAGGTTCAGCGCGGACAGCCCGGCGACCGGTTGGCCGTCGTACGTCGTCTTGTCGAGCGCGTCGCTGAATCCGAGGAATGTGGCATCGGGCGAGCACGCACCGCCGTGCCGATCCGGAGCCGGCGCGGCCGACGCCGTGAGCGTCGCGGTGAGGGCGGTCAGGACAACTGCTGCGGCCAGCGGCGGGTGCCAACGCATTCCGGACTCCTTGGAAGAGACGACTGCCGCATCAAAACCTATCCCGCACACCGCAGATGAACGAGCAGATGAACGCCCGGTCAACGCACCATGCAAGGCCGCTTCGGGTCGAACCGCCAGTCCTCGACCAGGTACCGCATCGCGATCGCGTCGTCGCGGGCACCGAGCCCGTGCTCCCGGTACAGCTCGTGCGCGGCCGCGAGTGCGTCCCGGTCGAGCTCGACGCCCAGCCCGGGCCGGGTGGGTACGGCGATCTCGCCGCCGGCGATCCGCAACGGCCCCTTGGTCAGCGCCTGGCCGTCCTGCCAGATCCAGTGCGTGTCGAGCGCGGTGATCTCGCCGGGCGCGGCCGCGCCGACGTGGGTGAACATCGCCAGCGAGATGTCGAAGTGGTTGTTGGAGTGCGAGCCCCAGGTCAGCCCGAAGTCGTGGCACAGCTGGGCGACCCGGACCGACCCGGCCATCGTCCAGAAGTGCGGGTCGGCGAGCGGGATGTCGACCGCGTCGGTGCGGATCGCGTGCGCCAGTTCGCGCCAGTCGGTGGCGATCATGTTGGTCGCCGTCCGCAGCCCGGTCCGGCGTTTGAACTCCGCCATCGTCTCCCGCCCGGAGAACCCGGCCTCGGCACCGCACGGGTCCTCGACATAGGCGAGTACGTCGTCCAGCCCCGAGCAGACGGCGACGGCTTCGCGGACCAGCCAGGCCCCGTTCGGGTCGACGGTGATCCGCGCGGCCGGGAACCGTTCGTGCAGCGCCCGGACCGCGTCGATCTCCACGTGCGGGTCGAACACCCCGCCCTTCAACTTGAAGTCCGTGAACCCGTACCGCTCCTGCGCCGCCTCGGCCAGCTCCACCACAGCCTCAGTGGTCAAAGCCGGTCGCCGCCGCAACTCCAGCCACCGATCCCCACCCGCGGCTCCGGCGTCGTCGGTCCGGTAGGGCAGGTCCGTCCGGGCAGCATCGCCGACGTAGAACAGGTAACCCAGTACTGGGACCGAGGAGCGCCGGTGGCCGTCACCGAGTAATTCGGCGACAGGTACTCCGAGGTGCTGCCCGAGGAGGTCGAGCAGCGCCGACTCGAGCCCCGTCACCGCATGCACCGTCGTGCGGAGGTCGAAGGTCTGTACTCCACGGCCACCGGCATCACGGCCTTCGAAGGCAGTAGCGATCGAGTGGAGCAGGCTTCGATGGCGAGCCAGGGGTTGGCCGATCAGCAGCGGTGTCGCGTCGCGGATCGTGGCGGCGATCTTCTCGCCGCCGGGCACCTCGCCGAGGCCGGTGTTGCCCGAGCTGTCGGTCACGATCACCACGTTGCGGGTGAAGAACGGCCCGTGCGCCCCGCTCAGGTTGAGCAGCATGCTGTCGTACCCGGCGACAGGCACGACCTCCACCGACTCGACGGTCGGCGTCATTTGACCTTCCCGATCAACTCGGTGAGCTGCCGTACTTCGTCCTCCGTCAGGTCCTGCAACGGCGGTCGCACCGGACCGGCGTTCCGGCCGATCGCGTTGACACCGGCCTTCACGATCGAGACGGCGTACCCCTTGGTGCGGTCGCGGATGTCGAGGTACGGCAGCACGAACTCGTTCAGCTTCCGGTAGACCGCCGTCCGGTCCTGTGCGAGCACGTCCGCGTAGAACCCGAGCGCGAACTCCGGCACGAAGTTGAAGATCGCCGACGAGTAGGTGCTGTACCCGAGCTGCAGGAGCGGCAGCGCGAAGGTCTCGGCCGTCGGGAGCCCGCCGACGTACGTCAGCCGCTCGCCGACCCGTGCGTACGTCCGGGTCATCTGCTCGACGTTCCCTACGCCGTCCTTGAGGCAGACGAAGTTCGGGTTCCGGTCCGCGAGCTCCGCGACCGTCACGTCGGTGAGGATCGCGTTCGCCCGGCTGTACACGGTCACCCCGAGGCTCGTACTGCGGCACACCGCCGACACGTGCTCGATCAAACCACGCTGACCCGCCTCCGTCAGGTACGGCGGGAACAACAGGATCCCGTCCGCGCCCGCCTCCTCCGCGGTGCGCGCGTCGGCGACGGCCGTCGCGGTCCCGCCGGTCGCCGGTGCGATCACCGGGACCCGGCCGTTCACCTCGGACACGGCCGTTCGTACGACGGTCTCGATCTCCGTCGGCGTCAACGAGAAGCCCTCGCCGGTGCCGCCCGCGGCGAACAGGCCCGCGACGTCGTACTGGCTCAGCCAGGACAGGTGTTCGCGGTACGCCGCCTCGTGGAAGCCGAGGTCCGCGTGGAAGGCCGTGACGGGGAAGGAGAGCAGCCCGGTCTTGAGCTGCGCGGCGAGTTCTGCGGGGGAGAAGTGGGTCACGCGGGTCAGCGTAGGAACGGGTACGGATACCTGTCCAAGATCGATTGTGGATCTAATGATGCTCTGAGAGCATCGTGAGCACCCGCTGCAGGACCGGGCTGGTCGCGTCCCGGCGCCAGATCGCGTGCAGTTCGACCAGGTCGTCGGTCTCGTCGAGGTCGCAGTACGTCACGCCCTCGACGCCGAGGCCGCGGGCCGACGCCGGGACCAGCGCGACCCCGCGACCGGCCGCGACCAGCAGGATCACGGTGAGGATCTGCTGCACCCGCTGCTCGATCCGCGGATGCGCGTCGGCGAGGAACCGGACCGTCAGCTCGTGGAAGTACCGTGCCTGGGTCGGCGAGTAGCTGATCACCCGCTCGCCGTCGAAGTCCGACGCGGTCAGCGGGCGACCCAGCGCCCCGAGCCGATGGTTGCCGGGGACAACGGCGCACAGCGGCTCGCGGAACACGATGCGGGAGGCGAGGACGTCGGAGTCGAACGGCGGCCGCCCGAGGCCGAGGTCCAGCTCGCCGCGCAGCAGGCCGTCGAGCTGCGCCGGGGTGACGCGCTCGTGCAGGATCACGTCGACGTCCGGCAGCTCCTCGGACATCCGCCGCAGCAACGGCCCCAGCGTGCGGATCGCCGAGGTCGCAGTGAACCCGAGCCGCAGGGTGCCCGCGGCGCCTTGGTCCACCCGGCGGGCGAGGTCGCCGGCGGTGTCGACCAGCGCCAGCAGCCGCCGCGCCTCGACGAGGAACGCCTGGCCCGCCTCGGTCAGCTCGACCTTCCGGTTGTCGCGCTCCAGCAGCCGGGCGCCGACCGCACGCTCGAGCTTCTGCACCTGGCGGCTCAGCGGCGGCTGCGTCATGTTCAGCCGTTCAGCGGCGCGGCCGAAGTGCAGCTCCTCGGCGACGGCGACGAACGCGCTGACCTGATCCAGCGAAAACATGATTCCCGAAAGGTATCACTCGATGCCCAATCGGCCTTGGACAGGCATGATCCCGCCTTCCTACGCTCACGCAATCGAGCCGGGGGACCACTCTGTGCGGAGGAGGAAATCCGATGCTGTTCAAGCGCGACCGCCACGTCCTGGTGATGGCAGTGAGTGCTGCGGTGCTGTTGGCCGGGTGCGGTGGGGTCAAGACGACCTCCACCGGCGGTGCGGGCGACTACCCGACCGGCAACATCCAGATGAGCGTCGGCGCCTCTCCCGGTGGAAGTACCGACCTGATCACCCGGGCGATCGCGGAAGGCCTTGGCAAGGAGCTCGGGGTCTCGGTGCCGGTGGTCAACAAGCCCGGTGCGAACGGTGCCCTGAACGCCAAGGAACTGCAGTCCGCGAAGCCCGACGGCTACAAGATCGCGGTCCAGAACGCTTCGCTGTTCACGATCACGCCGCTCGCGGTGTCGGCGAACGAGGCGGTCAAGCTCGACGACTTCGACCTGATCGCCGGGGTCTCGCAGGACGACTACATGCTGGCCGCTCCGGCCGCGTCCGGCTACAAGAGCATCGCCGACCTGAAGAAGGCCGGGAAGAACATCAAGTACGGCACGACCGGGGTCGGCACCGGCGCGCAACTGGCGTCCGCGCTGACGTTCAAGACCGCGGCGATCGCGGCGACGGACGTACCGTTCGACGGCGGGGCGCCGGCGATGACCGCGCTGCTCGGTCAGCAGGTCGACGTCGCCACCTTCCAGCTCGGCGAGGGCATCGAGAACGTCAAGGCCGGCAAGCTCGTGCCGCTCGCGGTGTTCTCCGCCGAGCGGATCGCCTTCCTGCCGGACGTGCCGACGGCCAAGGAGCAGGGCTACGACGTGGTGGTGTCGCAGTACCGGTTCCTGACCGCGCCGAAGGGGACGCCGGACGACGTCAAGACGAAGATCGCCGACGCCGCCGAGAAGACCTTCGCCACCGACGCGTACAAGAAGTTCAACGAGGAGAACTTCCTGACGCCGCGCGAGGTCGGGCCCGACGAGATCAAGAAGATCCTCGACGAGGCCGCGGCGAAGTACAAGGCACAGCTCGACCAGTACGGGATCTCGCTGGCGGCGAAGAAGTGAGTGAAGCTGCCCTGCAAGAGGAACTGGCCGCGGACCGGCCGCCGCAGGCGGGGCCGTGGTCCCAGCTGGGTGCCGCGGTTGTCGCTGGGCTGGTTGGCGTCGCCGGGGTGATCGGGTCGCTCGCACTCGGTCTCGGGCGGTTGACGCAGCCCGGCCCGGGGCTGTGGCCGTTCGTGGTCAGCGTCGCCGTGACCGTGCTGGCCGCGGTGCTCGCGGTGGTCGGCCGGCGGGGGACTGACACCGAGAAGTTCTCGCGGTCGAGTGTGCTGACCGCGGTCGCCGTACTGTCGCTGGTGATCTTCGCGGTGGCGCTGCCGTTGGTCGGGTTCGAGATCCCGTCGGTGCTGCTCGCGTTCGTGTGGCTGCGGTTCCTCGGCAAGGAGTCCTGGGTGGCGTCGGTCGCGATCAGCGTCGGCACGGTGGCCGCGTTCTACGTGCTCTTCGTGCTGGTGCTGCAGATCCCGCTGCCCAGGTTGATCTGATGGGTGGCCTGATCGACGGCTTCAGTGTCGTCCTGGAGCCCGCGAACCTGCTCTACTGCCTGGCCGGCGTGGTCATCGGCATGCTGATCGGCGTACTGCCCGGCCTCGGCCCGGCGGCGACGATCGCGATCCTGCTGCCGATCACGTACGGCGTCGATCCGGTGTCCGCGATCATCCTGCTGGCCGGCATCTTCTACGGGGCGCAGTACGGCGGCACGATCACGTCGGTGCTGCTGCGGCTGCCGGGTGAGGCGTCGTCGGTCGTGACCGTCTTCGACGGATTCGCGCTGGCGAGACAAGGACGGGCCGGTACGGCGCTCGGCGTCGCGGCGATCGGGTCGTTCGTCGGCGGCACGGTGTCGATCATCGGGCTCAGCCTGCTCGCGCCGCTGGTCGCGAGCGTCGCCCTCGACTTCGGTCCGCCGGAGTACGCCGCGCTGTCGTTGTTCGGAGTCCTGCTGGTGGCGACCGTCGGGAACGGCAGCCGCTTGAAGGCGGTGATCGCGGCGGGGCTCGGGTTGCTGCTGGCCACGGTCGGGCGGGACACCTTCACCGGCGCGAGCCGGTTCACGTTCGACAGCCTGAACCTTGCCGACGGCATCGACTTCGTGCCGATCGCGATGGGGCTGTTCGGGCTCGGCGAGATCCTCTACAACCTCGAGGAGCGGCACCACAAGCTGCACGAGCCGGCCAAGGTCGGCAACGCCTGGCCGTCGCGGTCCGACCTGCGGCAGGCGCGCGGCGCGATCGGGCGCGGTTCGGTGATCGGGTTCGTGCTCGGTGTGCTGCCGGGCGGCGGCGCCACGCTGTCGTCGCTGGTCGCGTACGCCGTCGAGAAGCGGCGGTCCAAGCAGCCGGAGCGGTTCGGCCAGGGCGCGGTCGAGGGCGTCGCGGCACCGGAGACCGCGAACAACGCGGCCGCGACCTCGTCGTTCATCCCGCTGCTGACCCTCGGGATCCCGGCGAACGCGACGATGGCGCTGATGTTCGGCGCACTGCTGCTGCAGGGCATCCCGCCCGGTCCGCAGCTGGTGTCGGAGCACCCGGACCTGTTCTGGGGCGTGGTGAACTCGATGTACGTCGGCAACATCCTGCTGCTGATCATGAGCATCCCGCTGGTCGGGCTGTTCGTGAAGATCCTCAAGGTGCGGCCCGCGGTGCTGGCGCCGATCACCGTGCTGATCACGCTGCTCGGCGTCTACACGGTGGCGAACCAGGTGTTCGACATCTTCCTGGTGATCGTGTTCGGCGTCGTCGGCTACCTGATGAAGAAGTTCGGTTTCGAGCCGGGGCCGCTGGTGCTGGCGTTCGTCCTCGGCAGCCTGCTGGAGACCGCGGTGCGGCAGTCGCTGCTGATCTTCGGCGGCAACCCGGCCGGCTTCTTCACCCGGCCGATCTCCGGCACGGTCCTGGTCGTGCTGATCGCGGTCCTCGCCCTGCCCGGTATCCGGTGGGTCCTCCGCCGCCGACAGAAAGAGCTCGTATGAGCAAGATCTCCCGCGTCGAACTCACTCCGGTCGCCTTCGCGGACCCGCCGCTGCTGAACGTGGTCGGCGTCCACGAGCCCTTTGCGCTGCGCACGATCGTGCAGGTGTGGACGGACGACGGGCTGGTGGGGCTGGGGGAGACGTACGCCGCGGACGACCACCTGGCCCGGTTGCGCGCGGTCGCCGAGCTGCTGCCCGGCTTGGATCCGTTCGACCTCAACGGGTTGCGCCGGCGCGTGGGCGACGTACTGACGTCGGGTGGTGCGCAGGTCGGCGGGATGCTCAACCTGCAAGATCCGGTGGACGTGGTGTTGTCGCCGTACGAGGTCGCCCTGCTCGACCTCCAGGGCAAGTTGCTGGACCGTCCGGTCGTGGACCTGCTCGGCGGGGCGGTGCGTGACGACGTGCCGTTCAGCGCCTATCTGTTCTACAAGTGGGCCGCGCATCCGGGGGCCGAGGCCGACGCGTGGGGCGAGGCGCTCGACCCGGACGGGATCGTGCGGCAGGCGCGCACGATGGTCGACGAGTACGGGTTCACCGCGATCAAGTTGAAGGGTGGGGTGTTCGCGCCGGAGCAGGAGGCCGAGGCGGTGCGGGCGCTGGCGGCGGCGTTCCCGGAGCACAAGCTGCGGATCGATCCGAACTGCGCTTGGACCGTGGACACGTCGATCCGCGTCGCTCGGGAGCTTGGTGACGTCCTCGAATATCTGGAGGATCCGACGCCGGGGATCGACGGGATGGCGGCCGTCGCCCGGCAGACGGAGTTGCCGCTGGCGACGAACATGTGCGTGATCGCGTTCGCGCACCTCAAGCCGTCGGTTCTCGCGGACGCAGTACAGGTGCTGCTGTCGGACCATCACTACTGGGGTGGGCTGCGGCGGTCGCAGCTGCTGGCGGGGATCTGCGACACGTTCGGGATGGGGTTGTCGATGCACTCCAACTCGCACCTCGGGATCAGCCTGGCGGCGATGACACATCTCGCGGCGGCGACGCCCAACCTCACGTATGCGTGCGACACGCACTACCCGTGGAAGACGGAGGACGTGATCAAGCCCGGCGTACTGCGTTTCGAGGCCGGCAGCGTGCGGGTGCCGGACGGTCCCGGTCTGGGGGTCGAGCTGGACGTCGACGCGCTCGGCGCGTTGCACGAGCAGTACCTCGCGTGCGGGATCCGGAAACGCGACGACACGTCGTACATGCGGACGGTCGATCCCGGCTTCACGCCCAACACGGCGCGCTGGTGACTAGCGGTCGCGGAGCCGGTCGCGGGTGTTCGCCAGGTGCACGCGGGCCGCGGCGCGCGCCGCCTCCGGTTCGCCGCGGGCGATCGCGGCGTGGATGTTCTCGTGTTCGTGGATCACCCGCGTCAGGTGCTCGCGGTCGGAGATCTCGTACGCCGGATCGAGCCGGGTCCGCGGCAGCATGATCATCATCGGCCCGAGCTCCGCGATCAGGTCGCTGTAGAACCGGTTGCCCGAAGCAACAGCCACCTTGAGGTGGAACGCGAAGTCCGCCTCCACCGACCGGCTCGGATCGTCCCCCACCCGCCGGAAGTCGTCCAGCGCCCGCTCGATCCCCTTCAGCTGACGACCGGTACGGCGCCCCGCCGCCAGCCCGGCCGCCTCGCTCTCGACGCCGATCCGGAAGTCCATCAGGTCCAGCACGTCCCGGTGCGAGCGCACCGCCCGCAGTCCCGCCGTACGCTCCGGAACCTCCAGCACGAACGACCCGCGCCCCTGGAACGTCTCCACCAAGCCGGCCGCCTGCAGCCGCGACACCGCCTCGCGTACGACGGTCCGGCTGACCCCGAACTCCTCGACCAGCCCGTTCTCACCCGGCAACTTCTCGCCCGGCGCGATCTGCCCGTCGAGGATCCGCCGCTTCAGCTCGTCGACGACGTGATCCGCCAGACCGCTCACGAGAACTCGCACCGGTCGACGGTCCACCGCGCACACTGCTCGCTCGTCGTGAACCCGAGCCCCGGACGGTCCGGCACCAGCATCCGCCCGTCGACGGTCTCCAGCCGCTCGTTGAACAGCGGGTTCAGCCACTCGAAGTGCTCGACCCAGGGCTCGCGCGGGTACGCCGCCGCGAGGTGCAGGTGAATCTCCATCGCGAAGTGCGGCGCGAGCTGCAGGCCGTTGTGGTCGGCAAGCGTCGCGAGCTTCAGGAACGGCGTGATGCCGCCGATCCGCGGCGCGTCCGGCTGGATGACGTCCGCCGCCCGCGCCTCGATCAGCCGGACGTGTTCGCCGACGCTCGACAGCATCTCGCCGGTCGCGATCGGGGTGTCCAGCGCGCGGGCCAGTTCGGCGTGCCCGTCGGCGTCGTACGCGTCCAGCGGCTCCTCGATCCACACCAGGCCGAACTCCTCCAGCACCCGCCCGATCCGCAACGCCGTCGGCCGGTCCCACTGCTGGTTGGCGTCCACCATCAGCGGTACGTCGGCACCGAGGTGCTCGCGCACCGCGCGGACGCGCTCGAGGTCGATCCGCGTCTCCGGCTGGCCGACCTTGATCTTGATCCCGCCGATCCCGTCGGCCAGCGACTTCGAGGCGCGCTCCTTGACCTCCTCGATCGGCGCGTGCAGGAAGCCGCCGGAGGTGTTGTACGCGCGGACCGAGTCGCGGTGCGCGCCGAGCAGCTTGGCCAGCGGCAGGCCGGCGCGCTTCGCCTTCAGGTCCCACAGCGCGATGTCGATCGCCGCGATCGCCTGCGTCGCGACGCCGGAGCGCCCGACCGAGGCACCGGCCCAGAGCAGCTTGTCGTACACCTTCGCGATGTCCGACGGGTCCTCGCCGATCAGGTTCGCCGCCACCTCCTTCGCGTGCGCGTACTGCGCCGGTCCGCCGGCCCGCTTCGAGTAGCTGAACCCGATCCCGTGCTGTTCCTGCTCGGTCGCGATCTCCGCGAACAGGAACACCACCTCGGTCATCGGCCGCTGCCGCCCGGTCAGCACCTTGGCGTCGCTGATCGGCTGGTCGAGCGGGAGTACGACGGACGAGAGCTGCACGTGGCGGATGCGGTCCATGGCGAGTGATCGTACAAGTTGCTCACTTGTACGACAAGTGATTGTTGACGCCCGCGTAACGCCGGTGAACCGGCGGGGAAACAGAACCCGGAGAGACTGCTGCACCGCCGACAGCGTCGTCGTGCGCCACCTCTCGCCACTGGGGAAGGAAGCTGCGATGGACAAGTCGGGGCTGCTGCGGTCGTTCGCCGCGCTGGACAAGGACGGCGACACCCGGATCTGGGCCTGGGAGCTGCTGAGCGCGTTGGGGCGCGCCGGCATCCAGCCGGACGATCCACGGGTCCGGGCGGCGTTCGCCGACGTCCGCGGCGCGGACGGCCGGCCCGTCGGGATCGACAGCCGGCCGGTCCAGCTCGACATCGACCAGTACGTCGGCATCGCGCAGCACGGCGACGGTGTCGTGTATCGGGCGCTGAACGGCGAGCTGGCCGTGCCGCCGGACGAGTTCCGGGACCTGGTGCGCGGCGTCGAGGCGATCTATGCCGACGTACTGCCGAACCGCGACGGTCACGTCGCCGACTACATCCCCACGTTGCGGGACGCCGATCCGGAGCGGTTCGGGATCGCGATCTGTACGGCGGACGGGCAGACGTTCGCGATCGGCGACGCGGACCTCGGGTTCAGCGTGCAGTCGACGTCGAAGCCGTTCAGCTACGCGATGGCGCTCGAGCAGCTCGGGCCGACCGAGGTGCACCAGTGGGTCGGGCAGGAGCAGAGCGGCGGGACGTTCAACGACTACCGGTTGTCGCTCGGGGAGGGGCGGCGGCCGCACAACCCGATGATCAACGCAGGGGCGATGGCGACGCTCGCACTGGTTGACCACGGCAAGGAGACCAGCGACCGGTTCCGCACGGTGCGGGACACCTGGACGCGGATGATGGGGCGGGCGCCGGGGTTCGACCAGGAGACGTACCTGGCGGAGAAGGCGACCGGCGACGGGAACCGCGGGCTGGCGAGCCTGATGAAGGCCGCGGACATGCTGAAGGCCTCGGGGGAGGACGGGGCCGCCAAGACCGCCGACTTCTACTTCCAGGTCTGCTCGCTCGAGGTGGACGCGCAGCGGTTGGCGGCCGCGGGCGCGACGCTCGCGAACGGCGGGGTGGCGCCGTACTCCGGGGAGCGGGTGTTCTCGCAGGAGACCGCTGGCCGGGTGTTGTCCGTGATGGGGCACAGCGGGATGTACAACGACTCCGGGAAGTTCTCCGACCAGGTCGGGTTGCCGGCGAAGAGCGGGGTGTCCGGCAACGTGATGCTGGTGGTCCCGTCGAAGCGGCTGGCCGTCGTGGTCTTCTCACCCCGCCTGGACGCGGCCGGCAACTCGGTCCGCGGCGTCGAGGTCTGCAAACGCCTGGTCAACGACTTCGGCCTCCACCCGTACCGCGGCCTGGGCACCGAACGCACCCGCCACCTGACCGGCGCTCTGAACCAAGCCGACCGCAGAGCCGAAGCCGCCAGCGCCGCCGACCGCGCCCTCGCAGGCGTAGCCCGCCCCGGCAGCGCCGCCCCCACCCAACGCCCCACGGAGGAGACCGCCGGCCGGGACGCCGGGGAGCGCCCGGCCAGCCGCCCGGCCCGCAACTCGCCGTCCGCCCAGCAGCTCTGAGGTGCCGATCTCCAGACCATCACAATCCAGCGGCCCCCGGCCACGCTGAGCGTGACGGGGGCCGCGGTGCTGCGATTGTGATGGCCTGGCGATCGGCAGCTACTCGACCGTGACCGATTTGGCCAGGTTGCGGGGCTTGTCGACATCGTGGCCGAGGGCAACGGCTGCGTAGTACGCGATGATCTGCAGGGGGATGGTCAGCAGGATCGGGTCCAGTTCGGGCTCGTTCTTCGGGACGACGATCTTCGCCGCGACCCCGTCCGGGATCTCGACGCCCGGGTGCGTGACGACGTACAGCGGGCCGGAGCGGGCGCCGATCTCGTGCAGGGCGCCGATGTTCCGGTCGAGCAGCTCGTCGTCGGGGACGATCGCGACGCTCGGCACGTCCGGCGAGATCAGCGCCAGCGGGCCGTGCTTCAGCTCGGAGGTCTGGTACGCCTCGGCGTGCCGGTAGGAGATCTCCTTGAGCTTCTGCGCACCCTCGCGCGCGACCGGGTACCCGCGGGTCCGGCCGACGAAGAACAGCGACTCGTGCTTGGCGAGCCGGCCGGCGATCTTGGCCAGCTCCTCCTCCTGCGCGACGATCTCGGCGATGTGCGCCGGGAGCTTCTTCAGGCCCTCGATGAGCCGCCGGCCGTCGGCGGGCGAGACGTCCCGGATCCGGCCGAGGTGGATGCCGAGCATCGCGAACCCGACCGCCATGTTGGTGAGCGCCTTCGTCGACGCCACCGAGACCTCCGGCCCGGCGTGCAGGTACACACCGCCGTCGACCTCGCGGGCGATGCTCGACCCGACCGCGTTCACCAGGCCGATCACCCGGCCGCCCTTGCGCTTCAGCTCCTGCACCGCGACCAGCGTGTCGAGCGTCTCGCCGGACTGCGACACGGCGACGTACAGCGTGTCCCGCTCGACGACCGGGTTGCGGTACCGGAACTCCGACGCCGGCTCCGCGTCGGCGGGGATCCGCGCGACCTCCTCGATGAACTGCGCCCCCATCTGGCCGGCGTAGTACGCCGAACCGCAGCCGAGGATCTTGACCCGCTTGATCTCCCGCGCCTCGCGGGCGTCCATGTTCAGGCCGCCGAGGTGCACGGTGTGGAAGCGCTCGTCGAGCCGCCCGCGGATCACCCGGCCGACGGCGTCCGGCTGCTCGTGGATCTCCTTCATCATGAAGTGCTCGTGCAGGCCGCGCTCGTACTCGTCGGCCTCCCACTCGACCGTCTTGGCGGTCTTGGTGGTCGGCGAGGCGTCCTGGGTGAAGGTGCGGTAGCCGTCGGCGCGAACGGTCGCCAGTTCGCCGTCGTCCAGGTAGACGACCTGGCGGGTGTAGCGGATCAGCGCGGCGGCGTCGGAGGCGATGTGCATCTCGCCGTCGCCGATGCCGAGGATCAGCGGGCTGCCGTTGCGGGCGACCACGATCCGGTCCGGGAAGTCGAGGTCGATCACCGCGATGCCGTAGGTGCCCTCGATCCGCCGCAGGCTGGCCAGCACCTTCTCCTCGAGGGTGTCGCCGTCGGCCTGCTCGATCAGGTGCGCGAGCACCTCGGTGTCGGTCTCGGAGCGCAACTTGACGCCGGCGTCCTCGAGCTGCGCGCGGATCGCGGCGGCGTTGTCGAAGATGCCGTTGTGCACGACCGCGATCCGCTCGTTGCCGCTGGCGTGCGGGTGCGCGTTGTCCTTGCTCGGGCCGCCGTGGGTGGCCCACCGGGTGTGGCCGATGCCGAGCTTGCCGCCGAACCGCTTGGGCAGCGACGCCTCCAGCTCACGGACCCGGCCGGCGTCCTTGTGCACCTTCAGCTCGCTGGACCCGAGGACGGCGACGCCCGCCGAGTCGTAGCCGCGGTACTCGAGGCGGGCGAGTCCGTCCACCAGGATGGGCGCGGCCGGCTTGCTGCCGACGTACCCGACGATTCCGCACATGTAGTGGTGCCCCTTCGTAGGTTCGGTTGAGCGGGCCCGTCAGCCGTAGACGATCCGTCGCAGCTGCCGGGCGGAGAGTTCGGGTGAGCGGACCGGCCACTGCCGGAGCTCGGTGCCGAGGCGGGCGAAGATCTCGTCGTTGCGGGCGCCGTAGGTCTGCAGCTCACGGTGCCGGCGCCGGACGTACTCCTCGGTCGTCTCGGTGAAATAGGCCAGCACGTCGGCGACCACCCGCCGCGCGACATCCGCCGGGAGTCCGGTGGTCCGGCTGACCTGTTCGGCCAGCTCGTCGACCGGCTCAACGGCCGCCGCCTCACTGATCACCCGTCAACCATGCAGTGTTTCCGGGGGCAACGCAAAGCATCTGCCCGAAATCGGGCAAATTCCCTGACGGATCAACGGCAAACCGATCGGTCTCATGATCTTGCCGCCGTCACCGACCGGGCGTACGAATGTCTCTGTGCGGGGCGGCTCTCGGGGCTGGGGTCGGCCGTTCCGCCGACGTCCGATCCGCCTCGGGAGGTCATAGTCATGCCCCGAACCCGTGTCCTGGCCGCGATCGCGGCCCTCGCACTCGTCATCGCCGGCGGTTCCACCGCGACTGCCCGGCAGGTGGCCACACCACAGCTCCGCGGCGGCTCGATCGCCCTGTCCGGAGCCGATGCGCGCGCCTTCGTCGTACCGCCCGGAATGGTCGAGCTGTGGTCCGCCCGGCGCGCCGGCGGCGGAACCCAGACGCGCTACCAGCAGATGGTCGGCAACGCCTCGGTGCTCGGCGGCCAGCTGACCGTCCTGAAGGACAAGGCCGGCCGTACCGACGCCGTGATCGGTGCCTACTTCCCGGGCCTCAAGGCCAAGAACGCCACCACGGTGTCCGCCGCGAGCGCCCGCGGCATCGCGGCCAAGCGGGTCGGCAGCGCCGGCAAGTGGTCGTCCGCGCTGCGGATCGACCCGCGCGACGGCCGGCTGTTCCACGAGGTCAAGAGCCAGCGGGCCGACCAGCGCTGGGTGCAGTGGGTCGACGCCGGCACCGGCGCGGTCAAGAAGCAGTACGACGCCGTGGCGCACGGCGACGGGGTCGGCGTGAAGGGCGACACCAAGCAGCTCGACACGCTCCGGATCGGCGGCACGTACTACCTGCGCTCGCAGGACCGCCGGCAGGAGACGTACGACGCGCAGAACAAGGCGGTGCTGCCCGGCACGATCATGACCGACGCCGACGACCACTGGAACTTCAACCTGCCGACGCTCCGGACGCCGAGCCAGGCGCCCGGCGTGGACGCGCACTACTACGCGGGCGTCACCGACGACTTCTTCGGTGAGGTCTTCGGGCGTAACAGCATCGACGACCAGGGCATGACGATCGTGTCGACGGTGCACTTCGCCAACCGGTACTGCAACGCGTTCTGGAACGGCGAGCAGATGACGTACGGCGACGGCGACAACAAGACCTGCCTGCCGTTGTCCGGCGGTCTCGACGTGGTCGGGCACGAGCTCACCCACGGCGTCACCGAGTTCACCTCGAACCTGATCTACGAGGACGAATCCGGGGCGCTGAACGAGGCCTTCAGCGACATGATGGGCAACACGATCGAGTTCTACGCGGCGGCGAAGGGGCTCGACCCGGCCGGCTCGCCGGACTGGCTGATCGGTGAGGACGTCATCCTCTCGCCGGACATCCGGCCCGGGTTCCGGAACATGGCCGACCCGCAGGAGGACGCGGACCCGGACCACTACAGCGAGTTCATCGTCACCGAGGCCGACAACGGCGGCGTGCACTCGAACAGCGGCATCCCGAACCACGCCTACTACCTGGCGGTCAACGGCGGCAAGAACGCGGGGTGTGCGGGCAGCCTGAGCGGGCACAAGCACACGGCCGACTGCGACGTGACGGTGCCGGCGATGGGCCTGAACACCGCGCGGTCGGTGTTCTACCAGGCGTTCACCAGCCTGCCGGAGTTCGCGAACTTCTGCGACGCGCGCAACGCCACCGCGGCCGTCGGCGGCGCCGCCGGTTCCGCCGCGTGGGCCGCCGTGGGGGTGCACGCCGGATGTACGCCGGCCACGCCGCCTCCGCCGCCGTGCGTGGGTGACCCCGACGCCGAGATCCCGTTCGAGTCGCCGCACCCGTACGGCAACAACGGCGACTGCACGTGGACGTACGACAACGGCGCCGCCGGGTTCGCGTTCCACTTCAGCCTGCTCGACACGGAGAAGGACTTCGACTACGTGATCGTGTACGACGGCAACGGCAACGAGCTCGCGCGCTACACCGGGCTCGACCGCAACGGCCTCACGTCACCGTGTATCCCGACGTCCACCGGGTCGGTCCGCCTGCTCACCGACCCGGCCGTCACCGCGCAGGGCTTCATCGTGGACGCGGTGGTCGCCTGCTGAGGATCTGACGGAGCCGGACGTCCTCAGAACAGCCTGAGGACGTCCGACTCCATGCCGCGCAGCGCGTCGTAGTCGACGGTCAGGCACTCCAGGCCGCGGTCGGTGGCCAGGAACTGGGCCTGCGGCTTGATCAGCTGCGCCGCGAAGATGCCGCGGACCGGTGCGAGCAAGGGGTCGCGGTTGAGCAGTTCGACGTACCTGGTCAGCTGCTCGACGCCGTCGATCTCGCCGCGGCGCTTGATCTCGACCGCGACGTGCCGGCCGTCGGAGTCGCGGAGCAGCAGGTCGACCGGGCCGATCGCCGTCGGGTACTCCCGCCGTACCAGCGTCCAGCCGTCGCCGAACGTGTGCACGTGCTCCGCGAGCAGCTCCTGCAGGTGCGCCTCGACACCGTCCTTGATCAGCCCGGGGTCGGTCCCGAGCTCGTACGACGTGTCGCTGTGCACCTCCTCGATGGTGATCCGGAGCTCCTCACCGGCCTTGTTGGTGACGCTCCAGACACCTTCCTCCTCGGTGAGCTTGCACGGCGGCGACATCCAGTTCAGCGGCTTGTACGACCCGCCGTCGGCGTGGATCAGCACCGACCCGTCCGCCTTCACCATCAGCAGCCGCGGCGCCATCGGCAGATGAGCCGTCAGCCGCCCCGAGTAGTCCACAGAACACGTAGCAATCACCAAGCGCACGACAAAGCACCGTAGTGCACCCGCCCCCGGGAGTGGGAAGGTGGTGAACATGATGCCGAGGGTGAGCGACGAGGCGCGATGAATCTCATGTGTCCGGCGCGGATCGTGCTGCTGCCGGGGGATGTCCAGGAGGCGGCGGTCGCGGAGCGGGTTGCCCAGGTGTACGCCGGGCCGTTCGAGGCGGCGGCGGGAGCGCGGCTGGCGGAGCGGCTGGGCGTGCGGTTGACCGTCGTACCGGAGTTGACGCAGCGGCCGGAGGCCGAGCTGCAGGCGATCGCGGACCTGCACCGGGGCGAGGCGGTGGTGGTCCTCGGGCTGGACCTCGGGCTCCGGTTGCCGGCCGTCGTCGAGCACACCGGTGACGGCTGGACCCGGGTCGCGTCGGACAACGAGGTCACGCTCGCGTCGTACGAGCAGGCAGCGGGCAAGTTCCGCGACTCGATCCCGAAGGAACCGAACCACGCGCTCGTCGACCTGCTCGCCGAACGCCTCGAACCGGGCGGCCGGGTGCTGGAACTCGGCAGCGGCACCGGCAAGGACGCGCTCGAGCTGGAGAACCGCGGGTACGTCGTCCGCCGTACCGACGCCGCCCAGGCGTTCGTCGAGATGATGCGGGCCGACGGGCACGCCGCCGACCGCCTGAACGCGATCACCGACGACTTCGGCGGCCGGTACGACGCCGTGTACGCCAGTGCCGTGTTCCTGCACTTCGACCGCGCGCAACTGGACGGCGTACTGCGGAAGGCCGCGCGGACGGCGCCGCTGCTGGCGTTCGCCACCCGCGAGGGCAAGGGCGAGGAGTGGTCGAACCGGCACCTCGACCTGCCACGGCACTTCGTCCTCTGGCAGGAAGAACCGCTCCGTGATCTGCTGACCGCGACCGGCTGGTCCGTCGAACGCCTGGAACGCACCGACTCCCGGATCGGCACCTGGCTCCAGATCCTGGCGCTGCGCTCGTGATCCGCGCGGGAGGCGTGTGAGGTTGGCCTCGCCGGTGACGCAACTCATGGGCGGACCAGTACCCGGACTGGCATAGTGCAGAGCATGGCTCGGGAATTGACGACGGTCGGTGTGGTGGGTCTCGGCACGATGGGCGCCGGGATCGCCGAGGTGTTCGCGCGCAACGGCCTGCGGGTGGTCGGCGTCGAGCGGGACGAGGACGCCGCCGAGCGCGGCCGCGGCCACATCCAGCACTCGACCGACCGCGCCGTGAAGCGCGGCAAGCTGTCGGTCGAGGACCAGCAGGCATTGTTCGACCGGGTCACGTTCGCCACTTCGCTGGAGGCGCTCGCCGACTGCGACCTGGTCATCGAGGCCGTCGTCGAGCGGCTCGAGCTGAAGCGCGAGATCTTCGGCGCGCTGGACAAGATCGTCCGCGAGGACGCGATCCTGGCCACCAACACCTCCTCGCTGTCGGTCACCGAGATCTCGGTCGCCACCCAGCGCCCGCGCCGGGTCGTCGGCATGCACTTCTTCAACCCCGCACCCGTGCAGGAGTTCGTCGAGGTGATCAAGACCGTGGTCACCGAGCCGGACGTGGTCGAGGACGTGCAGGCGCTGGCCCGCCGCCTCGACAAGGTCCCGGTGGTCGCGGCCGACCGGGCCGGGTTCATCGCCAACGCGCTGCTGTTCGGTTACCTGAATCACGCGGTCTCCATGGTCGAGTCGAAGTACGCGACCCGTGAGGACGTCGACGCCGCGATGCGGCTCGGCTGCGGCTACCCGATGGGCCCGCTCGCGCTGCTCGACCTGATCGGCCTCGACACGGCGTACGAGATCCTCGACACGATGTACAAGCAGGGCCGCAACCGGCTGCACGCGCCGGCGCCGATCCTCAAGCAGATGGTCACCGCCGGGCTGCTCGGCCGGAAGACCGGGCGCGGCTTCTACACCTACGAGGCGCCGGACTCGCCGGTCGTCGTCGACGACGAGCACACCCCGGTGCGGAACGGTGACGAGGTCGCCGTCCGCCCGGTCAAGCAGGTCGGCGTGGTCGGCTCCGGGACGATGGCGGTCGGCATCGTCGAGGTGCTCGCGAAGGCCGGGTACGACGTCCTGTACGTCGCCCGCGGCACCGAGAAGGTCGACCGGGTCCGCAGTGTGCTGGAGCGCTCGCTGGAGAAGGGCGTCCAGCGCGGCAAGCTGTCGTCCGAGGAGCGGGACGCGGCGCTGCGCCGGGTGACCGGTACGGCGAAGCTCGACGACCTGGCCGGTGTCGACCTGGTGATCGAGGCCGTGGTCGAGGAGCTGAGCGTCAAGCAGGCGCTGTTCGAGACGTTCGACGAGATCTGCAAGCCGGGCGCGATCCTGGCGACCACGACCTCGTCGCTGCCGGTGATCGACCTGGCGATGGCGACCAAGCGGCCGGCCGACGTGGTCGGGCTGCACTTCTTCAACCCGGCGCCGGTGATGCAGCTGGTCGAGGTCGTCAGCACGGTCAGCACCTCCGCCGAGGTCGCGGACACGGTGGCCGCGGTGGCTGTTGCCGCCGGCAAGCACCCGGTGCGGTGCGGCGACCGGGCCGGCTTCATCGTGAACGCGCTGCTGTTCCCGTACCTGAACGACGCGGTCCGGATGCTCGAGGCGCACTACTCCGGGGTCGACGACATCGACGCCGCGATGAAGCTCGGCTGCCGCCTCCCGATGGGCCCGTTCGAGCTCCTCGACGTGGTGGGCCTGGACGTCTCGCTGGCCATCCAGCGCACCCTGTATCTGGAGTTCCGCGAGCCCGGCTTCGCCCCGGCGCCGCTGCTGGAGCACCTGGTGACCGCGGGCTACCTCGGCCGCAAGACCGGCCGCGGTTTCCGCGACTACACCAGCTGAGTCGCTGTAGCATCACCGCGTGGCCCAGGGCGACGGGAAGCACCTCACGGAGGCTCTCGGCGGTCAACCCGTCGAGCCGTTGAGTGCTGCGGAGCGCCTGGAACGTGAGCGGGTTCGCAATCTCGTCCAGAGCGTGGCCGCGTGCTACAACTCGCTGGTCGGTCAGGCGACCGATCCGGATCGCCGGGCCGAGTTCGCCGAGCGGCTCGCGTTCCACGACGCCGAGCTGCGCCGGATCGACACGATGCCGGCCGCGGAACGCCGTACGGTCCTCAGCACCTACCCGGAGTTGCTGGCCCGGTTGCGCGCCGAGCTCGACCGATGATCGGGAGCACCCGGCTCGACCTGACGCTGCACGAGGCGCAGTCGGTGCTCGCCCGGCGGCTTGCTCAGATCACACCCGCGGAACCGCCGGTGCGGTCGCCCGGGCAGCGCCCGCTGGTGGTGCTGATCGGCGGCCCGCCGGGCTCCGGCAAGTCGACCACGCAGTGGCTCCTGCAGGCGTCGCTCGGCCCGTCGGTCGCGGTGTACGACTTCGACGACGACATCACGGCACATCCCCGGTACGACGCGATCATGCGGTCCCGGGGGATGCGGGCCGGCGACGAGATCGCGCAGCACCTGCCGCGCGGCATGATGGTGCGCTGCCTCGAACGCCTCCGCCGCGGCGAGCCGCGGTACGACGTGATCGCCAGCGCCCCGCTCCACCGGGTCCCGCTGGCGACGAACTGGGCCGACGGGTTCCGCGCCGTCGACTATCGCGTGGCACTTGTGTACGTCACGACGCACGAGGCCAACTGCCGGCTCGGCCGGGCGAGCCGGTACCAGCAGGCGGTCGACGACACGGGCATCGGCCGGTGGGTGCGCCCCGAACTCGGCGACCTGGGTTACCGGCTGGTGCCGGACACCGCCCAGGAGATCGAGTCCCTGGCGGCCGTCGACGACCTGTACGTCGTCGACCGGGACGGCTACGTCCTGTACGAGAACCACCGCGGCGGCGACGGGCGGATGCCGGAACCGTGGCTGGTCAAGCACGCGATCCTTGCCGAGCGCAACCGTCCGCCGACGCCCGCCGAACACGAGCAGTTCCTCGCCACCGCCGTACCGCTGCTGGACCGCGGCGACGAGTTGGCGGCACCGGTCATCCACGAGGTCCGGACCGCGATGGCACAGCACGAGGCGCGGGGCCCGGCGCAGCCTCGCGGACGGGAGGTTGGGGATCGACTCGGGGCGCGGGTCGAGGACCTGCGCCGGATCACCACCGCCGGCCTCGCCGCCCCGAGCGCCATCGGGTCGCGCGGGCCGGGGTCGTCGGGTGGGTCGCGTGGCGTGGGGTCTGCGCGGTCCGGGCCTGGACACGCCCTGGATCGCTGAGTGCTGCTGACCCGGGTCGGCTGACAGACTCGGGTAGATGCGGAGGAACCTCGGCGGGCGCGACTTCGTGTCGGTGGCGGGCATGCTGCTGGTGGTGGCGACCGGGCTCGGGCTGATCATGATGCCCGGCGTGGTCGGGGCCGACTGGCCCGGGTGGTCGTCGTTGATGTTCCTGGTCGCGGTGCTGGTGATCCCGGTGTCGTGGGTGCTGATCGGGCTCTCCGCCGGGACGGCCACGGTGGCCCGGTGGATCGCGGTGCTCGCCGTCGGCGCGGTGCTCGCGCGGCTGGTGTGGTCGACGTACGACGCCGGGCCCGCGGTGCTGATCGCCGTACTCCCGCTGCTGGCGATCCTGGTCGTGGTGTCCGCGGCGCTCGCGTACTTGTGGCCGCGGGCAACGACGCGGGAGATCAAGGAAGTTGCGCAGCGCAACGGATGGTCGCTCGTCGACCCGGCGGCGGTCCGGCTGCCGGCGCTCCCGCTGCCGGTCGGCCGCTCCTGGACCGTGCGGAACGCCGTCCAGACGCCGGACGGCATCGCGTTCGAGGTGCGCTGGCTGCAGTGGCGCGGACCCGTGTGCCGGCCGCGCCGGATGAGCGTGTTCGTCGCGACGCTCCCGGCCGGGCTTCCGGCGCTGGAGGTCCGGCCGGGCGGGCTGGCCCGGTCGGACCTGACGCTGGAGAGTGCCGAGTTCAACCGCAGCTTCGACGTGATCGGCGACGACGCCCGCTACCTGACCGCCGTCCTGCACCCGCGGACCATGCAGGCGCTCCTCGACGCACGCCCTGTCAGCCTCGTCGTCGCCGGTACGGCGCTCGTGCTGTACGCCGACCACCCGCTGACGGCCGACGCACTCACCCGAGGAGCCACGACGCTCGCGCGCATCGACGTACCGCGTCATGCGCTGGACGACTGGGGGTACGCCGCTCCACCGCCGGGGCACGGTATGCGGCTGACCGGCAGCCGCTTCGCCCGGTCGGCGGGTGCGGCGCTGCTCCGGATGACGACGCTTGCGACCGGGCTCCTCGGCCTGACGTTGTTCACGTGCCTGGCGGCCGCGGCCACGGAGCCCGGGTTCGACCCGCCGCATTCGGTCGGCCGGCTGCTGACCGGCGGCGCGGTGCTGCTGGCGATCGCCGCCGGGTGCGCGCTGGCCCGGCGGACGTATCTTCGGTCCGCTTAGGGCTCGGCCTGGGCGTAGTCGCCGCAGGGGCCGCCGCCGATGGCTTCGGCGAGGACGGTCTCGCGGCGGTCGGGGCGGATCAGCGGGTTGTAGAAGGCGGCGATCTCGACGCTGTCCTCGGGGATGTAGTGGAAGATCAGCGAGCGCCGGAAGCGGTCCTCGGTGGTGTTCGGGCGGGAGCCGTGCACGACGCTGCCGTGGAAGAACAGCACGTCGCCGGGCTTCATCGTGGTCTGCACCTTGCTCATCCCCTTGGGTACGGCGACCTGCCCGGTGCTGAACGACTCGGTCAGGTCGGCCGGCTCCGGGCAGAGCAGTTCGGTGCGGTGCGAGCCGGGGACGACCTGGAGGCCGCCGTTGGCCGAGTCCACGTCGTCGATCGCGATCCAGGCCGCGAGACAGGTCTCCGGGTCGGCCCGCAGGAACGTGTTGTCCTGGTGCAGCGCCTGGCCGCGGGCGCCCGGCGGCTTGAAGTAGAACATCGACTGGGCGCCGAGCGCCGGGCCGATCAGCGCCTGCACGACATCGAGGATCCGGTGATCGAGCATGAGTTCGAGCGCGATCGCCCCGGCCTCGGTGTCGGTCCACCGGTGCGGATGCACGAACCGCGGGTACTTCGCCAGCGGGTCGTCGTCGGGTACGCCGTCGTCGTGGGCGAGCGAGAGGTCGGCCGCCACCTGCTTCATGAAGGCAGTCCTGATCCGCTCGACCTCGGCGGGTTCGAGCAGCTGAGGGACCTGGACGATGCCGTCCCGCTGGTAGATGTCTACGACGGTCATGGGGCCTCCCGGAGGCGTGGCAGCCGTGGTTGTCATACGCCCAGGATGCGGCGGCCGGCCTTCGAGCAGCGATAGCCTATCTAGCTGTGAACCTTCGATATCCTGCTGAGTCGCCGCATCCGGTGGTGCGCCGGCTGGCGACCGGGGAGTTCGACGAGGGGCCCGAGTACGCGACGTACCGGCGGCGCGGGACGACCGACTGGTTGCTGGTCCAGACCCTCGACGGCCAGGGACGATTCGGTCAGGTCGCCGCCGCGCCCGGCAGCGTCACACTGGTCCGGCCCGGCACCCTGCACGACTACGCCACGGTCGGCGACCGCTGGCACTTCCTCTACGCGCACCTGCACCCGAAACCCGACTGGCTGCCGCTGCTCGACTGGCCGGAGGTTGCTCCTGGCACCGTTCAGCTGCACCCGGCCGGACCGACCTTCGACCGGATCGCCGGCCACCTGCGGGACGCCGTACGGCATCAGCGCAGCGTGCTCCCGCAGGCCGAGCAGCTCAGCGTGAACTCGCTGGAGGCCGCGCTGCTGTGGTGCGACACCCAGAACCCGAAGGCCGTGCAGATCGACGACCGCCTGCTGCGCGCGATCGAGCTCGTCGACCAGGACCTGACCGCGAACCTCGACGTCCCGCGGCTCGCCCGCGCGGTGAATCTGAGCGTGTCCCGCTTCGCGCACCTGTTCCGCGAGCAGCTCGGCGTCACCCCGCAGCAGTTCGTCGAGCGTCGCCGCCTCGACGCCGCCGCCCGGCTCCTCGAACTCACCAGCCGCTCGGTCGCCTCGGTTGCCGCCCAGGTCGGGTACGCCGACCCGCTCTACTTCTCCACCCGCTTCCGTCTGCACACTGGAAACAGCCCTACTTCGTACCGCAAGAGGACTTAGAGTTCTGCGCATGAGAACGCGTGCTGTGGTGGCGGGCCTGGCCGTGCTGGCGGTCGTGGGGTTGGGGGCGTGCGCGCCCGAGGACAGCTCGTCGGGGGCGGCGACGCCGTCCGGGGCGGACGACTGCGCGAAGGACAAGCTGGCGGTGAAGACCGCCGGGACGCTGACGGTCGGCACCGACAAGCCGGCGTACGAGCCGTGGTTCAGCGGCGACGACCCGAGCAACGGCAAGGGCTACGAGTCGGCGGTCACCTACGCGGTGGCGAAGAAGCTCGGGTTCGAGCAGGCCGAGGTGAAGTGGCAGACGGTGCAGTTCAACACCGCGTTCGCGCCCGGCCCGAAGGCGTTCGACCTGGACGTGAACCAGGTGTCGATCTCCGAGGACCGCCGCAAGGCCGTCGACTTCTCCTCGGGGTACTACGACGTACGCCAGACCGTGATCACCACCGCGGGCAGCAAGATCGCGAACGCGAAGTCCGTCGCGGAGCTCGCGGACGCGAAGCTCGGCGCCCAGGTCGGTACGACGAGCTACACCGCGCTGCGCGACCAGGTGAAGCCGAAGCAGACGCCCGCGGTGTTCGACACCAACGACCTGGCCGTGCAGGCGCTGAAGAACAAGCAGATCGACGGCATCGTGGTGGACCTGCCGACCGCGTTCTACATGACCGCGGCGCAGCTCGACAACGGCAAGATCGTCGGCCAGTTGCCGGCCGGCGGGCAGGGCGAGCAGTTCGGGTTCGTCCTCGAGAAGAACTCGAAGCTGACCGGCTGCGTCTCCCAGGCGGTCGACGCGCTCAAGGCCGACGGCACCCTGGCGAACCTGCAGAAGCAGTACCTGACCCAGTCAGGCGCTCCCGAACTCTCGTGAGCACCTGGCAACCGTCCGAACTACAACGTGAGCGGATCGCCTACCGGCGCAGGCAGGCGCGGCGTTCGACGTTGATCGCGCTGGTCAGCTCGGTGGTCCTGCTCGCGCTGGTTGTCGTGGGCATCGGTTCGACACCGGGCTGGCCGCGGGTCCGGGAGACGTTCTTCGACGCCCAGCGCGGCTGGGAGGCGCTGCCGGTCGTTGCCCAGGGCCTCTGGTTGAACATCCGGGTGATGCTGGTCTGCGCCGTGCTGATCGTCGTGTTCGGCCTGACGCTGGCGATCATGCGGACACTGCGCGGACCGATCTTCTTCCCGCTCCGGGTGTTCGCGGCGGCCTACACGGACGTGTTCCGCGGGCTGCCCCTGCTGCTGGTGATCTTCCTGCTCGGGTTCGGTGTCCCGGCCCTGCAACTGCGCGGGCTGCCCAACCAGGCGGTGATCTGGGGCGGCGCCGCGCTGGTGCTGACCTATTCGTCGTACGTCGCCGAAGTCTTCCGCGCCGGGATCGAGTCCGTCCATCCGTCGCAGCGGGCCGCCGCGCGCTCGCTCGGCCTCACCTACCGGCAGACGCTGCGCTTCGTGGTCCTCCCACAGGCCGTACGGCGGGTGCTGCCGCCGCTGCTCAACGACTTCGTCAGCCTGCAGAAGGACTCCGGGCTGATCGCGGTCCTCGGCGTCATCGACGCGATCCGGGCCGCGCAACTGGAGACGGCCGAGGACTTCAACTTCACGCCGTACGTCGTCGCCGGGCTGCTGTTCGTCGCGCTGACGATCCCGCTGACGCGGCTGACCGACTACGTGGCCCGCAAACAGGGCTGGTACGGCGGGGGAGGGGGACCGGTATGAGCCTGCTCAAGCTGACAGGTGTGCGGAAGGCGTACGGCGACAACGTCGTCCTCGACGGCTTCGACCTGGAGGTCGCGGCGGGGGAGTGCGTCGTGCTGATCGGGGCGTCGGGCTCCGGCAAGTCGACACTGCTGCGCTGCGTGAACCTGCTGGAGACCGTCGACGACGGGGTGATCGAGCTGGCCGGTGCCGACATCACCGACCCGCGGGTCGACGCCGACAAGGTGCGGTCCGGGATCGGGATCGTGTTCCAGTCGTACAACCTGTTCCCGCACCTGACCGTGCTCGACAACATCACGCTGGCCCCGATCCGTGTGCACCGGGTGCCGCGGGACACCGCGCGGGCCCGGGCGCTGGAGATGCTGGAGCGCGTCGGGCTCGGCGACAAGGCCGGCGCCCGGCCGGACGAGCTGTCAGGTGGTCAGCAGCAGCGCGCCGCGATCGCCCGCGCGATGGTGAACTCGCCGCAGCTGATGCTGCTCGACGAAGTCACGTCCGCGCTCGACCCGGAGCTCGTCGGCGAGGTCCTCGACCTGCTCCGCGAGCTCAAGGCCGAGGGCATGACGATGCTGGTGTCCACCCACGAGATGGCGTTCGCCCGCGAGGTCGCCGACCAGGTCTGCTTCCTGCATCACGGCCGCCCGCTCGAGGTCGGCCCGCCGGACCGGGTGCTCGACGCGCCGCAGCAGCCGCGCACCCGGGAGTTCCTGAGGCGGATCAGCGGGACGACAGGTAGGTGAGCACCGCCATCACCCGGCGGTTGTCGTCCTCGGACGGCGGCAGGTCGAGCTTGGCGAAGATGTTGTTGGTGTGCTTGCTGACGGCCTTCTCGGTGACGAACAGGGCACTCGCGATCGCGGCGTTCGAGCGGCCTTCGGCCATCAGGCCGAGGACCTCGGACTCGCGCGGGGTGAGCCGGCTGATCGGCTCGTCGCGGGTGTTCCGGGCCAGCAGCTGACCGATCACGTCCGGGTCCATCGCCGTACCGCCGGCGGCGACCCGGCGGACCGCGTCCAGGAACTCGGCGACGTTCGACACCCGGTCCTTGAGCAGGTACCCGACGCCGCCCCCGCCGCCGGTGAGCAGCTCGCGGGCGTAGAGCTGCTCGACGTACTGCGAGAGCACCAGGATCGGGAGCCCCGGGACCTTCTCCCGGGCCTCGATCGCGGCCTTCAGGCCCTCGTCGGTGAACGTCGGCGGCAGCCGGACGTCGACGACCGCGACGTCCGGCCGGTGCTCGACCAGCGCGGGCACCAGCCGGGGCCCGTTGTCGACCGCCTCCACGACCTCGAAGTCGTGCGCCTCCAGCAGGCGGATCAGGCCGTCCCGGAGGAGGGCGTGGTCTTCAGCGATGAGGACTCGCAAGGCAGCTCCATGATCACGGTGGTCGGCCCGGCGCTCGGGCTCACCACGGTCAACGTACCGTCGAAGGCGGCCAGCCGCCGCTCGATACCGTACAGACCGCCGCCGGGCTTGACCGTGGCGCCTCCCACGCCGTCGTCGCCGACGATCATGTGCAGCCGCTCGTCCTCGTGGGTGATCTGGACCCAGGCGTTCGTCGCGGCCGAGTACTTGACCGCGTTCGCCAGGCACTCGGCGACCGCGAAGTACGCCGCCGACTCGACCGGCGCGGGCGGCCGGCCGGGGACGTCGAAGGTGACGTCGACCTTGAACGGGCAGGTCAGCGCGAGCGCCTTGACCGCGCCCTCGAGCCCGCGGTCGGCGAGCACCGGCGGGTGGATGCCGCGGACCAGGTCGCGGAGCTCGGACAGCGCCGTACTCGCCGACTGCCGGGCCTCGGTGAGCAGCGCCGCGGCCTGGGCCGGGTCGCGGGCCACCAGCTCCTCGGCCATGCCGAGGTTCATGCTCAGCGCGGCCAGCCGGGCCTGGGCGCCGTCGTGCAGGTCGCGCTCGATCCTGCGCAGCTCGGCCGCCTGGGTGTCGACGGTCTCGGCGCGGGACTCGGCCAGCTCGCGGACCCGCATCGCCAGCTTCGCGCTCTCGGTCGGGCCGAGCAGCGAGCGGGCCACGAACGCGTTCGCCTTCAGCAGCCGCTCGCCGGCCGCGTTCCAGATCAGGAACGCGATCAGCGCGACCGGCATCACCAGGAAGCTGGTCCAGAAGTTCACCGTCACCAGCCCGCCGAACGGCTCGGTGAACACGCCCTCCGGCGTGACGCCGACCAGCAGCGGGTAGACGAGGTAGAAGAGCCCGGCCAGGAACAGCACGGCGCTGAGCAGGGACAGCGTGAAGCCGAGCACCGCGTTCACCAGCAGCCAGACGATGTCCCGCCAGGTCTGCGGGTCGGTCAGGATCGTCCGCAGCCGCATCAGCATGCCGGGCATCGGGGGCTTCTTGTACGGGCGCGGGATCCGCTCGCCGAGGAACCCGGCCAGCATCGTGCGGTGGCAGTTCGCGAACCAGCGCGCGGCCGGCACGACCACGAGCAGCATCGGGATCCCGACCCAGACCGCGATCAGCGGCACGGACACCACGCTCAGCACGAACAGAGCGATCCCCAGCTCGGCCAGGATCGCGAGGAACAGCGCGATCCACGGCTGCGCGAGCTTGGGATAGCGCAACGGCGGCGCTTCGGTGGTGGCTGCAGCGGTGCTCATGGCTCCATCATGACCGAGCGTGAGGCTGGGCGCGGTGGGGTTATCCCCACTCTTCCCCTGGGGCTGCCTCCCCGGCGGATTCGGGTAGTAACTCTCATGTTTTCCGCCGTTAGGGCACACAGGCTTGATGACGTACGCTGGCCGTGGCTGTACGCCTAGGCCTCCCACCGCTCTCGAGACGAGGACCTGATGGCTCAGCCGATCGTGTCACCCGCTGCTACCCGCCGTTCCGACTTCTCCCCGCTGCTCCGCGAGATCAAGGCAGCCGGACTCCTGGAGCGCCGTACGGCGGCGTACGCGATGGCGATCGGGATCAACGTGGCGCTGACGGGCCTGACCTGGGCGGGGATCGCCGTGGTCGGCGCCTCGTGGTGGACCCTGCTGCTCGCCCTGCCGCTCGGCATCCTGACCACCCGCGCGGCGTTCTTCGGCCACGACGCCGGCCACCAGCAGATCGCCAGTTCGCGCAAGCTGCACGACTGGATCGGGCGGCTGCACGGCAACCTGCTGCTCGGGATGAGCTACGCCTGGTGGAACGACAAGCACAACCGGCACCACGCCAACCCGAACCACACCGACAAGGACCCGGACGTCGGCGAGGGCGTCCTGGTGTGGACGCTCGAACAGGCCGCCGGCCGCAAGGGCCTCGAGGGCTGGCTGAGCCGCAACCAGGCGCGCATCTTCTTCCCGCTGCTCACGCTGGAGGGCTTCAACCTCAAGGTGTCGAGCATCCGCTTCCTGCTCGCCCGCCGCCGGACCGAGAAGGTCGAGCTGGGCCTGATGGCCGCGCACCTGGTGCTGTACTTCACGGCGTTGTTCCTGATCCTGTCGCCGGCGCAGGCGCTGGTCTTCGCGCTGATCCACCACATGGTCTTCGGACTCCACCTCGGTAGCGTGTTCGCGCCGAACCACAAGGGCATGGAGATGCCCGACGCCGACAGCGACTGGGGGCACCTGGAGAAGCAGGTGCTGACCTCGCGGAACGTGAACGGCGGCCTGGTCACCGACTGGATGATGGGCGGCCTCAACTACCAGATCGAGCACCACCTCTTCCCGAGCATGCCGCGCGCCAACCTCCGGTTCGCCCAGCCGATCGTGCGGGCGTACTGCGAACGCATCGGAATGCCCTACGTTTCAACGGGTCTGATCGAGTCGTACCGAATGGGCCTGCGGCACATGCACGCGGTCGGCGAGGAACTTCGGAGCAATGCGAAGTAACCACTAGGCGGCTCGGTCGCGGGTCGGTTACGGTCTGGGCTCTCGGGGCCGCCCTCTCGATGTGAGGAGACCTGCATGACCGAAAGATCCGGTCTGAGTCGCCGTGGTTTGCTGGCCGGCGTCGCCGGTGTCACCGCCGCCACCGCTCTTCCCGCCGCACCCGCCTGGGGCGCCGACGACCTCCGGCCGGGTGCGGTGCACCGGCCGAACCTGGACAGGTACGACCGGCAGGTCGTGTCCGGCCTGTCGTCCGAGCGCGCCCTGGAGCACCTCCAGGTGCTGTCGGAGCGGATCGGCCCGCGGATCGGCGGTACGGCGAGCGAGAAGCGCGCCGCCGACTACATCGCGGGACAGCTCGACCGGTTCGGCTACCGGACCCGGCTCGAGCCGTTCCCGGTCGCGGACAAGTTCCTCGCCCAGATCACCGACGTCCGCGGCCTGCTGCCGGACGACCTGTGCTGGCAGGCCGGCGCCGCGCCCGGCGGCAAGCTCGACGTCACCGTCGAAGGCCCGGTCCGCGACGTCGGCCCGGCGACCGCTCCGGTCTGGCCCGCCGACCCCGCGCTGATCACCGGGTCGATCGTGATCGCGGACGACACCGCCGCCGCGCGGCCCGCGTTCGTCGCGGCGGCCGCCGCGCGCGGCGCGGTCGCGGTGATCCTGCTGCCCGCCGACGGGGTGTTCCCGCGGCGCGCCTCGGCCTTCTCGCCGAGCGGCCTGACCGACGCCCCGATCCCGGTCGTCGGCGTCGCCCAGGTGCAGAAGCGGCTGATCCGCGAGGCCCTCGGCGTGGTCAGCTCGCTGCCGCTGCGGATCAGTACGGCGGCGCACCGCGGGCTGATCTCCAACAACGTGATCGGCGAACGGCGCGGCAAGTCCGGCCCGAACGGCCCGATCGTGATGGTCAGCGGCCATTACGACACCGTGACCGGCGCGCCCGGCGCGAACGACGACGGCTCCGGGACAGTCCTGACGATGGAGCTGGCCCGGGTGTTCAGCCGGATCCCGACCGACGCGACGCTGCGGTTCGCGCTCTGGGGCTCGGAGGAGCAGGGTCTGATCGGCTCGCGGTACCACGTCAAGCAGCTCGCCCAGGACCAGCGCGACCGCTACCGGGCCGTGTTCCAGAACGACATGGTCGCGACCAGTTGGGACCCGGCCGTCACGTACTGGCTGCTGTCCTTCACCGGGCTCGCCAACGCCGCGACGGACGCGGTCCGGGCCGCCGGCCAGCGCCTCGGGTACGACGCCCAACTGGTCGGCCCGGTGCAGCGCGGCGCGTCCGACCACCAGTCGTTCCAGGAGGTCGGGATCGCGTCGGCGAACTTCTCCTGGCGCGGTGAGCTGGCGCCGTCGTTCCTCGAGCCGCCGTACCACTCGCCGGAGGACACGATCGCGAAGAACGTCAGCCCCGAGCGCCTCCAGGTCTCGATGGAGCTGATCGGCTGCGCGACGTACGCGGTTGCCCGCGGGTGACCTAGGCCATACGACTAGCCTTGAGGGGCTATGTCGCGCAGAAAGCCTTCGAAGTGGCAGCGGCCGGTCAGTGACCGGCCGCTGCTCGGCGGTACCCAGAGCCGGGAGGCGAAGGCGGACGGGGAGTGGAACGTCCGGCGGGTCTCCGGCTCCGCGTCGGCGAAGTCGTACCGCTGCCCGGGCTGCGACCAGCAGATCCCGCCGGCCACGCCGCATGTCGTCGTGTGGCCGGACAACCCCAGCCTGCTCGGTGCGCTGGGCGGGGCGCAGTCGCTCGACGAGCGCCGCCACTGGCACACGGCCTGCTGGCAGCGCAGTCGGTGACGGGCAGTCGGTGAAAGGGTGTAGCGCATGAAGCTTCCGGTCACGTCGTACGGCGAGACGGGGACCCCGGTCGTGGTGATGCACGGGCTGTTCGGCTCGGGGCGGAACTGGATGACCGCCGCCCGGCGGCTCGCGGACCGGCACCGGGTGTTCGCCTTGGACCTGCGCAACCACGGCACATCGCCGCACGTGGACACCATGAGCTACCCGGAGATGGCTGACGACGTCCGCGAGACGATCGAGTCGCTCGGCGTCGGCCCGGTCGCGCTGGTCGGGCACTCGATGGGCGGCAAGACCGCGATGCTCACCGCGCTGCGGCACCCGTCGGTGGTCGAGCGGCTCGTCGTGGTCGACGCGGCGCCGGTCGGCTACCCGCCGGCCTTCGTGGAGTACGCCCGCGCGATGCGCACCGCCGACCTGTCGTCGGTCACCCGGCGCGCGGAGGTCGACGCCCAGCTGGTCGACGCCGTACCCACTCCCGGAACGCGCGCGTTCCTCCTCCAGAACCTGATCCTCGACGAGTCCGGCGCCCGCTGGCGCCCGAACCTTCCGGTCATCGAGGCCTCGCTGCCCGCCATCTCCGGCTGGCCCACCGAGGCCGCCGGCCTGGTCTACGACGGCCCGACCCTGTTCATCTACGGCGGCAAGTCCGACTACGTCCAACAGGACCACCGCGCCACCATCGCGACGTACTTCCCCCAGGTCCGGTACGCCGAGGTCCCCGAGGCAGGCCACTGGGTCCACGCCGAACGACTCGACGACTTCCTCGCCGCCCTCACCCCCTTCCTGCCCTGACAGCCCGGGACTACAGTCCCGAGCAGGGGGAGGGGGAGTCATGCCGGCTTTCGCGGGAATCGATCATGTCAGCCTGTCGGTCACTGACCTCGACCGCAGCGAGCAGTTCTACACCGAGGTCCTCGGGTTGAAGCCGCTTCTCGACTTCGGGTCCGTCCGGATCCTGGTGGACCGGCCGAGCGGGTTCATCCTGGCGCTGGCCAAGCACGACGGCGCGGCGGGCGGGCCGTTCACCGAGTTGAACACGGGGCTGGACCATCTCGGGATGGCGGCGGCCACCCGGGACGAGCTGGTCGAGTGGGAGCGCCGGTTCGAGGCGCTGGGGGTGACTTACACGCCGATCCGGGACGAGGCGTTCGCCTCGCACCTGAACTTCCGCGACCCGGACGACATCGCGCTCGAGTTCAGCGCCTCGAACGAGGTGTACAGCGGCTGGCTGGCCGAACTGCAGGACCGCGACATTCCGGCGGACGAGATCCGGGCACGTGTGATGGACCATCTCCAGTCCCGCGGGTAAACGGTTGTCAGTAATCCATTGACCTTCACCTGAATACATCGGTAAGTTTTCAACCCAGGTTCCTGCAGGATCCACGATCTGGGTGGTGGTGGCGATGGCGGTCCGGACCGGCGCACAGCGGCTGGCCGAGGACCCGGGGCTGGTGCCGGACGGGCGCCTGGGACTGATCACGAACTTCACCGGCGTGCTGCCTGACCTCACGCCGACATCGGTCGCGCTGCGGGCGTCCGGGGTGCCGTTGACGGCGCTGTTCGGTCCCGAGCACGGGCTTCGCGGTACGGCGCAGGCGGGCGCGAGCGAAGGGGAGGGCGTCGACCCGGACACCGGTCTGCCGGTTTTCGACACCTACCGGCGAAAAGGACGGGCGCTCCACGACCTGTTCTCCGGGGTCGACGCGCTGCTGTTCGACATCCAGGACATCGGGACGCGGTTCTACACCTACATCTGGACGATGTACGACTGCCAGCAGGCCGCGGCGCGGCTCGGGCTGCCGTTCGTCGTCCTCGACCGGCCGAACCCGCTCGGCGGCGTCCGGGTCGAAGGGCCGATGCTGCAGCCCGGGTTCGAGAGCTTCGTCGGGCGGGCACCGATTCCGCTCCGCCACGGGCTGACCGTCGGCGAGCTGGCCCTCCAGTTGGGTACGGCGACGGTGATCCCGATGGAAGGCTGGCGCCGCGACACGGCCACGACCGGCCTGCCGTGGGTGCCGCCGTCGCCGAACATGCCGACGCCGGACACCGCGCTCGTCTATCCGGGCACCGGCCTCTTCGAGGGCACCAACCTCAGCGAGGGCCGCGGTACGACGCGGCCGTTCGAGACGATCGGGGCGCCGTACGTCGACGACCGGTTCGTGCCGGCGCTGCGGGCGCTCGACCTGCCGGGCGTGAGCTTCCGGCGGACGTGGTTCGAGCCGGTGTTCAGCAAGTACGCCGGGCAAGTGGTGTCCGGCGTACAACTGCACGTGGACGACCCGGAGATGTTCGAACCGGTGCGGACCGCGCTGGAGATGTTGCGCGTGCTGAACGAGCTCTACCCCGACTTCGCGCTGCTGCCGTCGCTGGACAAGCTGTGGGGCTCGGACTCGCTCCGCAAGGCCCTCGAGGCGGGCGACGACCCCGTCGAACTCTTGCCCCCAGCAACCACACCGTCCAGCTGGGTCCGGCCCGGCGTACTGCTCTACGAAGGAGACGCGCGATGAACGGCTCCGAGGCAACTTCCGCGACCTGCTCCGATGAGACCGCGGCCGCCGCGACGATCCGCGCCTTCCGGGTCGGGGACGGGCCCGCGCTCGCCGCCGCGTGGACCGCCGCGGCGCCGGCCGACCCGATCAGCTACCAGCGCTTCCGCGACCTGTTCCTGCTCGACCGGAACTTCGACGCGGCCGGTCTCCAGGTGGCCGTGATCAATGATCAGATCGTCGGCGCCGCGTACGCCGTCCGCCGCCTGATCGCCGTCGACGCCGACGACCTGGAGCCGGTGTCCGGCTGGATCCCGTTCTTCTTCGTGCATCCGGAGTACCGGCGCCAGGGGATCGGCCGCGCCCTGGTGTCCGCGGCCATGGACTGGCTGCGCTCGCACGGGCGGTCCGAGGTGTTCTTCTCGTCGTACACGCCCAACTACTTCCTCCCGGGGCTCGACGCGGCCCGCTACCCGGACGCCGCCCGGCTGCTCGCCGACCTCGGCTTCGAGCGCGGGTACGACGCGGTCGCGATGGACCGCAGCCTCGTCGGGTACGCCGTACCGGACGAGGTCCGCAAGCGGATCGACGCACTGACGGCCGACGGCCACAGTTTCGGTACGCCGACCGACGACGAGCTGACGGCGCTGATCACGATCGCCGGGTCGGAGTTCAACCCGGACTGGGCGCGGGCGATCCGCGAAGGCGTGCTCGGCGGCCTGCCACTCGATCGCATCGTGGTGGCACGGGACCCCGGCCGGGTGATCCTCGGCTGGGCGATGCACGGAACGTACGAAGGGGTGATCGACCGCTTCGGGCCGTTCGGTGTGCGGCCGTCCGCGCGCGGCACCGGGCTCGGCAAGGTGCTACTGCACCTGACGCTCGAGCGGATGGTCGCCGCCGGCGCGCACAGCGCCTGGTTCCTGTGGACCGGCAAGAAGTCCGCGGCCGGGCAGCTGTACCTGAAGACAGGGTTCGACATCACCCGCACGTTCACCATCCTCCGGGCGCCGTTGCTCCCGGCTGGCGGAAAGGAGTGACAAATGCGCATGGCCAAGTGTTTGCGGCTGGCAGTTGTCCTGGGGCTCCTCGCGACGGGCGCTGCCTGTGGGGGCGGCGGCTCGGGCAGTAGCGACGGGAAGGTCGAGCTGACGCTGCTGAGCCACTACAGCGACGGCCCGTCCAAAGAGGGCCTGGACAAGATGATCCAGCAGTGGAACAACGAGAACCCGAACGTCCAGGTGAAGGCGCAGGTGGTCAAGTTCGACGACCTGCTCACCACGATGACGGTCCGGCAGACCGGCGGGCGTGGCGCCGACATCGTCAGCGCGTACGGCCTGTGGGGCGGCCAGCTGATGAAGGCGAACGTCGTGGCGAAGGTGCCGGACGAGATCGCGACCAAGATCAAGGCGGAGTACAGCCCGGCGGCGCTCGGCGCGGTGACCACCGGCGACACGCTGCTCGGGTACCCGACCGAGCTGAACACCTACGTGCTGTTCTACAACAAGAAGATCCTGGCGGCGGCCGGGATCAGCAAGCCGCCGGCCACCTGGGCCGAGCTCGCCGACGCGGCGCGCAAGACCGTGAAGCGCGATGCCAAGGGCAACATCCAGGTCGAGGGCCTGAGCCTGATCCAGGACGGCGACAACAAGTCGGTGCACCCGTTCCTGTCGCTGCTGGACGCGGCCGGCGGCACCTTCCTCGGCCCGGACGGTACGCCGCGGTTCGACAACGCCGAGGGCAAGGCGGCGCTGAAGTTCGAGTCCGAGCTGGCCGCGGCGAAGGCGACGAACCCGTCGATCATGCCGACCAAGCAGTTCCGCAGCGGCGGGGTCGCGATGGCGATCCAGGCCGGCTGGTGGATCGGCAGCCTGAAGACCCAGATGAAGGACAAGTACGCCTCCGACGTCGGCGTGGCCGCGATCCCGGGCCCGGCGGCGGGCAGCAAGGGCTCGCTGGCGTACGGCTTCTTCATGGGCGTGAACCAGCGCAGCAAGCACGCCGACGAGGCGTGGAAGTTCCTCACCTGGATGAACGAGCACAAGGCCTCCGACGGCAAGGTGACCGAGACCGGGAAGTGGCTGGCCGACCAGGGCCTGATCCCGCCGCGGACCGCTGACCAGGCGGAGTACAAGAAGTCGTTGTCCGATCCGAACCTGGCGCCGATCTACGACGCGGCGACGTACGCGATGGCCGAGCCCAACCAGCCCGGCGCGTACGAGGCCAAGACCGCGCTGCACAACTCGATCATGGGTGTGCTTGCCAACGGCAAGAATCCCGACGAGGCGCTGACCCAGGCCGCGAAGGCGGTCAAGCCGCAATGACGTCCGCGGTCGGCAGGGTCGGCACCTTGGCGGTGCCGGCCCAGCGCGTCGGCAAGCTGCACCGGGAGGGACGGGCGGCGTACCTGTTCCTGTCGCCGGCGTTGCTGTTCTTCTGCGTGTTCCTGATCCTGCCGTTCCTGTTCGCGATCGTGCTCGCGTTCTCCGACTGGGGCGGGTTCGACCTCGGCACCCTGCGGTGGGCGGGCGCCGCGAACTTCGGCGACGTACTCAGCCTGGACGGGACGTTCGTCAAGCCGATCCTGGTGAACACGCTGCTGTTCGCGTTCGGCTCGGTGTTCCTGGCGACCTTCGGCTCGGTGCTGGTGGCCTACTGCATCGACCGGCTGGCGTTCCAGGGGTTCTGGCGGGTGCTGTACTTCCTGCCGGTGGTCGCGACGGTGGTGGCCATCGGCAACGTGTGGAAGATGATGTACCAGCCGGCCGGGCTGATCAACGGCGTCCTCAACAAGCTCGGCGTGAACAGCGTCGGCTTCCTGTCCGACGCGTCGTACGCCCTGCCGTCGGTGACCGTCGTCCACGCCTGGGCGTCGATCGGCGGCGCCGTACTGATCCTGACCGCCGGGCTGAAGGCGATCCCTTCGCAGTATTACGAGGCGGCGGAAGTGGATGGTGCCGGGTCGTGGCACCTGTTCTGGTCGATCACGCTGCCGCTGCTGCGGCCGGCGCTGCTGTTCGTGCTGATCACGCAGTTCATCGGCGGGTTGCAGTCGTTCGCGCTGATCATCGTGATGACCGGCGACGGCGGTCCGGTGAACGCGACCAACGTGGCGGCGTTCGAGATGTACCAGCGGGCGTTCAAGTACGGCGCCTGGGGGACGGCGAGCGCGATGGCGATGGTGCTGTTCGTCATCATCCTGGCGATCACGCTGCTGCAGCTGTGGATCGCCCGGCGGCGCGGAGAGGAGACCTCGTGAAGCGGCGGCGGTTCCCGTGGTTCGCGTACCTGGTCGTGATCCTCGGCGCGGTGGCGATGGTGATGCCGTTCCTGGACATGGTGATGAGCTCGTTCAAGGGCGCGGGGGAGTACGGCGTGATCCCGTACCAGTTCCTGCCGTCGTCGTTCGACCTCGCCAACTATCGGGAGGCTTTCGCGCAGCTCGAGTTGCCGCGGCTGTTCCGGAACAGCGTGATCGTCACGGTGAGCGTGACGGTGTCGGTGCTGGTCACGTCCGCGATGGCCGGGTACGCGCTGGCCAAGCTGCGGTTCCGCGGCCGGGCGGTGATCTTCCGGTTCATCCTCGCGACGATGATGCTGCCGCCGTTCCTGCTGCTGATCCCGACGTTCCTGATCATGCTCAACTGGCCGCTGGCCGGCGGCAACGACCTCCTCGGGCGCGGCGGCGACGGCGGGCTGACGACCAGTCTGCTCGCGCTGATCCTGCCGTTCACGGTGTCCGGGTTCGGGATCTTCCTGATGCGCCAGTTCATGGTCTCGCTGCCGGACGAGATGCTCGAGGCGGCCAAGATCGACGGCGCGAACCAGTGGCAGATCTGGCGGCTGATCGTGCTGCCGCAGACCCGGCCGGTCGCGATCACGCTCGGCCTGATCACGTTCATCGGCACCTGGAACGAGTACATCTGGACGCTGCTGATCTCGTCGTCGGACCCGTCGCTGCAGACTCTGCCGGTCGGGATCCAGTTGCTGCAGAGCTTCCTCGACCCGGACCGGACGATGCCGATCGTGATGGCCGGCCTGGTGATCAGCACGCTGCCGGTGCTCGTCGTGTTCCTGCTGTTCCAGAAGTACTACGTCCGCGGCGTCGTACTCAGCGGCCTGAAGTGAAGGAGACCCTTGTGACCAGAACAGTGCTCGCCGTCGGGGCGCACATCGGCGACATGGACCTGACCGCCGGGCCGACGCTGGCCAAGCTCGCGCTCGAGGGCGCGGCGACGACGATCGTCGCGCTGACGCCGGGCGAGCGCGGGCACCCGCGGATGACGCCGGCCGACTACAAGAAGCAGAAGATCGCCGAGGGTACGGCGTTCGCGGAGGCGATCGGCGCCGACTTCCAGGTGCTCGAGCACAGCGACGGGTTCCTCCCGGACACCGACGACGTGGCGTTCGAGCTGGCCCGGATCATCCGCGAGAAGCAGCCCGACACGATCATCACGCACTGGAAGCACTCCATCCACCGCGACCACGAGCACACCGCGGTACTGGCCGAACGCGCCCGTTTCCTGGCCGGGCTGCCGATCGACCCGGAGGACGACCTCGCGGCGATCACGCCGTACCCCTCGGAAGCCGGGAAGCTCGCCGCGCTGCCGCGGCACGGGGTGCGCAGCTTCCTGCACGCGGAGAACTGGGAGGACATGGAGGGATTCACGCCGACGATGTACGTGCCGATCCCCGACGAGGCCTTCCACCGGTGGATCGGCGCGATCCGCCACCAGGCGTTCGCGCGCGGCGAGACGTACGGCTTCCGGTACATCGACTACTACACGGCGCTCATGACGACGCGCGGCTGCCTGGCCGGCTATCCCCGAGCCTGCGCCTTCCACGCGAACCCGACACCGGAGGTCACCAAGCTCGCCGGACCGTAGGCTGAGCTTCTGGCCTTCTGGCCTTCTGGACGAGAGGAGTGCGACGTGGCCGAGGTTCGGTTGGTGGTGCAGAGCGACGACTTCGGGATGTGTCACGCGGTCAACGTGGGGACCGTACAGGCGTTCCGGGAGGGGATCGTCACGCAGGTGTCGACGATGGCGGCGTGCCCTTGGTTCACCGAGGCGGCGGCGCTGGCGCGGGAGTTCGGGATCCCGGTCGGCGTGCACCAGACGCTGACGTGCGAGTGGGACTTCCTGCGCTGGCGGCCGTTGACGGACGGTCCGTCGTTGGTGGGGGAGGACGGCACGTTCCGTCGTACGGTCGAGGAGGCTCGGGCCGGGATCGGTCACGCGGACGCGGTCCGTGAGTTGTCCGCGCAGGCGGCGAAGTTCGCGGCGGAAGGGCTGGCGGTCGAGTATCTCGACTACCACATGGGCTCGTCGGTGCCGGCGGCGTACGACGAGGTGTCGGCGGCGATCGGCAAGCCGTTCATCTACGGCGCCGAGGAGTCCAAGCGCTTCGCCTCGATCGAGGTCCTCAGCGACCGTGACGCAGCGGACAAGAAGCCCTGGATGCTCGACTACCTGAACAAGCTGACCCCTGGCGTCCACCTCCTGGTGACCCATTGCGCAGCGCCACACCCCGAGCTCGCGTCCCTCCACCGCCCCGGCTCCGACACCTACCGCTGGGCCGAGGAATATCGCCTCTCCGACCAGTCCGTCGTCCTGGACCCCGACATCCACCAGGCCATCAAGAACCGCTCCATCCAACTCACCACAGTCCAAGCCGCCTTCTCCTGACCACTCCGCCGAGTCGTGAGAAATGGCTGTCCGCGCGCTGCCATCACCCACGACTCGGCGAACGGCGCCGACGCCATTCGCCACGACTCGACGCAGTTTGCGGTCGGGGGCGGGGGGACGGCGGAGGTCGGGTACTGGACGGCGGCGCCGGAGGCGCGCGGACGAGGTGTTGCGCCGGTGGCGGTGCGGGCGGTGTGCGGGTGGGCGTTCGAGGTGCGGGGACTGGACTTGATCGAGTGGCGGGCGGAGTCGGGAACGTCGCCTCGCGCCGGGTGGCGGAGAAGGCCGGCTTCCTGATCGAGGGGCAGTTGCGGATGCGGCTGGTGCATCGGGGGATGCGGGTCGACGCCTGGGTCGGGTCGTTGGTCAGGGACGAGATTTCCTGAACTCGGGGCTGCGGAGGGCGCCCGGCGACGAACCGGTGGCCGCCTTGACGTGGCGGGACAGGTGGCTGACCGAGTAGTAACCGGTGAGGTCAGCGACGACCTCGAGCGGCAGCGTCGAGTTGCGGATGTGGGCGAGGGCGTGCCGTAGACGGACTGCTTGGAGCGCGCCTTGCGGGCTGGTGTTGCGCAGCCGGGTGAACGCGGCACGTAGGCCTGACGGCGAGACGCCCAGCTCCTCGGCGACCTGTGCGATGCGGAGGCCGCCGGCGAAGCGTTCCTCGAACAGCCGCTCTGCCTGCACGACCAACTGCTCTGCCGGCGTTGCGGGTGCTGTGGTTGTGGCTGTGGCTGCGGCTCGGCGGAGGCGGAGATCGAGTTCAGCGAGGAGGAGCTTGCGAAGTTCGCTGTCGGTTTCGCGGACCAGGGCGTCGAAGACCCGGCGCAGGGTGTGCTCGCCGTCGTCGTAGCAGAGCCGCGGCCACGGGTAGGTCGCCGCCGCATCCACCTGGAGGAAACGGTTCGCGTACCCGGTGCGGCTCTGTTCGGCGTGCCAGGTGTTCGGCGGCGTCAGCAGGACCGTCCCGGGCGTTGCGTCGTACGTCGTATCGCCGACGGGGCAGGTGACGCGGCCGCGAACGTAGTACACGAGCTCCCACGACGTGTGCGCGTGCGACGGGTAGTCCTTGCCGGGCGCGGCGGTGTGAACGCCGGCGCCGAGCAGCTGTGGCGATTTGTGCATGAGCGCTGTCGCCTCCTGCATTGTTTCTCCGGTACGACGCACCGATGCTGGCATCGATCCGTGCATCTTGTGAAGGAGCCGTTTGATGGATATGGGTGCGGCGCTGCGGGACCTGGGTGTGACTGACGACGTCCTCACCCCGGGGGAGAAGGAACAGCTCGACCGGGACGGATTCCTCGCGCTGGAAGGGATTCTCACCGCGGAGGAGGTGTCGGCGATCAACGAGCGGCTGGCCGAACTGACCGCCGCGGAGGGCGATCGGGCCGGTCTCGAAGTACACCAGGAGAAGGGCACGGACCGGCTGGCGGACCTGGTGAACAAGGACGGGAAGTTCGAGGTGTGCTTCAGTCATCCGCGAGTGCTGGCGGCGATGCAGCACGTCCTGGGGGAGTTCCGGCTGTCGTCCCTGAACAGCCGCGCGGCGCTACCCGGCGAGGGCCACCAGGCCCTGCACGCCGACTTCGGTCAACCGGTCGAACCCGGCGCGTACGAGGTCTGCAACTCGATCTGGCTCCTCGACGACTTCACCCCGGAGAACGGCGCGACCCGCGTAGTCCCCGGCTCCCACCGCCGCGGCACCATGCCCACCGACGAACTACCCGATCCCACCGCCCCCCACCCCGACCAACTCCAACTCACCGGCCGCGCCGGCGACGTCATCATCTTCAACAGCCACCTCTGGCACGGCGGCACCCGCAACCAAACCACTGCCCCGCGGCGGGCGATGCACTCGTACTTCGCCCACCGCAACCTCCCCCAACAACTCAACCAACAGACCTACCTCCGCCCGGAAACCTACAACCGCCTAACCCCCGCCCAACACTTCATCCTCGACGTCACCAGCCCCGCCTGAACACTCACCGCCCGGTGCACCGTTACCTTGCTGAGCGGTCGAGCGGGGCTACGAGGCGTCGGCCTTGCGGACCCAGACTTCTCGGATGATGAGGAGGATGGCGGCGGCGGACGGGATGGCGAGGAGGGCGCCGACCACGCCGAGGAGGGCGCCGCCGAGGAGGGCGGCGATGACGGTGACGGCGCCGGGGATGTCGACGGCGCGGCGCATGATGCGGGGTGCGACGACGTAGTTCTCGACCTGCTGGTAGATGACGCCGTAGATCAGGCAGGCGATACCGACCCAGAGGCTGTCGGTGAAGCCGATCAGCGCGACCACGACGACGCCGATCAGGCCACCCACCATCGGGATGAACGCGGTGAACATCACCACGATCGCCAGCGCCACGGCGTACTCGCGCAGCCCCACGATCTGCAGGAAGATGAACATGAAGATGCCCGCGCACAGCGCCACCAGGAACTGGCCGCTGACGTAGCCGCCGACCCGACCCAGGACCTCGTCGCCGAGGATCGAGACGCGGGTACGACGGGTGGCGGGGACCAGGCTGTACGCCGCTCGCTTGACCGACGGCAACGACGCGAGGAAGTACAGCGTCAGGATCAGGATCGTGAACGTGTTGAACAGGGCGTTCGCGACCACCTTGCCGACGCCGAGGATGCCGCCGAACGCGCGCTGCGCGAGCGCCGGGTCCTGGACGTAGTCCTGGGCCTTCTGGATGAACTGGTACCTGTCGTTCAGGTCGTTCAGGGTCTTGGACTTGGTCAGCAGGTCCAGCCACTCGGGGGCGTTCTTGATCAGGCTGTTGATCTGGTCGGAGACCACCGGCACGATCGCGAACCCGACGCCGGCGACCGCGAGGATCATCAGCAGGAACACCACGCCGACCGACAGGCCGCGCTTCAGGCCGCGGCGCATGAACCACTCGACGAGCGGGTTCAGGCCGACGGCGATGAACATCGAGACCAGGAGCAGGATCAGGACGGAGCGCGCCTGGCCGAGCGCGTTCCACAGGCCCCAGGCGACGAGGACGCCGAGGGCCGCGAAGAACCCGAACGTGAACGGGTTGCCGCGGCGGATCGGCGGGCCCGGTACGCCCATGCCGACCGACGGGTGCCGTTCCTCGATCAGCAGTTCGTCGGCGAGGTTCGTGTCGTGTTTGGCATCCGCGTCCGCCGCCACCGCAGCCGCTTCCGCCTGATCGGCCGAGTCGTCCGCCTCGTCCGCGGATTCGTCGGCTCGGTGTGCGGAGTCGTTCGCGTTGTCGGCCGAGGTGTCTGCGGCGCGGGCGGCGTCCGCGGCGTCGTCGGCCGCGTCGTCGGCGGAACGGGCCGAGGCGGCGGCCTCGGTGGCGGAGCGTGCGCTCTTGCCGGCGGCGGCTTCGGCCTTGGCGGCTGCTTCCTGTGCCTCGCGGGTCGCGTCGGCCAGGTCGGTGTCGGTCGCTCTGGAGGTGTCGTCGTCGCCGGATGGCGTCACATCTTGTCCTTCGGGGATCGTGCGCGCGAGGAGGCCGCATCGGTCTTGGCGTCGGCGGACGACGCACCCCCGGAGGACTTCGCCGGGGCGGACGGCCGCGTCTGGACCTGAGTCTCCTCGCCGGCGAGGTCACTCAGCCGGAACTCGTCGACCATCGTCGCATCCTTCGGCTCGTCCTCGCCGTCGTCGGCGGGGCCGCCGCCGGTACGGCTCGTCTTCCCGGCCAGGTCGTCGGCGTCCTTCGGGTCGACCCGCAGGCCGGTGTCGATCCGGGTCTCGTCGACCCGCGCGTCCCCGGCCGCCACCCCGACGAACGGGCTGGCCCCGGTGAACGGTCCGTCCTCGTCCTCGTACGACGCCTCACCCGAGTCCCCCGCGAACGGGCTCGCCGCAGGCGTCGCCCCCGCGAACGGGTTGTCCGACGCAAACCCACTCCCGTCCGAGCTGCCGGCAGAGGACCCGGCCGAACCCGCCGCGGTCGAGCCCGGGGCGGTGGCGTCCGTCGACTCCGGCGAGCCGGAGTACGTCGAGCCTGACGCGGCGGAGGTGCCGGATCCGGCGGACGACGCGGAGGTGGAGCCCGACGTGGAGGTGGGGCTGGCGGTGGACGTGGAGCTCTGCGTCGGGGAGTACGGCGTACCGGACGTGGAGGAGCCGGTGTCGGTGGTGTCCGGGGTGGGGGCGAAGGGGTTGCCGGTGGGGGTGGACTCCTTGGGGCGGGCGAATGGGTTCACGTACGGTGCCGCGGCGGTTTCGGAGTCGAGTTCGGCGGCTTGGCGGGCGATGTTGCTGGCGATCTCGTTCAGGCCGGCGATCTGGGTGAGGATGCCGTCGCGGCGCTTCGCCAGGCGCTCGGTCTCGCGGGCGACGACCGTGCGGGACCGCTCGGCCTCGTCGGCGGCGTTCGCGAGCTCGGCCTCGGCGCGGGTCCGGGCGGTGGTGAGCAGCTGCTCGGCCTCCCGCCGCGCCCGCGCGAGCGTCCGCTCGGCCGACTCCTCGGCCTCGGCGCGGATCTTGCGCGCCTGCTCGGTCGCCTCGGCCACCCGGCGCTCGGACGCCTCGGCGGCCTCCTTCATCTGGGTGGTCAGGTTCTCGGTGTCGGCCGCGATCTGCTGGTGCTTGTCGGCGAGCTCCTTGGCCTGCTGCTCGCGCTCGTCGGCCAGCCGGGCCCGCAGCGCCGCGGACTCGCGCTGGATGGCGGTGCGGATCTTCTCGGCCTCGTGCAGCGCGCCGTTCTTCAGCGTGCTCGCCTGCGACTCGGCCGTCAGCTGCAGCTGCTCGGCCTTCCGCCGCGCGGCCTGCAGCACCTCGGCGGCCTCGGTCTCCGCCGTACGACGCAACTCGGCCGCGTCGCCCTCGGCCGTACGGCGCATGCTGTCCGCCTCGTTCAGCGCGACCGTGCGGATGTCCTCCGCCTCGCGCTCGCCGGTCGCCCGCGCGGCGGCCGCCTCCTTGGCCGCGTTCGCGCGCAGCTCCTCGGCCTCGCGCTTGGCCTCCTCGAGCGCCTCGGACGCCTGGTCCTGGGCGAGCCGGAGGATCTGCGCGGCCCGGTCGCCGAGCCCGGCGTACGACGGGTTCGCACTGGCCTCGAGCTGGCGCCGGGTCTCCTCGAGCTGCTGCTGCAGCGGCGCGACGCTGCGCTGCAACTCGTCGGCGCGGTGTCTGGCCTCGACGAGTTGCATCTCCAGCGCGCGGACGTAGTCGTCCACGGCCTGCTTGTCGTACCCACGACGGCTGACCGGGAAGCCCCCGGCCGCGGTCGCCGTGCGGTCGAAGAACGGCAGGCTCGACTCGTCAGGCATTCCCCAGGTTCCCTTCTGGCGGCTCAGCGCTGGATTACCACAGCACCTTAAGCCTGTCAGAACCCGCCCGTAACCAGCCAATCGAGCCTGTGGACATCTACCTGTCGCGGAAGCGGTTGATCCGGTCGAGGTGCTTCTCCCGCAGGGCGGTGTCGCGGACGCCGAGGCCTTCGGACGGGGCCAGGGTGAGGACGCCGACCTTGCCCTGGTGCAGGTTGCGGTGCACGTCGTACGCCGCCTGCGCGGTGTCCTCCAGCGGGTACACCTTGCTGACCGTCGGATGCACCATGCCGCGGGCGATCAGCCGGTTGGCCTCCCAGGCCTCGCGGTAGTTGGCGAAGTGCGAGCCGATGATCCGTTTCAGGTTCATCCACAGGTACCGGTTGTCGTACTCGTGCATGAACCCCGACGTCGACGCGCAGGTCACGATCGTCCCGCCCTTGCGGGCGACGTACACCGAGGCCCCGAACGTCTCCCGTCCCGGGTGCTCGAACACGATGTCCGGGTCGTCCCCGCCGGTCAGCTCGCGGATCCGCGCGCCGAACCGCTTCCACTCCTTCTGGTCCTGGGTCGTCTCGTCCTTCCAGAACCGGTACCCCTCCGCGGTCCGGTCGATGATCAGCTCGGCGCCCATCGCCCGGCAGATCTCCGCCTTCTCCGGCGACGACACCACGCAGACCGGGATCGCCCCGCCGTTCAGCGCGAACTGGGTCGCGTACGAACCGAGGCCGCCGGACGCGCCCCAGATCAGTACGACGTCGCCCTGCTTCATGTTGGCGCCGTTGGCCGACACCAGCTGCCGGTACGCCGTACTGTTCACCAGCCCGGGCGACGCGGCCTCCTCCCAGGTGAGGTGCGCCGGCTTCGGCATCAGCTGGTTCGACTTCACCAGCGCGATCTCCGCGAGCCCGCCGAAGTTGGTCTCGAAGCCCCAGATCCGTTGCTCGGAGTCGAGCATCGTGTCGTTGTGCCCGTCCGGCGACTCCAGCTCGACCGACAGGCAGTGCGCGACCACCTCGTCGCCGGGCTTCCAGGCGTTCACACCCGGCCCGGTGCGCAGTACGACGCCAGCGAGGTCGGAGCCCACCACGTGGTAGGGCAGGTCGTGCCGGGCAGTCAGCGGCGACAGCTTCCCGTACCGCTTCAGGAACGCGAACGTCGAGACCGGCTCGAAGATCGACGTCCACACGGTGTTGTAGTTGATCGCGCTCGCCATCACCGCGACCAGCGCCTCGCCCGGCCCTAGCTCGGGCGTCGGCACGTCGTCGAGGTGCAGGCTCTTGCGCGGATCCTTCTCCTTGCTGTCCAGCCCCTCGAACATGGCCGCCTCGTCGGCGTGCACGGTGATCCCGCGGTAGTGGTCCGGTACGTCGAGCTCTCCGACGGCGGCGTTGTCGCCGGAGAGGATCGCTTCAAGGATCTGCTTCACGGGCGTACCTCCTGCAACGGGGACGTTCGAGTGAGCGGAACTTACCGTTGAGTATGCGCCCGTGGCTGTGCGCTGTAACACAGCGGACCGCCGTTGAGACGACCGTCACTTTTTCAGTCCACCGTTGTCAGTGGTCTTATCAGCGAAGGCGCGTGTGAAGCCTTACCTGAGTGAAACCTTCGCCCGACCGGAGCTGCACCAGATCGCACAGCTGGTTCGCCAGCCAGACCCCGCGCCCGCCGAGTCCGTCGAGCGGCGGCAGCACCCGCCCGACCAGCAGGTCGTCGATCCGGCCGCGATCCGTCACGTCGCAGAGCAGTGCGCCGTCGGCGATCCAGACCGCCAGCCGGCCGCCTCCGCCGCCGAACCGGATGCTGTTCGTGCAGATCTCGTGCAACGCCAGCGACAGGTCCTCGAGCCGGTCCCGCGAGACCCCGTGCGACGCCGCCTGCCCGCTCAGCCACTGCCGGATCTCGCCGAGCTCGCGCGGCCCGAAGTCCCACCGCTCGGCCCGGTCCGGTACGTCGTCCAGCGCGGTCCGGAACGCCTTCTCCGCAAGAGCTTCCGCGCCCGCGTGCGTCGCCGTCGGGTCGATGCCGACCGTCACGTCGTACGCGCAGTACAACCGGAAGGACCGGTCGTGCGCGAACGCGATGTCGGACAGCGCCTCGTGCAGCAGCACCTCGTCGTACGCCGCGGCGCTCCGGCCCGGGTACGCCGCCTCGGCGAGCCCGCGCACCGGCCCGGGATGCCGCTCGAGGACGTCGCGCCAGAACGGGACCAGCCGCGCCGGGTTGCCGCCGGCAACGGTCATGTCGGCGAACCCGACCGCGTGCTGGTCCGGACCAAGGGCGTCGCGCAGTACCGCGATCCGCCCCGGCGGCAGCACGGCCACGATGGTTTCCCCCGCCGCCAGACCCTCCCGGACGAACGCAGCCGCACGCCGCACGAAGTCCGCGTCCGAGACATGGACGAAGGCATCGTGCTCGAACCCGGCCGGCGCACCGTGCAAGGAGTCGGTGGCGCTGTCCTTCAGCACCCGAACAGAGTAGTCGGCCGGGACCCGCGCGGGAGAGTTCTTTCGCGCGCCGTCACGGCGCGTGCCCCGCTGCTCAGCGGTGGGTAGGCGCTCAGCTGTGAGTAGCTGAAGGCTCCACCAGTTCGACGAGCACGCCACCGGCCGACTTCGGGTGGATGAAGTTGACCCGGGAGCCGGCCGTGCCGCGTTTCGGTACGTCGTACAGCAGACGCGCGCCGCGTTCCCGTAGTACCTCGCAGACCGCGTCGATGTCGCCGACCCGGTACGCGAGCTGCTGGATGCCGGGGCCGCGCTGGTCGAGGAACTTCGCGATCGGCGACGCGTCCGACAGCGGCGCCAGCAACTGAATCGAGGAACCCGAGTCGCCGACCGAGAGCATCGCCTCCCGGACGCCCTGCTCCTCGTTGATCTCCTCGTGCGCCACGGTCATCCCGAACACGTCGGCGTAGTACCGCACGGCCTCGTCGAAGTCGGCGACCGCGATGCCGACATGGTCGATCGCGTCGAACAGCTGGTCCATCCCGTCAGCGTGGCGTACGACGTACTCCGCAGGCCATCGAAAGTGGCCCACACGACAGGTCCGGGCACGATCCGTGTGACCCGTCTGACGTGTGCGAGCAGCGGCGTACCAGTGCGGTCGCAGGTATCGTGACAACATGTCTGACACGCGGAACTCCAGCGTCATCGTCGCCGGTGCACGGACCCCGATCGGGCGGTTGCTGGGTGGCCTCAAGGGCTTCACCGGCGCCGAGCTCGGCGGGTTCGCGATCCAGGGCGCACTGCGGAAGGCCGGCGTCGCGCCGGACCAGGTCGAGTACGTGATCATGGGCCAGGTACTGCAGGCCGGCGGCGGTCAGATCACCGCCCGCCAGGCCGCGGTCAAGGGCGGCATCCCGATGAACGTGCCGGCGATCACCGTCAACAAGGTCTGCCTGTCGGGGCTGAACGCGATCGCGCTCGCCGACCAGCTGATCCGGGCCGGCGAGTACGAGATCGTCGTCGCCGGCGGCATGGAGTCGATGACGAACGCGCCGCACCTGCTGCCGAAGTCCCGCGAGGGCTACAAGTACGGCGACACCGCGCTCGTCGACTCGATGGCGTACGACGGCCTCTGGGACGCGTTCACCGACCAGGCCATGGGCGCGCTCACCGACCAGCAGAACAACGCCGTCGAGAAGCTGAGCCGCGAGGAGCAGGACGAGTTCAGCGCGCGGTCGCACCAGCGCGCCGCGGAGGCCTGGAAGAACGGCGTCTTCGCCGACGAGGTGGTGCCGGTCGAGGTGCCGCAGCGCAAGGGCGACCCGATCGTGGTGGACACCGACGAAGGTGTCCGCGGCGACACCTCGGTCGAGGTGCTGGCGAAGCTGCGGCCGGCGTTCGGCAAGGACGGCACGATCACGGCCGGTTCGGCGTCGCAGATCTCCGACGGCGGGTGTGCGGTCGTGGTGATGAGCAAGGCGAAGGCCGAGGAGCTCGGGCTGAGCTGGATCGCCGAGATCGGCGCGCACGGTTCGGTCGCGGGTCCGGACTCGACGCTGCAGAGCCAGCCGGCGAACGCGATCGTCAAGGCCTGCTCGAAGGAGGGCATCCAGCCTGACGATCTCGACCTGATCGAGATCAACGAGGCGTTCGCCGCGGTCGGGATCGCGTCCGCGCGCGAGCTGCGGGTCGGCGAGGACAAGGTCAACGTGAACGGCGGCGCGATCGCGCTCGGCCACCCGATCGGGATGTCCGGCGCGCGGCTCGTGCTGCACCTGGCCTTGGAGCTCGGCCGTCGCGGCGGCGGCGTCGGCGCGGCCGCCCTGTGTGGCGGCGGCGGCCAGGGCGACGCCCTGATCGTCCGCGTCCCGAAGAGCTGATGCCGAGACGTACGGCGCCGGTCGGGGAGCTCGTCGAGCGGGCCCGGGAGGGTGACTCCCGGGCCGTCGCCCGGCTGATCTCGCTCGTCGAGGACGAGTCCCCGCTGCTGCGCGACGTGATGGCCGCGCTCGCGCCGTACGCCGGGAACGCGCACATCGTCGGCATCACCGGATCGCCCGGCGTCGGCAAGTCGACGTCGACGTCCGCGCTCGTCTCGGCGTACCGCGAGACCGGCAAGCGGGTCGGCGTTCTCGCGGTGGACCCGTCGTCGCCGTTCTCCGGCGGCGCGCTGCTCGGCGACCGGGTGCGGATGCAGGACCACGCGACCGACCGGGGCGTGTTCATCCGGTCGATGGCGTCCCGCGGGCACCTCGGCGGGCTGGCGTGGTCGACGCCGCAGGCGCTGCGGGTGCTGGACGCGGCCGGGTTCGACGTGGTGCTGGTCGAGACCGTCGGGGTCGGGCAGTCCGAGGTCGAGATCGCGGGCATGGCGGACACCACGCTCGTCCTGCTGGCACCCGGGATGGGCGACGGCATCCAGGCGGCCAAGGCCGGGATCCTGGAGGTCGGCGACATCTACGTGGTGAACAAGGCGGACCGGGACGGCGTCCAGTCGGTCACCCGGGACCTGCGGGCGATGCTGGCGCTGGCCGAACGGCCCGAGGGCGCCTGGACGCCGCCCATCCTGAAGACGGTCGCATCCCGCAACGAGGGCGTCGCCGAGGTGGTGCAGGCGATCGAGGACAGGCTCGCCTGGATGGCCGGGAACGGCGTACTGACCGAACGCCGGCGCAGCCGTGCGCGTGACGAGATCGAGGCGATCGCGACGACCGCGCTGCGGGCCCGGTTCGCACACCTGCACGGCGACGCGCGGCTCGACGTACTCGCCGCGAAGGTCGCCGACGGCGGCACCGACCCGTATTCGGCGGCCGACGAGCTGATCGCGGCTTTGTGAGACTTGTCTCGCCGTGGAACAATCGACCACGCAGTGTCACATTGTGTCTTTGCTTTCCGTTCACCCGGAATTGTGCCGAATTCGGGCATATGACGCAGAATTTCCGTCCGGTACGGCGATCCGCGTCCCAGGGCGGCGCGCCGGTGGCTGCCGTGCCCCCGGATCCGTTACAGAATGGACCTTGTAGCTGGTGAGCATTGTGCGGTGGGCTGTGTTCAGTCAGTGACAATTGGTGACGGTCCGTGATACAAACTCAAACACAGTCGACCGAGTGGGTTAGGAACAAGGAGTGGCGACATGCCGAAGAAGCTGTTGATCTGGTCGCTCATCGCCTTTGCCGGCTTCTATCTGTTCACCCAGCCGACCAACGCGGCCAACGCGGTGGGTGGAGCGTTCTCCGCCGTCGGTGACGCGTTCGGGAGCGTCATCCAGTTCCTGACCGCGCTGTTCAGCTGATCTGCCGTTGCGAGTGTCCCGTGCCGCGTCGTCGTGCGGGACACTTGGATGCACGGGGTCACACAACAGCGTGACAGGGGAGTGAGCAGATGGCCGGAATTGGCCTGTTCCGGATCTTCGACCCGAAGGTCCGGCGCCATCTGATCTCGGACGAGGGCGAGGTCGTCATCGACGAGGTCCGGCACCACTGGGTGGTGTTCACGGTGCCGATGCTCGAGGTGATTCTCGCGGCGGCGCTGCTGCTGACGATGGCGACCACGTCGATCGGCGGGCAGCCGGTGCTGCTCGCGATCGTTCTGGTGCTGCTGGCGCACGCTTTCTGGCAGTTCCTCACCCAGCACCGGGACCGGTTCGTGGTCACGAACATGCGGGTGATGCGGATCCGCGGCGTCTTCTCCCAGACCGTCGCGACCACCCCGATCGCCCGGGTCCTCGACATCACCCTGCAGAAGCCGATCATCGGCCGGATGCTCGGCTACGGGCACTTCGTCTTCGAGTCGGCCGCGCAGGACCAGGGTTTCCGGGAGATCAAGTGGGTCAGCCGTCCTGACGACCGCGACCTGACCATCCAGCGCGTCATCCAGCGCACCGGCCTGCGGGCCTCCGCGAGCGTCGACGTCGTCCAGGGCGACGAGGACTCCGACGACGACGGTACCGGCCCGATCGGCATGGACACGGCCCAGGAGGTCGCCGCGTCCACCCCGGCACCCGTCACCGCCCAGCCGGCGCGTCCGGCGCCGCCGTCGGGCTCCGCCTCGAAGTCCATCTTCAACAGCGAACGCGGCAACTGGACCGACGACGACTGATTCGCACCGCGGCCAGGGTTGGGGGACCTCGGACAGGCTGTGGGGACCGTGAACACCTGGTCAGGTGTTCACGGTCCCTGTTGGTTGTCCGCGGTTCTGGCGTGGAACAAGGCGCGGCGGCGTTGCCGGTGTGCGCGCTCGGGGTGGTCGGCCGGGGCCTCGGCCAGCGCCTGGTCCAGCTCGTGGACGGCTTCGGCGTACTGGGAGCGGCGGGCGAGGAGCTCGGCCCTGACCGCGTGCCGGCGCGAGCTGGGCGGGATCGCGTCGAGCATCACGAGCGCCCTGTCGACCTCGCCGGTCTCCGCGATCGCGACGATCCGGGCGAGTTCGGCTGCAGGGCTGGGGGAGACCTCGACGAGGAGGTCGTACAGGCGGACGATTTCGCGCCAGTCGGTGGCTGGGTAGCTGGGGACGCGGGCGTGTTCGGCAGCGATCGCGGCCTGGAGTTGGTACGCGTCGGCCTGGCGGGCGGAGCGTTCCAGGGAGTCGTTGAGGAGCGCGACGCCGCGGGCGATCAGGTCCTGGTCCCACAGCGAGCGGTCCTGCTGGTCGAGCGTCACCACCTCACCGGCGTCGTCGACGCGCGCCGCCTGGCGGGCTTGGGTGAGGAGCAGGAGCGCGAGGACCGCGGTCGGCGTGGGTTGGTCGGGGAGCAGCGAGTGCAGGAGCTCCGCCAGCCGGATCGCCTCCGCGCACAGGTCGACGTCGTACGCCGCTTCGCCCTCGGCGGGCGCGTGACCCGCGGTGTAGAGGCTGTGGATGACGGCGCAGACCGCTGGTAGTCGCTCGGGGAGCTCCGCCTCGGCCGGGACGCGGTACGGGATGCGGGCCGCGGCGATCTTCTGGCGGGCGCGGACGAGGCGCTTGGTGGTTGCGACTTCGGTGGTGAGCAGGACGCCGGCGATCTGTGCGGGGGAGAGCCCGCACAACGTCCGCAGGGCCAGCGCCACCCGTGTCGGCGGGGACAACGACGGGTGGCAGCAGGTGAAGATCAGCCGGAGCAGGTCGTCCTCGACGACGTCCTCCGGCTCCAGGGCGCTGACCGGGTCGAGTTCCGGCTCGGGGCGGGAGAGCTCGAGCAGGTCCGCGCCGTCGCGTTCCTTCGTACCGCGGGCCCGTTCGCGGCGGATGATGTCGATCGCCTTGCGGCGCGCGGTCACGGTCAGCCAGGCGCGCGGCTCGGGCGGTACGCCGGTCACAGGCCACGCCCCGAGCGCCGCCAGCGCAGCCTCCTGCACCGCATCCTCCGCAAGCTGCACGTCCCCGACGGTCCGGATCAAGGTCGCCAAAATCCGCGTCCCCTCGATCCGAATCGTCTCGGCCACCACGCCGTACCGCTCGTCCACGGCTTTTCTGACCTTCGAAGCTACTTCGCCAGGATCACCGGGCGGACCTCGACGGCACCGCCCCACGCGGCCGGGATCTCGGCGGCGATCCGGACTGCTGCTTCCAGGTCGTCGGCCTCGATCAGGTAGTAGCCGGTCAGCGCCTCCTTGGTCTCGGCGTACGGGCCGTCGGTCGTGACCACCGGGCCGCCGCGGGCGCCCTCGACGCGGACGACGGTCGCCGTCGAGGTCGGGTGCAGCACGGCGCTCGCCTTGACCTGATCGGCGTACTCGGCGCCGAACCTCCGGTACTCGGCCAGCTCGTCGGCCTGCTCGGGCGCCCACCAGTCGACGTCGGCGGTGTAGGTCAGTGCAAGGTACTGAGCCATCGGACTCCTCCTTCTCGCTGGAACCACTGTGGTCCCTCGGCAAAGGAACGAACAGCCGCGCCCCACCAGGACATCGTCATTGCGTGGCTTCCGAGATTCGTCCGCGGAACGCCCGCACCACCTCCGGATCACCGACCGCCGAGACCGCGTCGTCACCGGCCCGCCCCCACAACCACAGGTACAACCGCTCCGGCTCACCGAAGATCTCCGCCGCCACCTCGCCTTCAGCCCCTTGCCGTACGTCGACACTCACCGCGTCGGCGTACACCGTCCACGAACGACCCGCCGCGGTCAGCCGACCGCAGCGTCGACCGGGTGAGCGGTGTCGCCCTCCTCCCACCACGGACCGCCCAGGCTCGGGTAGAGCACCTCGTCGATCCCGTCGAGCGCCAGCCCCGGATCGATCGGGGTGACCACGCCGTGCGCCTGCTCCACGTCGATCCGGTGGACGACGGTCTCGTGCGCCATCCGCCGGTGCCAGAAACCCGAGGTCGTGTCGCGCGGGTTGAACGTCCACGTCTCCAGGCCCGTTCCGGCCGCGTCCAGCGCGTCGACGAGCGCCGCGCGCGCCGCGTCGTACCACGGCAGGGTCTCCCGGCCGGAGAAGTCCGGCGGCCACGGGTCGGGGCGCGCGCCGTGCTTCAGCACCTCGATCTTGTGCGCGTACACCTCCGCCACATGCCGCACCAGCTCGTCGACCGTCCACCCCGGGCAGCTGGGCACGCCCGCGCCTAGCCCGGCCCGCGCCACCTCGCCCAGCCGCGCACTCTCCGCCCGCACATGCTCCAGAAACCTCATGCCCGAACCTTCACAGAGCCCACGGACACTTTCAGATAGTCCGCGCCTTCAACGCCGCCTCCCAGTCCTCAGTCTCCGCGTGACTGATCTCGACAACCCGCTCGGCCAGCAGCCGCACTGGCTCCTCCGCCCGCGCATACCGCCCCGCCTTCTGCGCATACAACCAGGCCTCGTTGCGCAGCTGCTGGGCCGTCCGCGTGTACGTCGGATACGTGTCCTTGAACCCGAACAACGTCCGGATCCCTTCGGCGAGCGCGATCGCGCCGCCGAGCGCCGGCGCGAGCCAGACCGGTGCCTTGATGGCCACCGAGATCGCGATCACCAGCGCGGCGAGCAGTTGCACGGTGCCCAGTGCCCGGTACCAGATCCGGGCGCGCCGGGCCTGGCCGGCGTACCACCGGAACCGGATGCCGATCAGCTGCTCGGCGGGCGAGTCCGTCCCCAGCGCGGGGAAGTCTGAATCCCTGAGTCTCGACATGGTGCGAACAGTGTGAGGCTAAGGTTCCGCACATGGCCAGGAAGAGGGCGCTGCCGTTCGATCCGATCGACGAGGCGTCGCGGCAGTGGGGACGGCGCTGGGGTGCCGTCGAGCAGATGCGGGCCGTCACGTCGCTGATGCGCGCGCAGCAGATCGTGATCAACGAGCTGGACGAGATCCTCCGCAAGCACGGGCTGACGTTCGCCCGGTTCGAGGCGCTGGTGCTGCTGACGTTCTCGCGGCGCGGGTCGTTGCCGCTGGGGAAGATGGGCGAGCGGCTCCAGGTGCACCCGACGTCGGTGACGTCGATCGTCCGCCGGCTCGAGGCCGCGGGCCTGGTCACCCGGACCCCGCACCCGGACGACGGCCGCGCGGTCCTCTGCGAGATCACCCCAGAAGGCCGTGACCTGGTCGAACGCGCCACCGCCGACCTGGTCGCCGCCGACTTCGCGCTCGCCGGCCTCACCGACGAACAGCTCAAGATGCTCTGGACCGTCCTCGAGCCACTCCGCCGCAACGCCGGCGACTTCACCTGACGGGCTCGGACGCCCAGGCCCTCACAATCCGCCCTGCCCGCGCTCGCGTGGCGCTGCGGGATCGCCGGCTGCCGATTGTGATGGCCTGGCGGTCCACGTCACGTTGGAATTAGTTGGACGTCCTAGTATTTTGGAGACCAGTCCCTAGGGAGGTCTGACTGATGGATGCCGAGCAGATCGCGGCCGGGCGGAACCGGTGGCAGCAGCGCTACGACGCCGCGCGCAAGCGGGAGGCGGACTTCACCACGCTCTCCGGCACCGAGGTCGCGCCGGTGTACGGACCGCCCGAGGGCGTCGACGACCCGCGGATGGAGCGGATCGGCTGGCCGGGCGAGTTCCCGTTCACCCGCGGCCTGTACGCGACCGGGTACCGCGGCCGGACCTGGACGATCCGCCAGTTCGCCGGCTTCGGCAACGCCGAGCAGACCAACGAGCGCTACAAGATGATCCTGAACGGCGGGGGCGGCGGCCTCTCGGTCGCGTTCGACATGCCGACGCTGATGGGCCGCGACTCCGACGACCCGAAGTCGCTCGGCGAGGTCGGGCACTGCGGCGTCGCGATCGACTCCGCGGCCGACATGGACCGGCTGTTCAAGGACATCCCGCTCCAGGACGTCACGACCTCGATGACGATCTCCGGCCCGGCCGTCCCGGCGTTCTGCATGTACCTGGTCGCCGCCGAGCGCCAGGGCGCGGACGTCTCGCGGCTCAACGGGACGCTGCAGACCGACATCTTCAAGGAGTACATCGCGCAGAAGGAGTGGCTGTTCCCGCCGGAGCCGCACCTGCGCCTGATCGGCGACCTGATGGAGTACTGCGCGACGACCATCCCGGCGTACAAGCCGCTGAGCGTCTCCGGGTACCACATCCGCGAGGCCGGCTCGACCGCCGCGCAGGAACTCGCCTACACGCTCGCCGACGGGTTCGGGTACGTCGAGCTCGGCCTGAGCCGCGGCCTGGACGTGGACGTGTTCGCGCCCGGCCTGTCGTTCTTCTTCGACAGCCACCTGGACTTCTTCGAGGAGATCGCGAAGTTCCGGGCGGCCCGGCGGATCTGGGCGCGCTGGCTGCGAGACGTGTACGGCGCGAAGACCGAGAAGGCGCAGTGGCTGCGGTTCCACACGCAGACCGCGGGCGTGTCGCTGACAGCGCAGCAGCCGTACAACAACGTCGTACGGACGGCCGTCGAGGCGCTGGCCGCCGTACTGGGCGGGACGAACTCGCTGCACACCAACGCGCTCGACGAGACGCTCGCGCTGCCGACCGAGGAGTCGGCCGAGATCGCGCTGCGGACGCAGTCGGTGCTGATGGAGGAGGTCGGCGTCACGAACGTCGCCGACCCGCTCGGCGGTTCCTGGTACGTCGAGGCGCTCACCGACAAGATCGAGGCCGAGGCCGAGGAGATCTTCGCGCGGATCAAGGAGCTGAGCCCGGACGAGTCGATGACCGGCGGCATCCTGCGCGGCATCGAGGACGGCTGGTTCATGGCCGAGATCGCCGACGCCGCGTTCGAGTACCAGCAGAAGCTCGAGAAGGGCGAGAAGAAGATCGTCGGCGTCAACACGCTGACCGACACGGTGTCCGGCGAGCTGGAGATCCTCCGGGTCTCGCACGAGGTGGAGGTCGAGCAGTGCCGGGTCTTGGCGGAGCGCAAGGCGCACCGTGACGAGGACCGGGTACGGCGTACGCTATCGGCTCTGGTGGAGGCGGCCAGCGGCACTGGCAACCTGATCGAGCCCATGCTGGAGGCGGTGCGTGCGGAGGCCACGATGGGGGAAATCTGTCACGTTCTTCGGGAACAGTGGGGCGAGTACCGAGAGCCCGCCCGATTCTGAGGCCCTGTCGGACGCTCAGCCGGGCGTCCGGCCGGCCGCGAAGGCCGACGGCCGCCCGGTCGTGGTGTGCGGCTCGGACCGCACGATGCTCCGGGTGGTCACCGAGCTGGTGAGCTCGGGCGAGCGGGTGACCGCGATCGTCAACCCCGCCTCCCGGCACTACGACCGGATCGGTGAGCTGGGCGCGACCGTGATGGGCGCCCGGGTGATCAGCGAGTCCCTGCTCCGGCGCGCCGGGGTCGACGCCGACGACGACGGTACGCCGTCCACGGCCCGGGCGCTGGTGCTGCTCGACACCGACGACGTCCACAACGTGCACACCGCCCTCACCGCTCGGGACATGGATCCGGACCTGCGGATCATCGTGCAGATGGTGAACCCGCGGCTGGGCAAGCAGCTGAACAGCCTGCTCGGCGACTGCGTGGTGATCAACGGCCCGTCGCTGGCCGCGCCCGCGTTCGTCTCGGACGCGCTGGCGGACGACGAGCTGACCTGGATGGAGCTCGGCGGCCAGATGGTCGTCGTCGGCCAGGCCGACCTGATCCGCGAGCCGCACCTGACGGTGCTCGCCGACACCACCTCGTCCGCGACCCCGCAGTTGCTGCCGGCATCGAGTGCCGATCCCGAGGGCGACATCGTGCTCGGGACCGGCGTCCGGTCGGTCTGGCGCAGTCGCGACGTCCGTCCGGCCGGCTGGGTGATGGCCTTCCGCGACATCTTCGACAGCCGGGTCCGCAAGATCGCCGCGGTGATGGCGTTCCTGGTCGCGGCCGGTACGGCGGTCATCCACTTCGTCGGCGGGATCGAGTGGTGGCGGGCGGTCTACCTGGCGCTGGGCGCGGTGACGTCCGCGGGGATCGAGGACGACGCGTTCTCCGAGGCGGATCCGTGGGTGAAGGTCGCGGCGGTGATGGTGCAGCTGACCGGGATCGTGCTGATGGCGCTGCTGACCGCGGTCGTGGTCGACTCGCTGATCGGCGCGCGGCTGTCGCGGATCATCGGCGGCGTCCGCGGCAGGCCGCGCAACCATGTGGTGGTGTGCGGTCTCGGGACGGTCGGCGCGCGGGTGCTGGAGATCCTCACCGAGCGCGGAGTCGCGGTGGTCGGCGTCGACCAGGACGAGGACGCGCCCGGCGTCCAGGTCGCCCACCGGCTGAAGATCCCGGTCGTGGTCGGGGACAGCAGCAACGAGGAGACGCTGCGGTCGGCCGGGGTGCAGCGCTGCCAGTCGATGCTCGCGATCACCGACGGGGACATCACGAACCTGGAGTCCGCGATGGTGGCCCAGGACCTGAACCCGGATGCCCGGATCACGATGCGGATGTTCGACCACGACCTCGCGCAGCGGGTCGAGCGCCGGCTGGGCCTCGGGCACAGCCGCTCGGTGTCGATGCTGGTGGCGCCGGCCGTCGCGGCCGCGGTCGCGAACCAGCGCAAGCAGGTGATCGTGCCGGCCGGTCGCCGGGTGCTGCTGCTGACCGAGGTGACCGTCGAGCCGGAGTCGATCGCCGACGGTCGCCGGCTGGGCGAGCTGAACGAGGCCGAGGGGCTGCGGGTCCTCGCGCGCCAGGACGTGAACGGACCCTGGGAGTGGCGCCCGGCGCTCGAACGGCGGGTCCGCGCGGGCGACCGGCTGGCGGTCGCGGGCACCCGGGCCGGCCTGGCGCGGCTGCTGATGGTGACCCGGCCGCAGCGCAAGTCGGAGGCGTCGTAGAGGATGGACCTGTGAACGTAGAGTTTGTCTCCCGTGCGCACGGAATGCGAGGACAGTGGTGAGCCAGTCGAACTTCTCCCGTCCCGGGGCGATCGACCTGTCGTCCCTGCGCAAGCCCGCGGGTGCGCCCGGCGCTCCCGCCGCGCCTGGCGGTGCCGCGCCTGGCGGCGGTGCTCCCGCTGGTGCGCCTGGTGGTGCCGCGGGGTCGTACGTGCTGAACGTGAGCGAGCCGACGTTCCAGAGCGACGTCATCGAGCGGTCCCTGCAGGTCCCGGTGGTGGTCGAGTTCTGGTCGCCGCGCTCGCAGGCGTCGGTCGCGCTCGGCCCGGTGCTCGCGAAGCTGTCGACGGAGTACGCCGGCAAGTTCCTGCTGGCGCGGATCGACATCGACGCGAACCCGCAGCTCGCCCAGGCGGTCGGCGTGCAGACCGTGCCGCTGGTGATCGCCGTACTGCGGGGGCAGGTCGTCCCGCTGTTCCAGGGTGCGCTCGGCGAGCCGGAGGCGCGGCAGTACCTCGACCAGCTGCTGACCGTGGCGGTCGCGAACGGGATCACCGGGCGCGCGGAGCCGGTCGGTGCGGCGGCGGCCGAGCCGGTCGAGGAGGACGCGCCGAACCCGCGGTACGAGAAGGCCGAGAACGCGGTCGGCGCCGGTGACCTGGACGGCGCGATCGCGGCGTACGAGGAGCTCCTGAAGGAGACGCCGAACGACGCCGAGGCCAAGTCGGGGCTGGCGCGGGTGCAGCTGGTGAAGCGTACGCAGGACGTGCCGGCCGACGTGCGGGCGCGGGCCGCGGACAACCCGGCGGACGTCGAGGCGCAGATGCTGGTCGCCGACGTGGACCTGATGGGCGGGCATGTCGACGACGCGTTCGCGCGGTTGATCAAGACGATCCAGACGACGGCGGGGGACGAGCGGAACACGGTTCGCCTGCACCTGCTGGAGCTGTTCGACGTGGTCGGCGCCGACGACGAGCGGGTGGTCAAGGCCCGGCGGCGGCTGATGGCGGCCCTGTTCTGAGCTGGTCTCCCGTTGCGGGCGCTGTGAATGCGCTGGCCGGTTCCGGACGGCGTGAATTGTTGTAAACGGTACTGACGTGCTCTGAGAATTCTTCACATGAGCGCTGTCGAGTCACCGTCGCCGAGTCTCGAGACGCGGATCCACGGGCTGCTGCCGACGCTCAGTCCGGCGCAGCGGCGGATCGCGGCCGAGGTACTGCGGGACCCGGCGGCGGTGGCCTCGTCGACGATCGGCCAGCTGGCGGCCCGGTGCGGTACGTCGCTGCCGAGCGTCACGCGGTTCTGCCTCGCGCTCGGCCTGTCCGGGTACGCCGAGCTGCGGCTGGCGCTGGCTGCCGAGAGTGGCCGGACCAGCCCGAGCTGGGAGCGCGGGACCGGCGCCGAGGTCGGGCCTGACGACTCGCTGGACGACGTACTGCGGACGCTGTTGCGCGCCGACATGCGCGCGCTCGAGGACACCGTCGCGGCACTCGACGTCGAGGCGCTCGGGCGGGCCGCGCAGGCGATCTCCGACGCGCGCCGGATCGACCTGTACGCCGTCGCGGGGTCGGCGGCCGTCGCCGAGGACCTGCGGTTGCGGCTGCACCGGATCGGGCGGGGCGCCAGTACGTGGAGCGACGTCCACACGGCGCTGACCAGCTCCGCGCTGCTCGGGACCGGGGACGTCGCGGTCGGGATCTCGCACAGCGGCGAGACCGTCGAGGTTCTGGAGCCGCTGACGCGCGCCGGCCGGCAGGGCGCGACGACTGTTGCCATCACCAACTATCCGCGGTCGCCGCTGGCGCGGGCGGCGGACATCGTGCTGGTCACGGCGGCGCGCGACGTGACGTTCCGGACCGGGGGACTGGCCGGGCGGCACGCTCAGATGCTTGTGCTCGACGCGCTGTACCTGGGCGTCGCGCAACGCGACTACCCGCTGGCCGAGCAAGCCTTCGACGCCACCGCCGAGGCCGTCGCAGACCACCGGCAGCGCTCCTGACTCCGCCACTCCCGTTCTCGTCACTCCGTTCAGCCACTCCGTTCGACCGCCTTCCGAAGGAGAGCCATGCAGAGTCCTCACCAGATCCTCGGCCCCACCCGCCGCAGCCTGCTGCTCGGCGCCGGAGCCACCGCCCTCACTGCCGCCACCACAGCAGGCACGACAATCGCGTCCGCAGCAACCGGGGCGTCCGCCTTACCGGCTGAGGTTGCCGTGCCGTCGCCGGACACCTTGCCGTTGACCGGTGGGCCGGAGTTTCCGGTCGGGTTGTTCTGGCCGCCGCATCCGTACGCGAGTACGGCGTCCCGGTTCGCGGAGATCAAGGACGCCGGGTTCGACTTCGTGATCTCCGGCAACTACGCCGGCGACGGCAACATCTTCCAGCACCAGCTCCGCCTGGCCCGCGACACCGGCCTGAAGATGCTGATCTCCGACGACATCCAGATCCGGAACATGTCGCGCTGGTTCTCGATCTCGGACACCACCACCGACTTCCTCAGCGTCACCCCGGCCGAGGCCCGCGAGCTCTACACCCGCGCGCGGAACGCCTACGGCCCGTACTCCTCACTCGCCGGCTTCAACTTCTACGACGAACCCGGCGCGGGCTGGTTCGCGACACTGGCGAAGGCGCTGGCGATCTCGCGGGAGCTGGCGCCGCAGTTGCTGCCGTACATCAACCTGTTCCCGTCGAACGACCCGGCGTACTACCGCGGCTTCGTGGACGTGGTGAAGCCGTCGCTGATCTCGTTCGACCGGTACCCGCTGCTGTCCGAGGGCCGCGAGGACGCGAACTACTTCCACAACTGGGCGATCGTCCGCGACGCGGCGCTGCACGGCGACATCCCGTCGTGGGTGTTCATCCAGACGCTTGCCTACGACAACCACCGGGTGCCGACGGCGGCCGAGCTGCTCTGGCAGGTCAACATCAGCCTCGCGTACGGCGCCAAGGGCATCCAGTACTTCACCTACTGGACCCCGGAGGCGGCCCGCGGCGAAGGCTTCGGCCCCGCGCTGATCACCGTCGACGGCGAGCGGACGTCGCGGTACTACGCCGCGAAACAGATCAACACCACCTGGCTCCACCAGGTAGGCCGCGAACTCAAGCCGCTGGTCTCGGAAACGGTCCAGCACGCCAACGAAACCCCACTACCCAACGGCGCCGTCGGCTTCACCCCGACCAACCTGGTCTCCGCGATCTCCGGCAGTCCCGTCGTGGTCGGCACCTTCCGCCCGAGAGACACCACGTCCACCGACCGCTGGCTCTTCCTCGCCAACCGCTCCCACAGCACCCGAGCCCGCGCCGTCCTCACCCCGAACCACCAGGCGGTCGGCTCCGTAGGCATCTTCCACCCAGCCCGCCAGACCTACGTACCGCACCGCGTAGCCCCGGTCGACGTCTCCCTGGCGCCAGGCGCGGCAACCCTCCTCAAACTCACCACGAAGTAGCAGGCGCTGCTCGACCGCCCTGGCTTGGCGTCGCCGGGGCGGTCAGGTGGGTTGGCCGGTGTAGATGCCCATGGCTCGGAAGCGCAGGGCGGGGGCGGCGTACTCCTCGAGGGCATGGGCTGTCCAGCCGATCATGCGGGCGAGGGCGAACAGGGCGTCGCCGGCGTCGGGGCGGAAGTTGTAGGCGTGCATGACGGCGGCGATCGCGAGGTCGCTGTTGGGGAACGTCGCGGTGCGTTCGGCGACGGCGTTGACGGTGTCGACGATCGGGTGGCCGGCGAGCAGGTCGAGGAGTACTTCGGCGCGCGGGTCGCGGTGCTGGTAGATGCGGTGGCCGAAGCCGGGGATCGGCTCGCCGGTGCGGAGCTGGTCCGAGAGGGCCTTGACGGGGTCGTGCTTGGCGCGTTCCAGGAACTCGTACGCGAGGGTCGGCGCCGCGCCGTGGTACTGCCCGTCGAGGGCGCCGAGGCCTGCCGAAATCACGGCGTACAGGTTCGCCCGCGCGCTCGCGGCGACGCGGGCGGCGACGGTGGAGACCGCCAGCCCGTGGTCGGCCAGCAGGATGAGCGCTGCGTCCAGTACCTCGGGCCGCGGTGGCTCGTCGGACAGCTTCGGCCAGAGCTGCCCACCGAGCGTCGTCCTGGCAACCGCAGGCCCGGGAAGTGCCGCGACCAGCGTGCGGATCAACTTCCCGGCCGCACGCGTCACCGCCGGCGCCGACAGATCGAACCGCAACGGATCCGCCGCCCCCAACACGGCCACCGCCACCCGCAACCGATCCGTCAACCGAGCCCCCTCCGGCACCACCCCCATAGCCGCCCGAGCCAGTTCCACCCCTGCTCGCTCGACCTCGAAGCGTGCCTCAGATGAGTTCCAGAGGAGGTGGGCCACCTGTTCGACCGTGGAGGTCGTGGCCAACGTGTGAGCGGGTTGGGAGCGGTAGTAGAGGGTGTCGTCCTGGATGAGAGTCAGTTCGGATTCGATGCGTTCGACGACGCCGGAGTGTTCTACCGAGCGTGCGGCCAGGCGTTCCACCTCGGCGGCGGGGAAGAGGCTGCCGCGGCGGCCGCGGGCTCGGACGCTGGTGAGCAGGCCGCGGCTGACATAGGCGTAGATCGTCGCCGGCTTCACCTGGAGCCGGCGTGCGACCTCGGCGGTGGTCAGGTAATTCTCGTCACCTTCGGACGGCATTCACGGCTCCTCGCCCCGTTCATGTTGACTGGATCAATATTGACAATAGTTGATCAGCTGGCAACGCTGAGAAGATGTCCACAACGATCAATGTTCCGCCCGGTCTCCGCAACGTCGTCGTCACCGAGACGACGCTCGGAGACGTCCGCGGCGACGAGGGGTTCTACCACTACCGCCAGTACTCGGCGATCGACCTCGCCAAGGCGAAGACCCTCGAAGACGTCTGGTACCTGATGTTCGAGGGCCACCTCCCCAGCGACGCCGAGCGCGCCGAGTTCGTCGGCCGGCTCGCCCCGTTGCGCGTCCTCCCCGACGAGGTCCGCGCCGTCCTCCCGGCGATTGCATCAGCCGGCCCGGTGTTCAACCCGCTCGCCGGCCTCCGAACGGCCCTGTCGCTGCTCGCCGCCGTACGCCGCCTCCCGCCGCTCTGGGACGCAGACCAGGAGCGCCGCAAGGCCGACGCGATGCTCGTGTGCGCGGTGACCCCGACCATCCTCGCCGCGCTCTACCGCCTCCGCGAAGGCAAGCAGCCGCTCGAGCCGCGCCCCGACCTCTCGGCCGCCGCCAACTGGCTGTACCTGGTCACCGGCGAAGAGCCCACCGCAGTCCACGCGACCGCGATCGAGCACTATCTCGTCTCCACCGTCGACCACGGCTTCAACGCGTCGACGTTCACCGCCCGCGTCATCGCCTCCACCGGCGCGGACGTGGTCTCGGCCGTCGCGGGCGCGATCGGCGCATTCTCGGGACCGCTGCACGGCGGCGCACCGGACCGCGCCCTCGCCAGCCTCGACGAGATCGGTACGCCGGACCGCATCGACGCCTGGGTCCGCGAGAAGGTGTCCGCCGGCGACCGGATCATGGGCTTCGGGCACGCGGTCTACCGGACCGAGGACCCGCGCTCCCTGCTGCTCCGCGACATCGCCCGCGGCATCGGCGGCGACCTGGTCGACTTCGCGACCACCGTCGAGCAGCGGATCGTCGACGTCCTCGCCGAGCTGAAGCCGGGCCGCAACCTCTACGCGAACGTCGAGTTCTACGCCGGCGTCGTGATGGAGCTGTGCGGCATCCCGCGCGCCATGTTCACGCCCACGTTCGCGGTCAGCCGCATCATCGGCTGGTCCGCCAACATCCTCGAACAGTCCCAGGACCCGAAGATCATCCGCCCGATCGCGACGTACGTCGGCCCGCAACCCCCGGCCCCGCTTCCCTGACCGGCGACCGGAACTGCATGACCCCGTCGTCGACCCGGGCGAAGCGCAACCTCACCAGGTCCCGGGGATAGTTCTGGCGCAGCCGCCACGGCCCATGGCTGCCCTGGCGGGGGAGGATGCCGGCGGCGCGCCGGATGTAGCCGGACGACAGGTCGACCACCGGCCGCGGCGGGGCGTCGTACTCGGCCGGGTCGACCTCGGGGACGCAGATCCGGGTGCCGGTGTCCCGGAGGTGGTTCAACAGCCGGCAGACGTACTGCGAGGTGAGATCGGAGCGGAGCGTCCACGAGTTGTTCGTGTACCCGATGCACCACGCCAGGTTCGGGACGCCGCTGAGCATCATCCCCTGGTACACGAACGTGTCGTGCGGCGCCACGGTCCGGCCGTCGACGCTGACCTCGATGTTGCCGAGGGCCACCATCCGGAGCCCGGTCGCGGTGACCACGAGATCGGCGGGAAGCTCGCGGCCGGACCGCAGCCGCAGCCCGGTCGGGACGAACCGCTCGATCTCGTCGGTCACCACCGAGGCCGACCCGTTCCGCAACGCCTTGAAGAGGTCGGCGTCCGGGACCAGGCAGAGCCGCTGGTCCCACGGCTTGTATCGCGGCGTGAAGTGCGGATCGACCGGGACCGAGTCCGGCAACTGCTTGGACACGGTGCTGTTCAGCAGCCACGCGGCATGCGCCGGCCAGCGCCGGAATGCGCTGTACACCACGGTGCTCAGGGCAACGTTCTTCCCGCGGATCACCCGGTGCGCGAGGTTCTCCGGCAACACAGCGCGGATCCGGTCCGACAGCGCGTCACGGGCCGGTCGCGAGGCGACATAGCTCGGCGAGCGCTGCAGCATCGTCACGTGTTCCGCCGTACCGGCCATGGCGGGCACCACCGTCACCGCGGTCGCCCCGCTGCCCACCACAACGACCTGCTGGCCCGTGTAGTCGAGGTCGGCCGGCCAGTGCTGCGGGTGCACGATCCGCCCGCGGAACTCGTCCTGCCCCTCGAAGTCGACCACATGCCCCGAGTCGTAGTCGTAGTACCCGCTGCACACATACAAAAAGGCGCAGGTGTACGTCGCCGTGCCCGTCTCTACGGTCCACAGCGCGTCCGCCGACGACCACGCGGCGCGGACGACGCGTTCGCCGTACCGGATGTGCCGGTCGATGCCGTACGTCGCCGCGGTCTCGTGCAGGTACTCGAGGATCGACGGCCCGTCCGCGATCGCCTTCGCCGCCTTCCACGGATGGAACGGGAACCCGAGTGTGAACATGTCGGAGTCCGACCGCACCCCCGGGTACCGGAACAGGTCCCAGGTGCCGCCGAACGTGTCGCGGGCCTCGAGGACGGCGTAGCTCCGCTCCGGGCAGCGCGTCTGGAGCCGGTACGCCGCTCCGATCCCGGACAGGCCCGCGCCGACGATCAGGACGTCGAAGTGCTGCATTACCCAACAGTAGTAAATCCGGCCGTGGAGTGTTGTCGATTCCGCGCGGCGCCGATCGTCAGCAAGATGTTCAGTACAAGCCCTAGACCAAAGGGAGCCCGAGATGGCGCAGTACATGTTCCTGCTGTACGACACCGAGGAGTGGTACGACAACCTGACCGTGGACGAGTGGCAGCAGGCGATGAAGCTGCACGGCGCGTTCTCGGAGGCGGTGGAGAAGGCCGGCGCGCGGATCCTGGGCGGGGAGGCCCTGGAGCGGTCCACGACGGCGAGCACGGTCCGGCAGCGGGAGGGCGCGGACCCGCTGGTCACCGACGGGCCGTTCATCGAGACGAAGGAGGCGCTCGGCGGGTACTACGTCATCGAGGCGCGCGACCTCGACCAGGCGCTGGAGCTGGCCAAGCTCTGCCCGTCCGGGAACGTCGAGGTGCGCCCGGTGATGGACACCTCCGAGGGTTCGGGGCCACAGGCCTGACGGCCCATGCGGGTACGCCGACGTTCACCCACGTCGGCGTACCCGCGGCACAACGGGAGCGCGAGTGACTGAAGCCGTCGAGGTCACCAGGGTCGTCGACCGGGCGCACCGGGAGAGCTGGTCGACCGTGCTGGCGTCCGTGGTCCGGCTGACGCGGGACCTCGACCTGGCCGAGGACTGCACGCAGGACGCGTTCGTGCAGGCGCTGCGGACCTGGCCGGACGGCATCCCGGACAACCCGGGCGGCTGGCTGACCACGGTCGCCCGCCGCCTCGCCCTGGATCGCCTGCGCCGGGAGACGAACCTGCGGCGCAAGCTCCCGCTCCTCGTCGAGGAGCCGCGCGAGGTCGAGCAGCCGACGGACCCGCTGCGCCTGGTATTCACCTGCTGCCACCCCGCGCTGGCACGCGAGTCGCAGGTGGCGCTGACGCTGAGGCTGATCTGCGGCTTGACCACGCGCGAAGTCGCGGCGGTGCTGCTGATCAGCGAGCCGACGGCCGCGGCCCGCATCACCCGGGCCAAGAAGAAGATCGCGGCGGCCGGCATCCCGTACCGGATCCCCGCCGATCACGAGCTGCCCGCGCGCCTGGACGTCGTCCTGACCGTCGTACACCTGGTCTACACGGCAGGCCATGTCGCGGCGGGGCCGGAGCTGACGCGGACCGACCTGACCGGGCGGGCGATCGAGCTGGCGCGGATGCTCGAGCGCCTGATGCCTGACGAGCCCGAGCCGCAGGCGCTGCTGGGCCTGCTGCTGATGACCGAGGCGCGCGGCGACGCCCGGGTCAGCGAGGACGGCGAGCTGGTCCTCCTCGCGGACCAGGACCGGACCCGCTGGAACCCGCGCCTGCTGGCCGAGGGCGTCTCCCGAGCGACAGCGGCCCTGCAACGCGGCCACGGCCGCTTCGCACTGCAAGCGGCCGTGGCCGGGCTGCACGTGACAGCGCCGACCTGGGAGAAGACCGACTGGCGTCAGGTGGTCCGGATGTACGACGCGATGATGGTGAGCTGGCCGACGCCGATCGTCGCCCTCAACCGCGCCGCCGCGCGCAGCCTGGTCCCGCACGCGGACCTCACCGCCGTACTCGCCGAGCTGGATGCCTTGAGCAACGAACCGGCGCTGGCGTCGTACGCCTACCTGCCGGCGACCCGCGCCGACGTCCTCACCCGGCTGGACCGCCCGGACGAGGCCGCCGCCGCGTACCGCGAGGCGATCGAGCTGACCGCCAACGAGACCGAGCGCCGCTTCCTCACCACGCGCCTCGAGAACCTCAGGCGGTGACGAGATCCGGCGTGCTGAACACGTGGATGTGCGTGAGCCCGGATGTAGTCGGCGTGAGTACGGCGATCCCGTACGGCTCGCCCTTGAAGTGGACGGCCGCCGCGGGCTGGCCGTTCGCGACGATCGGGACCATCCGCCAGTCGCCCGGCTCGCCGACCGCGGACTCCAGCAGCCGCATGCACAGCTCGCGGCCGTTGAACCAGGTCGGCGTGCCGACCAGCTCGATCGCGGCGTCCATCCGGAGCGCACGCTCGAGCGCGGCCGTGTCGGCGTTCTCGAAGCCGGCGATGTAGTCGTCGAGCAGCGCGCGGGACCGCGGATCGGTCGGTTCCAGCACGTCTGTCTGCGACGGGGCGGTCTCGTCGAGCCGGGCCCGGGCGCGTTGCAGCGTGCTCTTCACGGCCGCGACCGACGTGTCGAGCATCGTCGCCACCTCCGCCGCCGGGAACGCGAGCACCTCCCGCAGGATCAGTACGGCGCGCTGCTTCGGCGGCAGGTACTGCAGCGCGGCGATCAACGCCAGCCGCAGGCTCTCCCGCAGCGTCACGATCGAGGCCGGGTCGGACGCCACCAGCGACTCGGGGAGCGGCTCCACCCAGCCGATCCCGTCCGGCGTGGGCGGTGGGTCGGCGGCGACGTCCGTGCTCGGCGCGGCGATCCCGGACGGCAGCGCGCGGCGGTTACGTTGGTCGAGAGCCGTCAGGCAGACGTTGGTCGCGATGCGGTACAGCCAGACCCGCACCGACGACCGGCCCTCGAAACCGTCCCAGGACCGCCAGGCGCGCAGGTACGTCTCCTGGACCGCGTCCTCGGCCTCGTGCACCGACGCGAGCATCCGGTAGCAGTGCGCCAGCAGCTCCTTGCGGAACGGCTCGGTCTGCTCGTCGAAGCCCATCACCACTCCCTGGATCGTCACAGGCCCAGTACCGGCCGAACCCAGCGTCCCATCCGCTGGATCGCGTCGTCCGCCTCCGGCGCGCGGCCCGCCGCCATCTGGAACGTGTGCTGCATCTCCGGGAACACGTCGAGTTGTACGTCGACCCCGGCCTTCTCCGCCGCCTCGGCGAGTTGCCGCGCGTCGTCCAGCAGTACCTCGTCGCCGCCGACCTGGATGTAGAGCGGTCCGAACCCGGTCAGGTCGCCGTACAGCGGGCTCACGAACTGATCCCGCAGCGAGCCGTCCGGGCCGACGAAGATCCGGGCGAGCCCGCGGACCAGGTCCCGGTGGAAGTACGCGTCCCGGTCCCGGTTGCCGTCGTACGACGCTCCGGTCGCCTCGAAGTCCACCCACGGCGAGAACGGCATCGCCCCGGCGGGCAGCGGCAGGCCCTGCGAGCGCGCCCGCAGCTGCGTGGTGATCGCCAGCCCGCCGCCGGCCGAGTCGCCGGTGAACACGATGTGCTCCGGCGCGATGTCCTGGTCGAGCAGCCAGCGGTACGCGTCGACCGCGGCGTCGACCTGCGCCGGATGCGGCCGGCCGGGCGCCAGCGGGTAGTCGATCGCCAGCGCGCGAGTACCGGCCGCGCGGGCGAGATGCCCGAAGAGCTTGCGGTGCGAGAAGCGCGAGCCGCCGACGTACCCGCCGCCGTGCAGGCACAGCAGCACCCGGTCCGTGGCCGCGTTGTGGGGCACGATCCAGAGCGCCTCGCGCCCGGGCACCGTCAGGTAGTCGACGCCCGGCGGCTCGGTGGTCAGTTCCGCCCAGCGGTGGTCGGTCAGCTCTTGGTCGGTGAGCTGCGCGCCCTGCTCGATCGCCTTCCGGCCCGCGGCCCAGTGCTGCCGGACCGCTTCGGATTCCTTGCTCGCCATCGTTCTCCCTTTCGATGCGGGTCTGTCGGTGGTGTTGACCGGGGACCCGGCGAAAAGGAATCGGTCGGCTTGATTGACTAGGGGCGTGGAACTGATCGGGCAGGGCATGGAAGGGGCCGTCTACGACCTCGGGGACGGGACGGTGCGGAAGGTCTGGTTCGATCGGCGGCCGGAGGACGTGCTGCCGCTGAAGGAGTTCCTCGACGAGGTGCCGGAGCTGCCGTTCCGGACCCCGCGGATCCGGGAGATCGGTGCGGGGGAGGGCGGTCTGGCGGTGAGCGTCGAGGACAAGCTGACCGGCGTACCGCTGCAGGAGGCCGGTCTGCCGGAGGAGCAGGCGCTGGAGGCGTTCGTCACGGTCGTGGAGGCGTTGCGTGCGGCGCGGCCGGGGCCGGCGAGTCGGCGGTTGCCGCTGGTGGGGCAGTCGTTCTGGGACGGGGCTTGGGGGGAGAGCCTGGCGGGATTGGTACGGCGGCGTGCGGTCGCCACGAAGGTTCATTTCGAGCGGGATGTGCCCGACTTCCCTGGACTGTTGGAAGGAGTGCTCGAGGCGCTGAGCGAGCTGGAGGTCGGTGAGTTGAGTGTGGTGCACGGGGACATCTGCCCGCCGAACGTGCTGATGGACGGAGCCCGCGTGGCTGCTGTGCTCGACTGGGGCTTTCTGTCGACGGCGGGGGACAGCACGTTCGAGGCCTCGCTGGCGGCGGGGTTCTTCGACATGTACGGGCCGGACGCGCGGCGGCTGGACGACCTGCTGCTGGACCGGTTCGAGCAGCTGGGGCACGAGCGCGAGCGGATGCGGCTCTACCGGCACGCGTACGCGATCGTGACCGCGACGATCTACGACGAGAACGCCGGCGACGGCCACTACCAGTGGTGCGTCGACCAGCTCAGGAGATGATCGGCGTACCGTTGCTCAGGTTGTGGAGCTGATCCGGCGCGGCCAGGATCATCGGCAGCCGGCGGGCATTCAGCGGCGACACCAGGCCGACCAGGGCGTCCGGCGCGTGCCATGAGACGCCCCGGATCTCGAACCCGTCCGGCTGCAACCGGTCGATCAGTGCCGGGTCGTGGACACCGCCGTCGTACAGGATCTCGACCGCGTCGCCCCAGCCCTCCCAGCGCGGCAGCCAGTCGATCGCCAGTACGCCGAGCAGCGGAAGCGCCGTACCGAGCTCCTCCTCCATCTCGCGGGACGCGCCCGTCGCCGGGTCCTCGTCCGGCTCGACGACACCGCCCGGCAGCTCCAGGTCCTTCTTGTAGCTGACCTGACACAGCAAAACCCGGCCACGAGTGTCGCGGACGACGACGTGCGCGATCACGCGCTTCTTCGGCAGCGTCGAGTCCATCAAGGCGGTCCAGCCCGTCACCGTGTCCGGGCGCGGATCGTCCACGCGCATCCCGTACACCGCGACGTCGCGGCGCTCGCCCTCCACCAGCGCGGCCCCGCGCAGTACCCCTTCACGCCGGAAACCGGACCGGATCGCGACCCGGGCGGAGGAGCGCAGCTCCACGTCCACCTCGACCTGCAGCCGCTCCAGGCCGAGCTCGTCGAACGCGTACTCGCTCAGCAGCCGCAGAGCGCGCTGCGCGAGCTCCGCGCCACCGTCCAGCGCCCACATCACCAGGCCGACACCCGGTGTGGTCCGGCGGATCTCGACCGTGCCGAGCGGCTGCCCGTTCTCCACCTCGAACCTGACGACCAGCGCGTCGTCCAGCGCGAGTCGCAGCGTCAGGTCACCATCGGTCAGCGGAGCGGTCACGCCATGAACGCTACCCGGTGAAGCGCAGGTACACCGTGGCCAGGGGTGGTACGGACAGCTCGGCGCTGCTCGTCATCCCGTGCCACGCGGGGCCGTCGGCCTCCACGGCGCCGTAGTTGCCGACACCGGAACCGCCGTACGTGTCGGCGTCGGTGTTGACGACCTCCTCCCAGCGGCCCGCGTACGGCAGGCCGAGGCGGTAGCCGTGGTGCGGCAGCGCCGAGAAGTTCGAGATGCACGCCACCGTCGGCTCGTCGTCGTCGCCGTACCGGACGAACGAGAAGACGTTGTTGCCGGCGTCGTTCGCGTCGATCCAGCTGAACCGGTCCGCCGCGTGGTCGGTGCGCCAGAACGCCGGGTTGTCCTTGTACACCCGGTTCAGGTCGCGGACCAGCTGCTGCAGGCCGCGGTGGTCGCTGTGGTCCAGCAGCCACCAGTCCAGCTCGCCCTTCTCCGACCACTCCGACTCCTGGCCGAACTCGCAGCCCATGAACAGCAGCTGCTTGCCCGGATGCGCCCACATCATCGCCAGGTAGGCGCGCAGGTTCGCCAGCTGCTGCCAGCGGTCGCCGGGCATCTTGCGCAGCAGCGAGCCCTTGCCGTGCACGACCTCGTCGTGGGACAGCGGGAGCACGAAGTTCTCGGAGTAGGCGTACATCATCGAGAACGTCAGCTCGTGGTGGTGGTACTGGCGGTGCACCGGCTCGTGCTCCAGGTAGCGCAGCGAGTCGTTCATCCAGCCCATGTTCCACTTGAAGCCGAACCCGAGCCCGCCGAGGTGCGTCGCCCGGGTGACGCCCGGCCAGGACGTCGACTCCTCGGCGACCGTGATCACGCCCGGGACGCGCTTGTAGAGCGTCGCGTTCATCTCCTGCAGGAACGAGACGGCCTCCAGGTTCTCGCGGCCGCCGTACTGGTTCGGGACCCACTGGCCCTCGGACCGCGAGTAGTCGAGGTAGAGCATCGACGCGACCGCGTCCACCCGCAGGCCGTCGACGTGGAACTCCTCGGCCCAGTAGATCGCGTTCGCGACCAGGAAGTTCCGCACCTGCGGCCGGCCGAAGTCGAACACCAGCGTGCCCCAGTCCGGCTGCTCGCCGCGCCGCGGGTCCGGGTGCTCGTAGAGCGGCGTACCGTCGAACCGGGCCAGCGCCCAGGCGTCCTTCGGGAAGTGCGCGGGCACCCAGTCGACGATCACGCCGATCCCGGCCTGGTGCAGCCGGTCGACGAGATGCTTGAAGTCGTCGGGGTCGCCGAACCGGGAGGTCGGGGCGAAGTACGACGTGACCTGGTAGCCCCAGGAGCCGCCGAACGGGTGCTCCATCACCGGCATGAACTCGACGTGCGTGAAGCCCATCTCGTTGACATAGGCAACGAGCTCGTCGGCCAGCTCGCGGTAGCTCTTCCCCTTCCGCCAGGACCCGAGATGTACTTCGTAGACGCTCATCGGCTCGGCGTACGCCTGGGACACGGCGCGCCGCTCGATCCAGGCGTCGTCGTCCCACTCGTACGTCGACTCGTGCACGACCGATGCGTTCGCCGGGGGCGTCTCGGCCAGGTTCGCCATCGGGTCGGCCTTCTGCCGCCAGACGCCGTCGCGGCCGCAGATGTCGAACTTGTACCGGGTGCCGGGGCCGACGCCCGGGACGAACAGCTCCCAGACGCCGGAGCCGCCGAGCGAGCGCATCGGGTGCGCGCGGCCGTCCCAGAAGTTGAAGTCGGCGGTCAGCCGGATGCCCTGCGCGTTCGGCGCCCAGACCGCGAACGACGTCCCGGTGACGACGCCTGTGGGGCCCTCGTACCGGCGGACGTGCGCGCCGAGAACCGTCCACAGCTGCTCGTGCCGGCCCTCGCCGATCAGGTGCAGGTCGACCTCGCCGAGCGACGGCAGGTACCGGTACGGGTCGTCGGCCTCGGTCGCCGGGCCGTCGGTGTAGGTGACCTCGAGCCGGTAGTCCGGGACCTTGTCGGTGTCGAGGACGCCGACCCAGACACCGTCGTGCTCGTGCCGCAGGTCGAGACGCTGACCGTCGTACAGCACGCTGACGCTCTTCGCGAACGGCCGCAGCACGCGCACCGTCACACCGTGCTCGCCGAGGTGCGGCCCGAGCACGTGGTGCGGATCGTGGTACGTCCCGGCGACCAGCCGGTCGAGCACGGTCCGGTCCACCGGCACCGCCGTCACCGGCGGCTCCTCGACCGGCGCCGCGGGTACTTCGAAAGGTTCACGCTCGCCCATCGGAAACCTCCTGCTACTGCTCGGCCAGCTGGGCTGCTGCGGACAGGGGGATCGGGAGCCAACTGGGGCGGTTGCGGGCCTCGTAGAGGACCTCGTAGATGACCTTGTCGGCGAGGAACGCGTTCAGCAGCACGCGCTGCTGCCGGGGGTCGGTGCCGGCGACCTCGGCGTAGCCGTCGCAGAAGGCCTGCTGGTTGCGGTCCGCCCACTCGGCCGCGCGGTACGCGATCTGCTGGTCGCCCTGGTGGTCGGCCAGCAGCGACCGGGCCGCGTAGTCGAACGAGCGCAGCATCCCGGCGATGTCCTTCACCGGCGTGTCCAGCGCCCGCCGCTCGACCAGCGACTTGGCCGGCTCGCCCTCGAAGTCGATCAGCTTCCAGCCCTCGATCGTGCGCAGTACCTGACCGAGGTGGAAGTCGCCGTGGATCCGCTGCACGGTCACCGGCTGGTCGTACGCCGCCAGCGCGTCGAAGGCCCGCATCAACCCGTCGGAGTACGGCCGCAGGTCCGGGATCGCGGCAGCCGCGGCGGTGAGCCGGCGGCGCATCGCGTCCGCGTGCTCGACCAGCTTGGCCGGCTCCCAGATGTCGGTGCCGAGCGCCTTGGCGAGCTCGGAGTGCACCTGCGCCGTGCTCGCGCCGAGCCGGTGCGACTCGGCGGCGAAGTCACCGCCGACCTCCTCGGCGTGCAGGTCCGCCTCGGCGTACAGGTCCCGCACCGAGGAGGTCGCGAACGACCAGCCGTCGGTCGCGTTCTTCTGGAACGCCGTCATCATCGCCAGCTCGCCGCTGTCGGTACCGCCGCCCGCCCGCGGCCACCGACCGCGCGCCGAGCCCAGCACCTCCGGGACCAGTTCGGACCCGGCCTCGGTGAGCGCCGACTCGATCTCGACCCCGGGATTGCTCCCGGGCTCGAGCCGGCGGAACACCTTCAGCAGCGCTACGTCGTCGAACACCAGCGACGTGTTGCTCTGCTCCACGGTGAGGACGAGCGACTGCGCGTCCGCCGGGACCTGGAGCGAGTGCTCGGGGGCGTGGACGGGATGGAACTCCAGCCCGTCCAGCTGCCGTCCGTGGGTGAGCCCGGCCAGCCAGTACGGCGTCGCTTCCTTGTCGTGCAGCGCGTCGTACACCCAGACCTCGGCGTCGCCGAGGTCCGGCTCGACCCACTCACCGACCAGCGCGTGGGCGAGGTTCTCGACCGGCGCGCGGTGGTAGCTGAGCGGCAGCTGGTACACCCGGATCGGAATCTCCACCCCGGGCGGGCCCGAACAATAGACGAACCCGATCCGGACCGCGGGCCAGGCGTCCGCGTCCGACAGCCACACCGAGGTGGCCATCGCTTCCACGTGGACGTCGTGTCCCTTCTCGCCGAACCACCTCTGGCCCGAGCAGAAGGACTGGACCTGGTCCAGATGGGAAGTCACTTAAATGCTCTCCTCATGCTTTTCCGGCTGGGCCTCCGGCTTCGCGACCGGCAGCCGGAACCAGTAGAAACCGTGGGCACCGAGGGTCAGAAGGTAGGGCAACTCGCCGATCGTCGGGAAGTGCACGCCGCCGAGCAGCTCGATCGGCTCGACGCCCTGCCATTGCCGCAGGTCGAGCTCGATCGGCTGCGGGAACCGGGACAGGTTGTTGACGCACAGCACGACGTCGTCGCCGAACTCCCGGATGTACGACAGCACGCTCGGGTTCGATCCGCCGAGGTCGGTGAAGGTGCCCATCCCGAAGCAGGGGTGCTGCTTGCGGGTCTGGATCATCCGCCGGGTCCAGTGCAGCAGCGACGAGGCGTTCTCCATCTCGGCCTCGACGTTCACCGCCTGGAAGCCGTAGACCGGGTCCATGATCACCGGGAGGTGCAGCTTGCCCGGCGTGGCGGTGGAGAACGAGGCGTTGCGGTCCGGCGACCACTGCATCGGGGTCCGGACGCCGTCGCGGTCGCCCAGCCAGATGTTGTCGCCCATGCCGATCTCGTCGCCGTAGTACAGGATCGGGGAGCCCGGCAGGCTGAGCAGCAGCGCGGTGAACAACTCCATCTTGTTGGTGTCGTTGTCCAGCAGCGGCGCCAGCCGGCGGCGGATGCCGATGTTCGCCTTCATCCGCGGGTCCTGCGCGTACTCCGACCACATGTAGTCGCGGTCCTCGTCGGTGACCATCTCGAGCGTCAGCTCGTCGTGGTTGCGCAGGAAGATGCCCCACTGGCAGGTGTCCGGGATCTCCGGCGTCTGGGCCAGGATCTCCGAGATCGGGAACCTGGACTCCCGCCGCACACCCATGAAGATGCGCGGCATCACCGGGAAGTGGAACGCCATCTGGCACTCGTCGCCGCCGGAGTCGCGGTCGCCGAAGTACTCGACGACGTCGGCCGGCCACTGGTTCGCCTCGCAGAGCAGGACGCGGTCCTCGTAGTTCGCGTCCACCTCCTTGCGGACCCGCTTGAGGAACTCGTGGGTGCGCGGCAGGTTCTCGCAGTTCGTGCCGTCGGTCTCGAACAGGTACGGCACGGCGTCCAGCCGGAACCCGTCGACGCCGAGGTCGAGCCAGAACTTCAGCGCCTCGATCATCGCGTCGCCGACAGCCGGGTTCTCGAAGTTCAGGTCCGGCTGGTTGGAGTAGAACCGGTGCCAGAAGTACTGGCCGCGGACCGGGTCCCAGGTCCAGTTCGAGCTCTCGGTGTCGACGAAGATGATCCGCGCGTCGGCGTACTTGTCGTCGGTGTCGGACCACACGTAGAAGTCGCCGTACGGGCCCTCGGGGTCCTCGCGGGACGCCTGGAACCAGGGGTGCTGGTCGGAGGTGTGGTTCATCACGAAGTCGACGATGATCCGGATCCCGCGCGCGTGCGCGGCCTCCATGAACGCGGCGAAGTCGGCGATCGTGCCGACCTCGGGCATCACACCCGTGTAGTCGGAGATGTCGTACCCGCCGTCGCGCAGCGGCGACGGGTAGAACGGCGGTAACCAGAGACAGTCGACCCCGAGCCACTCGAGATAGTCGAGTTTCTCGGTCAGACCCTGCAGGTCGCCGATGCCGTCGGCGTTCGAGTCCTTGAAGGACCGCACGAGGACCTCGTAGAAGACGGCCCGCTTGAACCACAGCGGGTCACTCTTCGTCAGTCCGTGGTGCTGCTCCGGCAGCATGTCGGTCACGCTCACCTCCATCGGGTGTCTCCAAACCTAGCGGTACTACAGCTTGACTACAGCCTGACGCCACGACGTGGCGCCAGTGTGGACCGCCCGGTCAGGCACTGCACCCGAGTACCCCGTTGCGGCGTACTCAAAAGGAGGGGGACAGCACGTGGACCGGACGGCTCCGGTGATCCGCGGTGATCGCCGGTGATGTGCGGTGATCTGGTGACGCCGTCGGTCGGACGGTCCCGCAAGGCGTTCGGCTAAGTCTGGCGGCCCTTTGCCAGTACAAGCAAATAGGGCTCGCGCTCAGTCCACACTGCGATTCGATGACGGCTCGCCACGGCGCTGCCGCCGCGGTCCGGCGGCTCAGCGACGCGGTCCCTCGTTCTGCCGTTCGGCGCCGCGGTCCCGGCGGATCCGGCCGCCGCCACGCCACAGCCGCGGCCGTCGCTTGACCGCCCCGTTGGCGTCCGCGACGCCCCGCCGCGGGTCGCGTTTCGCGAGCATCTCCTCGGCCGTGAACACCTGGTCCGGCTCCAACGGTTCCGACTCCTCGGGTCCCACCGCGCCCTCCTGCTCTGTCGCTGCCGCTCCTCGAACGCGCCGGGCGGCGTACCTCGCTCGTGCAGGAGGTACGCCGCCCGGCGCCGGACTTCACCCGGCCGTGGCCGGTACCGAACTCAGTCGCCGATACCGGTCGAGCGTTCGGACCTCCGGCCGCCGTGCTCGGCCGGCCGGGCCTGCGGAGCGGTCGCGGGCCCTGGGCCGCTCCCCGGCCGCGCCATCCCGTCGTTCATCAGCCGGTGCGCGTGCTCCGCGTCCTCGGTCCGCATCGGCCGCGACTTCTTCAGACCGGCCTGCTTCTGGATGCTGTTCCAGGTGCCGGTCTTGATCTCGTCGTGCTTCGGCACGGTGACGGTCTTGCCGTCGTCGTTCTTGTAGGTGATGTGGCTGCCTTTTTGCCGGGACGGCGTGAACCCGGCCTTCTTCAGCTCTTTGTCGGCGTCGCGGAACTTCTTCGCCATTACGGCACCTCGACAGTCACGACGAGCTGCTCCGGTACGCCGACCTCTTCGGCCAGCAGCGCGAGCGCGGCCTTGAGGTCCTCGATCGCCTCTTCGCGGGTCTCGCCCTCACCGTTGGCGAACGCGTCGGGGGTGAGCGCGGCGGAGGCGGTCCAGCCGCCGTCGACCGTGTCCTCGGCAATGACGAAGGGAACTGTGATCTCGCGTTGCAACTTCCGCCTCCTGATGTGTGTCGACTTCTCGCGATCGTAGGTCGGCTCCGGGGTCAGGACGCCGGGGTCGGTCGCGTGGTGTAACCGACAGCCGGTGGGCGGAACCGGCGGTCGCGGTTGGGCGTCGCCGAGCGTGGTCAGTCGCGGGGGTTCGCGGACTTGCGTGGGCGGCGGGTGTACTTGGTGAAACCGGCGCGCTCGGCGTCGGCCTCGGTGCGGAACCAGACCTCGGGCTTGGTGCGGCCGTAGTACGGCGAGTCCGGGGTGTGGAAGAGCATCGACTGCCCGTTGCCCTTGATCGTGAACCCGTCGGGCGGGCCCTGGTGCGGCACCGCGTCGGCCGAGCCCTCGCCGTACCGGCCGGGTGGTACGGCGGCCCGCTCGGGCAGGACGCTCTCCGCCGCCGGCTGCATGTGGTCGAACAGCGTCGGCTCCACGTCCATCAACTGCGAGAACTGCGCCTCCTCCGCCACCGGCTCGGCCGGGGGAGCGGGGTCGGGCGCCGGGGCAGCTGCCGGGGCCGGTGGTACCGCGGAGCTGGTCGGAGCCGATGGTGCTGCCGTTGTGGCTGGAGCGGGCTCTGTTCTGCCTGTGGTTTGGCGGCGGTCGAGGAGGTGCCAGGTGATGGCTGCGCCGAGGACGAAGGCGAGCAGCGAGCCCAGCCAGTTGTCGCGTAACAGCCAGCTCATCAGCGGACGCCCTTCGCCGGGCGGAGGCGGTGCACCAGCCAGGCGGCTGCGCTGCCGAGGACGAACGCGACCAGGAGCAAGATCCAGACCTGTGCGATCAGCCAACTCATGGAATCCCCTACGGAAGCTATGGACCACGCGTCTCGACGGTCACGATACAGCGCGCGTATAGACCCGCCGGACACACTCGCCCCAGCGGCAGGGGTTCCGGCGGGATCAGGTGATCGCATGACGTCAGCAGTAGCGGCACGACCTGCCGACGACCCGACGACAACCACCACCTGGTGGCGTCGGCACTGGGCCGAGACGACAGTGGTTCTCGCAGTACTAGTGGTGCTGGCCGCGACCAGCAACGCGTACGGCTACCACCGCGACGAGCTGTACTTCCTGGCCTGCGGGAAGCGCCTCGCCTGGGGCTATCCGGACCAGCCGCCGCTCACGCCGCTCCTGGCTGTACTGGGCGACGCGATCTCACCTGGCTCTCTCTGGGCCCTGCGCCTCCCGGCCACGCTCATGGCCACCGCCTCGGTCGTCTTCGTGATCCTGATCGCCGCGGAAATGGGAGCGACCCGGCGGGCGCGCGTGATCGCCGCCCTGACCGTCGCCACCTCGGCGGCCGTGCTGATGGCGGGGCACCTGCTGATGACCAACACGACAGACTTCTTCTTCGCCGCACTCCTGAGCTGGCTACTCGCCAGGTACGTCCGCACCCGTGCTCCCCGCCTCCTGCTGATCCTCGGCGTCGTACTGGGCGTCGGGCTGCTCAACAAGACCCTACTCGGCCTGCTCGCGCTGGCGCTCGTCATCGGCGTACTGATCGCCGGGCCACGCACCGCCGTACGCAGCAGGTACTTCGTCGCAGGTGCGCTGGCGGCCACCCTCATCGCCGCGCCCAACTTCGCCTGGCAGCTCGCGCACGGTCTCCCGCAACTGGCGATGGCGGAGTCGATCCAGGACCGGAGCGTGCAGGGCGGTCGGCTAGGGGTCATCCCGTTCCAGCTGGTCCTGGTCAGCCCGCTGCTCGTACCGATCTGGGTCGCCGGCCTGGTCCGGCTGCTGCGCCCCAACTCGTTCCGACTGTTCGGCGTGGCGTACGTCGCGCTTGCGGCCGAGCTGCTGGTCCTCGGTGGCAACGGGTTCTACCTCGCGGGCGCCTACCCGGCGCTGCTCGCGGCCGGTGCCATCGCGACGGACCGCTGGCTCACCACCGTCGTACGTCGGCGCGTCCTGGCCGGCGTCTTCGCCGGGTCGGCGGCGCTGGTGGGCGCGTCCGGTCTGCCGCTGGTGCCCGCGGCGGCGCTGGCCGACGTACCGCTCGTCCGGCAGCTCGACTTCGGCGGGACGCGCGAACAGTTCGGCTGGCCGGAGCTGACCGCCACGGTGGCCGGTGTGTACGACGGACTTCCCGAGGAGGAGCGCGCGCGTGCTGTGATCGTGGCCGGGAACTACGGCCAGGCGGCCGCGCTCGAACGCTACGGACCGGCGTACGGGCTGCCGGCGGTCTACAGCGGGAACAACGCCTACGCGAGCTGGGGACGGCCGCCGGAGGAGGCGGACGTCGTGATCGTGCTGGGTGCGCCGCGCGACGGGCGACCGCTCGAGTGGACCCGGTCCGCGTGCCGATCGCTCACGATGGTAGGGCGGACCGGCAACGCGGCCGGCATCTGGAACTCCGAAGCCGAACGCCCGGTCTGGCTGTGCCGCGGCCCCGACCGGTCATGGGAACAGCTCTGGCCGACGATCACGCGGCTGGCATGACCGTGGCCCGGGTGATCAGCGCGGGCGGAGTTCGACGCGGCGGTTGGCGATCCGGCCGGCGCCCGTGTCGTTCGACGCGATCGGGAAGGACTCGCCGTACCCGGTCGCGACGATCCGGCCCGCCGGCACCCCGAGCCGGACCAGCTCCGCCTTCATCGCGGCGGCCCGCCGTTCGGACAGCGGCAGGCTGCTCGCGGTGGAGCCGAGGTTGTCGGTGTGCCCGGCGACCTCGACGCGCGCCGTCGGGCACGACTTCAGCAACGCGGCCGCCTTCACCACGGCCGGCTTCGACGCGTCGTTGACGATCGACGTACCGGACAGGAAGTTGATCGGGTACTGCCGGGTGAACGCGCCGAGCCGGCTCGGGAACGTGCGGCACGGCTCGCTCACCGCGGTCTTCGCCGGCGCAGGCAGCTCCAGCTCGTCGGCGATCACCGCACCGGGTACGGCCTTCGCCGCGGCCCGCCCGACGGTCGCCTTGGTGGCCTGGTCGGGGACCTGACCGGACAGCGTCACCGTGGTCCCGTCGTACCGCACCGAGGCGTCACCGGTCCCGATCGCGAGCGCCCGCAGCAGCGCGGAGAGCGTGCTCGCGTCGGCCAGCCCGTTCGCCGCGTCGATCGTCGTGCGGTCGTCGTACTCACGGTCCTCGCCGAGCAACTGCTCCACCTCGGCGGCGACCGCGTCCTTGACCGTCTGGCTCCGCACCGGCGCCTGCACCCGGATCGCCCGGTTCGTCCGCCCGACCTCGAACGCCGGTACGCCGGACTCCTCGGCCGGCGCCGTCGACGGTGCAGTAGACGGCGCCGGTGTCGGCGTACTGCCCTGCGCTTGACCGCTCTCGATCGAGACCGACCGTACGCCGTCCACACCGGCGACGACCTCCCGCACGGCGGCCGCGTCCGCGCCCGCGGGCAGCACGACCCGCGCGTCCCGGCCGTCGAAGTCCACCTGGCTGCTCTCGATGCCGCGCGCCTTGAGCGCGGCCTCGGTGCGCTCGCGGAGGTCGTCCTCGGTGGTGCCGGCCCGGGCGGGAATCAGCACAGCGGTCAGCAACACAGGGACTGCGAGGGCCGCGAGCAACCAGATGACGAGCGGCCGTCGAACGAGACCGGGCACTGTTCCTCCGTGGATGCGGTCAGAGTGACCGTGCGCCAGGAGACTACTCCGCCGCGCGGGCCGATCGCACACCAGCCGGGGGAGCGGCGCAGGTTTTCCTGTCCTGTTTCCGACAGGACGCATTTGTGCCAGCCCCGCGCGCGTGGAATCCCTTGACTTAGTTCGGGCCGTGAACCGTACTTGTGGACGGGCCGGTTTCGACTGGGAGGGGCGTGCTGTGTTGTCGATGGCTGGTAGGTCGCAGGACGGACCGTCCGACTCGTCGCTGATCATCGGCGTGGCCGCGTCCACCGCCGAACGGGTACAGCTCGCCCGGCTGCTCGGCGAGGCCGACGCGCTGCTGCTGGTGTCGAGCGCCGACCAGGCGCGCGCGTTCCTGGAACTCACCGGCGCCACCGGTACGGCGTTGCCGGCGCCGACCGTGGTGGCCGCCGCCGAGCGACCTGCGCAGATCAAGGCGGTCCGCGAGGTGATCCCGGAGCCGGTCACCGAGCTGACGCTCGACGTCGACCGCCGGGTGGTCCGCTGGAAGGACCGCGAGATGCCGCTGACCCGGCTCGAACACGACTTCCTGCACTGCCTGGTCGCGGAACCCGGCCGGGTCTGGACCTACCAGCGCCTGCACCACGCCGTCTGGGGCAACGAACACCTCGGCCACGGCTCGCACATCCACTCGGTCGTCAAGCGCCTCCGCCAGAAACTCGCCAACCTGGGCGCCACCGTCACCATCCACGCCGTCCGCGGCGTCGGCTTCCATCTCCTTCCCGCCACCTGACGGCGGCCACGGCGCGGCGTACGTCGGCCCCCGGACCGTCGAGGTCCGGGGGCCGACTGCTGTGCTACCTGGCTATCTGATCGACTTCAGGGCGAAGTCCTCGGTGACGGGTTCACCGGCCAGGAGTCTCGTCGTACGGGTCTGGGGCTTGTAGCCGTCCTTCGCGGCGATCAGCGTGAGCGGGTTGTTGCGGCGGTCGAGCCAGTAGGCGTAGCCGCCGTCCTTGTCGGTGATGAAGGTGTAGGACTGCGCCCACGAGTCCACCTGCACGATCGCGCCCGGGAGGGCGGCGGAGGCGCCGGACGAGCTGACGCCCGTGACCGTGCCCTGCAGCTTGCTCCAGGTGGTCGGCGGGGTGACGTTCATCGTCACGCCGACCGGTGCGACCGAGTAGGGGGTGTTCTCGCGGATCGTCACGGCGCCGCTGTAGGCGCCGGGCTGGTCGACGCTCGCGGTGAGCGTGACCTTGACGGTCGTCGACTGTCCCGGGGCCAGCGTGGCCTCGGTCTTGTCGATCGACAGCCAGCTGACGTCCGCCGACGACTCGGAGCAGTCCTCGAGACCCGGCAGGGCCTCGCTGTCCACGGTCGCCGTGAAGCCGCCGGACGAGCCGCCGACCTTGTAGAAGCCGCACGCCGCACCACCGCGGTACCGCGGCAGGTTGGCGTTCGGCAGCGCGGACCAGGCCTGCGCGGCCGGGTCGTAGGCGAAGCCGGCGTTGGTCACCGCGCCCGCCTGGACACCGCCAACGACGTGCAGCTTCCCGCCGGCGACGGCGTACGACGCCGCCCAGTGGTCGGCCGGCGCGTCGGCGATCGCCGTCCACGAGTCCGCACTCGGGTCGTAGACGTACGCCGCCTTCTGCGAGGTCGCGCCGTCGTTGCCGCCGGCGCAGTACAGCAGGCCGTCGATGGCGCCGCAGGACGCGAACGCGACCGACTTCGGGTAGTTCGCCAGCGTCTCCCACGCGTTGGCGGCCGGGTCGTACCGGACCACCGTGTTGCTCATCGGCGTGCAGCTGGAGGTGGTGCAGCCGCCGACGGCGTACAGCTTGCCGTCGAGCACGGCCTGACCGGCGGCGGCCCGCGGGGCCGGGTTGGCGGCCACTGCGGTCCAGGCGTTGGCGGCCGGGTCGTAGGACCAGGTCTCCGGCGCCGGGCCGGACGATCCCCAGCCGGAGCTGGCGACGATCTTGCCGTCGACGGCGCCGACGGTGATCGCGTTGCGGGCGCCCGGCAGCGGGGCGATCGCGGTCCAGGCGAGCGACGCCGGGTCGTACACGTAGCTGTTCCCGGTCGACGCGCTACCGTTGCCACCGGCAATCGAGTAGATCTTGCCGTCGAGGTTGACCACCCGGTTGTCCATCACGGTCGACGGGTAGTCGGCGATGTCGGTCCACGGCGCCGCCATCGGCTTCGCGGCGGCGGGCGACGAGCCCGTCTTGCCGGTCAGCATCCGGGCGAACGAGGTGTCCACGGCGAGCCGCTGCAGCGGGGCGCCGGGGCTGTTCTCCACCTGGGCCTTGGTGGTCTTGGTGCCGTTCGCGTTCTGCAGGACGAAACCGTTGTCCTTCTCGCCGAACTTCACCTCGACGTCCGCGCCGCCGGTGTTGGTGACCGTGAACGACTTCGTCACCTTGCCGGTCGGCAGCTTCAGGTTGCCGCTGACGGCGCCCGGCGTGACGGCCAGCTGACCGGCCTTCAGGCTGTAGTCGGCGGTGGTGGTCCAGTCGGCCTCGACCGGGACGGTCGCGGTCGCGCTGACGTAGTTGCCGGCCTTGGCCGTGAAGCCCTGGTCGCCGTCGGCCGACGAGTACAGCCAGTAGAAGCCGTCGTTCAGAGCGGTGTCCTCGGGCGTCGCCACCGTCGTCGCGGACTCGCTGCTGCCGTCACGGGTGACGACGGCGCCGTTCACGAAGCCGTTGGTGTTGGCGTCCTTGACGTTGCCGACGACGATGCCGCCGCCGGTCGGCTCACAGGTGACCTGGCTGCCGACGAGCACGTTGTCGACCTGCCACCACCATTCGTACGACGCGTTGTAGTAGTGGAACCGCACCTGCACCGCGGACTGGCCGGCCGCCTGCGGGATCGCGATCTCCTTGACGCCGCGGACGTCGGCCGACTGGGTGAGCACGTTGCTCCAGGTCGCGCCACCGTCGATCGACAGGTCGACGTCGGCCTTCTCGCTGCCCAGGTAGTTGAAGTCCTGGTTGAACCGGATCACCGGAGCGGTGACCGAGCTCAGGTCCACGACCGGGCTGACCAGCGACGTGTCCTGCGAGCCACCGCTGCCGTACTTGTCGGAGTCGATGATCGCGAAGTTGCCGCTGCCGCCGGCCAGGTTGCCGCGGTTGCCGGGATTGTCGAACTTCCAGACCTGGCCGTTGCCCTTGTTGTCGACGACGGTCCAGCCGTTCGGCGCGGCCTTCGCGTCGAAGGTCTCGTAGACGCCGTCCGAGCCCCACTTGTACCCGGGCGCGGTGGTGCAGGCGGTGGTGTCGACCGGGACCGCGATGTTCTTCGTCAGGTTGCCGTTGCCCACCGTGATCGGCTCGCTGACCGTCTTGTACCCGGCGTACGCCGTCTCGACCTTGAGCGAGTACGCCGCACCCGACGGGACCTTCAGGCTGTACCGGCCGTTGCTCGGGGTCGTGTAGTCGAACACGCCGCCCGGACCCTCGACCGACACCTTCGCGTACAACGGCCAGCCGTGGCCGGAGCCGTCCGAGACGGTGCCGCCGACGCTCACCTGCGGAGTGCTCTCCAGGGCGAAGCTCTTGGTGGTGGTCTGGCCGGTGGTGATGGTGGCGGTGGCGGTCTGGGTCTTGTACCCGAAGGACGCGACCGTCAGCGTGTACTCGCCGGCCGTGAGCACGGACGAGAACGTGCCGTTGCTGCCGGTGGTCAGCGTCTTGGTCGGCTGGCCCTCGGCCTGGACCGTCACGCTCGCACCCGCGAGGGCGGCGCCACCGGTGGCGGCGGTGACCGTGCCGGTCAGCGTGCCGGTGTCACCGATCGGCGCCGCGTTCAGCAGCGCCAGCGCGTCCAGGCGGCCCTGGCCGAACACGTTGTTGTTCGCGTCGGTGCCGCCGCACTGGCTGTTCGGCGCGTCGATCGCGGTCTGGTTCAGCAGCGCCCGGGTGGCGTCGACGTCGTCCTTCAGCGCCGGCGAGGCGGCCCACAGCAGCGCGACGGCGGCGGCCAGGTGCGGCGTCGCCATCGACGTACCGTTGAAGGCTCCGTAGCTGCTGCCCGGCAGGCTGGACCGGACGTTCACACCGGGGGCCGAGATGTTCGGCTTGATGGTGCCGTTCTGGCCCACACCGCGGCCGGAGAACGACGCGATGTTGTTGTTGATGTCGTAGGCGCCGGCCGAGTAATTGCTGGTCAGGCTGCCCGGCGAGCCGCTGCTGTTGCAGCCCAGCTCACCGCTGTTGCCGTTCGCGAACGCACCGAAGATGCCCGACTGCTTCCAGGCGTTGGTGATGTCCTCCATGAACGGGTCGTTCGACGGCAGCGTCGAGCCCCACGAGTTGTTCACGATGTTCGGCCGCTTGCTCGCGTCCGGGTTCTGGCCTTGGAGGTCGGTCGGCTCCAGCATCCACTGGCCGGACTCGATCAGCGCGGCGTCGCTCGGGCAGCAGCCGTTCGCGGCGATCCACTTCGCGCCCGGCGCGACCCCGATCTGGTTGCCCGCACCGTCGTCGCCGGCCATCGTGCCCATCGTGTGGGTGCCGTGACCGTTGCCGTCGGCCGGTGCGCTCGGCGAGGTGCCGGCCGCGTCGAACCAGTTGTAGTTGTGGTCGAAGGTGCCGTCACCGTTGTTGCCGCGGTACTGGTTCACCAGCGCCGGGTGGTCGTACTGCACGCCGGTGTCGATGTTCGCGATGACGATGCCCTCGCCCTTGTCGCCGTACTGCGACCAGACCTGGTTCGCCTTGATGTTCGCGATACCCCACTCGACCGCCTGGACGGCCCGCTCCTGCTGGCCGGGCGTGACCTTCGGCACCTCGATCTGGAGCGGCGCGTACAGGCCCTCGACCTCGGTGTGCGCGGCCAGGTTCTGGGCGAGCTGGAGCGAACCGCTCTCGATGCGGATCGCGTTCGTGCCCCAGAAGGACTTGTACTTGACGTGCTGCGCGTCCAGTTCGGCGCGGACCTTCGCCTGGCTGTCCGCGGCGGCCTTCTTCAGCGCGGCGGCGACCGCCGTACCGCGCTCGTTCCAGTTCGTGATCCGGCTGGCGGCGGTCAGGTCGGCCTTCGCCGCGAACCGGACCCAGTAGTCCGTCGCGGGCTTGGCGTCCTTGCCGTCGAGCTTCGCCAGCAGGTCAGGCTTGATCTTCGAGGCCGGGGTGGCCTCGGGCTTGGTAGGCGCTGACGCTTGGGCCTGGCCGGCGGCGGCCATCCCGGTCGCCAGCACGGCCACCGTCGCCAGGGCACCCACCAGTGATCTGGCGAGTCCCCTTCGTCGTTGATGTGACATCTCTGCAGCCCCTCACTTGAAAGACCCCGAGTCGACTCCCCCGAGTCATCTGCTGCAGGAGGGCTCACAGTGCGTGCCCCCCGGGCTGCGGCATGTGACACCGCAAGCCTGACGTGGACGATATGTGTCAGAACAACGTGGTAACAAGCACACTTCGTGAGCAATGTGTGACTACGTGTTGCGCCGAACTGAGCAAGTTAGGCAAACCTTGGCAGTTCGTTGACGATCCGGGGCAACGATTGACATCGTGATCAGATGGTCACCGCCCGTGAACCCGCCCCTGCGGACGCCGATCTGAAGACGTTTCCCCTACTGATCGCCGTCGCGGCCTCGCCCGAGCAACGCGTCCGGCTCGCCGAACTCGTCGACGACGTCGCGCCGCTGCTGCTGGTCTCCAGCCTCGACGAGCTGCGCAAGCTGCTGGCGCCCGCGCAGCCGCCACCGCCGGCCATGGAGGCCGGGACGCCTGACCCGCCGGCGACTGCGGTCGATGCGACCGGTGACGGCATGCTGACCATCGACCGGGAGCGTTCGGTCGCCCGCTGGCGGGACGACGAGACCCAGCTGACCGAGCTCGAGCAGGAGCTACTGAGCTGCCTGATGTCCGTGCCGCTGCGGGTCTGGTCGTACGACGCCCTGCACCAGACCGTATGGCGCGACCGCAGCGTCCGCGGCACCGGCGACGTGCACTCGGTCGTGAAACGCCTGCGCCGCAAGCTCGACGACCTCGGCACGACGGTCACCATCGACGCGGTCCGCGGCATCGGGTTCCGGCTCACCGATCACCAACGCCCGCTGATCACCGATCTGCGCGCGGGGTAACTGCGCGGGGATGACCGCGCCGGGGTGAGCGCGCGGGGGTGAGAACACCGGGATGAGCGCGCCGGGGTGACCGCGCGGGGTAACGTCGCCGGGCGTGACCTTCTCCGCGCTGAGTCATCTCGAGTGCCCGCGCTGCGGCGCGACCCACGACGCCGACCGGATCATCGGCCTCTGCCTGTGTGGATCCCCGCTGCTGGCGCGGTACGACGTACCGGCTCTGGCCAAGGAAGACCTGGCCGCGCGGGCACCGGACCTCTGGCGGTACCACGAGCTGCTGCCGGTGCGCTCGCCGGACAACGTGGTGACGCTGGGGGAGGGGATGACCCCGCTGCTGCCGTTGCCGCGGTACGGCGCCGCGCTCGGCCTCGACCGCTTGCTGATGAAGGACGAGAGCCTGATCCCGACCGGCACGTTCAAGGCCCGGGGCGCCGCCGTCGGGGTGTCCCGTGCGTACGAACTCGGCGTCCGGAAGATCGCGATGCCGACGAACGGCAACGCCGGGTCCGCGTGGGCCGCGTACGCCGCGCGCGCCGGGATGGAGGCGCTGATCGCAATGCCGCTCGCCGCGCCGGAGATCTGCCGGCGGGAGGTGACCGCGGTCGGCGCGCGCCTGGAGCTGATCGACGGGCTGATCGGGGACGCGGCGGCGTACGTCCGGGAACAGCCCGGGTACTTCGACGCGTCGACCTTGAAGGAGCCGTACCGCATCGAAGGCAAGAAGACGATGGGCCTGGAGATCGCGGAACAACTCGACTGGAACCTGCCCGACGTGATCGTCTATCCGACCGGCGGCGGCGTCGGCATCATCGGCATCTGGAAGGCGTTGACCGAACTCCGCGACCTCGGCTGGATCTCCGGACCCTTGCCGCGCCTGGTCGCCGTACAGTCCACCGGCTGCGCCCCGATCGTCCGCGCCTGGGAACAGGGCCTGCCGGAGAGCGAACCCTGGCCCGCCGCGAAAACTGTCGCCTTCGGCCTCACCGTCCCGAAGGCACTAGGCGACTTCCTGGTCCTGCAAGCAATCGCGGAAACCAACGGCTGCGCTGTCGCCGTCGACGACGCCGACATCCTCGCCGAGCAACACCTGGCCGCCCGCCGGGAAGGCACGTTCATCTCCCCCGAAGGCGCCGCCAACTTCACCGCAATCCGCCAGTTGCGCGAGTCCGGATGGATCGACGCGGACGACCAGATAGTTGCCCTGAACACCGGCGCGGGCCTGAAATACCCGGAAACCATCCCGCTCTAACGAGCCGAGCACGAACGGCCGCAGCTTCGCCGCAAGGCCGGCGTCAGCGACGATCTTGTCGTACTCCGTACCCACACCGGCCTGCGCGATCCCCGGCTAACTGTTCCGCGTCCCGCCACGGCGAACGTGACAACCGGCCATCCGGTCTGCACCTCGGCGGACCTACCTGGGTGGGGCGCGCCATCGGCGACCAACAGCCCCGGCTGGAGATATTGCCGAGGTCGAGCACGCCCAGCGGCCGGACAACACCACCAGACTGCCAACACCGCCCAAGCAGGTCGGGTGGGGGGAGGTTGGTGTGGACGGGAGCTGGTTGGTGGCGGAGTGCGGCTGGTGGCGGACCTAGCTGGGTGGGCGTCGCGCCGGGCCAGGTCGTTGGCTCTCAAGGCCCAGCCGTCGGAGACCAGCAGCCCCGGCTGGGCACATTGCCGGGGTCTTGCACGGCCGTCGGGCCGGCAACGCCGTCGGGCGGCCGGCAACGCCGTCGGGCCGGCAACACCGCCAGGCTCGAGCTCGCGGCATCCACCGACCAACCGTCATCCAAACCAGACCTGCCGCCCTCCATCACAGCTGGCGTCGCCACGAACTGATCGGCTGGGCCGAGGCTCGGTGTGTACTGCGAGCACCACGTAAGCAGTGCACCGTACGCCGAGATGCAGCGGTCGACCGCGTCCTGTCCGCCTCACGCCACACACCGCACCGCCCAGCAGATGCCGCTTGGCGCCACGCTGTCACATACATGACGGCCACCGTCTCCGAGCCAACACGACAGCCGGGCGCAGGCTGGGGACGCTCCGCCGGCCACGCGACCGCCCGCCAACCAGCTCCCTCCGCACCAACGCGACGCGTCCCGACCAGGCCAGGGCCTCCGACCATCGCCACCCGTTGAATCGCCCAGCAGGACATTCCCACTGACTGATCATTGCTATCAGCAACAATCAGAAGTCCGGTCACAGGTGCGGTTTTCCGCAGGGTCGACCCTGCGGAAACCCTCAATCTTCCAAAGTCCTTGCAAACAAGGGCTTCTCACCCCAGAAACCGTCGGTGGCTCCGTCTAGTCTTACCGGTATGGAGATCCTCGGCGAACGCCCCGTATGGGCGATGAACGACAGCGAGAAGCTGTCGGCCCTCGACGCGAACGTCGCCGAACGCGCCCGCCTGGAGACCCACGAACTCCAGCTGATCGCCGAACTGGACCGCAACGGCTACGCCCAGGAGATCGGCGCCGGCGACACCGCCCGCCTCCTGAGCGAGCGCTACCGCATCGACCTGCCCACCGCCCGCCGCACGGTCCGCCTGGCCGTCGCCCTGTCCACCCACCCGGCCACCTCCGCAGCCCTACCCGACCCCGCCATCCCCTTCCACAACCCCGCCACCGCCCACCCCGACCTCGATCCCGGGACCGACGACGGCATCGACGCCGCCGGCGACGCGGTCCCCACGGACCTCACGGATCGGGAGGACCAGGTCGACCAGGCCGACGACACGGGGCTGGCTGCTGAGCCTGCTGATGGTGGGGACGACTCCGAACTCGGCGCCCAACAGGGCGCGACCGACGCGGCGGGCGGGTGGCGTGTACACCCGGCACAGGCCGAGGCGATCTTGTCGGTCCTGGCGAAGATCCCCACCACGGTCCCGGTCGAGAACGTCGAGTTCGCCGAGCAGCAGCTGATCATCCTGGCCGCGACGCACACGCCGTCGCAGCTGCGCGCGGCGGGCAAGAAGATCATCGACCTGCTCGACCCCGACGGCCCGGAGCCGGACGAGAAACTCGCCTACGCGCGGGAGTCGTTGTCGTGGAAGAACGCCGAACAAGGCGTCACCTTCCGCGGCTACCTGGCCTGCGAAAACGCCGAACTGTTCCGCACCCTCATCCACGCCGGAGCCCGCCCCCACAAGACGGTGGACGGCGAACTCGACCCACGCTCACGCGAGAAGCGCCAGGCCGACGCCCTCACCACGATCCTGAACACCGCCGCCACCACAGGCGCCGGGCGAGCCGCGAACGCGGCCACCAACGCGGCCACCAACGCGGCCACCAACGCGGAGACGAACGCGGTCAGCAACGCGGCGACCAACGCGGCGACCAACGCGGCGACCAACGCGGCGACCAACGCCGGCGACTCGGCCAGCGCGCCCGCAGGCCCATCGACCGAAGTGGCACAAGACCCACTCCCGGACTTGGAAACCGCTTGTGCATTCGTTGCTCCCGACACTGCCGATGCTCCCGACGCTGCTGCTTCCGCCGCCGATGCGCCGGACGCTCACGGCACGGTTGTTGCTGCTCCGGTCGCCAACCAGCCTGTGGCCGCGTCCGCTGGTTCTGGTTCTGGTTCTGGTGAAGGGTTCGTGGCTGGCCATGGAGTGAAGGCGCACATCAGTGTGACCATTGACTACGAGGCACTGAAGACCGCCACGGCGAACGCGACCGGCGAGCTCGTCTTCGGTGACACCCTGTCTGCCGCCACGATCCGCCGGCTGGCCTGCGACGCCGAGATCCTGCCGATCGTCCTCGGTTCGAAATCGCAACCACTGGACGTCGGCACCAGCCAACGCCTGGTCACCCGGCCCATGCGCCGAGCCCTCAATGCCCGCGACAAAGGCTGCGTGGTCTGCGGCGCCCCACCCATCCAATGCGAGGCTCACCACCTCACCCATTGGATCGACGGCGGCATCACAGCGGTCTCGAACCTGGTGTTGCTGTGCAAACGCCACCACCTCGACCTGCATTCAGGCCACTGGAAGATCCGCATCGTCGACGGCGCCGTTCAGGTGACCCGGCCCAGCTGGGCCGATCCCGCGCGCGTGCCCAGGGGAAGATACCGACCACCACTTTGGCCCACCCCACGGCCGAACACACCCGACGTGGACTCTGAGCGCGCCGGCAACCGTTGGTTGTCGGTGGTGGATGCCGCGGACCCGGACCCGTGGGACGACACGCTCGACTCCACCGCCACCAACGAGCCGTACACCGGCGGCGACACCCACGGCGACACCCACGGCGACAGGCCGAGCTCGCCGCCACCATCTGCTCCGGTGCCGGTCATCCCGTGGGCCGACGACCCACCGCCAACTCCACACCCAGCGGCCGAGGACGCGCCACGCTCGATCGCGGGGCAGGACACGCCGTTCGACCCGTGGAGCGATCCCGAGCCGGACTCGGGCGTGGAAGCGGCGGAGCCGTCCCAGGTGCGGGCCGCGGAAACGACAGCATTTGACCCGTGGGGTGACCCCGCGCCCGATCCGGACCCGGGAATACAGGACCGGCCGCGGGTATTGGCGCATGCTGTGGGTCTCGATCCGTGGGAAGACGGCGCCGCGTAGGCGTGGACGCAACGCGGAAGCCTGCCCGGTCAGAACCTGCTACCCATAAGCCGCTCGGGACCGTAGAGAGCCAGGAGGACGAAGGCGACCGGACGCAGGACGATCCGATCCGGTGCAGGTCCACTCCACCAGGACGCTCGACAACGACCTACCTGCGTCCGCGTAGCGCACGTCGCCTGGTCGGCTCGGCGCGCCGCGCTCGGCGATGCGGACTCGGTGATGGCGGGCTCGGCCGTGGCGCTCGAGGCCAGCCGCGACCTGGACCTAGTGCTCCGGCGGTGTTGCGGCATCTTCAGGACCCAACTCGTTCGCAAGCCCCGACGTAACGAGCGGCGTCTTCAGCTGATCCGCCTACCGTCTCGGTGAATCCCGTACTCCGTGCTGCCGCGGCCAGGGTTTCAATGACGCGTCCGAGTGGACGGTGTCTCGTGCTACGTGCCAGTGCTGCCCGGGTCGATGTTGACCGTTGCCTGAGCACCTCATCCCAGTCAGGTCGACTAGGCACGTCGGCCAAGCAGTCGAACGCGAGCGGCAGCTCGCAAGTCGCCGGCGGCAGCCGGCAACTCCCGGCGGGAGCCGGAAAGTCCCGGTGGGAGCCGGAAAGTTCCGGCGGCAGCCGGAGGCAGAAGAAGCCGCGCTAAGCGGAGGGTGGGTGGGAGCGTGTGTAGCGGGGGCGGTGAGGAGCGCGGCGACGAGCCAAGCTCTCGCGGAGCACGCGTGGGTCCTGCCTGCTGAAGCACGCTAGGGCTGACTCTTCCCCGCGCGAAACCTACGCCTGGCCGCGGCGTACGGCGAGGATGTGGGCGGGCTCGCCGTTGGGGTCTAGTTTTACGTAGTTTTGTTGGCCCCAGCGCCACGTGGCGCCGCTGATTTCGTCGTAGACGGTGAAGGTGTCCTCGGGGCGCATGCCGAGGGCGGCCATGTCGAGGTGGACCATCGACTCGCGGACCGAGTGCGGGTCGGTGTTGACGACGACGATGACCGTGTCGCTGTGGCCGTCGGGGGCGGTCGAGCGCTTCGAGTAGCACATGATCGCCTCGTCGTCGACCGAGTGCAGCGTGAGGTTGCGCAGTTGCTGCAGCGACGGGTGCCGGCGGCGGATGTTGTTCAGCAGCGTCAGGTACGGCGCCAGCGTGCGGCCCTCGCGCTCCGCTGCCTCCCAGTCCCGCGGGCGCAGTTGGAACTTCTCCGTGTCGAGGTACTCCTCCGACCCCGGCCGCAGCGCCACGTGCTCGAACAGTTCGTACCCGGCGTAGACACCCCAAGCGGGCGACGACGTCGACGCGATCGCGGCGCGGATCTTGAACGCGCCCGGGCCGCCGTACTGCAGGTATGCCGTCAGGATGTCCGGCGTGTTCACGAAGAAGTTCGGCCGCAGGTAGTGCGCGCTCTCGCGGGTGAGCTCGGTCAGGTACTCCTCGAGCTCCCACTTCTCGTTGCGCCAGGTGAAGTACGTGTACGACTGGTGGAACCCGACCTTCGCCAGTTCGCGCATCATCGGCCGCCGGGTGAACGCCTCGGACAGGAACACCACGTCCGGGTCGGTCTTGCGGATCTCGCCGAGTAGGTACTCCCAGAAGTTGACCGGCTTGGTGTGCGGGTTGTCGACGCGGAACACCGTGACGCCCTTGGAGATCCACAGCCGGACGATCCGCAGTACTTCGGCGTAGATGCCCTCGGGGTCGTTGTCGAAGTTGATCGGGTAGATGTCCTGGTACTTCTTCGGCGGGTTCTCGGCGTACGCGATCGAGCCGTCGGCGCGGACCGAGAACCACTTCGGGTGCTCCTTGACCCACGGGTGGTCCGGCGACGCCTGCAGGGCGAGGTCGATGGCGACCTCGAGGCCGACCTCGCGGGCGCGGCCGACGAAGTACTCGAAGTCCTCGAAGGTCCCGAGCTCGGGGTGGATCGCGTCGTGGCCGCCCTCCTCGGAGCCGATCGCCCACGGCGAACCCGGGTCACCCGGCTTCGGGTCGAGGGTGTTGTTCGGGCCCTTGCGGAACGAGTGGCCGATCGGGTGGATCGGCGGCACGTAGAGGATGTCGAAGCCCATCTTCGCGACCGCCTCGAGCCGGCGTGCCGCCGTACGGAACGTGCCCGACTTCCAGTGACCGGTCTCTTCGTCGTACGTCGCACCCTCGGAGCGCGGGAAGAACTCGTACCAGCTGCCGTACAGCGCGCGCGTCCGGTCGACCCACACCGGGTAGGTCTCCGACGAGGTGATCAGCTCGCGCACCGGGTACCGGCCGAGCGCCGCGCGGACCTGCGGCGAGATGCCCGCGGCCAGCCGCGCCTCCGGCGGCAGCGCGCCGTTCGCCAGCGCGTGCGCGGCATCGCTCAGCGTGGACCGGTCGGCCCGTACGGCGGGCGGCACACCGGCGGCCGCGCGGTCGAAGAACGCGGCGCCCTCGGCGAACATCAGGTCGACGTCGATCCCGGCCGGCACCTTGATCTCGGCGTTGTGCCGCCAGGTCCCGTACGGGTCGCTCCAGCCCTCGACCGCGAACGTCCACGCGCCCTGCTCCTGCAGGGTGACGTCGACGGTCCACCGGTCGGTGCCCTGGCCGACGGGGGTCATCAGCATCCGTCTGGTCTGTCCCGACGGCGAGGTCAGTACGACGTTCGCGTTCACCGCGTCATGGCCCTCCCGGAAGACCGTGGCCGCGATGGTGAACGTCTCGCCGACCGAGGCCTTGGCCGGATACGCTCCGGCGTCGACGGTCGGGGTGACGTCGGTGATCGGGATGCGCCCAGTCATGGCGTAGACGAACCTTCCCCTTCTGAGGGTGGAGCCGGGCCCGTAACCTGAGGATCCGGCGGGGGTGGGTAACTACGTCGCGTACGACACTGCTGACGTTATCGGTTCCCAGTACCGGTCGGTGACACACAGGGCTGCAAAATCTTGCTCGCGTTGCAAGATCGATGCATCCCGAGGATGTTTTGCGCACCCCGGCCCGGTACGGTGTCCCGGTGCGAGCGATACGACGATTCTCCGTCCGCCCTGTCCTGCCCGAGCCGCTGACCGGCCTGGGCACCCTGGTGAACAACCTCCGCTGGGCCTGGCACCCGGAGACGCAGGACGTCTTCGAGGCCGTCGACCCGCAACTGTGGCGGAGCACCGGCGGTGACCCGGTCAAGCTGCTCGGCGAGGTCCCGGCGGCCCGGCTCGACGAGCTGGCCAACGACCACGCTTTCCTGCGCCGGCTGGAACTGGCTGTAGCCGACCTGGACAGCTACGTGACCGACGACCGGTGGTTCCAGACCGCGGGCGGCTCGCCGCTCGACGCGGTCGCGTACTTCTCCCCGGAGTTCGGCATCACCCACGTGCTGCCGCAGTACTCCGGCGGTCTCGGCATCCTGGCCGGCGACCACCTGAAGGCGGCCAGCGACCTAGGCGTCCCGCTGATCGGCGTCGGCCTGCTGTACCGGCACGGCTACTTCGCGCAGTCGCTGAACCGTGAGGGCTGGCAGCAGGAGCGTTACCCCCTGGTGGACCCGGACGGGCTGCCGATCAGCCTGCTCCGGGATGGTGACGCCCCGGCGACCGTCACGCTGACGCTGCCCGGCAACCGCGAGCTGCGCGCGCAGATCTGGGTCGCCCAGGTCGGCCGGGTGCCGCTGCTGATGCTCGACTCCGACATCGAGGAGAACGAGCCGTCCGAGCGCGAGGTGACCGACCGGCTGTACGGCGGTTCGACCGAGCACCGGCTGCTCCAGGAGCTGCTGCTGGGCGTCGGCGGTGTCCGCGCGGTCCGCACGTACTGCCGGATCACCGGCCACCCGGCGCCCGAGGTGTTCCACACCAACGAGGGCCACGCCGGCTTCCTCGGCATCGAGCGGATCCGCGAGCTGGCCGCCGACAAGGACCTGGACTTCGACACCGCGCTCGAGGTCAACCGCGGCGGCACCGTGTTCACCACGCACACGCCGGTGCCGGCCGGTATCGACCGGTTCCCGGTCGAGCTGATCCAGCAGCACTTCTCCGCCGACGTGTTCGGCCCGGAGGTCCCGATCGAGCGGATCCTCGAGCTCGGCGCCGAGGACTTCGAGGGCGGCGACCCGGCGCTGTTCAACATGGCGATCATGGGCCTGCGGCTGGCGCAGCGCGCGAACGGCGTGTCGAAGCTGCACGGTGTCGTCAGCCGGGGCATGTTCGCCGGGCTGTGGCCGAGCTTCGACCCGGTCGACGTCCCGATCACCTCGATCACGAACGGCGTGCACGCGCCGACCTGGGTGGCGCGCGAGGTCCACGACCTGACGTACGCGAACTACACCGCCGACGGCGACTCGGTGTTCGAGGGCCTGGACAAGACCACCGACGCGCAGATCTGGGAGACCAAGCGGCTGCTCCGGCAGCGCTTCATCGACGACACCCGGGCGCGGGTCAAGCAGTCCTGGCTGAACCGCGGCGCCAGCGAGGCCGAGCTCGGCTGGGTCGACCAGATCCTCGACCCCGACGTGCTCACGATGGGCTTCGCGCGGCGCGTCCCGTCGTACAAGCGGCTGACGCTGATGCTGCGCGACCCGGAGCGGCTGAAGGCGCTGCTGCTGCACCCGGAGCGCCCGGTGCAGATCGTCATCGCCGGCAAGGCGCACCCGCACGACGAGGGCGGCAAGAAGCTCATCCAGGAGATGGTCCGGTTCGCCGACGACCCCGAGGTGCGGCACCGGATCGTGTTCGTGCCGGACTACGACATCGCGCTCGCGCAGCCGATGTACCCGGGCTGCGACGTCTGGCTGAACAACCCGCTGCGCCCGTACGAGGCCTGCGGCACGTCCGGGATGAAGGCGGCGCTGAACGGCGCGCTCAACCTGTCCATCCGCGACGGCTGGTGGGACGAGTGGTACGACGACGAGTTCGGCTGGGCGATCCCGTCCGCGGAGGGGATCGAGGACACCGACCGGCGTGACGACCTCGAGGCGCACGCGCTGTACGACCTGATCGAGAAGCAGGTCGCGCCGCGGTTCTACGACGGTGACGTCCCGGGCCGCTGGATCGAGATGCTGCGGCACACGATCAAGGAGCTCGGCCCGAAGGTGCTCGCGACCCGGATGGTGCGCGACTACGTCGAGCAGCTGTACGTCCCGGCGGCGCAGTCCTCGCGGGCGCTGAACTCGACGTACGACGGTGCGCGCGAGCTGGCGGCGTGGAAGCAGAAGGTACGGGCGGCCTGGCCGCAGATCCGGGTCGACCACGTGGAGCTCCAGGGCCTCGGCGACGTGCCGCAGCTCGGGACCACGGTCGGCCTGCGCGCCTTCGCGGCGCTCGGCGACCTGGCGCCGTCCGACATCTGCGTCGAGGTCCTGCACGGCCGGGTGGACGCCAACGACGAGATCACGGACCCGGTCCGGACGCAGCTGTCGCTGGCCGAGACGTACGACGGCAACCGGCACCGGTACGAGGGCGAGCTGAAGCTGGACCGCACCGGCCCCTTCGGGTACACGGTCCGCGTCGTCCCGAACCACAAGGGCCTCGCGAGCCCGGCGGAGCTCGGCCTGGCGGCCGGCCCGTCCGACCCCGAGGACCCCGAAACCCCCGACCTGCCCGCCGGCTCGGAGTTCTGAGCCTCCCACCACAAAAGACACACCCCCGCCTGCCTCACCAGGCGGGGGTGTTTTGGTTCTCCCTAAGGCGCTGCCGGCCGCAGGCATAGGGAGGATTGCCGATGTGCGGGCCGTCCTCACCGCAGCAGATTCCTCCTGGTCCCGGCACCAGGAGGAGAACAGATGCGCACCGAGGTCGAGCCGCGGTTCCGTGACGCGCTGCGGAGCCTGCCGGCGCGGGTATGGATCGTCAGTCTCGGCATCCTGGTCAACCGGGTCGGCAATTTCCTGCCCGTGTTCATCGTGCTGTACCTGACCGGGCGCGGCTACTCGGCCGGGGCCGCCGGGTTCGTGCTGGGCATGTCGGGGCTCGGCAACGTGGCCGGCAACGCGATCGGCGGCTCGCTCGCCGACCGGCTCGGGCGGCGCTGGACGATTGTGGTGTCCGCGGTACCGACCGCCGGACTCACGGCGGCCGTGCCGTACCTCGGGTCGTATGCGGTCATCGTCCTTGTGGTCGGTCTGATCGGCGTGACGTCGCAGATCTATCGCCCGGCCGCGGCGGCGGTGTTGCTGGATTCCGTGACGAGTACCCAGGAACGGCTGGCGGCGTTCGGGGTGTTCCGGTTCGCGATGAACGTCGGCGCCGCGCTCGGCGGTGTCATCGGCGGTCTGCTCGCCGGTACGTCGTACAAGGAGCTCTTCCTCGGCAACGCCGTCGCGTGTCTGCTGTTCGGTGTGGTGATGGCGGTCCTGTTGCGGGACGCTCCGCGCACTTCGGCCGCTCAGACCGCGGAAGAGGCCCGTGCGGGTGGGTACCGGCTGGCGCTCGCCGACCGCCGGCTCCTGCGGTTCCTGTTGATGACGTTGGTCGGCGAGTTCGTCTACATCCAGTCCACCGTCGGGTTGCCGCTGCATGTCACCGAGGTCGGGCTGACCGCGCGCGACTTCGGTCTGCTGATCGGGCTGAACGGCCTGCTCGTGCTCGCACTCGAACTACCGCTCACCGGCCTGGTCGCCCGCTATCGCGCCGAACACGTACTTGCTGTTGGCAACCTCTTCATCGGGTTCGGTCTCGCGTCGACCGGGTTGGTCGCCGGGATGCCGTTGCTGGCCGTCACCGTGGTGTTGTGGACGTTCGGCGAGATGGCGACCAGCTCTGTTGCCGCGGCGTACCTCGGAAGTCTGGCCCCGCCGCGGCTGGCGGGTCGCTACCAGGGTCTGTACGGCGTCGCCTACACGATCGGCTCGGGTGCCGGACCGCTTCTGGGCGGTGCCGCGTATGCGTTCCGTCCCTGGCTGCTCTGGGTCGTGGTCGCCGCGGCGGGGCTGCTGGCCGCGCAGCTGTGCCTGCCTAGCCGAGGTCGACCCACGCGAACGGACCGCCCGCCGGTGAGGTGACGTAGGCGCGGCCTGCATAGGTCAGGGCGGGGTTGGTGCGGTAGAGGTCGTTGACCTCTTTGGTCGCGGTCTCGTCGCCGTTGTCGGAGGCAACCAGTAGGCGGGCGACGCGGTCGGTCAGGTCGAGGTCGACGTTGTCCAGGGTGTCGGACATGTCGCCCCAGTTGTCCCAGAGGAGCAGTTCGTCGCCGTTGAGGTGGGCGAGTTGGTAGTGCACGTAGTTGTGGATGAACCAGCCGCCGTGCAGCTTCAACGGCGCGTCCGGGTCGGGATTGGCGCCGTACAGGTCGCCGTCGAGCTCGCCGGACCGGTACCCGAGCCACACCTCCGCCGCCGACGTGAACGGGCCGGCCGGCATGTCCGACACGTTGAACGTGAACCGCGGATCGGCCGGGTCCATCTCGGCGTCGATCATCACCCAGCGGTCGCCGTTCCAGTACTCGGCGACGACGTGGTCGTGGTTGAAGCCCTCGGCGAAGTAGTTGCCGAACCCGATCCGGCTGCGCGCGGGGATCCCCTTGTGCCGCAGGGCCGACACGAACATCAGGGTGTAGTCGCGGCAGCATCCGACGACCCGGTCGACCGGCTCGCGCGGCACCGCGAGCGCCGTACCGTTGCGCTTCTGGTCCGTGGCGAGGATCGCCGACACCCAGCGGCTGTCGATCTCGGCGAGGCGTTCGCCGGTGAACTCGATGCCGCCGGCACGGTAGTGGATCAGCAGGTTGCGGACGACCGCGGCGATCTCGGTGACGTCGTCCGGCAGCGCGTCGAAGAGACCGGCGTGTACGCCGGGATCGCTGAAGCGGGTCTGTATCGCGTAGTCCATCACAGGGTCCTCTCGAGAACGGGCAGAGCGATGTCGACGGCCGGTTCGTCGCGGGGGAGCAGGTGGCAGTCCGGGCGGTAGACCTCCCGCGGTGGACCTGCCTCGGGTACGCCGGACGCGCGCACGAAGTCCTGGACGAGGTCGTACGCGAGCATGATCCGCGGGTACGCGCACTCGTCCATCGTGATCGTGCAGTACGCCTCCCGGTGGGCCGGCTCGACGCGGATCCCGATCCGGCCGGACGGGTCCACGAGCCCGTCGAACGGGACGCACACCTCGACCGTCGCCTCGCCCTCCGGCGTGACCGCGCCGTGGTAGATCACCCACGATCCGACGGTCGCCGCCGCGCCGGCGCCTTGCAGGTACGACACGATCTCGTCGGTGCAGGTCACGATCACGCCGATCAGCGACTGCTGGTCGGTGTCCTCCCGGATCGAGGCGATCTTCGTCGCCGGCACGTCCCGGGTCAGCACCGGGCGTGGTGCGAGTCCCGTCGTACCGGAGCGGGAGAGGCGGTCGCGCAGGTAGCCCAGCGTCGCGCGGCGCGCGGCCGTGGTCGCCTCCTCGGCTGCCCACCACCGGCCGAGCCGGATCAGCGCCTCCTCATCGGTCCCCTCGAGGATCTCCGCGATCGTGGTCAGCGGGATGTCCAGCTGCCGCATGACACTGATCCGCCGGGCCCGCTCGAGCTGCGTCTCGTCGTACCAGCGGTAGCCGTTCGCCGGGTCGACCTGCGCCGGAGCCAGCAGCCCCGACACGTCGTACAGCCGCAGCGCCTTCTGCGAAAGCCCCGCCCGCCGCCCGAACTCACTGATCGTCAACACGCGCCCATCACACCCCCTGCCCCTGGGGCAAGGTAAAGGGGAACGCCTTGACGTCCGGTTCCACCCAGCCGTGCCGTGCGGCCGGCGACGCCAGAACGCGAGAGCTGTAGAACCTCGTCAGCAGCCGTTTGTCGAGCAGGCCCGGGTTCCGGTGCACCAGTTCGTCGAAGCTCTCACCGGGCACCTCGGCCATGTGGTACGCCGTCAGCTCGACCCAGGCCCGGCTCACGGTCGCGTTGTACTTCTGCGGCGCTCCTGCGTACCGCGCCGTGCGCTGGATCCCGTCGCTGATCAGTTCCACCGCGCGCTCCGTGCCACACCGCCGTACGGCGAGCCAGGTCAGCCGCACGTGCTCACGATGCCCGAACCGCTCGGAGGTCGACATCACCTCACCCATCAGCTCGTCGAACACGTTCACGCCTCCGCCAACGCACTCAACACCCGCCGAGCCTGCTTCACCTGACTCACCGGCACAGGCCCCAACGCCCGCGCCTCCACCGCCTTGAAGGCCTTCACCACCCGCTCGGCGGCCTTTGCCCCGTCCGCCGTCAGGGAGATCTCCACCGCCCGCCGGTCCCCGGCCCGGGCGGCGCGGGCCAGCAGGCCCTTGTCCAGGAGCCGATCGAGAACGCCGGTCAACGTCGTCGGCCGCACACCCGCCGCAACCCCGATCTCAGACACCGTCCGCGGCTGCCCATCCGCCAGATTCGCCAGCACGTTCAGCTCAGAAGCCGACAACCTGAGGTCGGCCAGCTCCGTCGCAAGCACCTGCAACGTCACATGCGTCGCCCGCTGCAACAACACCAGCAACAACTCATCACTTTCCACGGATCCAGATTATCCGGATCCGTAGTATCCGTCGCCGAGTTTTCCTCAGGTGGTGCGGACAGTGGTGGGCAGAGCGGCGAGGAGGGCGTCGGCGTGCCGGCGGTAGCCGAGGTTGTTGGGGTGGAACGCGTCGGGGGCGAGCATGCCTCGCCAGGGTGGGCGGGCGTACTTCGAGACCTCGGCGACCGGCAGACCGCGAGAGGTGGCGGTGGTGTTGATCAGCTGGTTGATGCCGGAGACGTACGGGCTGACCGCGCCGCCCACGCGCCAGAAGCGGTCGGGGACGGTCAGGTCCATCACTACCGAGGAGGAGGGAAGCCGGTCGATCACCTGACGGAGGTGGTCGCGGAAGCGCTTCGGCGGCGTCGCGAGGATGTCGTTGTTGCCGATGCCGCAGGTCACCAGAGACGGCGTCAGACCATCCAGCAACGGCAGCTGGTCCTCCAGCACGTGCCGCGTCTGCGCACCGGACCGCGACAGGTTCAGCACGCGCCAAGGCGTCCCCTTGCGGCGTAACGCGTTCAGCACCTGTCCGACGTACCCATGCAGCGGAGACGACGCCCCGAGGCCCTGCGCCGTCGAGTCGCCCAGGACGACCCACAGCGGTCCGTCGGCGGTCAGCGCGACTGTGTTCTGCTGCGTCCAGTACTCCGCGTACGTCCGTGCCTGGACGTCGACGTACGCCACGCCGTCCACCCATCGCTGGATCGCCAGCCGCGAGCTGGTCCGCTCCGCCTCGCCCCAACGCATGATCGCGCGGTGCAGCGCCCCGATCGGAGTGGTTCGCTCCCGCGTGACCGGGCCACGACGCAGCAAGAACATCGGTCCCCCCCAGAGATGAACAGAAGGTGACCGCCGAATGTACAAGGCGAAGGTTAACAACCTCAGAGAGCGCGCAGCAGCACCAGGCACCGCGGCGCGAGCGGCACCGTCGCGCCGGCCTCCACCTCGGTCACCATGCTGTTGCTGGTGTCCAGCACGACCTCGTACGCCGGTGCCCACGAAGCGTCCGGTACGACGACGTTCCGGGTCTCCGGGGTCGCGTTCAGCGCGAGCAGGAACGAGCTGTCGGTCAGCGCGTTGCCCTCCGCGTCGGTCGCCCGCAACGCGTCCCCGCGCAGGAACATCCCGATCGTCCGCAGGTTCCCGTCGAACCAGTCCGCGTCGGTCATCTCGCCACCGTGCGGCGCGATCCACGACAGGTCCTTGCGGCCACCCGGTACGACGGGCTGCCCGGAGAAGTAGTGCCACTGCCGCAGCGCCGGATGTGCGGCCCGCAACGCCAGGAGCTTCTTCGTCAGCTCCAAGTGATCGGACCAGGCGGCCGGCAACGACCAGTCGAACCAGGAGATCTCGCTGTCCTGGCAGTACGCGTTGTTGTTGCCGTGCTGCGTCCGCCCGCACTCGTCCCCGGCGGTGAGCATCGGCACGCCGGTGGACAGGATCAGCGTCGACATCAGGTTCGCCATCTGCCGCTTGCGCAGCGCGATCACCTGCCGGTCGTCGGTCTCGCCCTCGACGCCGCAGTTCCAGGACCGGTTGTCGTCGGTGCCGTCCCGGTTGTCCTCGTGGTTCGCCTCGTTGTGCTTGTGGTCGTAGCTGACCAGGTCCCGCAGCGTGAACCCGTCGTGCGCGGTGACGAAGTTGATCGACGCGTACGGGTAGCGCCCGTCGTCGCCGTACAGGTCGCTGGAACCCGACAGGCGATAGGCGAGGTCCTTCACCCCGTCGGAGGTGTTCCGCCAGACGTCGCGGACGCTGTCGCGGAACTTGCCGTTCCATTCCGACCACGGCGGCCCGAAGTTGCCCACCTGGTACCCGAACGGCCCGACGTCCCACGGCTCCGCGATCAGCTTCACCCGGCCGAGCACCGGATCCGCCGCGACCTCGGCCAGGAACGGGTGGTCCGGGATGTCGACCTCGTGCCGCTCGTTGCGCACCAGCGTCACCGCCAGGTCGAACCGGAACCCGTCGACGCCCATCTCCTCGACCCAGTAGCGCAGCGAGTCCATCACGAGCCGCCGTACCTGCGGGTGCGAGGTGTCGATCGAGTTGCCGGTGCCGGTGACGTCGTACATCGCCGCGCCCTGGCCGATCCGGTAGTAGGCGCGGTTGTCGATGCCGCGGAAGCTCAGCGTCGGCCCGTCGAAGCCGCCCTCGGCGGTGTGGTTGTAGACCACGTCCAGGATCACTTCGATGCCCTCGGCATGGAACGCGGCGACCATCGCCTTGAACTCGGCCACCTGTTCGCCCCGCGAACCGGACGACGAGTACGGCGCGTGCGGCGCGAAGAACCCGAGCGTGTTGTAACCCCAGTAGTTCGGCAGTCCGCGCGCCGCGATCGCCGGCTCGGTGAGGAAGTGGTGGATCGGCAGCAGCTCGACCGACGTGACGCCGAGCTCCGTCAGATACTTGATCACCGACGGATGCGCGAGTCCGGCGTACGTCCCGCGCTGGTGCTCGGGTACGTCGGGATGCAGCTTGGTGAACCCCTTCGTGTGGAGCTCGTAGATGACCGTCTCGCCCCAGTGCACCGGCTTGCTGATCGGCGGCGGCGGCGCGGAGTCCGCGACCACCACGCCGACCGGGACGTGCCCGGCCGAGTCGCCGTCGGAGGAGTCGTAGATGAGCGGGCTGCCGAAGTCCAGCGCGCCGTCGATCGCCCGCGCGTACGGGTCGAGGACCAGCTTCGACGGGTTGAACCGCAGCCCGTGCGACGGGTCGAACGGGCCGTGCACGCGGTACCCGTACCGCTGGCCGGCACCGACGCCCGGGACGAACCCGGTCCAGAACTCGCCGGTGTGGGTGAGGTCGAGGTTGCGCTGGCTGCCGTCGTCCGCGATCAGCGCGAGCTCGACGCGTTCCGCGGCCGGCGCCCACAGGGTGAAGGTGGTCCCGCCGGTCTGGACCACTGCGCCGGGACGCAGGCCGGTGTCGGGGGACAGGCCGGGCGCGCTCGGGGCGGCGGTCGCTTCTTTCACCGGCACATTCTGCACAGGTCGTTGCGAGTTCACGATACTGAGGTGGTTGTGTGCGTGAGACGGTAGTTGCGAACGCCTCTGCGCAGTGATACGCAAGGACCGTTACTAATTTACCCATCCCCAGGGGAACACATGTCGGAAGAGTTGGCCGGTCTGACCGTCGGTCTGATCGGCGCGGGCAACATCTCGCGCGTCCACGCCGCGTCCTGGAAGGCCGTGGGCGCGCGCGTCCTGGTCTACTCCCTCGAGGGCGCCGAGGCGCTGGCGGAGCAGTACGGGCTGGAGGTCGTGCAGACACTGGACGGCGTGCTGGCCGAGGCCGAGTTCGTCGACATCGTCACGCCGTCGGCGACGCACAAGGAGATCGCGCTGGCCGCGATCAAGGCGGGCAAGAACGTGATCTGCGAGAAGCCGCTGACGCTCACCGCGGCCGACTCGCACGAGGTGATCGACGCGGCCGCGGCGGCCGGCGTCCAGCTGTACCCGGCGCACGTGGTGCGGTTCTTCCCGGCGTACAAGGCGGCGTACGACGCGATCCAGGCCGGCCGGATCGGTGAGGTCGCGGTGGCGCGCTTCTACCGGCAGGCGTCCTCGCCGGCCGGTGCGGGCTGGTACCGCGAGGTGGCCCGGTCGGGCGGCGTGATCATGGACCTGATGGTGCACGACCTCGACCAGGCCCGCTGGCTGTGCGGCGAGGTCACCACGGTGTACGCCGTGCAGAACCCGCCGACCGTCGACGGCGTCAGCCCGGTCAACGTGGCGGCGCACGTGACGCTCACGCACGAGTCCGGCGCGATCAGCCACTGCCGCGCGACCTGGGGCGCGACCGGTACGACGTTCCAGACCGGCTTCTCGGTCGCGGGCGACAAGGGCGTGCTGAAGTTCACGTCGGAGGGCAACACCGGCTACAAGGAGGAGCTGCAGAACGGCGCGACCGCCGGTGACCTGCTGATCCCCGAGTCGTCGCTGGGGGAGAGCCCCTACCTCACGCAGCTGCGGGAGTTCGCGGTCTGTCTGCGGGGCGGGCCGGAGGCGCGGGTGCTCGCGGGCGACGGCGCGACCGCGGTCTACCTGGCCGAGGCGGCGCGCGCCTCGATGGAGTCGGGGCAGCCGGTTGACATGAAGACCTTCGTCTCGACGGGAGCAGTGGCATGACGCTGAAGGTCGCGATCGCATCGTTCGCACACGTGCACGCGGGTTCGTACGCGCACCTGCTCGCCTCGATGCCCGGCATTGACGTACTGTCCGCCGACCCGGACGGCGCCGCGGCGCCGGACGCCGGTCCGCGGGGCGCCGAGTTCGCGGCGCAGTTCGGCATCCCGTACGTCGACTCGTACGACGAGCTGTTCGCGTGGGGCCCGGACGCGGTGGTGGTGACGTCCGAGAACGCCGGTCACCGCGCACTGGTCGAGCGGGCCGCCGCGGTCGGTGCGCACGTGCTGTGCGAGAAGCCGCTGGCCACCGAGGTCGCGGACGGCGAAGCGATGCTCGCCGCCTGCGAGGCGGCCGGGACGATCCTGATGATCGCGTACCCGGTGCGGTTCGCTCCGGAGTACGCGCAGTTGCGGGCCAACGTCGAGGCGGGCCGGCTCGGCGAGGTGTTCGCCGTACTGGGCACGAACAACGGGAAGATCCCGTACGACGCGCGGCAGTGGTTCACCGACGCGAAGCTGGCCGGCGGCGGCGCGCTCGTCGACCACACCGTGCACTGCGCGGACCTCATCGACGGCTTGACCGGCGGCGCGAACGCGACCCGGGTGTACGCCGCGGCGAACCGGATCCTGCACCAGGACAAGGGCGTCGAGGTGGAGACCGGCGGTCTGGTGACGATCAACTACGACAACGGGCTGCTGGCGACGATCGACTGCTCGTGGAGCGTGCCGGACAACGGCCCGACGTGGGGCGGGGTGTCGCTGCAGGTGACCGGCACCAACGGTTCGGTGGAGATCGAGCCGTTCCTCCCGCACGTCGGCGGCACGGACCCGTCCGGCGAGGTCTACCTCCCGATCGGCGGCAACCTGGACGCGTCCCTCCTGGACACCTTCCTCGACGCCGTCCGCACCTCGGGCCCCGCCAAGCCCGGCCAGCCCCCGGCCGTCGTCCCCCAACCCGACGGCGCCGTAGGCCTCCGCACCCTGAAGATCGTCGACGCCGCCCGCCGCTCCGCGGCATCCGGCCAAGCGGTCGATCTTTAAGGTCCCGTAGTACAACCGCCTGCTCCTGTCAGGTACGGTTCCCGGGGATGTGACCGACCGGTAGGCCCCGGGAACCGTAGGGAGTGGAAGCATGGGCGAGTTCGTCAGCCTCACCGTGAGTGAAGGGGTCGGGACGATCCGGCTGGATCGGCCGAAGATGAACGCGCTGAACGTGCAGGTGCAGGAGGAGATCCGGGCCGCCGCGCTGGAGGCGACCGCGAACGACGACGTGCGCGCCGTGGTGATCTACGGCGGCGAGCGGGTGTTCGCGGCCGGGGCGGACATCAAGGAGATGGCCGACATGTCGTACGCCGACATGGCCAAGCGCTCCGGCCCGTTGCAGTCCTCGCTGTCCGCGGTCGCCGCGATCCCGAAGCCGACTGTCGCCGCGATCACCGGGTACGCGCTCGGCGGCGGCTGCGAGCTCGCGCTCTGCGCCGACTACCGGATCGCCGCCGACGACGCCAAGCTCGGCCAGCCGGAGATCCTGCTCGGCATCATCCCGGGCGCCGGCGGCACCCAGCGGCTGTCCCGCCTGGTCGGACCGTCGAAGGCCAAGGACCTGATCTACACCGGCCGGTTCGTCGACGCCGCCGAGTCGCTCGCGATCGGCCTGGTCGACAAGGTCGTCCCGGCCGCCGAGGTGTACGACGCCGCCGTCGCCTGGGCCGCGCAGTTCTCCCGCGGCGCCGCGATGGCGCTGCGGGCGGCCAAGGAAGCGATCGACACGGGCCTGGGCGTCGACCTGACCACCGGACTGGAGATCGAGCGGCAGCAGTTCGCCGCCCTGTTCGCCACCGAGGACCGGGCGATCGGCATGAAGTCCTTCGTCGAGAACGGCCCCGGTAAAGCTGAGTTCAAGGGAAAGTGATGTCTGCTACTGAGAAGCCGGCCGCGACCGCCGAACAGGTCGAGGCGGCCTGGAACGACAACAAGCTCGCCCAGGTGCTGTACCACGACTGGGAAGCGTCGACGTACGACGAGAAGTGGTCGATCTCGTACGACGAACGCTGCGTCGACTACGCCCGCGACCGCTTCACCACGATCGCCGGCACCCGCGGCTGGCCGTACGGCAAGACGCTCGAGATCGGCGCCGGCACCGGCTTCTTCACGCTGAACCTCAAGCTGGCCGGCGTCCTCGACGAGGCGCACGTCACCGACCTGTCGCCCGGCATGGTCGAGGCCGCGAAGAAGAACGCGAAGACGCTCGGCTTCGCGATCGAGGGCCGGGTCGCGGACGCGGAGAAGCTCCCGTACGACGACGACACCTTCGACCTCGTCATCGGCCACGCGGTCATCCACCACATCCCGGACGTCGAACTGGCGTTCCGCGAGATGCTGCGCGTGCTCAAGCCCGGCGGCCGGTTCGTGATCTGCGGCGAGCCCACGCGGTACGGCGACTTCGTGGCGCGGCGGCTGTCGCGGTTCACGTGGTGGGCGACCACCAACGTCACCAAGCTGCCCGCGCTCGCGCACTGGCGGCGGCCGCAGGAGGAGCTGGACGAGTCGTCGCGCGCGGCCGCGCTCGAGGCGGTCGTGGACCTGCACACCTTCGACCCGGACACGCTGGCGCGGACGGCGACGCGTGCCGGTGCCGCGGACGTGAAGACCGTGACGGAGGAACTGCTGGCCGCGTGGGTCGGGTGGCCGATCCGGACGTTCGAGGCCGCCGTACCGGAGCAGAAGCTCGGGTTCGGGTGGCGGATGTTCGCGTACAAGTCGTGGCTGCAGCTGTCGAAGGTGGACAAGGCGCTGTCTGCCGTTGTGCCGGACGAGCTTTACTACAACGTCTCCATCACTGGAGTAGCCCCGACCGGGGCGGCGGGGCGGGGAAGGAATCCAGAACAGTAGGGTGTGCTGATGCGGTTGCTGTCCGTGGCGAATCTGCGCTGGGTGGTGCGCCATCGGGCGTGGACGCCGTACTACCTGAAGCGCTACTGGCGGTTCGCCTGGTTCAAGCTGCGCCATCCGCAGGTGATCACCGAGGGGTTCGTGTTCCTCGGCAAGCACCTGGAGATCGTGGCGCGGCCCGGGCACGGGCGGATCGTGCTCGGCAAGTGGGTGCACCTCGGTGACGAGACCCGGCTGCGGGCGCACGAGGGGACGCTGCGGATCGGCGACAAGGTGGTGTTCGCGCGCGACGTCACGGTGAACTGCTACCTGGACATCGAGATCGGCGCGTCCACCTTGATCGCGGACTGGACGTACATCTGCGACTTCGACCACAAGACCGAGGACCTGACGCTGCCGATCAAGGACCAGGGCCTGGTGAAGTCGCCGGTCCGGATCGGCCCGGACTGCTGGCTGGCCACGAAGGTGACGGTCACCCGCGGCGCCGACATCGGCCGCGGCTCGGTGATCGGCGCGAACAGCGTTGCCCGCGGCAACATCCCGCCGTACTCCGTCGCCGCCGGCGTCCCCGCCAAGGTCCTCGCCGACCGCACCACCCGCTACGAAGCCGACGCCGAACGCCGCGAATACCTCGCCGGCCTGGCCGAAGCCAACACCCGCACCACCGCCCGCCTCCACTCCGGCGAACTTCCCGCCGAGCACCCCACCGCCCCTCCCGCGGACCCGTCCGCGAACCTGCCCACAACACCTCCCGCCGAACCGGTTGGGGGCGGGCGGAGCGTGGCGCCGGGGGATGCGGGTGGTGATGAGGTAGAAGCAGGTGGTGAAAAAGAGAGCCCCGAGGGGTTCTCAAGTTACTCACCAGTCGGGCACTATGGCCCCCACATCCGGTCGGACGCCCACGACCGGACCGGCGAGCGCTTCGGCGATCGGATGAGCATCGGAGAGGAGAAGTAGCGTGGCTGACCGGGCTGCACCGAGCGGGCCCGATCAGGCTGCCCGGTCGTTGCTCGACCAGGCCGCGGCGGACGGGTCGATCACCCAGGCGCGGACCCGCGCGGTCGACCCGGTCCCGGTCGTGCCTGCCCCGGCACCCGGCGGCGCTACGTTGGAACCAGTGCTTGAAACGAACGAACCACACATGGGCGTGAACGCAAACGTGAATCCGGAAGCACAGGCAACGGACGGCAGTACGGCGGCGGCACCGGTGGCGGGCGCCCGTCGCCGGTTGTCGCCCCGCCCGGTCCCGGTCAGCCGGCGTAGGAGACCGCCGGCCGCCGCGGGGGCCACGGACGAGCAACGGACCCCGGCTGAGGAGATGGACGACGTGGGTACGCAGGACGAGAAGGCGACGGCCGCGGCCGCCGAGGCCGGCGCGACGCCGGCCGTGAGCACGGGCCCCGCGGACGGTGAGGCTGGTGCCGCGACTGGTAGCGAGGCTGCCGCCAGCGGTACGGCGACCGCGACCAAGACCGCGCGCCCGAAGACCGCGGCGGAGATCGTGGCGGAACAGCGGGCCCGGGAGAAGGCGGCGTCGGAGGCCGGAGCCGAAACCGGTTCGGCATCCGGTTCCGCGGACGCGGAGTCCGCGGCGGCATCAGGTGCGGCGGGAGCGGGTGCGGCGGGCTCGGAGGGCGCCGCGGCCGCTCGGCCGGAAGGCGCCGGCAAGGGTTCCGCTGGTACGGCGGCTGGTGCCGCGTCTGGTTCCGCGGCTGGTACGGCGTCCGGTGGGGCGGCGGGTGCCGCGACCAAGGCGGGTGCGAAGGGCGGCGCGAAGGGTGCCTCCGGCAACAAGCCGCCGACCGCGCGCGGCGGCGCCTCGGGATCGTCGGGTTCCGGCAAGGGCAAGCAGGCGTTGTCCTCGGTCGGCTCCGGCGTCCGCAAGCTGCGCAACCTGATCGCGTCGCTGGTCTGGCTGGTCGCCGTGCTGGCGGCCGCGGTCCTCGCGCTGGGCGCGCTGTTCACCGCGCTCGACCAGACCAACCAGAGCAACGAGATCGTCCGCTGGATCCTGGAACGCGGCCACGAGTTGGTCGGGCCGTTCAAGGACCTGTTCCGCCTGGAGACCGCCAAGAACACCTTGCTGGTGAACTGGGGGATCGCGGCGCTGGTCTACCTGATCGCCGGCAAGATCGTCGAACGCATCATCCGCCCGTAGGCCTGGCCACCAGGATCAGATCGAGGGATTCGTCCAGGTCGCCCGGGCGGATCTCGAAGTCGGCGTACGTCGTACTCCGCACGAGCGCGGCCAGGTTGTCGTCCCACTGGTCGTGCTCGGCGGACAGTTGTGCGTCCACGCAGGAGCCGTACTGCGTCTCCCACGCGGCCAGGCGGGCGCCGTGGTGGAGGCCGAGCGCCTGGGTGATCTCGAAGTGCGGCGCGAGCAGTTCGGCGAACTCGGCGGCCGTCAGCTCGCGCGTGTGGTACCAGTTGCCGCTCGGGAACGTCAGGCGGTTCGGCGTACTGAGGACCAGCGTGCCGCCGGGCGCGAGGATGCGCGCGCATTCGGCGACGAACCGCGGCTGCTCCCACAGGTGCTCGATCGTCTGCAGGGACGTCAGGGTCGTGAAAGTCCTGTCGGCGAAGGGCGTCTGCACCAGGTTCCCGCGGACGACATTCACCTGTGGATAAACCCGGCGGACGTGCCGCAACGTCGTATCTTCATAGTCGAGCCCTATCACCGGACCCGTCCCCGCGCGCCGAAGCAGCTCGGCCCCGTACCCCTCACCACATCCCGCATCGAGAATCCGTCCCGCGATCGGCACCTGACCGACAATCCACCGATAGGCGGCGTCATGCCGCGCGAACCAGTAGTTCTCATGCCAGATCCCAGGCGCAGTCCGCTCGCCCGTCAGCGGTAACGTCTCGCTCACGCGGGCCAGACTAGGCCCTACCGCGGACGGCTGTGTCCAGGCCGTTCGGCCCGGACCTGGACACAGCCCCTCTGGACCCGGCCGGCTCGCCCGCAGCCCCACGATCGGCCGCTGCCGGGTCAGTGTCGCGGTGTCGGGTCAGTGCTTCTTGTGGTGCTTCGGGTCGCGGGATGTGCGGCGGTCGGCGTGGTCGTCGGGGAGTCCCTTGACCTCGACCTCTTCCTTGCGGACGGTCTCGGAGACCTGCTCTTCGCCCTGCACGGTCTCGGTTTCGAGGCCGACACGCTCGACCGGCACGGTTTCCTTCGCCACGACCGGGCGCTCCTCGTGGAGGACGACCTCGCGGTCCTCGTCGCCCAGCTCAGTCGGCGTTCGGCGGGCGTCACCCTCGGCGAGGGGCTCGCGGACCACGCGGGCCTCCTCATGACGAACCGGCACGCTGACCTGCTGCTCCTCAGTCACGACGTACTTGTGCAGGCTGACCCGGCCGGACTCGACGGTCTCGGTGCCCGTCCGGAGCCGTTCCTCGGAGCGGATCATCGACTCGTCCTGAGGACCGCCAGCCATCTCGGTCCGCCCGTCCGCAGGCCCGGTGCGCCCGTCCGTGGTACCCGCGCGCCCGTCGGTGCGTCCGGTGGGGCGGTCGCCGTACCCCGGCTGGCGGCGGCCGGTTCGTTGCGGGAGGCGGACGCCGTAGTAGCGGTAGAGCTCGGTGGCCTCGTCGTCGGAGAGGTGGCCGTTCGCGTCGATGCGTGGTGCGTCCTTGATCTTCGACTTGGTCGGCGCCAGGTGCAGCCCGTCGCGCTCGACGTGGGCGCCGTCGAGCGGCGCGAAGGACTGCTTGGTGCCGAACAGGCCGGTGTTCACCGTCACCCACTCCGGGCTGCCGGTGGCGTCGGACGTGTAGACGTTCCCGACGGATCCGACCTTCTCGCCGGCCGCGTCGTACGCGGTCTCACCGACGATCTGCTCGATTCCCTGCATGGTCATCGTTATCACCCCGTGTGATGTTTGCGCGTAGCAACTAACGCCGGGCTCGGTTCCCGGCCTCGCGGGCAGCAAACACCCGGTGACCAGAACATCTCTTTCCGTTTCCGCGGCACAGCCGCACGATGTTGACGGTGGCATGCGGCACAGTGGGCGGACCGGAGCCGGGCCGAGCGATAGCCTGGGCTGCGCCGGACTGTGATCGGACTCGCACGCGCCTTATGTTTCTCGCGAGTAACATCCGTGGCAGGCTTGGAGAGACCGTTAACCAGAAGGGGTCCCACACGCTATGAAGATCGTCGTCTGCGCGAAGTTCGTGCCGGATGCCACCGCGGACCGCCGCTTCCGCTCGGAGGACAACACGGTGGACCGTGCCGGTGTCGACGGGCTGCTGTCCGAGCTGGACGAGTACGCCGTCGAGACCGCGCTCACCGTGAAGGAGTCCGGTGACGCCGAGGTCACGGTGCTGACCGTCGGGCCGGAGCAGGCCGCCGACGCGGTGAAGAAGGGCCTGCAGATGGGCGCCGACGCCGGTGTCCACGTGGTCGACGACGCGATCCACGGGTCGGACGCGGTCGCCACCTCGCTGATCCTGTCGAAGGCGCTGGCCAAGCTCGAGGCCGACCTGGTCGTGTTCGGGATGGGGTCGACCGACGGCAGCATGGGTGTGATCCCGGCGATGGTGTCGGAGCGGCTCGGGCTGCCCGCCGTCACGCTGGGCTCCGAGGTCACCGTGGACGGCCGGACCGTGCGGATCCGCCGCGACGGCGACACCGCGAGCGAGACGATCGAGGGCACGCTGCCGCTGGTGCTGTCGGTGTCCGACCAGGCGAACGAGCCGCGCTACCCGTCGTTCAAGGGCATCATGGCGGCGAAGAAGAAGCCGGTCGAGACCTGGTCGCTGGCCGACCTGGAGCTGACCCCGGAGCAGGTGGGCGGCTCGGCGGCGTGGACCGAGGTGGTCGAGGTGACCGCCCGTCCGCCGCGTACCGCCGGCACGATCGTCACCGACGAGGACGGCAGCGGTGCTGCCCAGCTCGTCGAGTTCCTGTCCACGAACAAGTTCCTCTGAGGAGCGGCTGAGTAATGTCGAACGTTCTGGTTCTCGTTGACCACACCGCGGGTACGGTCCGCAAGACGACCGCCGAGCTCCTCACGATCGCGCGCCGGCTCGGCGAGCCGGTCGCCGTGTTCATCGGCGAGGGTGTGCAGGAGGCCCTGCCGGCGCTGGGGCAGTACGGCGCGACCAAGGTGATCGCCCTGGCGAACCCGGAGCTCAGGCAGTACCTGGTCGCCCCGAAGGCCGAGGCGCTGCAGCAGGTCGCGGCGAAGCTCGAGCCGTCGGCGATCCTGATCTCGTCGAACGCCGAGGGCAAGGAGATCGCCGCCCGGCTGGCGGTCAAGCTCGACTCCGGGCTGATCACCGACGCCGTCGACGTGCAGGAGGGTCCGGTCACCACGCAGTCGGTGTTCGCGGGCAACTACACCGTCCAGGCCAAGGTCACCCACGGCACGCCGATCATCACCGTGAAGCCGAACGCCGCCACGCCCGAGGTCGCCGAGACTTCGCCGGAGGTGGAGGAGTTCGACGTGACGGTCTCCGACGCCGCCAAGACCGCGAGGATCACCGACTCCAAGCCGCGCGAGGCGACGGGTCGTCCGGAGCTGACCGAGGCCGCGATCATCGTGTCCGGTGGCCGCGGTACCGGTGGTGACTTCGGCCCGGTCGAGTCCTTCGCGGACTCTCTCGGCGCGGCCGTCGGTGCGTCGCGCGCGGCGGTGGACTCGGGCTGGTACCCGCACGCCTACCAGGTCGGTCAGACCGGCAAGACGGTGTCGCCGCAGCTGTACGTCGCCGCCGGCATCTCCGGCGCGATCCAGCACCGCGCCGGCATGCAGACCTCGAAGACGATCGTCGCGGTCAACAAGGACCCCGAGGCCCCGATCTTCGAGCTGGTCGACTTCGGTGTCGTCGGCGACCTGCACAAGGTCCTCCCGACCGCCACCGAAGAGGTCACCAAGCGCAAGTCCTAGCGGTCCCCGGCAGCAGCCCGGCTCGGTTCCCCTCCCGAGCCGGGCTGCCGCGTCTCTGGACCAGGCCGAGGCACTAGCATGCGGCGGATGCGGATCTGGGTCAGCGGAGCACAGGGCAAGCTGGGCGCGGAGGTCTGCCGCCAGCTGATCGCAGCGGGCCACGAGGTGGTCGAGGCGGACCTCACCGGGCCGGAGCCGGTGGATCTGCTGGACCGGGAAGCCGTGGCGCGGTCGATGCGCGGTGTGGACGCGATCGTGCACTGCGCGGCGATCCCGACCCCGGAGAACATCGAGCCGGCCCGCCTGTTCGAGATCAATGCGATGACGACGTTCAACGCCCTCGAGGAAGCGTGGAAGGTCGGCGCCCGCGCCGCTGTCCTGGCGTCGAGCGGCTCGATCTACGGCACCGCCTGGTCGCCCGAGGAGATCGGTACGCCGTCCGTCCCGGTCGACGAGGACACCGAACTCCGGTACGTCGACCCGTACGCGCTGACCAAGGACGTCCTCGAACGCATGGGCCAGTCCTACGCGCGCCGCGGCGTACAGGTCACCGCACTCCGCTTCCACTGGATCCTCACCCCCGAAGAGGTACGGCGCTACATCGCGGAGGCGCCGCCGGAGGAGAACCGCCGCAACCTCTGGGGGTACGTCGACCTCGCCGAAGCCGCCCGCGCGTGCGTCCTGTCACTGCAGCCGCGCGACCGGGACCGCTACGCCGTACTCGTGATCGCCGCCGAGGACACCGGCCGCCGCGAGCCGACCGCGGACCTGCTCGCCCGGTACTCACCCGACACCGAGCTCCGCACCGACCTACCCGGTACGACGTCCCTCTTCGACTCCCGGCGCGCGGCCGACGTCATCGGCTGGACCCACCACAGCACCTGGAGACAGCTCAGGCGGACAGGTGGTCCCGGACAGCCGTGAGGTTCGCGGTGATGGTGGCGCGGCGGGTTCCGACGGTGTCCAGGTAGGTCTTGAGGGCCGTCGCGGCGGTGGTGCAGCGTTCGTTGAGCTTGGCGACCTCGCTCGCAGCCCGGGTCCGGTCGGCGGTGAGGGCCCGGCGGAGGCTGAGGTAGCTGTTGACGCCGAAGCCGATCACCACCAGGCCCACCACGATCCAGAACCAGTGCAGCAGCAGCCCGAGCACGATCGCGCACAGTGCGCCGCCCGCCAGCAGCGCGATCGGAGTCGCGCGCTGACCCGTGGTGGCGACGCCGGCGGTCGCGGTCAGGGCCGTCGTCGCCTTGCCGAGTTCGAGCTGGTCGGGGCCGTCGGCCCGGACGGTGATCGTGTGCTTGCCGCTGTCGACCGACACCTGCGTCGGCCCGGGCTGCTCCGCGACCCGCGCGACGTCCTCCACGGCCGGCAGCACCAGCGGACCGACGACCCGCAGTGCGGTCGCCGCCAGATACGGATCGGCTGACGGCCCCAGATCCTCGGTGAGCAGCGCGTCGACCGTACCGGCGGTGTCGTCGAGCCGCGCCTTCGACTCGGAGACCCCGGTGACCTGCGCCCGCAGTTCGGCGATGCGCGCGAGCGTCTCGCGTTCGGGTTCGCTGCCTTCGGAGATCAGCAGCCGCAGGATGCCCGCCAAGCTGTCCGTGTCCGGCTCGCTGTCGGCGGGCTGGGAGCCTTCGACACGGTCCGACTTGCGTTCCTCCGGGTAGGTCAGGTCCGGATCGGGTTCGCGCGCCGCGGTGTTGCCGGTGATCGCCTCCACCGCGTCCCGAACGCGGCTCAGCCGGGTGAAGGCGTCGGCCTGCGCCTCGGTCTCCTTGAGGTGCGGACCCTGCGGACTCGCGCTGCCGCGCAACTCGAGCCGCGCCAGCCAGCCCTCGGCAGCCGCGACAGACTGCAGCCGCTGCACCACGAGCGCCAGCGCGTCCGGCCCGAAGCCGCCGCGCGCGGCCGTCGTCCACAGCACCCGCTGCACCCGGGTCAGCGTCCCGTCCGCCGCCGGTACGCCGAACGCCGCGTCCAGCCACTCCGTCCGCACCTGGTGCCGCTGTCCGAGCGCCGCGAGCGCCAGCGCCAGGAACATCGACGTACGGCGCTCGTCGAGCTTGAGCGCAGTACTGATCGCCTCCTCGTCGGGCGTGCCGGCGTGCAGCGAGATCAAGGCGCCGACCGCGGGGTCCAGCCAGTACTGCGGAACGGGCGCACCCGCAGGCGGTAGTTCGGTGGACGAGGCCATCGCGGTGAGGACGCGCGTGGCGTAGCGGCGGAGCTCCGCGGAGCTGACGAAGCCGGCCGTCTCGTGCCGCAGGTCGGACAGCTCGACGAACGCGTCGAAGGCGCGCGACAGGCTGTCGACCTTGCTCTGCAGGCTGCCCTGGATCTTCGACAGCTGCGAGCGCAGGCTGGACGCCTCGCGCCGGGCGTACGACATCTCGCTCTCGAGGTTCTCGAGCTGCTGGTTCTGCCGCCGTTCGGTCCACCAGTCGGACATGTCCCCGCCTCTCTCGCCGGACGTCGCTCTCCGGAAGGATCGCGTGTCAGCGGGTCATCCTGCCCGATGCCGGAAGCACCCGGGAAATCCCCGGCGAGCGGGAACAAGGCCGCCGGAACTACCCTTGAAACCGATATGACTGCATCCGACCGTCGCACGGTGTACCTGGACCACGCGGCGACGACCCCCATGCTCCCGGCCGCGATCGAGGCGATGACCTATCACCTCGCGCGGACCGGTAACGCGTCGTCACTGCACGGCTCCGGCCGGTGCGCACGCCGGACGGTCGAAGAGGCCCGCGAGGCACTCGCCGCGGCGCTCGGGGCGCAGCCCAGCGAGATCGTGTTCACCTCCGGCGGTACCGAGGCGGACAACCTCGCGCTCAAGGGCCTGTGGTGGTCCCGGCTGGCCGCCGACCCGCGCCGCCGGCGGATCCTGCTCAGCGGCATCGAGCACCACGCCGTCCTCGACCCGGCGATCTGGCTCGGGCAGCACGAGGGCGCGGAGATCGAGTGGCTGCCCGTCGACGAGCTCGGCCGCGTGGACCCGGACGACGTACGCCGGGCCGTCGAGCGCGACCCGGACTCGGTGTCGTTCGTCACGCTGATGATGGCGAACAACGAGGTCGGCACGCTCCAGCCCGTCCGCGAGGTCGCCGCGATCGCACAGGAGTACGGCGTACCGGTGCACACCGACGCGGTGCAGGCGATCGGGCAGGTGCCGGTCGACTTCGGCGAGCTCGGTGTGGACGCGATGACGGTGTCCGCGCACAAGCTCGGCGGTCCGTACGGGATCGGGGCGCTCGTCGTCCACAAGGAGACGCAGCTGACGCCGATCCTGCACGGCGGGGGACAGGAGCGCGACGTCCGCTCCGGCACCCTGGACGCGCCCGCGACCGCCGGATTCGCGGTGGCGGCCGAGCACGCGATCAAGCAGCAGGCCGACGAGGCGGTGCGGCTGGCCGGGCTCCGGGACGCGCTGGTCGCCGGCATCACCGGCACCGTCGAGGGCGCGCTGCTGTCGGGTGACCCCGTCGACCGCTTGCCCGGTAACGCACACTTGTCCTTCAGCGACTGCGAGGGCGACTCGCTGTTGCTGCTGCTCGACGCGCGCGGGATCGAGGTCTCGACCGGATCCGCGTGCAACGCCGGGGTCGCCGAGCCCAGCCACGTGCTGCTGGCCATGGGGTACGACGACCAGCGGGCCCGCGGCTCGCTCCGGTTCACCCTCGGGCACACGAGTACGCGCGCCGACGTCGACGCCGTACTGGAGACCATCGGGCCGGTCGTGGAGCGGGCGAAGTCCGCCGGTCTGCAGAACGTGGGAAGGAACAGCTGATGCGGGTACTCGCCGCCATGTCCGGCGGGGTCGACTCGGCGGTCGCGGCCGCGCGGATGGCCGAGGCCGGGCACGACGTCACCGGAGTGCACCTGGCGCTCAGCCGGAACCCGCAGTCGTACCGCAGCGGCGCGCGCGGCTGCTGCACGATCGAGGACTCCCGCGACGCCCGCCGGGCCGCCGACGTGATCGGCATCCCGTTCTACGTCTGGGACCTGGCCGAGCGCTTCCACGCCGACGTCGTCGAGGACTTCGTCAGCGAGTACGCCGCCGGCCGGACGCCGAACCCCTGCCTGCGCTGCAACGAGAAGGTCAAGTTCAGCGCCGTACTCGAGCGGGCGCTGGCGCTGGGCTTCGACGCGGTCGCGACCGGGCACTACGCGCGGATCGTGGACCTGGCGGACGGGTCGCGGGAGCTGCACCGGGCGGTGGATCCGGCCAAGGACCAGTCCTACGTGCTCGGCGTCCTCACCCAGCAGCAGCTCGCGCACGCGTTCTTCCCGCTCGGCGACACGGTCAAGACCGAGGTCCGCGAGGAGGCCGAGCGGCGCGGGCTGTCGGTGGCGGCCAAGCCGGACAGCCACGACATCTGCTTCATTGCCGACGGCAACACTCCGGGCTTCCTGAGCAAGCAGCTCGGCGACGCGCCCGGCGACATCGTCGACGCGCAGGGCAACAAGCTCGGCGAGCACCAGGGCACGCACGGATTCACGATCGGGCAGCGCAAGGGCCTGCGGATCGGTACCCCGGCGCCCGACGGCAAGCCGCGCTTCGTGCTCGACATCAGCCCGGTCGACCGCACGGTGACCGTGGGGTCGCGCGAGGAGCTCGCCGTCTCGCGGCTCACCGCCTCGAAGCCGCGCTGGTGCGGGCCGGCGCCCACGGCCGAGCTGCAGGCGACAGCTCAGCTCCGCGCCCACGGCGAGGAGGTGGCCGTCACCGCCACTGTTCTGGGCGACCAGGTGCAGGTGTCGTTCGACGAGCCCACCTCGGCGGTGGCGCCCGGCCAGGCGGTCGTGCTGTACGACGGGACGCGGGTGATCGGCTCCGCGACGATCGACAGCGTGCAGCGGGTGACCGCGGCAGTATGACGACCACAGGGCTGGGGTCCGTCCCCGGCGACGACATCCGGGAGTGGACGCGCGCCGTCCTCGAGCTGGTCGACATCCCGTTCCTGCCGGAGCTTCCGGCGCGTCCGTACGGCGACATGCTCAGCCGGACGGTCGCCGTGCTGACGGAGCTGGCGGCCGACCTGCAGCCGGTCGGGTGGCGGCTGACCGGTGGTGGTGACGCGCGTGCGAGTCTGGACCAGCGGCGGGCGCGGGCGCTGCTGCTGGAGGACCTGGACGTGCTGGAGGAGTACGCCGACGGGTACCAGGGCCGGCTGAAGATCCAGGTGACCGGGCCGTGGACGCTGGCTGCTGCGGTGGAGCGGCCGCGGGGTGACAAGGTGCTCGCGGACCACGGGGCCCGGCGGGACCTGGCGCAGGCGCTGGCCGACGGGGTGCAGCAGCACGTGGCCGAAGTACGCAAGCGGGTGCCGGGTGCCGAGGTGCTGTTGCAGGTGGACGAGCCCGGGCTGCCCGCCGTACTGGCCGGAGCTGTGCCGACGGCGTCCGGGTGGAGCAAGCACCGGTCGGTCGACGGTCCTGGTGCTGTTGAGTTGCTGAGCCTGTTCACCGGTACTGCGCCGACGATCGTGCACTGCTGCGCCGCACGGCCGCCGATCGAGGTCTTCACCAAGTCCGGCGCCGCCGGGGTCGCGGTCGACATCTCGCTGCTGAACACCGCCGCCTGGGACCAGCTCGCCGCCGCGTCCGAAGCCGGGACCACCATCTATGCGGGCTTGGTACCAACCACCGGCCCGCTCCCGAAGGCGGAACAGGCCGCAGACCCCCTCATCCGCCGCTGGCGCGACCTGGGCCTCGACCCCGCGCTCCTCACCTCGCTCGTCCTCACCCCGGCCTGCGGCCTGGCCGCCGCAACCACCCCCGCCGACGCCAGATCCCGCCTCAAACTCCTCCGCGACATCGCCGACGTCGTCACCGAAGCGGCCGACAGCTAGCCGAAACTGTCGGTGCCGCACGCTAAATTCTTCTCATGAGTACGGAGGAGATCGGCGGGGCGCCGGCGGAGGTGCGGGAGCGGCACGCGGCGCTGAGCAAGGAGATCGAGGACCACCGGGCGCGGTACTACCTGGCCAGTCCGATCATCTCGGACGCCGACTTCGACGCGCTGATGCACGAGCTGCAGGACATCGAGGAGCGGTACTCCGAGCTCCGGACGCCGGACTCGCCGACGCAGAAGGTCGGCGCGCCGGTCTCGACCCTGTTCACGCCGGTCCAGCACCCGAGCCGGATGGAGAGCCTGGCGAACGCGTTCTCCGCCGAGCAGATGGAGGCCTGGGCCAAGCGGCTCGAGCGCGAGGTCACCGCCCGGCAGATCCACGACAGCGGCTTCCTCTGCGAGCTGAAGGTGGACGGCCTGGCGCTCGACCTCGTCTACGAGAACGGCAAGCTCGTCAGCGGCGCCACCCGCGGCGACGGCCGCACCGGTGAGGACGTCACGCCCAACGTCCGCACGATCAAGAGCATCCCGGAGCAGCTGCACGGCGACAACTTCCCGGCCTTCCTGGAGGTCCGCGGCGAGGTCTACTTCCGGGTCGAGGACTTCGAGGAGCTGAACGCCCAGCTCGTCGAGGCCGGCAAGGCCGTGTTCTCCAACCCGCGCAACAGCGCCGCCGGCTCGCTCCGCCAGAAGGACCCGCGGGTCTCCGCCGGCCGCCCGCTGCGCTTCGTCGTGCACGGCCTCGGCAAGGTCGAGGGCCACCACATCGCCCGGCTCTCCGAGGCGTACGAGCAGCTCAAGGCGTGGGGCCTGCCGGTCAGCGACCGCGCCCGCCGGGTCGGCACCCTCGACGAGGTCAACGAGTTCATCGCGTACTACGGCGAGAACCGGCACTCCGTCGACCACGAGATCGACGGCGTCGTGGTGAAGGTCGACGAGGTCGACCTGCAGCGCGCGCTCGGCTCCACGTCGAGCGCCCCGCGCTGGGCGATCGCGTTCAAGTACCCGCCGGAAGAGGTGAACACCAAGCTCATCGAGATCGAGGTGAACGTCGGCCGCACCGGCCGCGTCACCCCGTTCGCGCACATGGAGCCGGTCCGCGTCGCCGGCTCCACCGTCGAGTACGCGACGCTGCACAACGCCAAGGAGGTCGCGCGCAAGGACGTGCGCCCGGGCGACACCGTCGTACTGCGGAAGGCGGGCGACGTGATCCCCGAGGTGCTCGGACCGGTGGTGGACCTGCGCCCGGAGGGACTGCCGGCCTGGGAGATGCCGACCCGCTGCCCGTGGTGCGACACGGAACTGGCGCCGGCCAAGGAGTCCGACGTCGACATCCGCTGCCCGAACTCGCAGTACTGCCAGGGCCAGTTGCGCGAGCGGCTGTTCTACCTGGCCGGGCGGTCCGCGTTCGACATCGAAGGGCTCGGGTTCAAGGCGGCCGACGCGCTGATCCGCGGCGAGCTGATCGCGGACGAGGGCGACCTGTTCGCGCTGACCGAGGACAAGCTCGCGGGGAGCGCGTTCTTCACCACCAAGGCCGGGGCGCTGTCGGCGAACGCCCGCAAGCTGATCGCCAACCTCGAGGAAGCGAAGGCCAAGCCGCTGTCGCGGGCGTTGGTCGCGCTCTCGATCCGGCACGTCGGACCGACCGCGGCGGCCGCGCTGACCGAGGTGTTCGACAACATCGACGACGTCCGGGCGGCGAGCGAGGAGCAGCTGGCCGGGATCGAGGGTGTCGGGCCGACCATCGCGCAGGCGATGATCGAGTGGTTCCAGGTGCCGTGGCACCAGGCGATCGTCGACAAGTGGCAGGCGTCGGGCGTGGTCATGCGCGAGGAGCGGACCGGCCCGTCGCTGCCGCAGACGCTGACCGGGCTGTCGGTCGTGGTCACCGGGACGGTCGAGGGATTCAGCCGCGACGAGGCGACCGAGGCGATCGTCGGGCGCGGCGGGAAGGCCGCGAGCTCGGTGTCGAAGAAGACCTCGTTCGTGGTGGTCGGTGACTCGCCGGGATCGAAGTACGACAAGGCCGTCCAGCTCGGCGTACCGATCCTGGACGCCGCCGGCTTCCGGGTGCTGCTCGACGACGGCCCGGAGGCGGCCGCCGGAGTGGCGACCACACCCACCGCCGGCCAGCCGTAAGAATTTCCCACGATCTCGTCGCCGGACGGATCCGGCGGCGGTGCTGAGCCGTCCGACTGTTAACTTTGCACGTCGACATCTGGGTCAGAAGGAGCAATCTATGACGACGCCGCCGCAGGGACCGTGGGGTCCTGGGCAGCCGGGGGGCCAGCCAGGCGGGCAGCACGGGGGACAGGGTGGCCCTCAGCAGCCACCACAGCAGGGCGGCTGGGGACAGCAGCCTCCGGGCCAGGGTGGTGGCTGGGGTCAGCCGCAGCAGCCGCAAGGCCAGCCTTCGTACGGCCAGCCTCCGCAGGACCGGCCGCAGCAGGGCTGGGGCCAGCAGCCCGGCCAGCCAGGTCAGCAGGGTCAGCCCGGTCAGCAGGCCGGCGGTTGGGGACAGCCGCAGCAGGGCAGCGCCTACCAGCAGCAGTCCTGGGGGCAGCGTCAGCAGCAGGGCGGCTGGCACCAGCAGCAGGGCGGACAGCCGGGACAGTGGCAGCCGGGCGGTCCGGGCGGCAAGGGTCCGGGTGGCATCGGCAAGGACAAGCTGCCGTTCGTGATCGGCGGCGGCGTGGTCGGCGTCGTACTGATCGGCCTGCTGATCTTCCTCGGTGTCCGCGCGTTCGGCGGCGACGACACCCCGACGACCCAGCCCAGCACCGAGCCCAGCACCGGTCAGCCGACCGGCGGCAACCCGACGGAGTCGCCGACCGGCGCCCCCGTCTCCAGTGGTGAGCTCGGCAACGCGACCGGCCAGGCCAAGGCCGCGACCGAGAAGCTCCAGGGCATCGGCTTCGGCTGCAGCGACCTGTTCAACACCGCGCAGGGCGCGCACCGCGGCTGCTTCAAGACCGACGGCCGCAAGGACGCCGAGGCGATCTTCCAGTTCGGCTCCGACGGCAACATCATCGCCATCCGGGTCGCGGCCCAGGACTCGGACAACAACAACAACGCCCAGGTCGCCTTCGACCAGGTGCTGCAGGCGGTCGGCAACGACGCGTTCGGCGCCGACTCGGTGAAGAAGGTCCAGGACGCGGTGAAGACCGGCCAGCGGTCCGAAGAGGTCGGCACCAGCTGGGGCGAGCTCCAGCTCAGCAACTCCGGTGAGAGCCTGCGGCTGTCCGGTCACAAGTCCGGCGAGGACGCGCTGGACCTGCCCGACCAGAACTTCGACACCACCCAGGCGCAGCTGACCGCGGCGCTGAAGGGCAAGGGCTACGTCTGCACCTCCTCGTGCAAGAAGGAGGTCGGGCAGTACGGCTCGCAGCGGGTGTACTCCTACGCCCGCAGCGGCGAGGGCATCAAGGACATCGAGGTCAGCGTCTACGGCGAGGGCAGCGCGGTGAAGAACGCGATGACCTCGGTGCTGAACGACACGTTCGGCGTCCTCAAGGGCGGGAACGCGGCCGCGGTGAAGTCGTACATCCAGGCGCACAGCGACGGGAAGCCGTACGCTGCTTATGTCGGCGGTTGGAAGGTCGAGATCGACGGCAGCGACTCGAGCAGCTACAAGTCGCAGCGGATCTCGATCCGGTACGAGTCGTTCTACGCCTGAGCGGGGCACGGAGGCCGGAGTGAAGTTCCCCCGGGAGAAGCGGGAGGCCCGGACGGTGGCACAGCCACCGCCCGAGGCGGCCCAACGCGTCGACGGCGGCGGGGCCTGGGGCCCCACCCAGTTCGACCTCCCGGACGGCAACGGCAGCAACAGCCAGGCGATCCTGATCGTCTCCCTGATCGGAATCGTGATCCTGCTGATCATCGCCGGCCTCTGGGCCCTCGCCTACTTCCAGTTCACCTGAGGCGGGTAGGGGTTGGAGAAGGGTTACTCAGGATGTTTGAGTAGCCTTCAAAGCGATAAAGAGCAAAAAGATAAAGAAGAGATTCTGAGAGAGTTGGCTGGCTTCAGTGGTCAGCTGTCGTTCGCCTGTTCGACACAAGCGTGTCGGACGAGGCTCTGGTGCGGACGAGGTTGCCGGCGGAAACCGCGCGGATAGCAAGCCCGATTACTCCGGCGAACAGCTCGGCTAGGTTCCCTTGCAGGTCCGGCAGCCGGACTGACGGCGACGCTGTGTCCGAAGCGCCCTGAGCTGACTTGGGGAGTACTTCTTCCCCATCCGGGTGGGAAATCTTCCCCCACCCGACCCGCTGGTGTTGCTTGGTCGCCGACTCGTGGAAGAGGGTTCCGGGCCGGTTGGCCCAGTCGTGGAACGTGGCTGCAGCGCTCTGCCAGAATCCACGACTCGACGAACCGGAGCGCCGACCGGCTTCCGCCCCGGCTGTCACTCGAGGGTTGCGTCGAACGGTACGCCCGCCTGGTCAGCCCCAGGCGCGCGAGCCAAGGTCTGCGAGGACGGGCGACGGATCGGTCACGGTGATTCCGGCCGGTCAGCGCCGTCCTGGAAGCTGCCAACAAACGATTGAACGCGCGCTGCACAGCGGACAGGAGATGGGAGCCTGAAGCTCCCCATATCTCTCCAGGTCAGGAAGTGGCGCGGATGGTGACGGCCAGGGAGGCCAGGTAGGAGAGGCGGGCCACCTCGGAGCCGAGGAACTCCGGGCCGCCGCGGCGGCCGATCACCAGGATGCGGCGGTCGGACTCCAGGGGCGCGGCGACCAGGACGGACTCCGCGAGGCCCTTGTGGTCCGGGGCCTCCAGCGTCGTCGCCTTCTCCAGCGGCAGCCAGATGCCCGCGACGTCGCCGAACTCCGGCGTCGCACTCGTCTCCAGCGCGACCTTCACCTCGCTGCCGGTGCCGTCCAGCAGCGCCGCCCAGTCCGCGTGCAGGACGGCGGGCGACTGTTCGACCAGGATGTCGATCGCGTCCGCGGGCGCGGACGTCATCTGCTCGACCGCCTCGAGGTCCATGTGCAGCCCGCCGCCGGCGCCGTACCGGGAGAACCAGATCACCTCGACGTCGGGTACGCCGTTGCACGCCGACACCAGGCGGTCCGGCAGCACGCCGGGCGGCAGGTCGACCACGATGTCGTCGACGGCCGTGCCGTTCTCGCGGCGGTGCTCGACGATCTCGATCGCGTGGATGTCCGCGTTCACCTCGCCGAGCGCCGTCGCCACGGTGCCGAGCGAACCGGGCCGGTCCGGGATGATCAAGCGCAGCAGGAACACCGAACGATCATCTCCCAGCCGATCACCTTGCGCGTAACGCCTTGTCGCGGCCCATGTTACAGAGCGGTAGGACACGACACGCGCGCCCATCTCATCCGTACGTTGTCCACAGCCGAGGGGGCGAGGACACGCACCTGTCACAGCGGGCCACTAGGATGACGGGGTCGCGGCGGAAAACGCTGCGGAAGTCCTGCGAACCATTGGATCAGTTCATGCCATCGATTACCCGCGAAGAGGTCGCGCACCTGGCGCGACTGGCGCGGATCGAGCTCACCGACGACGAGCTCGACCACCTCGCGCCGCAGCTCGACCAGATCATCACCTTGGTCGGGCAGGTCAGCCAGGTGGCGGCGGACGACATCCCGCCGACCTCGCACGCCCTGCCGCTGACCAACGTGATGCGCCCGGACGAGAACGTCCCGTGCCTCACGCCCGAGCAGGCGCTGTCCGGCGCGCCGGCCGCGGAGGAGCAGCGCTTCCGGGTGCCGCGGATTCTGGAGGAGGACTGAACCATGAGTGACCTCACCAGGAAGACCGCATCAGAGCTCGCGGAGCTGATGACCTCCGGGCAGGCCAGTTCGGTGGAGATCACCCAGGCGCACCTGGACCGGATCGCCGCCGTCGACGGCGCGGTGCGCGCGTTCCTGCACGTCGACACCGAGGGTGCGCTGGCGCAGGCCAAGGCCGTCGACGACAAGCGCGCCGCGGGCGAGCCGCTGTCCCCGCTGGCCGGTGTGCCGCTGGCGCTGAAGGACGTGCTCACCCAGGAGGGCGTGCCGACCACGGCCGGTTCGAAGATCCTCGAGGGCTGGAAGCCGCCGTACGACGCGACCGTCGTGAAGCGGCTGAAGGACGCCGGGATCGTGATCCTCGGCAAGACCAACATGGACGAGTTCGCGATGGGCTCCTCCACCGAGAACTCCGCGTACGGCACCACCCACAACCCGTGGGACCTGAGCCGGATCCCGGGCGGTTCCGGCGGCGGTTCGTCCGCGGCGATCTCGGCGTACGAGGCGCCGCTCGCGATCGGCACCGACACCGGCGGCTCGATCCGCCAGCCGGGGGCGTTCACCGGGACGGTCGGCGTGAAGCCGACGTACGGCGGCACCTCGCGGTACGGGCTGATCGCGCTCGCGTCGAGCCTGGACACGCCGGGCCCGTGCGCGCGGACGACCCTCGACGCCGCGCTGCTGCACGAGGCGATCGCGGGCTGGGACCCGATGGACTCGACCTCGATCAACGCCGAGGTCCCGCCGGTCGTCGAGGCGGCCCGCAACGGTGACGTCGCCGGGCTGCGGATCGGCGTCGTCAAGGAGCTCGGCGGCGAGGGGTACCAGCCGGGTGTCGAGGCCCGCTTCCACGAGGCGGTCGAGCTGCTCACCAAGCTCGGCGCCGAGGTCGTCGAGGTCTCCTGCCCGCACTTCCAGTACGCGCTGCCGGCGTACTACCTGATCCTGCCGAGCGAGGCCTCGTCCAACCTGGCCAAGTTCGACGCGATGCGGTACGGCCTGCGCGTCGGCGACGACGGCGAGAACAGCGCGGAGAAGGTGATGAGCCTGACCCGCGAGGCAGGCTTCGGCGCCGAGGTGAAGCGCCGCATCATGCTCGGCACGCACGCGCTGTCCAGCGGGTACTACGACGCGTACTACGGCCAGGCGCAGAAGGTGCGGACGCTGATCGCCCGCGACTTCGCGCAGGCGTACGAGCAGGTGGACGTGCTGGTCTCGCCGGCCACGCCGACCACCGCGTTCGCGATCGGCGACCGGATCGACGACCCGATCGCCATGTACAAGAACGACCTGTGCACGATCCCGTCCAACCTGGCCGGTAACGCGGCCGCGTCGTTCCCGTGCGGCCTCGCCGACGAGGACGGCCTGCCGGTCGGCTTCCACGTGATGGCGCCGGTGCTGCGCGACGACCTGCTGTACAAGGTCGGCGCCGCGCTGGAGTCCGCGCTGGCCGAGCAGTGGGGCGGCGTCCTGATGACCAAGGCTCCGGAGCTGGAGGTGACCCGATGACCATCGCTGCCGAGGTCATGCCGATCGACGAGGCGCTGGCGCAGTACGACCCGGTGATGGGCCTCGAGGTCCACGTCGAGCTGAACACGAAGTCGAAGATGTTCTGCGGCTGCCCGACCGAGTTCGGCGCCGAGCCGAACACCCAGACCTGCCCGGTCTGCCTCGGGCTGCCGGGTGCGCTGCCGGTGGTGAACGCGCGCGCGGTCGAGTCCGCGATCAAGATCGGCCTGGCGCTGAACTGCGAGATCGCCGAGTGGTGCCGGTTCGCCCGGAAGAACTACTTCTACCCGGACATGCCGAAGAACTTCCAGACCTCGCAGTACGACGAGCCGATCGCGTTCAACGGCTGGACCGAGGTCGTCGTCGACGGCGAGACGTACCGGATCGAGATCGAGCGCGCGCACATGGAGGAGGACACCGGCAAGTCCACGCACATCGGCGGCGCGACCGGCCGGATCCACGGGGCGTCGCACTCGCTGGTCGACTACAACCGGGCCGGGATCCCGCTGATCGAGATCGTCACCAAGACGATCGAGGTGCCGGGGGAGAAGGCCGCCGCGGTGGCGCGGGCGTACGTGAGCATGCTGCGTGACCTGCTGCTCGCGCTCGACGTGTCCGACGTCCGGATGGACCAGGGCTCGCTGCGCTGCGACGCGAACGTGTCGCTGAAGCCGCGCGGCGCGACCGCGTTCGGGACCCGGACCGAGACCAAGAACGTGAACTCGTTCCGTTCGGTCGAGCGGGCGGTCACCTACGAGATCACCCGGCAGGCCGCTGTGCTGGCCACCGGCGGCAAGGTGATCCAGGAGACCCGGCACTGGCACGAGGACACCGGCATCACGACCTCCGGCCGGGAGAAGTCCGACGCCGAGGACTACCGGTACTTCCCGGAGCCCGACCTGGTCCCGGTCGCGCCGTCGCGCGAGTGGGTCGAGGAGTTGCGCGCCACCCTGCCCGAACCGCCGTCCGTACGGCGTGCGCGGCTGCAGGGGGAGTGGGGCTTCACCGACCTCGAGATGCGCGATGTCGTGAACGGCGGTGCGGTCGAGCTGATCGAGTCGACGGTCGAGCTCGGAGTCACGCCGGCCGCCGCGAAGAAGTGGTGGCTGGGTGAGCTCGCCCGGGCCGCGAACGAGTCCGGCGTCGGGCTGGAGGAGCTCCACGTCGGCGCCGCCGAGGTCGCCGAGGTGCAGAAGCTCGTCGACGCCGGCACGCTGAACGACAAAATCGCCCGGCAGGTGTTCGAGGGCCTGCTGGCCGGCGAGGGTACGCCGGCGGAGATCATCGAGAAGCGCGGGCTGGCGCTGGTGTCGGACGACTCGGCGCTGCTCGAGGCGATCGACCGCGCGATCGCCGCGAACCCGGACGTCGTCGAGAAGGTGAACTCCGGGAAGCCGGCCGCGGCCGGTGCGTTGATCGGCGCGGTGATGAAGGACATGCGCGGCCAGGCCGACGCCGCCAAGGTCCGCCAGCTGCTGAACGAGAAGCTCGGCATCTGACGCTGACTTGGGGGTGCCGCGCGGCACCCCCAAGTTCTCAGGCAGCGTTTCGATGCTCTTCCTCGGGTTGCGGGGCGTCGGCGATCACGCTGCGATCGATGCGGCCGTCGTCGACGTCGGACGCGTTCGCGAGCAGGGTCCGCGCCACCGACAGTTCGTCGCTCGGGCAGCGCACCTCGTAGCGGGTCGGCACGATCTCGGTGCTCACCGCCTCCGGGCGGTTCCGGCCGAGACCGCGGAACATCCCCCACAGCGCTCCGACGAGGACGCCGTACACGAAGCCCCAGACGACGACCGCCAGACCGGTCAGCGTGGTCTCGGCGACCAGCGTCACGAACACCGCGGCGAGCACGCCGAGCAGGGCGCCGTACAGCGCGGTCGTCGCGGTGAGCCGGACGACCGGGACGGCCGTACGTCTGCTCGCCTGCCGGAGTCCGGCGCCGACGATCTCCAGGCTCCGCGCGTCCATCCCGTAGCTTCTGAGGTACTCGACTGTTCGACGGGCATCCACGAAGTTGCTCATCGATGCGATCACACTGCTGGGGACGCCAGACGCCTGGCCGGTCGGCATACCGATCTCCTCCTTCGATCCTGGGACTCTCCCTCTACGAGTACCAGACGACCGAAGGGCTGAAACGGTTGACGGGTCAGGACGTGCTGACCGTCACGCGCAGGATGCGGTCGTCGCCGTCGCGGGTGTCGCCGCGGCCGTCGGTGTTCGACGTGGTCAGCCACAGCGAGCCGTCCGGCGCGACCTCGACCGTGCGCAGCCGCCCGTACTCGTTGGTGAAGAAGGCCTGCGGCTCACCGGTTCGCTTGCCGTTGGCAACGGGTACCGCCCACAGCCGCTGACCGCGCAGCGACGCCATGAACACGTGCCCCTCGGTGAACGCGATCCCCGACGGCGACGCGTCCGCCGTCCGCCACTGCGCGATCGGGTCGGCCATCCCGTCGAGCCCGCTGACCCCCTCGGCGGCCGGCCAGCCGTAGTTGGTGCCCGCGGTGATCGCGTTCAACTCGTCCCAGGTGTTCTGCCCGAACTCGGCGGCGTACAACTGCTCCCCGTCGAACGCGAGCCCCTGCACGTTCCGGTGCCCCTTGCTGATCCACACCCGCCCGTCCGGATTCCCCGGCGCGGGCTTCCCGTCGGTGGTGATCCGCAGGATCTTCCCACCCAGCGACCCGTCGTCCTGCGAGGTCGGCCGGTCCGACCCGTCCCCGGTGCCGGCGTACAGATACCCGTCCGACCCGAACCGCAGCCGCCCGCCGTTGTGGATCGCCGCCGCCGGGATCCCCTCCAGAATCACCTGCTGCTCCGACAACTTCCCGTCCCGATAGGTGATCCGCGCGATCCGGTTGTCGTCGTCGCCCGAGTAGTACACGTAGATGTACGGCTTCTCCGGATACCCCGGATCCACCGCAACCCCCAGCAACCCACCCTCCGACGAGGACTTCACCCCCTCGACGCTCCCCACCTCACTCACCTCGGAACCAGCAACCCGCTTCACCTTCCCCGAGTCCCGCTCAGTCACCAATGCGCTCGAATCCGGCAAGAACGCCAACCCCCAAGGCACCTCAATCCCCGTCGCCACGGTCGACGCCACGGCCAGCCTCACTCCACCGCCAGGCAGCGAGCCAGTCGAAGCAGGCGCCGATGTCGGCACACTCGTCCCGGCCCCACTCGGCGTCCCGTCAGAACAACCAGCCGCCATCACCAGTGCGGCCGCCACCATCGCAGCCCGCCCGCCTCGCCCGACCCTCGTGCTGCCCACGCCGTCTCCTCCGGTTGTCCTGCCTCATTACTACACCGCAGCGCAACGACTGGTTCAGCTTCCCCAGGTGGGTCGTAGGGGGAAGTGGGAGTTGCCGCGGTGGTCGGGTTTGGCGGCCAGGACCTGATGGAGCTGGATGGTGTTGTGTTCGAAGCCGGCTCGGCTGGCGGCCAGGTAGAGGCCCCAGATCTTGGCGGTGGCGGGGCCTACTTCGGCGACCGCCTCGTCCCAGTGGGCCACCAGGTTCTCGTTCCAGGCGGTCAGGGTGAGGGCGTAGTGCTCGCGCAGGTTCTCCTCGTGGCGGACCTCGAAGCCGGCGTCCTGGGCCTCGGCGATGATGCGGCCGGAGCCGATCAGTTCGCCGTCGGGGAAGATGTAGCGGTCGATGAACGCGCCGGTGTTGCGGAAGCGGTTGTCGGGACGGGTGATGCAGTGGTTGAGGAGCCGGCCGCCGGGCTTCAACCGATCCAGCAGGAAACCGAAGTACGACGGGTAGTTGCGGACGCCGATGTGTTCGGTCAGGCCGATCGAGCTGATCGCGTCGAAGTCGCGGTCCGGTACGTCGCGGTAGTCCAGGTACCGCACCTCGGCGCGGTCCTCCAGGCCCTCGCGCTTGATCGCGGCCGACGCCCATTCCGCCTGCGCCGCGGACAGCGTGACGCCGAGCGCGGTCACGCCGTACTCGCGGGCCGCATGCCGGACCATCCCGCCCCAGCCACAGCCGACGTCGAGCAGCCGCATCCCCGGCTTCAGGTCGAGCTTGCGCGCGACCAGGTCGTACTTCTCGTACTGCGCCTCCTCCAACGTCGCGCCTTCGTGCGGGTAGACCGCGCACGTGTACGTCATCGACGGCCCGAGCAGCCATGCGTAGAACGTGTTCGACACGTCGTAGTGGTGGTGGATCGCCGACTTGTCCCGCGCCTTGGAGTGCCGCAGCCCTTCGAAGGTACGGCGCCATTTCGGCAGGTGCTCCTGCGGCGGCGGAGGCGGCGGCTTGAGGTGACTCCAGCCGAGACCGCGCAGGATGCGCAGCGCCTCGGCCGCCTTCGGGCGGTGGAAGTGGAACTGGTCCAGGATCAGCCGCATCAGCTCGTACGGGTTGCCCGGATGCACACCGGTGACCTCGAGGTCGCCCATCACGTACGCGCGGACCAGCCCGAGGTCACCCGGCGCGGTGAGGATGTACGACAGCCCCCGCTCGTTGGCCAGGTGCAGGTGGATCTTCGAGTCCGGCGGTCCGGCCGCGCTGCCGTCGTACGCCGAGAACCGGAACGGCAGTTCCTCCGGGATCACAGTGGTGAGAGCTTCGGCGATCGATACGTGGGTCGCGAGCGTCGTCATCGGCGCGTCACCGCCTTCTCGTAGAGCCCGGTGAGCCGGGCGTCCGGGTCGTAGCGTTTCTTCACCTCGTCCCAGGCGGGGACGTTGTAGAGCCGGTCGAAGGTGTCGCGGTCGTAGTACGCGTCGGAGTACAGCGACTTGTGGCCGCCGAACTCGGTGACCGCGGCCTCGATCCGCCGGTTGACGTCGCCGTCCGCAGCGCCCGGGGCGATCGGCACCGTGCCCCAGAAGCCGACGTTCACGTACGTCGCACCGGGCCGCAGCGGGTACAGCGGCCACGCCGTCTCCCCGCGCAGCCGCAGCGGGCACAGCCAGACCGGCCGCATCCCCACCTCGGCGTCGAACCAGCGCAGGAACTCCGCCAGCCGCTCCACCGGGATCTCCACGTCCTGCACGACGCGCTCCCGGTCCGGCCTCCCGCGGCGCTTGTTCAGCCGGGCGGCAACGTGGTGCCGGTTCTCGAAGCCGACGATCTTGTGGAACACGTCGCTGCGTCGCCAGCGCTTCGGCCACAACCGCCGTACGACGGGCTTCTGCGCGCCGAAGGCGGCGGAGCACCAGAACCAGTCCGTGTCCCAGCGCCACAGGTAGTCGTACGCGGTGAGGAAGTCCGTCTGCCGTTGCCGGATCGACCGGTAGTAGATCTGCTGGCCCGTGTAGTCGCTGGTCCGCACCGCGGCGTCGCTGTTCCGCCCGAGCGTCAGGTAGACCTCCGACGGACTGAACGCGACCCCGTCGACGAAGTGCACCGGCTCGCCGTCGTACATGCCGTCGGCAACGATCGACGCGATCGCCGGCGCCAGCTCGTCGAGACCGACCCGGACGTGCCGGAGGGCGACGTACGGCGAGATCCGGTCGAGCTCGATCCGCAGCCGGGTCGCGTAGCCGAGCGTGCCGTACGAGTTCGGGAAGACCCGGAAGAGGTCCGCGTGCTCGCCCTCGGGACGCGCGGTGACGAGCTCGCCGGCGCCGGTCAGGATGTCGAGTTCGAGGACCGACTCGTGCGGCAGGCCGGCACGGAACGAGGACGACTCGATGCCGAGCCCGGTGACCGCGCCGCCGAGCGTGATCGTCTTCAGCTGCGGCACGACCATCGGCGTCAGCCCATGCGGGAGCGTCGCAGCGACCAGGTCCTCGTAGGTGCACATGCCCTGGACGTCGGCAGTCCGCCCGGCGGGATCGACCGCGATCACCCCGGTCAGCTTCGAGACGTCCAGCCCCGGGCGGTCGATCTCGGCGCGCGGGCGGAACAGGTTCGAGCTGCGCTTCGCCAGCCGGACGGGCTCGCCGTACGGGATTCGCCCGTACGACTCCCGCAGCCGCCCGACGGCCTGATCGTGCGCCACCACCGCCGCCACATCCGATGTCGAAGGCACCGATCCAGAGTACGACTCCGCCCGGGGTCCGGCACGGGAGTTCAAACTGTCCGAGGCCCCGAGTAAGTTCTGTCACATGGCTGATGTGGTGAAGGCATGGCTCCCGTGGGAGGACCCCGAAGGGTTCCTCGGCGGGCTGCCCGCGGGATTCGACGTCGACGTGTTCTCCGGCGGCGAGCGGCCGAAGTCGCTCGCGGAGGTGGAGTTCTACGTGCCCAGCTACATGGGCGGCGGTGACGTGTTCGACGTCGTCCGCGAGATGCCGGCGCTGAAGGTCGTGCAGCTGCAGACGGCCGGGTTCGAGCACGTGCAGTCGCGGCTCGCCGACGGCGTGACGTTGTGCAACGCGCGCGGCGTCCACGACGCCTCCACGGCGGAGCTGGCGGTCGGCCTGATCCTGGCGTCGTACCGGAATCTCCCGCGTGCCGTCCGTGACCAGGAGCGCGAGGTCTGGCCGGGGTCGTACGACGAGGTCGACGACTCGCTCGCGGACCGCACGGTGCTGATCCTCGGGTACGGCGCGATCGGCGAGGCGCTCGAGCGGCGGCTGACCGGGTTCGAGTGCGAGGTGATCCGGGTCGCGCGGCGGGAGCGGGACGGCGTACACCCGATCTCCGAGCTGCCCGAGTTACTGCCGCGCGCGGACGTGGTGGTGCTGCTGACGCCCGCGACGCCGGACACGAAGCGGATGGTCGACGCGAAGTTCCTGGCCCGGATGAAGGACGGCGCCTTGCTGGTGAACGTCGCGCGCGGTGTCGTCGTGGACACGGACGCGCTGCTCGCCGAGCTCGGGACGCGGCGGATCCGCGCAGCGCTCGACGTGACCGACCCCGAGCCGTTGCCCGCCGGACATCCGCTGTGGTCTGCTCCGAACGTACTGATCAATCCGCACCGCGGCGGCGCCTCGACGGCGTTCGCGCCGCGCGTCGCCAGGCTGGTGCGGGCGCAGCTCGAGCGCTACGCGTCCGGGGAACCGTTGATCAATGTGGTGGCAGGTCCGCCACGCTGAGGGAGGGACGAAGATGTCCGAGGCCGTACTGCTGATCGGCACCAAGAAGGGGCTCTGGATCGGCCGGAGCGACGCTGCCCGCAAGGACTGGCGGCTCGACGGGCCGGTGCCGGAGTTCGAGATGCAGGGTGTGTACGCCGTGGGCATCGACACCCGGGGCGACCGGCCGCGGCTGCTCGTGGGCGGCACCAGCGAACACTGGGGTCCGGCCGTGTTCCACTCCGACGACCTCGGCAAGACGTGGGCCGAGCCGCCGGAGGGCTCGATCGGGTTCCCGGCCGACGCGGAGGCCTCGCTCGAGCGGGTCTGGCAGATCCAGCCGGGCCCGGCCGACCAGCCGGGCGTGGTGTACGCCGGGTCCGAGCCGCAGGCGCTCTGGAAGTCGACCGACGGCGGTGTCACGTTCGAGCTGGTGCGCGGGCTGTGGGACCACCCGCACCGGTCCGAGTGGGGTGCCGGGTTCGGCGGCGCGGCGATCCACACCGTCGTACCGCACTCGACCGATCCCGCGCGGGTGAGCGTGGCGATGTCGACCGGTGGCGTCTACCGGACGGCCGACGGCGGGGCGACGTGGTCACCGGCGAACAAGGGGATCCAGGCGAAGTTCTTCCCGGACCCGTACCCGGAGTTCGGGCAGTGCGTGCACAAGCTGGCCGCGCACCCGGACGCGCCGGAGCGGCTGTTCGCGCAGAACCACCACGGCGTGTACCGCTCGGACGACGGCGGCGCGGTCTGGAAGTCGATCGCGGACGGTCTGCCGTCGGACTTCGGCTTCCCGATCGTCGTGCACCCGCACGAGCCCGAAACCGTGTACGTCTTCCCCCTGGTCGCCGACGCGAACCGCATCCCCACCGACGCCCGCTGCCGCGTCTTCCGCTCCCGCGACGCCGGCGACACCTGGGAGCCACTGTCCACAGGCCTGCCTGATGTCTCCTACGCCCCCGTACTACGGGACGCCATGACAACCGACACCGCCGACCCGGCAGGCGTATACCTCGGCACCCGCGACGGCTGTGTCTATGTCAGCGCCGACGCCGGCGAAACCTGGGTGGAAGCCGCGCGCCACCTACCCGACGTACTCGCAGTCCGCGCCGCAGTCGTGGGATGAGACCGACAGGCGAGATGACGGAGGCAGGGATGGCTGACGGCGGGACGATTGCGGTGCGGCTGCCGACGGTGTTGCGGCCGTTCGCGGGCGGGGCCGAGCGTGTGGAGCTCGAGGTCGACGGTGAGCTGACCGTCGCCGCGGTCTTCGCCGCACTCGAGGCACAGCACCCGGCCCTCCGCCGCCGCCTCACCGACGAACAGGGCGCGATCCGCCGCCACGTGAACATCTACCTCGGCAACGACAACATCCGCGACCTCTCCGGCCTCCAGACCCAACTCACCCCCGGCGACGAACTCCTCGTCCTCCCAAGCGTTGCCGGCGGCTGAAACCGGCGGGCAACTTGTCGGTGGAGGGGTTAACGTCGGGCGGCATGAGCGACGTACTTCTGCTGACCGGTCCGTCCGGCTCGGGCAAGACGACCGTGGCGCGGCTCGTCGCCACCGACGCGCCGCGGCCGACGGTGCACGTGACGACGGACGAGTTCTTCCGCGCGATCCGGACCGGCTTCATCCCGCCGTACCTGCCGGAGTCGCAGCGGCAGAACGTCGTGGTGGTGGACGCGATCGTCGCCGCGGTCGCGGTGTACGTGGACGGCGGATACGACGTCGTCGTGGACGGGGTCATCGGGCCGTGGTTCCTGCCGCCCTACCGGCGGGCCGCGGCGGAGGGGGACTGGCGGATGTCGTACGTCGTCCTGCGGCCGGACCTCGCGACGACGCTCGCCCGGGGTCAGGCCCGCGGCGGCGTCGAGCTGACCGACGCCGATGCGTTGACCGGGCTGCACGGCGCGTTCGCGGACCTCGGCGACCTGGAGCGGCACGCCATCGACACGTCCCGGCTCGATCCGGAGCGGACCGCGGCCGAGGTCCGCAAAGCTGTTGCCTCGGGCGACTACCTGCTCAGTGCCTGAACAGTCGCAGGTCGGTCGGCGACCACGTGATTCCCGCGGCCGCGCAGGCGGCGGCGATCTCGGGGGAGCGGATCGAGCCGGCCGGCTCGACGATGTGGGTCACGCCGTACCGTTGGGCTTCCTCGACGTTGTCGGTGAACGGGAGTGCGCCGTCGGAGATCATCGTCACGCCGGTCAGCGGTTCGCTCGAGCGGCGTGACCACCACAGCTGCGCCTTCTCACCCGCCAGCCGCGTGCAGTCCACGCGCGACTGCTGTCCGGCGCCGACGCCGATCGTCATCCCGTCCTTCACCATCACGACCGTGTTGGACTGGGTGTAGCGCGCCACGATCATCCCGAGCACCGCGTCGTCCGGAAGATCCCGCGGCATCGGCAGCGCGTCCCGCTCCTGCGTCAGCCGGACGCCGTACACCTCCCGGACCTCCTCCGCCGGCGGCTCGAACTCCGCGTCCGCCTCCAGCACCAGAAAAGTCCCGCGCTTCTTCGAAGCCAGCACCTCGACCACGCCCTCGTCGTACCCGGGCGCGATGATCCCGTCCGAGACCACGCGCTTCAGCAGCCCGGCCAGCTCCGCGTCCACCGGATGCGAGACGGCCACGAAGTCGCCGTACGACGACTTCGGATCGGCGTCCCGCGCGCGGGCGTACGCGTCCGCCACCGACGCACCCAGCGCCGCCCCCGCCGGCGACACATGCTTGTACGACACCGCAGCCGGTACGCCGAACCGCGCCGACGCCTCGCGCACCAGTTGCCACCCGGTCAGCGCGTCGAGGACGTTGATGTACGACGCTTCGCCCGAAACCACCGCGAACGGCGGGCGGTCCAGCGGCGTGATCGTGGCCTGTTGATGAGGGTTCATGCCGTACCGCAGCCGCATCGCGACCTCCGAGTCCGATCGGAGGCGCCCAGGCGGACGACGCCTTGCTCTACGCTCCCCGGTGGTAACCCACCCTCGCCAGTCGCACCGCGAGCTTACCCGGCGACCCGCACCCACCAGCAGCCGGTGCGGGGTGGGGCGAGTGGCCGCACCGGCTGGTCGGGGGAGCTACTGGGCCGACACCCAGCCGTAGATGTTGCCGGGGCGGCCGGCGGCCTTGGCGTGTTTCGGGTCGAAGGGGCCGTGCTTGCGGACCTTGTCGCCGGAGTTGCCTTCCACCGTCGTGATCTTCCCGTTGCCGACCGCAACGACCACCCCGGTGTGCACGCTGGTGCTGGTGTTCTGCGGGCCGGTGCCGTAGAGGACGATGTCGCCGGGCTTCATGCCGGTGTTGCTCGAATGCGCGCGGCCCTTGCGCCGGCCCCAGGTGTAGATGTCGCCGGTGAAGCCGTAGTTCGGGATGTCGATCCCGGCCTTGCGCCAGGTCCAGGTGGCGAAGTGCGCGCACCACGCCTGGCACGGACCGTACGGGTTGCAGTTGCTGCCGGGAGGCGTCTCCTGCTGCCCGATCTCGCCGTTGGCGGCGTTCACGATCTTCGTCCGGGTGTCGGCCGCGGAGGCGGTGAGCGTCAGCGCACCGGACGCGGCGACGAGGACGGAGACCAGGAGCAGCCGGGGGAGCAGGCGTAGGAAGAGTCGCATGGGTCACTCCGATCTGGAGAGGGGGCGGTAGGAATTTTTCAGGCGAGCTCGCCAGATCAGTATGTGACTAACCAACTTCACGGAGCCATAACAGCGGCATCAAGTTACGAAGACAGTAACCGTAAGACACTCGTCTCAGGTTCCGAGACGCACGCGGGCCCAACTTGACCCGGTTACCAGTTGTCGGCGAATAATGCCTACATGCGATCGATTCTCCTCGTACTTGTGCGGCGCGCCGACTGACGCGACCACAGAGTCGAGCGCGCCCCTTCAGCCAACCCGGCGGAAGGGGTTTTTTGTTGCCAATGCGACTATCCGAGACCCGGGGAAGCAGCGGAAACAGCCACAAGCGAGGATGGATCGGTCGCGAACGGTGCAGTTTTTGGGCATAACAAGCGTGACTGACTGAGGGAAGGCACTCATGAGTGAGCAGCTGACCGGGGCACAGGCTCTGATCCGCGCACTGGAACATGCCGGAGTCGACACCGTCTTCGGTATCCCGGGTGGCGCGATCCTCCCGGCGTACGACCCGATGCTCGACTCGACCCAGATCCGCCACATCCTGGTACGTCACGAGCAGGGCGCCGGCCACGCCGCCCAGGGGTACGCCGCGGCGTCCGGCAAGGTCGGCGTCTGCATGGCCACCTCCGGCCCGGGCGCCACGAACCTGGTGACCCCGATCGCCGACGCGTACATGGACTCGGTGCCGCTGGTGGCGATCACCGGCCAGGTCGCCAGCGCCGCGATCGGTACGGACGCCTTCCAGGAGGCGGACATCCGCGGCATCACGATGCCGATCACCAAGCACAACTTCCTGGTCAACGACCCGAACGAGATCGCCACGACGATCGCCGAGGCCTTCCACATCGCCTCCACCGGCCGGCCCGGCCCGGTGCTGGTCGACGTCACCAAGGACGCGATGCAGACCCAGGGTGTCGACTTCCAGTGGCCGACCGAGCTCTCGCTGCCCGGCTACCGTCCGGTGACCCGCCCGCACCCCAAGCAGGTGCGCGAGGCGGCCCGGCTGATCGTCGCCGCCGAGAAGCCGGTGCTGTACGTGGGCGGCGGCGTGATCCGCGCCCAGGCCAGCGCCGAGCTGAAGGAACTCGCGGAGCTGCTCGGCATTCCGGTGATCACGACGCTGATGGCCCGCGGCGCGCTCCCCGACACCCACGAGCTGCACTTCGGCATGCCGGGGATGCACGGCTCGGTGTCGGCCGTCGGCGCGCTGCAGCGCTCCGACCTGCTGATCACGCTGGGCGCCCGGTTCGACGACCGCGTGACCGGCCGGCTCGACTCGTTCGCGCCGGAGGCGAAGGTCATCCACGCCGACATCGACCCGGCCGAGATCGGCAAGAACCGGGCCGCCGACGTGCCGATCGTCGGCGACTGCAAGGAGGTCATCTCGGACCTGATCGCGGCGCTGCGGACCGAGATCGGGAACTCCGGCCGCACCCCGTCGTACGACGCCTGGCGCAACCAGCTCGAGGCGGTCCGCGCGCGGTACCCGCTCGGGTACGACGAGCCGGAGGACGGCACGCTCTCGCCGCAGCACGTGATCAAGCGGATCGGCGAGATCGCCGGCCCGGACGCCGTGTACACCGCGGGCGTCGGGCAGCACCAGATGTGGTCCGCGCACTTCCTGCCGTTCGAGAAGCCCGGCCACTGGCTGAACTCCGGCGGCCTCGGCACCATGGGGTACGCCGTACCGGCCGCGATGGGCGCCAAGGTCGCGCGGCCCGACAAGACGGTGTGGGCGATCGACGGTGACGGCTGCTTCCAGATGACCAACCAGGAGCTCGTCACCTGCGCCCTCGAGGGCATCCCGATCAAGGTCGCGGTGATCAACAACCAGTCGCTCGGCATGGTCCGGCAGTGGCAGACGCTGTTCTACGACAAGCGCTACTCCAACACCGACCTGCACTCGGCGCGGATCCCGGACTTCGCCAAGCTGGCCGAGGCGATGGGCGGCGTCGGGCTGCGCTGCTCGGACAAGGACTCGGTCGACGCGACCATCGAGAAGGCGATGGCCGTCACCGACGCGCCGGTGGTGGTCGACTTCGTCGTGCACCGGGACGCGATGGTGTGGCCGATGGTCGCCGCCGGCGTCAGCAACGACGAGATCCAGATCGCCCGCGACATGGCCCCGACGTGGGACAGCGAGGAGCTCTAGTGACTGAGCGAAGCGAAGGCACAATCAAGCACAGCGTCCATGCGACATCGTCGCCCGCAGCGAAGCGAGGACGATGATGTCCAAGCACACATTGAGCATCCTGGTCGAGAACAAGCACGGTGTGCTGGCCCGGGTGGCGGCGCTGATCTCGCGCCGCGGGTTCAACATCGACTCCCTCGCGGTCGGCCCGACCGAGCACCCCGAGGTGTCCCGGATGACCATCGCGGTCAGCGTGGACGAACAGCCGCTCGAGCAGATCACCAAGCAGCTCAACAAGCTGGTGAACGTGATCAAGATCGTCGAGCTCGAGCCGAGCCAGACAGTCCAGCGCGAACTGCTGCTGGTCAAGGTCAAGGCGGACACCCTGACCCGCGGGCAGGTGCTGGAGACCGTCCAGCTCTTCCGTGCGAAGGTGGTGGACGTGGCACCGGACGCGATCACGATCGAGGCGACCGGCAATCCCGAGAAACTCGAAGCCATGCTCCGGGTGCTGGAACCCTTCGGCGTCCGCGAGCTGGTGCAGTCCGGCATGGTGGCGATCGGCCGCGGCAGCCGTTCCATCTCCGACCGCACGCTGCGCCCGGTCCCGGTGCCGCCGCCGCACGTGCAGTCCGGACCGCCGAACGTCCAGGCGCGACCCGCCGAGCGTTCGCACCCGGTACCGGCGCCGCCGCCGGGCCGTACCGCCGCCGTACCGAATCAAAACTAAGGAGAAGTGCCCGAAGTGGCTGCTGAAATGTTCTACGACGACAACGCCGACCTGTCGGTGATCCAGGGCCGGCACGTGGCCGTCCTCGGCTACGGCTCCCAGGGCCACGCCCACGCGCTCTCGCTGCGCGACTCCGGCGTCGACGTCCGCGTCGGCCTGCCCGAGGGCTCGAAGAGCCGCGCGAAGGCCGAGGCGCAGGGCCTGCGGGTCGTCACGCCGGCCGAGGCCTGCGAGGAGGCCGACGTGATCGTCGTGCTCGCTCCGGACCCGGCCCAGCGCAAGCTCTACACCGAGGCCATCGAGCCGAACCTGGTCGACGGCGACGCGCTGGTCTTCGGTCACGGCTTCAACATCCGGTTCGGCTACATCAAGCCGCCGGCGGGTGTGGACGTGTTCATGGTCGCCCCGAAGGGCCCGGGCCACCTGGTCCGCCGCGAGTACTCCGAGGGCCGCGGCGTCCCGGTGCTGGTCGCGGTCGAGCAGGACGCCTCCGGCAAGGCGTGGGACCTGGCGCTCTCGTACGCCAAGGGCATCGGCGGACTGCGGGCCGGCGGTATCAAGACCACCTTCACCGAGGAGACCGAGACCGACCTGTTCGGTGAGCAGGCCGTCCTCTGCGGTGGCGTGTCGGCGCTGATCCAGGCCGGTTTCGAGACGCTGACCGAGGCCGGGTACCAGCCCGAGGTCGCGTACTTCGAGTGCCTGCACGAGCTCAAGCTGATCGTCGACCTGATCTACGAAGGCGGCATCGCCAAGCAGCGCTGGTCGGTCTCCGACACCGCCGAGTACGGCGACTACGTGTCCGGCCCGCGGATCATCGACGCGTCGGTGAAGGCCCGGATGAAGGAGGTGCTGGCGGACATCACCGACGGCACCTTCGCGGCCCGCTTCATCGCCGACCAGGACGCCGGCGCGCCGGAGTTCGCCGAGTTCCGCAAGCAGAGCGAGCAGCACCCGATCGAGGCCGTCGGCAAGGAGCTGCGCGGCCTGATGGCGTGGGTCAAGTCGCACGACGAGGACTACGTCGAGGGCACCGCCGCCCGCTGACCGGACACACCGAAGGGCCCGGACCATCCAGGTGGGTGGACCGGGCCCTTTCTTTTGACACAATGTGTGACGATTCCGGATCGGCACGTGGGGGAGGTGAGCGGTCGTGAACGACGGCAGGTCCGAGCTGCCGCGACCGCCCCGGCGGATCCCGGTCGACGCCGGGACGCTCACCCAACTGGAGGCTCCGAGCCGCCCGGTGCACCCCTCCGAGCCGCAGCCGCGGCAGCCGTGGATCTACGGCCGGTTCCTGGCCGGCTTCCTGGTGCTCCTGGTGATCGTGGCGGGCGGCGCGGGGGCGGGGTGGTTCGTCCGCCAGCAGAGCCTGCGGATCGACACTGCCGCGGCGCTGGAGGCCGCCGGTCCGGCCGTGGTCCGCGTGCTCGCCACGACCTGCGGCTCGTCCGGTGAAGCATCCGGCGTGCTGATCGACAACGGGCGGATCCTGACCGCGGCGTCGGCGGTCGAGACGCCGACGTCGATCGTGGTGATGACGCCGGACGGCCGGATCCGGCGGGCGAACCTGCTCGGCACCAGCGCGGACGGGGTCGCCGTCCTGCAGTCGATCGGGTTCGACGGCGAGCCGCTTCAGCTGCCCGCGACCGATCCGGACCCGAAGGCCGAGCGGGCGCTGATCGGCTACACGGCGGCGGGCAAGCGAGTGGTGAACGGGATCGGCTCGGCAGCCGAGCCGGAGGCACTGAGCCAGTTCATGAACCCGGCCAAGCTCGGCGGCGCCGTGGTCGACAGATCCGGCGACCTCGTCGGCCTCGTCACCGGCGACACGGTCCAGGCCAGCACGGTCGTGTCGCTCACCAAGCTCCGCGAGTACGTCGCTCAGGCGCCGTCGGGCCTCACCGTCGGAACGCCGGGGGCGTGCCCGGAGTCACGCGGTCCGCAGAGCCCGATCGCGCCGGTGCTGCAGGTCGCCGGCACGCCGCTGGCCAAGGAGGTGCAGCGGCTGCTGGCCAACTACCTGACCCTGCAGAACCGGCACGACTTCGGCAAGGTGCGGGCGTTCTACTCGCCGCGGTTCGCCGGTGCCCTGACGGAGGAACAGGACCGGAACAAGCACCTGACGTCGTACTTCTTCAGCCCGAGGCTGACCGACCTCGCGCCGGACGGTTCGTCGGCGCGGATGGCGTACAACGTCATGTACGCGCCCACCGCCGCCGGCGCCGGCGGCCAGAACTGCAGCCGGCTGGACACGACGTTCTATCTGGTCAGGTCGCGCGGCCAGTTGGTGATCGACAGAACGGTCAAGGCGTCGGACGCGGTCGCCTGCGACACCGACTGACCGGCATGCGGGTCCCCGGCTCGCGCCGCCGGGCGGACGCGGTACCATCGAGACGGCGGGCACAGCGCGGTGCTCTGTTCTTGATGAGCCCCTACCGCTTCTGCAGGAGATTCCTCCATGACTGACCTAACCCGGCCCGTCGTCCTGATCGCCGAAGAGCTCAGCCCGGCCACCGTCGAGGCGCTCGGCCCCGACTTCGAGATCCGGCACACCAACGGCGCCGACCGCGCCGAGCTGCTGCCGGCGATCGCCGACGTCGACGCCATCCTGATCCGCAGCGCCACCAAGGTGGACGCCGAGGCGCTGGCCGCCGCGAAGAAGCTCAAGGTCGTCGCCCGGGCCGGTGTCGGCCTGGACAACGTCGACGTGAAGGCCGCCACCCAGGCCGGCGTGATGGTCGTGAACGCGCCGACCTCCAACATCGTCAGCGCCGCCGAGCTCGCGGTCGCCCTGCTGCTCGCCGCCGCGCGGCGGGTCCCGGCGGCGAACGAGTCGCTCAAGAAGGGCGAGTGGAAGCGCAGCAAGTACTCGGGCGTCGAGCTGTTCGAGAAGACCGTCGGCATCGTCGGCCTCGGCAAGATCGGTGTCCTGGTCGCGCAGCGGCTGGCCGCCTTCGGCATGAACGTGATCGCCTACGACCCGTACGTGCAGGCCGGCCGGGCCGCGCAGATGGGCGTCCGGCTCGCGACCCTCGACGAGCTGCTGGCCACCAGTGACTTCATCTCGGTGCACCTGCCGAAGACCCCGGAGACCATCGGCCTGATCGGCGACGAGCAGCTGCACAAGGTCAAGCCCGAGGTCGTCATCGTGAACGCGGCCCGCGGCGGCATCGTCGACGAGCAGGCGCTGTACAGCGCGCTCAAGGAGGGCCGGGTGGCCGGCGCCGGGCTGGACGTGTTCGCGTCCGAGCCGTGCACCGACTCGCCGCTGTTCGAGTTCGAGAACGTCGTCGTCACGCCGCACCTCGGCGCCTCCACCGACGAGGCCCAGGAGAAGGCCGGGATCGCGGTCGCGAAGTCGGTCCGGCTGGCGCTGTCGGGCGAGCTGGTCCCGGACGCCGTCAACGTCCAGGGCGGCGTGATCGCCGAGGACGTCCGCCCGGGCATCCAGCTGACCGAGAAGCTCGGCCGGATCTTCACCGCGCTGGCCGGCGGCGTCGCGCAGCAGCTCGACGTGGAGGTCCGCGGCGAGATCACGCAGTACGACGTCAAGGTGCTCGAGCTCGCCGCGCTCAAGGGCGTCTTCGCGGACGTGGTCGAGGACAACGTCTCGTACGTGAACGCGCCGCTGCTGGCGGCCGAGCGGGGCCTCGAGGTCCGGCTCGTCACCGACCACGACAGCCCCGAGCACCGCAACCTGATCACGCTGCGCGGCACCCTCGCGGACGGCGCCCAGGTGTCGGTGTCGGGCACGCTGGTCGGCGTCCGGCAGTCGGAGCGGCTGGTCGAGATCGACGGGTTCGACGTCGAGATCGAGCTCGCCGCGCACCTGGCGTTCCTCACCTACGAGGACCGGCCGGGCATCGTCGGCCAGGTCGGCCGGATCCTCGGCGACGCCGACGTGAACATCGCCGGCATGCAGGTCAGCCGGGACCGCAAGGGCGGCAAGGCGCTGGTCGCGCTGTCGGTGGACTCGGCGATCGCGCCGGCCGTCCTCGACGACATCGCGGTCGCGGTCCAGGCCGACACGGCCCGCACCGTGGACCTCGAGGCCTGACGAACCAAGCGACTGCTTTACTGAAGGCGGTCAGCCGCCCGCAGGCGCATGGCGGCTGGCAAGGGCCCGGGCTCCATAGCCCGGGCCCGCTTCGGTTCTAGCGCCTGGTGGCAAGCAGCACGGCGGCGTCGGGGGCGACCATCACCTCGACGGTGGTGAAGCGCTTGTCCATCAGCCACTCCTGGCGCAGCGTGTCCACGCGCCCCTCGTACATCGGCGGCCAGACCGCGGACGGCGTGAAGTCGTCGAGGACCACGAAACCGCCCGGCTCCACCACGTCCGCGATGATGTCGCGGGCGGACAGCTTCGCCTCGCGGGCGTCCACGAACAGCAGCGCGAACGGCCCGCGCTCGATCAGCGCCGTCCAGTCGGCGGAGACCACCTCGATCCGCTCGTCGGCGGCGAACAGCTCCGCGACCGCCTGCGCGAGCTGCGGATCGCTCTCCGCGGTGACGATCGACGTGTCCTCGCCGGCGCCGCTGCGCAGCCACGCCGAGCCGACGCCGCAGCCGGTCCCTAGCTCACCGAGCAGCCCGGTCTTCGAGGCCGCGAGGGTGGCGAGCAACCGGCCGGTCTCGTTCCTGGTGGAGCTGACGAATCCGCGCCGGCCGGACAGGCTGAGGGCCGCCGACACCAGCGGCGGCAGTTCTGGAGGAGCACTCACCGGGTGAGAGTCGCACAGGTCCGGTCCAGTGGCCCCACCCGGATCTCACATGCCGGGACATCCTGCCCGCATAGTGGAGGAATAGTCGGACGTGCGAGTAAATTCGTGCGCGTCCTGCCGCCCACGCCATATTGGGGAGGAGCAGCATGTACGACATGTATCCAGCCGACTGGCCCGCCATCGACGCGCGCGAGCGGAAGGCGACCCGGCGTCGCCGTCCCGCCCGTCCGGCCCGGGACGAGGTCAAGGCTGTCCAAGAGGCCATGAACCGCCGCGACAACGGGGGAGAACCCAAGAAGTGAGCGACAACAAGAACTTCACGCTGGCTGTCGTTCCCGGCGACGGGATCGGACCGGAGGTCACCGCCGAGGCGCTCAAGGTGCTCGACGCGGTCGCCGCGCAGCACGGCGTGACGTTCGAGCGGACCGAGTACGACCTCGGCGCGAAGCGCTGGCACGCCACCGGGGAGACGCTGCCGGACGCCGAGCTGGAGGAGATCCGCAAGCACGACGCGATCCTGCTCGGCGCGGTCGGCGACCCGAGCGTCCCGTCCGGCGTCCTCGAGCGCGGTCTGCTGCTCAAGCTCCGGTTCACCCTCGACCACTACGTGAACCTGCGGCCGTCGAAGATCTACCCGTCCGTCGGCTCCCCGCTGGCGAACCCGGGCACCGTCGACTTCGTCGTCGTCCGCGAGGGCACCGAGGGCCCGTACGTCGGCAACGGCGGCGCGCTCCGGGTCGGCACGCCGGCCGAGATCGCCACCGAGGTGTCGGTGAACACGGCGTACGGCGTCGAGCGGGTCGTGCGGGACGCGTTCGCCCGGGCGCAGGCGCGCCCGCGCAAGAAGCTCACGCTGGTGCACAAGAACAACGTGCTCGTGCACGCCGGCCACCTGTGGAAGCGGACCGTCGACGCGGTCGCCGCCGACTTCCCGGACATCGCGGTCGACTACCTGCACGTGGACGCGGCGACGATCTTCCTGGTCACCGACCCGGCGCGGTTCGACGTGATCGTCACCGACAACCTGTTCGGCGACATCATCACCGACCTGGCGGCCGCGATCAGCGGCGGCATCGGGCTGGCCGCGAGCGGCAACATCAACCCGGACCGGACCGCGCCGAGCATGTTCGAGCCGGTGCACGGCTCCGCGCCGGACATCGCCGGCCAGCAGAAGGCCGACCCGACCGCGGCGATCCTGTCCGCGGCGCTGCTCTGCGAGCACCTCGGGCTGACCGAGGCGGCCCGGGCGATCGAGGCGGCCGTCGAGGCGGACATCGAGGAGCGCACGGGCGTCGCCCGCAGTACGGCCGAGATCGGCGACGCGATCGCCAAGCGCGCGGCCGGGTGAACCGATGACCCCCTGTGAGATCGCGGCTGATTCTCGCCTGACCAGTCAGGCGAGAGGTACGGTGCGGCTATGAGCGCCGAGTTGCAGTTCACCGTTGAGCCAAACACCCATCCGGCCAGCGACGACCAGCGCGCCCAGATCCTGGCGAACCCGGGATTCGGGCAGAACTTCTCCGACCACATGGCGATCGCCACCTGGACGGCCGAGAAGGGCTGGCACGACGCACGGATCACCGCCTTCGGACCGCTGGAGCTGTCTCCGGCGACCGCGGTGTTCCACTACGCCCAGACCATCTTCGAAGGGATGAAGGCCTACCGGCATCCCGACGACTCGATCCACCTGTTCCGCCCGGAGGCGAACGCGATCCGGTTCCAGCGCTCCGCGCGCCGGCTCGCGCTGCCGGAGCTGCCGACCGCGGCCTTCGTCGACTCGCTGCACAAGCTGGTCGAGATCGACCGGGCGTGGGTGCCGGGCGGCGGCGAGACCTCGCTCTACCTGCGGCCGTTCATGTTCGGCTCCGACCCGTTCCTGGGGGTCCGCCCGTCCGCGCACGTCACGTACTGCGTGATCGCGTCGCCGGCCGGCTCCTACTTCGCGAACGGCGTGCAGCCGGTCCGGATCTGGCTGAGCGAGGAGTACACCCGCGCGGCCCCCGGCGGCACCGGCGCGGCGAAGACCGGCGGGAACTACGCGTCCTCGCTGCTCGCCCAGGCCGAGGCGATCGAGCAGGGCTGCGACCAGGTCGCGTTCCTGGACGCGGTCGAGAAGAAGTGGGTCGAGGAGCTCGGCGGGATGAACCTGTACTTCGTCCTCGACGACAACTCGGTGGTGACGCCGGAGCTGTCCGGCACGATCCTCGAGGGCGTCACCCGGGACTCGATCCTGAAGCTGGTCACCGACCTCGGGTACCACGTCACCGAGCGCAAGGTCTCGGTCGACGAGTGGCGTGAGGGCGCGGCCTCCGGCAAGGTCCGCGAGGTGTTCGCCTGCGGCACCGCCGCGGTCGTCACCCCGGTCGCCTCGCTGAAGTGGAAGGACGGCGAGACCCGGATCGGCGACGGCAACGGCGGCCCGGTCACCGCGGCCGTCCGCACCGCGCTGCTCGACGTCCAGTACGGTCGCGCCGCCGACCCGCACGGCTGGATGACCCGCATCTCCTGATCCGAACCACGGACAGCCACGGACGGCCCGGCGCACCGCGCCGGGCCGTCCGCTGTGTTCAGGAGCGGAGCTTCTTGAGGGCGACGACCGAGACGACGGTCGCGATGATCCAGAGGCCGAGGGCAACAGCCGGGGCGCCGGTCCAGTCTTCCCTCGTCCGGATGCTGCCGTCCGGCTGGTTCGCGACGATGACGATCGTCACCACCAGGCCGGCGATGCCGATCAGGACCGGGGCGCCGGTCTCGGGCCGGACGAGCAGGAACGCGAGCGCCAGCGCGACGTACAGCAGGAAGAGAACGGTGCCCAGGGCCTCCATCGGCGACTTGGCGTCCGGAGTGAGGCCGAGCAGGCTGATCCCGCTGTAGAGGCGGAGCTCGTCCTGCGACAAGCTCCGGGTCAACCAGGTCGGTGCCAGCGTGACCAGGAGGGCGAGCCCGATCCCGAATCCCATCAACCGGAACTGCAGCCGGCTGAGTTCCTTGGGAGCAGCGTCGCTCACTAGGGTGTCCCTTCTCGTGGTGTCGAAGTCACAGCATCTTTTCAGGTCTGGGGGTTGGACAGTTGGTCGGCTTCTGTCGCTTCGGTTCGATAGGGTCTGGCGACATGAGCGGCTTCCCGGACGAGGTTGAGGCGTACTACGCGGAGCTGGCCGAGCGGCGGGGATGGCCGGCGGAGACCGTGGCCGCGATCAGGTCGACCGTCGAGCTGATCCGCGACCTGGACCGCGGGACCGCGCCGCGGACGTACGGCGCGGCGGTCGACGACTACGGGACCGACTGGCTCTACGAGGCGGTCTGGCACGAGGCGGAGTGGGTCGTGGTCCGGCAGCTCGGCGTCGGCGAGGACGGCGAGGTCACCCGGTACTGGTGGCAGCGCCTCGAGGACGACGAGGGCATGCTCACCGACCAGGCCCTGGACCGCGACGACTGGGGCCTGCGGCCGCTGACCCGCGAGGACTTCTACACCGCCTGGGACGACCCGGGCTGGTCACTGACCGCCTGACCTCGAGCCTGACCTCGGAGCCTGGACTCGGAGCCTGGACTCCAGTACGGGACGCAGTACTGAATGTTCGTGATGCGAGACAGGGGCCTCATGGTCCGGACATTGTGTGGCAGACTGCAAATCGTTATGAAGCACTTTCGGGTGATTATTCCCTAGGCGCGCTCAGCAAGCAGTACCTGAGCGCGCAGACCTCTCGCACCTTGCGGGAGGTTTTTTGTTTGCCTGACACCCCCTTCGGAAGGCCGGCCCCATGAGCATCCCGGACGATTTCCACGTCTACGACACGACGTTGCGCGACGGCGCGCAGCAGGAGGGTCTGGCGCTGTCCGTGGCCGACAAGATCGCCATCGCGCAGCACCTGGACGACTTGGGGGTCGGCTTCATCGAGGGCGGCTGGCCGGGCGCCGTACCGAAGGACACCGAGTTCTTCGAGCGGGCGCGGACCGAGCTGCAGTTGCGGAACGCGACGTTCGCGGCCTTCGGGGCAACCTGCAAGCCCGAATCCGTGGCCGCCGACGACCCGCAGGTCGCCGCGCTCCGGGAGTCCGGCGCCGATGTCGTCACACTCGTTGCCAAGAGCCACGACGCGCACGTCGAGCGGGCCCTGCGGACGACGCTCGACGAGAACCTGCGGATGGTCGCGGACACCGTCCGGCACCTCCGGGAGAACGGGCAGCGGGTCTTTCTCGACACCGAGCACTTCTTCGACGGCTACCGCGCGAACCGCGCCTACGCGCTGGAGGTCGTACGCGTAGCCGCCGAGGCCGGGGCCGACGTGGTCGCGCTGTGCGACACCAACGGCGGGACGCTGCCCCGGGAGCTGCAGGACGTCGTCCGCGACGTCCTCGCGGCGACGGGCGCCCGGCTCGGCATCCACGCCCACAACGACGGCGGCTGCGCGGTGGCGAACTCGATCGCCGCTGTCGAGGCCGGCGCCACGCACGTCCAGGGCACGATCAACGGGTACGGCGAACGCACCGGCAACGCCGACCTGCTGGCGATCGTCGCCAACCTCGAGCTCAAGCGCGGCATGCGGCTGCTCCCGGAGGGCAAGCTGGCCGAGTCGTTCCGGATCGCGCACGCGATCGCCGAGGTGACCAACGTGCCGCCGTCGGCCCGGCAGCCGTACGTCGGCCTGTCGGCGTTCGCGCACAAGGCCGGCCTGCACGCCAGCGCGATCAAGGTGGACCCGGACCTCTACCAGCACACGGATCCGGCGCTGGTCGGCAACGACATGCGGATGCTGGTGTCGGAGATGGCCGGCCGGGCGAGTGTCGAGCTGAAGGGCCGCGAGCTCGGGTTCGAACTCGGCAACGACCGCGAGCTGCTCAGCCGGGTGACCGAGCGGGTGAAGGACCTCGAGGCCCGCGGGTACACGTTCGAGGCGGCCGACGCGTCGTTCTCGCTGCTGCTCAGCGAGGAGGTCGACGGGAAGCGGCCGAGCTTCTTCGACGTCGAGTCGTGGCGGGTGATCACGGAGTCGCGCGCCGACGGTGAGGCGGTGTCCGAGGCGACGGTGAAGCTGGTCGCCGGCGGCGAGCGGGAGATCGTCACGGGCGAGGGCAACGGCCCGGTGAACGCGCTCGACCACGCGCTCCGGTCCGCGATCGAGCGGGCGTACCCGGCGGTGAACAAGTTCGAGCTCGTCGACTACAAGGTCCGCATCCTCGACCAGGGGCACGGCACCGACGCCGTGATCAGAGTCCTGATCCAGACCGGGGACGGCGAAGGCTCGTGGGTGACGGTCGGCGTCGGGCACAACATCATCGAGGCGTCCTGGGAGGCGCTGGTCGACGCGGTCACGTTCGGGCTGCTGCGCCACAAGGAGGTCGCGCGATGAGTCTGCTCGCCGTCGAACGGGCCGTGACGGTGTTCACGGCCCGCGTGGTCGAGGTCGAAGGCCTGCTGGCGCGGATCGCCGTACTGCTCAATCCGTACGACGTCCGGGAGCTGGCGCTGTCCCTCGACCAGGGCGAACTGCGGATCGTCGTCGAGGGCAACGGTTTCGACGCGGACCGGGTCGCGGCCCGCCTGGACAAGGTGATCGGCGTCCTCGAGGTCACGCACTCCTGAGCAGGTCGAGCGCCAGCGCGGCGGTCCAGGAGAAGTCCCGGGCGCCGCGCGCCGCGCCGCTGAACGGATCGACGTACTCCGCGAACGCCGTCTGCTCGGCGAGTGTCAGTACGTCGCCGCGTACGCGCGCGGCCAGCTCGTCCTGCTCGAGCCGGCGCAGTCCGCGGTGGACCAGCCAGGCCGTGTTGAACCAGCTCGGGCCGCGCCAGTACCGCGAGCGGTCGAAGACAGGCCCGGTCAGGTCGTAGCTCGGCACGAGGTTGACCTCGCCCAACCGGAACTTGGGACCGCGGGCGGTGCTGAGCAGCTCGTCGGCCTGCGGCAGGTCCGGCACCAGCAACGGCACCAGCCCGGACACGGTGTCCGCGGCAACGAGTTCGTCGCTCTCGAGATCGCGCGCGTGGAAGTTGCCGTCGGCAAAGAGCTGTCCGAGCGCCGCCGTCAGCTCGGCCGCTGCCTTGAGGTGCGGCGTCGGGTCGAGGGACAGCTCCGCCGCGATCGAGCCGAGCGCGTGCTCGGAGGCGATCAGCAGCGCGTTGAAGCACGGGTCCTCCAGCGCGAACTCGAACGGCGTCCGCCGGTCGTCGTACCCGTGATCCCGGTACGTCGCCGCGAGCCGGACGTAGCGCCCGTAGTCGAGGTCCGTCGGCCGGTCGTCGTCGCTGGCGTGATCGGTGTCCCGGCGGGTGAACGAGTCGAGCGGCGCCGGCTCGACCCGCGTGAGCGCCTCGTCCCACGCCGGACTGTTGTCCATCCCGGACTCCCACGGATGCACGATCGCGACCAGGCCGCGGCCGCCGAGGTCGCGGCGTTCGCGCAGGTAGGCATGCCAGGCGACGAGCTTCGGGTAGAGCTTGGGCAGGAAACCACGGCGTACCGACTCCTGCCGGTCGGCCTCGTGGGTCAGCCAGACGGCGAGCGCGTGCACTGGCGGCTGCACGATGCCGGACGTCTCCACGCCGCGCGCGGTTGTCGCCTGCCAGAAGTCGGGACCGGGGAAGTACGCGTCGCGCGGCACGTGCGGGGAGAAGCTGATGTGCGGGACCCGGCCGTCCTGCCACTGCGCGCCGAACAGCGACTCCAGCTCCACCTGCGCGCGGCGCGGCGAGAGGTGTCGCAGGCCGATCGCAATGAACGCCGAGTCCCAGCTCCACTGGTGCGGGTACAGCGAGTGCGACGGGACGGTCGAGTGGCCGGTCCAGTTCCCGAGCAGGACCCGCTCCGCCGCGCGCCGCAGCTCGCTCACACGTACCGCCTGACGACGGCGGGGATCGAGCGGACCGCCTCGACCGGGTCGCCGCTCAACCGGCACTCGACCGCCAGGTACCGGTCGTAGCCCACGGCGTCCAGCGCACCGAGGAACGCGGCCCAGTCGAGGTGGCCCGCGCCCGGCTGCAGCCGGTTCGAGTCGCTGAGCTGCACGTGGCCGACGTACGGCGCGAACTCGGTGATCGCGGCGGACGGATCGGACTCCTCGATGTTCATGTGGTAGCTGTCGATGCCGATCCGCACCGACTCCAGGCCGGTCGCCTTGATCAGCTCGGCCGCCTGCTCGAGCCGGTTGACCATGTGGTCCTCGTACCGGTTGAGGGGCTCCAGGAACAGCTCGACGCCCTCCGCGGCCGCATGCTCGCCCAGTTGGCGGAGGCCGTCGAGCAGCACCTCGCGATCGCCGGCCTCGTCCCGCGGTGGCTCGAACGGCGGGAGCCGCCGGGAGAACATCCCGTACGACGCCGGGGTCTGCGCGCCGATCCCGCCGAGCTCGGCGATCACCGACAGCTGGGACTTCAGCTGCACGATCGCGTCCGCGCGCAGGCCGGCGTCGAACGCGCCGAAGAAGTGCAGCATGTCGACGCAGACCGTCGGCATCACGACGCCGTCCGCCTTGGCCTGCCGGAGCTCCGGCAGCCGGTCGCGGAACGCGAGGTCACCCTTGCCGCGCAGCTCGATGCCGTCGTACCCGGCGGCGACCGCGAAGTCCCACTTCTCCTGCAGGCTCCCGCCCGGCAGCAGTTGCTCTTGGCAAATGATCTTCATCAGAACTCCAGCAGCACTTGCAGGGCGTCACCGGGACGCGTGTCGAGCAGGGTGTAGGCGTCCGCGGCCTCCTCGACCGGGACCCGATGGCTGATCAGCGGGCGGACATCCACCTGGCCGCTGCCGACCAGGCCGAGGAACGTCGTCTGCAGCCGGTCGACCGACCAGCGCCCGGCCAGCTCGGGCGGGACCCCGCCGATCTGCGAGCTCACCAGTTGCACCCGGTTGTGGTGGAACTCCTCGCCGAGCCGCAGCGCCTCGCCGCCGCCCTGGTAGAAGCCGGAGGCGACCACCCGCCCGCCGACGGTCACGGACCGGATCGCCTCGTGCAGCGCGGCGTACACGCCCGAGAGCTCGATCGCGGTGTCGGCCCCGGCCGGGCTCAGCTCGCGGATCCGCTCGGCCGCGGACCCGGGTACCAGGGACTCGGTCGCGCCGAAGCGCACCGACTCCGCGCGTCGCGCCGGCACCGCGTCCACGGTGACGACCTGCGCACCGCTCAGCACCGCGAGCCGGGTGGCCAGCAACCCGATCACGCCCTGACCGTAGATCGCGACCAGCTCGCCGAGCGAGATCCCGGCCGCCAGGATCGCGTTGAACGCGATCGCCCCGACCCGCGCGAACGCGCCCGCCGCCAGGTCCACGCCGGCGGGCAACTGGTGGCCGATCAGCTTCTCGGCCGGCACCACGGCCTCGGAGCGGTGACCCCAGATGCCCCACACCTGGTCGCCCACCGCGAGCCCGGTGACGTCGCCGGCGACCTCAGTGACCTCGCCGGACTCGGAGTAGCCCCAGCCGACGACCGGGAACGCGATCCCCGCGGTCGCTTCGCGGAACAGCCGCGCGTCCGGGTCCCAGCTGCGGGTCAGGTACGGATTCGTGCCGCGGTACGCCGTCAGCTCGGTGCCGGCCGAGATCCCGGAGTACGCCGTCCGCACCCGGACGTGGCCCGGCGGCAGCGGTGGCGGATCGAAGTCGACGACCTCGGCGACGCGGGGAGCGGAGAACTGGACGACGCGGGCCACAGGGCACCTCCGGCACTGGCGAACGGAACGAAACCAACAAATCATCCGGACTTAGGTCTTGTCAAAACGCATAAGTCCTGATGTTATGCCTCGTGATCGTCCATCGAGGAGGACGCATGGCACCCCTGACCAAGCTGTCCCGAGCGCTCGCCGCCTTGTGCGCGCTGGTGCTGACCGCCGGGCTGCTGACGTCGTGCGGCGACGAGTCCGCCGGCGGCAACCCGCGCAGCATCACGGTCTGGTCGCTGGAGAACGTCTCCGACCGGCTCGAGACCACGCGGCAGATCCTGAAGAAGTTCACCGCGGAGACCGGGATCGAGGTGAAGCTCGTCGGGGTCGACGAGCCGCAGCTCAGCCAGCTGGTGATGTCGGCGGCCGCGGCCGGCAAGCTGCCCGACGTGATCGGCGCGGTCCCGCTGGCCGCGATGCAGCAGTTGTCGAGCAACGGCCTGCTCAACCCCGACGTCGCGGACCAGGCGGTCGCGGAGCTCGGCGAGTCCACCTTCAACCCGCGGGCCCTGGAGCTCACGCGCGACGGCGGCCGGCAACTCGCCGTACCGTCGGACGGCTGGACGCAGCTGCTCTACTACCGCAAGGACCTGTTCGCGGCGGCCGGGCTGCCGGCGCCGACGACGTACGCCGCCATCGAGCAGGCGGCCCGGACGCTGAACAAGGGCGGCGTCGAGGGGATCTCGCTGGCCACCGACCCCGCCGATCCGTTCACCCAGCAGAGTTTCGAGCACCTCGCACTGGCGAACGGCTGTCAGCTCGTCGATCCACAGGGCAAGGTGACGCTCGACAGTCAGCCCTGCAAGGACGCGTTCCGCTTCTACGGCGACCTGGCGACCAAGTACTCCGCCTCCGGGACGCAGACCGTCGACTCGACGCGGGCGTCGTACTTCGCCGGAAAGTCCGCGATGGTGGTCTGGTCGTCGTTCCTGCTCGACGAGCTCGCCGGCCTCCGGGACGACGCGCTGCCCAGCTGCGAGCAGTGCAAGGCCGACAAGCAGTGGCTCTCGCGCAACACCGGCGTCGTGACCGCCGTACAGGGGCCGGACGGCAAGCAGCCGGCGCAGTTCGGTGAGCTGACCGGGTGGACCGTGACGAAGACCGCGAAGGCGGACGCGTCCCGGCAGTTCGTCGAGTACATGCTGAACGAGGGATACAACGAGTGGATCGGGATGGCCGCCGAAGGCAAGTTCCCGGTGCGGCACGGGACCGCTGCCGATCCGACCGCGTTCGACCGCGCGTGGGACAAGGCCGACATCGGCGTCGACACCCGCAAGCCGCTGGCCGCGCTCTACCCGGCGCCGCTGATCGCCGACCTGCGGGCGGGCGTCGGGAAGATGCAGCGCTGGGGGATCACCGAAGGGCAGGGCGCCCTGGTCGGCGCGACGCTCGGCGAGCTGCCGGTGCCGAAGGCGATCAGCGCGCTGGCGAGCGGGCAGGTGACCGCCGACGACGCCGCGCAACAGGCGACCGACGACATCGTCGCGATCCAGGACACGTTGGGGTGAGGGCCTGATGACCACACTGACCGAGCGGCCGCCGGCGACCGAGCCGACGCGTCGCAGCAAGCCTCACACCGCCCGGCGCGAGGAGAACCGCACCGGCCTCGCCCTGGTCTCACCGACGTTCCTGATCGTGCTGGTCGTCGTGGTGCTGCCGATCCTCTGGACGGTCGTGCTCGCGTTCCAGAGCGTGCGACTGGTCGACATCCAGAGCCAGGGCCTGTGGGGCCACTGGACGCTGCGCAACCTCGAGCGGGTCTTCAGCTCACCCGGGTTCTGGTCGTCGCTGTGGACCACGGTCGTCTACACGGTCGGCTCGACGCTCGGCTCGATCCTGGTCGGGCTGGTCGCCGCGCTCGCCCTGCGCCGGCCGTTCCGCGGCCGCGCGCTGGTCCGCGGCGCCATGCTGCTGCCGTACGTCGCTCCGGTCGTGGCCGTTGCCTTCGTCTGGCAGGTCCTGCTCAGCCCGGATCTCGGCGTCGTCAACCACTGGGGGCTCAACGTCTTCGGCTGGGACCGCCCGATCCCGTTCCTGACGCAGCGGTCGTACGACGTGCTCGGCGTACCGGTGCCGATGGCGCTGTTCACCGTGATCACCTTCGAGACCTGGCGGTACTTCCCGTTCGCCTTCCTGTTCCTGCTGGCGCGGCTGCAGGCGGTGCCGGCGGTGCTCGAGGAGGCGGCGGTGGTGGACGGCACGACACCTTGGCAGCGGTTCCGGTTCATCCTGCTGCCGCAGCTGATGCCGGTGATCGCGTTGCTGTCGGTGCTGCGGTTCATCATGACGTTCAACAAGTTCGACGACGTGTATCTGCTGACCGGCGGCGGCGCCGGCACCGACGTGGTCGCCGTCCGGGTCTACCGGTTCCTCACCGCGCGGTTCGACGTCGGCCTGGCGTCCGCGCAGGCCGTCGTGCTGGCAGCGGTGCTGATCGTGCTGCTCGGCCTGTACTTCCGCCTCTGGGGCCGCCGCGCACAGGAGGAGGAGTCGTGAGTAGGGCCGCGTTCCAGGAGAAGTTCTTCGGCGTGATGCGCTGGGTGGTGATCGCTGTCCTGGTGGTGGCGACCATCTTCCCCTTCTACTACATGCTGTTGCTGTCGGTGAAGCCGATCGACAACCTGTTGCTCGACCCGGGCCGGATCTGGGTGTCGGTCAGTGAGTTCACCGTGGACTCGTACCGGCAGGTGCTCACCTCGGTCGAGGACGGCGGCCAGGGCTTCCTCACCATGCTGCGGAACTCCGCGCTGGTCTCGATCGGCGCCGTCGTGCTGACGCTGCTGGTCGCCATTCCGGGCGCGTACGCCGTCAGCCGCCTGCGGTTCACCGGGCGGCGCGAGGTGAGCGCGCTCTTCCTCGGCGTGTACCTGTTCCCGGCGACGCTGCTCGCCGTACCGCTGTTCGTGATGTTCGCGAAGGCCGGGCTGCAGGGGAGTCTCGTCGGACTCGTCATCGTGTACATCGCGCAGACCGTGCCGGTGGCGATCTACATGCTCCGGAACTACTTCGCCACCGTGCCGGTGAGCGTCGAGGAGGCGGCGGCGCTGGACGGGTGCTCCCGGCTGACGATCATCCGGCGGATCGTGCTGCCGCTGGCCGCGCCGTCGGTGATGGCCACCGGGCTGTACGTTTTCATGATCGCGTGGAACGAGTTCCTCTTCGCGCTGCTGTTCCTGGCGGCCGAGCCGACGCACTGGACGGTCTCGCTCGGGCTGCAGCAGCTCGCGAACGGGGTCGAGGTGCCGAAGACCGTGCTGATGGCAGGCTCGGTCGTGCTGACTCTGCCGGTGGTGCTCATGTTCTACGCGGCGGAGCGCATGCTGACGGAGGGATTGACCAGTGGGGCAGATAAGAGCTGATCTCACGACCTCGGGGTACCTGCTGGAGCTCGTCCGCACCGGCAGGGGGCGGACGCGTGCCGAGTTGCAGGAACTCACCGGACTGTCCCGGTCGACGCTGGGGCAGCGCCTCGACGGCCTGCTGCGGAACGGCTGGCTGGTGGAGGCGGGGTCGACCGCCTCCACCGGTGGCCGGCCGCCGGTGGTCCTGCGGTTCGACGAGCGGCATGCCTGCGTACTGACCGCTGACCTCGACACCCGGCATGCACGCGCGGCCCTGATGGATCTGGCCGGCGGTGTGCTGGCCGAGCAGTCCGGTGACCTGGTCATCGCGGACGGTCCGGGTGTTGTTCTCGACACGCTGGCGGACTGGTTCGACGGGCTGCTCGCCGCGGCGGGGCGGTCGGTGGCTGAGCTCGCGGGGATCGGCGTGTCGGTGCCCGGGCCGGTCGAGTTCGACACCGGCCTGGTGATCCGGCCGCCGATCATGCCGGGCTGGGACGAGTACCCGATCCGCGAACACCTCCGCCAGCGGTTCGACGTACCGGTGCTGGTCGACAACGACGCGAACGCGATGGCGCTCGGCGAGCAGGCGGCCGGGTATCCGGACTGCCCGGCGTTCGTTCTGGTCAAGGTGTCGACCGGGATCGGGTCCGGGGTGGTGATCGACGGGCAGGTGTTCCGCGGCATCGACGGCGGCGCCGGCGACATCGGGCACATCCGGGTCCGGGACGCCGGGGACGCGAAGTGTCAGTGCGGTTCGATCGGCTGCCTGGCGGCGGTCGCGAGCGGTGGCGCCGTCGCCGCCGCGCTCACCGAGCTGGGCGTGACCGCGCGCTCCGGCGCCGACGTCCGCGCCTTGCTGCAGGCCGGCCAGCCGGACGCACTGCGGCTGGCCCGTGAGGCCGGCCGCCGGGTGGGGGAGGTGCTGGCGACGGTCGTCAGCGTCCTCAACCCCGGCGTACTGATGATCGCAGGCGACCTCGCCCACACGGACTTCGTCGCCGGCGTCCACGAGGTCCTCTACCAGGTAACCCTCCCGCGAGCCACCCGCCACCTAACGGTCGCCACCGGCCAACTGGCCGACCACGCCGCCCTCGACGGCATGTCCCGCCTGGTCGTCAACGAGGTCTTCTCCTCCACCGCAGTAGACGCCCGCCTCAGCCTCCAGGAATAGCCGCGAGCTGGTTGGTCAGCGAGCTGTCGTACTGCGCCTGGGAAACACACGCGCACAGCCCCGGCTGATCGGGGGAAGGAAGGCCCGCGAAGCGGCGAGTTGCTCCGCGGGCCTTCCGCTTGGGGGAGTGTCAGTCCCAGCTGAGGCCGCCGGCGGACTGGTACTCGATGACGCGGGTCTCGAAGAAGTTCTTCTCCTTCTTCAGGTCCATCACCTCTGACATCCAGGGAAAGGGGTTCCGCGTTTCACCGAAAACCGGATTCAGGCCGATTTGTTCCGCTCTGCGGTCCGTGACGAAGCGCATGTACTGCCCGCAGAGGTCCGCGGTGAGGCCGAGCATGCCGGTCGGGAGGGTGGCGCGGCCGTAGGCGACCTCGAGTTCGCAGGCCTCGGTGAGCATCTGCCGGACCTCGGACCGGAAGGCGCCGGTCCACAGGTGCGGGTTCTCCTGCTTGATCTGGTTGATGCAGTCGATGCCGAAGTTCAGGTGGATCGACTCGTCGCGCAGGATGTACTGGTACTGCTCGGCGATGCCGACCATCTTGTTGCGCCGGCCGAGCGAGAGGATCTGCGCGAACCCGGTGTAGAACCACATCCCCTCGAACACCACGTAGAACGCGATCAGGTCGCGCAGGAACGCGGTGTCGGTCTCCGGCGTCCCGGTCCGGAAGTCCGGGTCCTCGAGGTGCTGGGTGTACTTCAGCGCCCACGCGTCCTTGTCGGAGATCGACGGCACCTCGCGGTACATGTTGAACAGCTCGCCCTCGTCGAGCCCGAGCGAGGTGCAGATGTACTGGAAGGTGTGCGTGTGCACTGCCTCCTCGAACGCCTGGCGCAGCAGGTACTGCCGGCACTCGGGGTTGCTGAGTTGGCGATAGACCGCGAGCACGATGTTGTTCGCGACCAGGGACTCCGCGGTGGCGAAGAAGCCGAGGTTGCGCTTGAGCATCAGCCGCTCGGCGTCGGTCAGCCCATCGCGGGACTTCCACAGGGAGATGTCGGCCTGCATCGACACCTCGGTCGGCATCCAGTGGTTGTTGCAGGCGGCCAGGTACTTCTCCCAGGCCCACGTGTACTTCAACGGCAGCAACTGGTTCACGTCGGCGCGGGAGTTGATCATCGCCTTGTCGGCCACGTCGACACGCGCGGCGCCGACGGTGAGCTCGCCCAGTCCGGTGGTCACTGGCAGGCCTCGCAATCCGGGTCGTCGATGGAGCAGGCCGCCCCGGTGGGTTCAGGAACAGACACAGGAACGGACACAGGTACGGCGTTCAACCGGCCGTCGGTGCCCTGCAGCGTGGACTTCTCCACGTGGGTCGCTGACTGGGAACGCAGGTAATAAGTCGTCTTGAGGCCGTGTCGCCACGCCGATCGGTACAGCTCGTCGAGCGCGCGACCGGACGGTTTCGCCATGTAGAGGTTCAGCGACTGCGCCTGGTCGATCCACTTCTGCCGCCGCGACGCCGCCTTGACCAACCACAGCGGGTCGATCTCGAACGCCGTCGCGTACAGCGCCCGCAGGTCGTCCGGGATCCGCTCGATCCCGGCCAGGACCCCGTCGTGGTACTTCAGGTCGGACACCATCACCTGCTCCCACAGTCCGCGCGCCTTCAGGTCGGCGACCAGGTACGGGTTCGCGACGGTGAACTCACCGGACATGTTCGACTTCACGAACAGGTTGCTGTACGTCGGCTCGATCGACTGGCTGACGCCGCAGATGTTCGAGATCGTCGCGGTCGGCGCGATCGCCATGACGTTCGAGTTCCGCATGCCGTCGCGGAGGACCTTCCGGCGCAGGGCGTCCCAGTCCAGGCGCCGGCTGTCGTCGACGACCACGTCACCGTCGCGCGCGGTCCGCAACAGCTCGAGCGAGTCGATCGGCAGCACCCCCTGGCTCCACAGCGATCCGTCGTACGACGAATAGCGGCCGCGCTCGGCGGCGAGCTCACTGGACGCCTCGATCGCGTGGTAGCTGAGCTGCTCCATCGAGCTGTCCGCGAACTCGACCGCGGCGTCGGAGGCGTACGGGATGCGGAGCTTGAACAGGGCGTCCGCGAATCCCATCAGGCCGAGGCCGACCGGGCGGTGCCGCTGGTTCGCGCGCTCGGCCTCCGGGGTGGTGTAGAAGTTCACGTCGATGACGTTGTCGAGCATCCGGACCGCGGTCTTGACGGTGTCCCGGAGGAGGTCGGCGTCGAGGCCGTCGGCCGTCAGGTGCGCGACGAGGTTCACCGAGCCGAGGTTGCAGACGGCGGTCTCCTCGACCGTGGTGTTGAGGGTGATCTCGGTGCACAGGTTCGACGAGTGGACGACGCCGTCGTGCTGCTGCGGTGAGCGCAGGTTGCAGGCGTCCTTGAACGTGATCCACGGATGCCCGGTCTCGAACAGCACTGTGAGCATCCGCCGCCAGAGGTCGACGGCCTTGACGCGCTTGAAGACCCGCAGCTCACCGCGCTCCGCAGCTGCCTCGTACTCGCGGTACGCCGTGGCGAACGCGGCGCCGTACAGATCGTGCAGGTCGGGCACCTCGTCCGGCGAGAACAACGTCCAGTCCCCACCGGCCTCGACCCGCTGCAGGAACAGGTCGGGCACCCAGTTGGCTGTGTTCATGTCATGCGTCCGCCGCCGCTCGTCCCCGGTGTTCTTCCGCAGCTCGAGGAACTCCTCGACGTCGATGTGCCACGTCTCCAGATACGCACACACCGCGCCCTTGCGTTTTCCTCCCTGATTCACCGCGACGGCGGTGTCGTTGGCGATTTTGAGGAACGGGACGATGCCCTGGGACTCGCCGTTGGTGCCGCGGATGTGGGCGCCGATGCCGCGGACCGGGGTCCAGTCGTTGCCGAGGCCGCCGGAGTACTTGGCGAGCAAGGCGTTGTTGCGGATGCCGGTGAAGATGCCGGCCAGGTCGTCCTCGACCGTGGTGAGGAAGCACGAGGAGAGTTGCGGGCGGGTGGTGCCGGCGTTGAAGAGGGTCGGCGTCGACGACATGAAACGGAACGAACTGAGCAGCTCGTAGAACTGGATCGCCCGCGCCTCGCGGTCGTCCTCGCGCAGCGCCATGCCCATCGCGACCCGGAGGAAGAACGCCTGGGGCAGCTCGTAGCGCACCTTGCCGAGATGCAGCAGGTAGCGGTCGTACAGGGTCTGCAGGCCGAGGAACGTGAAGTCGAGGTCGCGCTCCGGCCGGATCGCGGCGGCCAGCCGGTGGAGGTCGAAGCGGCCGAGCTCCGGATCGAGCTGACCGGCCTCGACGCCGACCTCGATGTAGCGGCGGAAGTAGTCGACGTACGCCGTGGTCATGTCGGCCTGGCTGGCTTGCCGCGGCTCGCCGTGGACGCGGCCGAGTGCTTCGCGGCGGATCTGGTCCAGCAGCAGGCGGGCGGCGGCATAGCTGTACTGCGGCTCGGTCTCGACGTACGAGCGGGCGGCCATCACCAGCGCGAGCTCGACCTCGTGCTGTGCGATGCCGTCGTAGCAGGCGCCGAGCGTCGCGTCGAGGATCAGCTCCGGGTCGACGGCGTCGAGTCCGGCCGCTGCCTCGGCGACCACCAGCAGGAGCCGGTCGACGTCGAGCGGAGCCCGGCTGCCGTCGGCCGCCAGGACAGTCAGCGACGGCTTCTCGGTGACCCCGGACGGATCGGCGGGCGTGCGGGCCTTGGTCCGCTCCTCGCGGTACAGGACGTAGGCACGGGCGACCTGGTGTTCGCCGGCGCGCATCAGCGCCAGCTCGACCTGGTCCTGGATGTCCTCGACCTGCACGCTGCGGCGGCCGGAGGCCGGGCCGCGGCTGGTCAGGGCGGTGACGACCCGGCCGGTCAGGTCGGTCACCAGGTCCCGGACCCGGTGGGTGGCGCCGGCCTCGGCACCCTCGACGGCGAGGAAGGCCTTGGTCAGCGCGACGGAGATCTTGGCGGCGTCGAACGGCGTACTGCTGCCGTCGCGACGGACGACGGTCAGGTCCGCGCCGGCTGTCGACGGAACGGTTGAAGCACGTGAGGAAGCAATGGTCACAGGTGTGCGCTCCAGAAGAGTTCGGAGGCCCGGGACGACGCGAGCAGGCGCACGACGGGACCGGCAGCACCGGCCGGGAACACTGCCGTCACGCCCTGCGACCCACCCGCGAGATCTCGGACCGCGTGCACCGGCGGTACACGCACCGGTGGCAGGTGTCCGGACTCGCGGACGTGCCGCAGCGCGTCCGCTCACCGTTGCGGGGCAGCTCCGGACTCGCACCGGATTCCCCTCTTGCGTCGAGCCGCCCAACATCTTGTGGTGCCGCTCGGCTCGAACCACCAGTGATAGTGATCCTAGGGGTCGCGAACTAGATCTTGTGGTAGCGCCACGCCGCGTGTCGCACATCTTGTGTCCTCACGCCGCGACCGCGTAGAGGTCCTGGAGCGTCATGATCTCCGAGCCGTGATGGATGAGCTCCCGGTTCAGCCGGAGGACGACGTGGCCGAAGGGCTCGGCGGCGTCGAGTTCGTTGGCCTGGCTCAGCCCGACGGTCATCACCTGGTCCTCGTCGAGCGCGGCGATCGCGTCCTGCCAGGCCTCGACCCAGTGGGTCAGCCAGGCGACCGCGTCGCGCGCGTTCCCGTGCAGGGTGATGTCGGCGCGCCCCTGCCGGCTCGCCCCGAACGTCCACTCCCAGCGCTCGAAGAACGTCTCGGTCAGATGGGCGATCAGCCACGCGATCGTCCGCGGCCCCCGATGATCCGGCTCGTCCGGCCACTGCGCGACCCACTCGCCGGACCCGAGCGCCCGGAAGTGGCCGGTGTAGTGCCGCCGGACGACGGTCAGCGCCTCGCTGCTCGGGCGCCAGAAGTACTGCTCGTCGGTCAGCTGGGCGAGCCGGCCGGACAGCACCATCCAGCTGAACCCCAGCTGGCCGCGGACCATCGCCATCGCCGACGGTCGGTGCAGGATGTCCCAGTCGAACGCCTCCGGCATCACAACTCCCCTGTACGATCGAACATATGTTCGAATTCTTGCTCCCTCGCGACAGGAAAGTCAAACCGCCTAGCGTGTCGGTCCTGGCCTCGACGGCACCGGTCTGCTAGGTGGCGCGATCCGGGTGTCCGCGGCCGGGCTGGCGAAGCGGCGTTCCAGCAGCGTGAACGCGTCGATCAGCTCCGGCGCTTCGTAGACCCGGTTGCGCCGGCCGTCGGTGATCTCCCGCAGGATGTGCGCCTCGACCAGTCGGGCGAGGCCCTGGTTCGCGGCCTGCTGGGAACGGTCGATGAGCTGCGCGGCGGCCGCGAGCGTGAGGACCGGCGCGGCCGGCAGCGCCTCGATCAGGAGCTCCGCAGCGGATCCGGCGCGGACCGGCGCCGCGCGTTCGCGCCACTCCGCCTTGAGATCGGTCGCGGTCTGCTCGAAGCGGGCCGCCTCCGCGGTCGCGTGCGTACAGGCCTTCGCGAACATCCGCAGCCACGGATTCGCCGCGGCGCGGGCCTTCGCGGTCGTCGCGCGTCCGACGTACCGGAAGTCGGTCAGTGCCTCGACGTACTCCGAGGCGTGGGTCGCGAGGGCGAGTGAAACCGGCGGCACCGTGCGCGTCACGAGGCCCTCGGCGCGCAGGATCAGGTGGATGAGCGCGCGCCCGGTCCGGCCGTTGCCGTCGGCGAACGGATGGATCGTCTCGAACTGCGCGTGCGCGATCGCGGTCTTCGCCAGCACCGGCAGCCGGGACTCGCGGACGAAGGTCATCAGGTCCGCGAGCAGGTCGGGCACCAGTTGTGCCGGCGGCGGGACGTAGTACGCCTCGGCGGGCGAGCGGCCGCCGATCCAGTTCTGCAGGTAGCGGATCTCGCCGCCGTACTCCGGCCGCGGCGACTGCGCCATCAGCCGGCGATGCGCCTCGAGCAGGTGCTCGACCTCGAGCTTGTCGCCGGCCTCGACGGACTCGGTCACCCACGTCATCGCGTCGACCGCGCCGAGCACCTCTTCGGCGGTCACGTCGTGGATGTGATCCCGCAGTACGTCGGCCTTCAGCAGCCGGCGCGCCCCGACGACGAGGCCCTCGATGTGCGACGACCCGACAGCCTCCGCGCGAAGCAGGAGCCGTGCCAGTGCCTCGCTGTTCGTCAGTACGGCGGCCGTCGCGTCCAGGCGGGCGAGGTCACCGGCGGCGTCCTCGAGCAGCGCGAGCACGTCGTCGGGCAGGTCGAACTCCCGCCCGACCAGTGGGTCGGGCAGATAGAGCTCGTACGGCCCGCCGAGGCGCTCCGCGCGGGTGAACCCGTCGGGGTGCCCGGGCCAGCGGTGCAACTCCACCCTTGCCATACTTCTTATTCAAGCTTATCCGCAAATCTTGAACAAGGGCCTGTGGATACCAACGTGGCCCCGGCGGTCGGCAGACTTGCTGACCGTGACCCTCGACGCACAGACGCAGCAGATGGTGGCCGCGAACGAGGCCGACTGGAACGCCCGGGCGCCACTGCACGCGGCGAGCGATTTCTACGACCGGCCCGCGGAGTTCTGGTTCGCCGACTACGAGTGGGAGGACCTGGGTCCGCTCGCGAGTCGGGACGTCCTGCATCTGCAGTGTCATCTCGGGACGGAGACGATCGAGTTCGCGCGCCGGGGTGCGCGGACGAGTGGGCTCGACCTCTCGGAGAAGTCGCTGGAGGCGGCTCGGGAGATCGCGACCGCGGCGGGGGTAGAGGTCGAGTATCTGCATGCCAACGTGTACGACGCGGCGCGGGCGGTCGAGGGCCGGCAGTTCGACGTGGTCTACACGGGCAAGGGCGCGCTCTGTTATCTGCCTGACCTGCGGCAGTGGGCCGAGGTCGTGCAGGAGCTGCTGAAGCCCGGTGGTGTGCTGTACGTCGTCGAGTTCCATCCGCTGCTGAACGCGCTTCGGGAGGTCTCGCTGCCCGGTGAGTCCGACGAGTTGGTCCTGCGCGCCGACTACCTGGAGGGCCGCGGCCCGATCGCGCACGACTCCACCGTCACCTACACCGGCGACGAGGTCCCGGGCCGTCAGACGAGCTACGAGTGGCGCCACGGCCTCGGCGAGATCGTCAGCACGCTGGCCGGCACCGGCTTCCAGGTCACGACGCTGCGCGAATCCGAAGTACTGCCGTGGCCCCGCTGGCCATCGATGCAGCAGACGCCAGAGGGCTGGTGGCGCCTGCCCGACGAAGCGCCCCGCATCCCGCTCCTGTTCGCCCTAAAAGCACAGAAGGCACAGAAGGCCGTCCGATGACCCGCGCCGACCGCGAGCAGGACCTGATCGCGTAGGCCTGCCGCGAGCTGGGTCTGAAGGCGGAGGCCGCGTCGTGCCGGAGCTGCCGTTCGCCGACGCGACGTTCGACGCGGGTCCGCGACAGCGAACACGTCTGGGAGGACGGCGAGGGCTACGGCCCCGGGCGGTTCTTCAGTATCCGCAGCGACGACGGGATCCGCGCGGTCCTCCAGCGGTACGGCGTACTCGAGGAGTGGGCCACCTGGGACGACGGGGGAGCCATGCACTACCAGTGGGCGGTGCTCGGGGTCGGCTGACTCAACCTTTCGGGACCGTGGCCGTCAGTCAGGTATGGGGCTGATCGTGGGAGACACGGTGGTGAGCAGCGGCGCCTTCGAGACGTTGTTCCGGGCGGAGGCCGGCCGGCTGGTGCGGCTGGCGCACCTGCTCGGTGCGGAGGACCCGGAGGACGTGGTCCAGGAGGCGTTCTGCCGGTTGTACGACGTACGCCGGCAACGGGACGTCGCGAACCAGGTCGCGTACCTGAACCGGATCGTCGTCAACGAGGTCAGGTCGCGGCGCCGGCGCCGGATCGTTGCCGACCGCAAGGTGCTGCACCTCGTCACCGCCGCGCCGGCCGACGAACAGGTCGTGCTGACCGAGTCGGTGCGCGGCCTGCTGCGCGCGCTCGACCACCTGGCGCCGCGGCAGCGTGAGGCGCTGGTGCTGCGGTACTGGCTCGATCTGCCCCTGGCCGAGATCGCGGACGCCATGCAGGTCCGCGTCGGCACCGTCAAATCACTGGTCAGCCGCGGCCTCGCACGGCTCGCGGCCGAACTCGAGGACCACCGATGAACGAAACCGAACGCCGTCTGACCGAAGAACTCGAGCGCGCCGCCGCGACGAAGACCGTCGACGTCGACCACCTGTGGCAGCAGGTGCACGAGCGCACGACCCGGCCGGTGCGCCGACGCCGGCCGATCGCGCCGTACCTCGCCGCGGCAGCAGTCGCGGGCGTACTGGTCGTCTCGGCGACACTCCTTGCCGACAGCAACCAAGAGACGCCGGCGGCCACAGCGTCGCCGGGCCCCAAGAAGAAGCCCGCGCCCAAGACGAGCGGGCCGCGGCCTGCCACCGTCGGAGACTGGGCCTGCAAGGACCGGCGGCAGCTCCAACCCGGCACGGATTCCATGACGTTCAAGCCGGTCCGTGCGGTGCTCGATCCCGCGAAGGCCCCGCCGGAGGCCGTCGCGTACGGCGTTCCGCTGTACGAGTTCACGCTGAACGGCAAGTCCGGGACGCTCGACTACGCGGATGCCGCCGGGCGCCGGATCGCACGGACCGAGCTGACCCGGACCACGACGGGATGGCTGGTCGGCGGCCGCACGGTGTGCTCGGGGCCGGGCGGACGCCCATCGCCGGACCCCGTCGCGCTGGGCAGGCACACGTCGTCGCCGTTGCCGCTCGATCCGCAGTCCGCGCAGGTCAAAGCGACGCCGCCGGTCGGGGACCCGATCCTGCTCGACGACCGGACGTACTACGACGCCGCCGGGATGCTGCGGCATCGCACGCTGTACGTGTTCGCGACCAAGGGCGGCTACGAGTATGCGAGCATGCCGGGCGAGGAAGGTTCGTACGCGATCGGCGGGCAGCGGGAGGACACGATCGGCGGCACCGTCCTGTCGCCGGCGGTCGGCACGGACACGACCTACATCTTCGGCGCCGACGACAACCTCGGCATGGTCCTCAGCTACCTCACGAAGCAGCGCGCCGTCGAAGGCCTGACCTCACGCGATTCCGCGACGGACGCGGCGGGAGTCTCCCAGCACTTCGCCTTCCCCGGCGGCCGAACCCTCCACACCGTCGTCCCAGCCCCCGCCGCCGACGGCAACACCTACGTCACCGTCCGCCGCACCACCGGCGACGACCCGCCCCGCCGCTTCTAGTCCGCGGCGCGGCGGCGAGTGGCGTGCGGGCGGCCGCTGGTGCGGAGCGTGCTGGTCTCGACCAGCGCGTGCTCGCGACCCAGGTGCAGGAAGTCGATCAGGAACGCGAGCTCGGCGTTCGTGTAGCTGGTCAGCTGCCGTTGCCAGCGCTCGTCCATCGAGGCGTAGTACTTCGCGATGTCGGCGACCCGCTCGGGGACGACGTGGATGACGATCCGGCGGCGGTCGGTCGGATCGGGCTCCCGCCGGACGTACCCGGCGCGCTCGAGGCGGTCGACCAGCCGGGTGACCGCGCCGGTCGTCAGGCCCATCAGGTCGGCCAGCTGCCGGGCGCCGGCCGGTCCGAGTTCGAGCAGCGCGCCGATCGCGTGCAGGTCGGTGACCGGCATCCCGAGCTGGTCTGCGACCGCGATCTGGTACCGCACCGCGGCCGACACGTATCGCGGCATCTCCGCCACCAGGTCCGCCACCAGCTCCGCCCGCTTCCTCGCCATGGACCAAACCTACGGGTCCCCCTGAGCGTTCCCTGGTAACTGCTCCGAGCAGTAGCTGCTTCAAGCAGCGAAATGCTTCACTCCTGGTGATCACCGAGAGGAGCAGCACCATGAACTGGAAGCCGTACGCCGTGGTCGTGCCGTTCAGTGCCTTGATCACCGGCCTGTTCAACCTGTCCGAGCTGATGCCCTGGCCGCTCGCCGTCCTGGCGGGCGCGGCCTGGGCCGTGCTGATCGGTCTCGTCGCGCAGCGGATCGGTCAGCGGTGGCGGGGGCGCGTCGAGGACGGGTTGGTCGTCCTAGGGGCCGCGGGCGCCGCCTTCGCGGGGTGTGGCGGTCTGATGGCGATCCTGTTGCTGGACGGCGCGCTGCGGAGCAGTTCGCTGACCGGGGACGCCCTCGAGCAGATGTTCCTGCCGTCGATCCCGTACTACATCGCCGTCAACAGCGTTCTGGAGCTGCTGATCGTCCCGGCGATCGTGTACGTCGGCTGGCGGGCGGGGCGGCGCCGGATCCTGATCCTGGCAGCCGTCGTCCTGTACTTCGGGATGCGGGTCTGGACCTACCTGGCTTTCGCGCCGGCGCGGCTGGCGTGGGCCGAGTCGACCCATTCGACGGAGCCGCTGACCGCGGGCGAACGGACCCAGGCGGCGCAGGATCTGATGCTCGACGACCCGCGGTGGATCCTGCTGCTGGTCATGTTCCTGCTGTTCCTCCTGGCCGCGCTCGTCCGCCCGGCCGTACGTCGTTAGCGCTTCCGGGGGCCGCGGATCGCGACGTAGAGGAGGGAGACGCCGAAGGCGGCGACGATCGGGCCGACGGTGGCCCACAGGGTGCTGCCGGTCATCGAGCTGCCCTCGAGGTAGCCGAGGCCCTGGAAGGTCCACACGCCGCCGATCGCGATCAGCAGGACGGCGAAGGCGATGGCGACGATCTTTCCCATGCGGGGAGACTAGCCGAGCAGCTCGTCGCACAGCGCGACGAGCTGCCGGCGCAGCGGGCGGGCGCGGTCGGCGAAGGCGCGCTGGGCGGCCGTGTACTCCGCCTTGCCCTCAGGCGTCTCGATCCGCACGGGGGAGTAGCCGAGCGGGGCCAGGTCGTACGGCGAGGCGCGCATGTCGAGGGTGCGGATGTCACGGGCCAGCTCGAAACATGCCAGCAGCAGCGGGCTCGGCGTGAACGGCATCAGCTTGCAGGCCCACTTGTAGAGGTCCATGTTCGCGTGCAGGCAGCCGCCCTGCTCCAGCGCCGGCTGGGACTCGCGGGTCGGCTGCAGGACGTTCAGCGGCCGGGCCGCGTCCGTGAAGAACCGGAACGCGTCGAAGTGCGAGCAGCCGATCTTGTGCGACTCGACGACCCGATCGGTGCCCTCGGCCCCCAGTCGCAGCGGCCACGCGGCGTGCCGCACCTCGGGCGTCCGGTACACCATCGCCCACTCGTGCAGGCCGAAACACCCGAACTGCGGCTGGCGGTCCAGGGTCGCCGCGAGCAGCCGGCGGATCCACGCGATGCTGTCCGCGCGGCGCTCGATCTCGGCCGGATCCAGAGTGGCGACCCCGTCGACCAGGAGGTAGCCGCGGCGATCGCCGTACGATGCGGCGTCATCCAGCCGGATCCCCGGACCGGGATGCCACACCCGGAGCTGGTTGGGGCGGGTCGGGTAATAGGTGAAGAGGAAATCCTCGACAGGATGTGCTTCGCGGCGCTTCCGCCGCGCGAGATGACCGGCCAGCAGGGCGTCGACGTGCCGCGCGTGGTCCTCGGCGTACGACGACCACTCGGTGCGGGAAAGCGTGAGCGTCATAGGTCGAGGGCGAATGCGTACAGATCGAGGCCCGGCATGGGGGCCCAGTCACGTTCTGGAAGGCGGGTGAAGCCGAGACGTTCGTAGATCCGGTGGGCGGTGGTCATGTACGCCGCACTGCTCATCACGATCCGCCGTTGCCCGAGCTCGCGGGTGCGCTCGATGCACCGCTCGGTCAGCGCCGTACCGACCCCGAGACCCCGGGCGCGACCGTGGACGCCGAGCATCCGGAACTCGCCCTCGTCGTCCAGCCCGATCTCCCGGTAGACCGAGCCGACAGGACAGTAGGTCACTGTGCCCAGCAGCCCGGACGCGTCGGCCGCCACCCACAGCTCGGCCTTCGCGGCCCGGTCCGCGGCGGCACGCAGCGTCATCGCGTAGTCACCGCGCACGAAGCCGTCGTGCGAGTACGCGTCAACGGTCAGCTCGCCGACGGCGTCGTACTCGGAAGGAACCGCCAACCGGATCTCGAAAGTCACCGCACCACTGTCTCATCCGCGGGAGTCGGTAGGCTCGCCCCGTGCGTATCGCCAGATTCTCCGTGGACGACGAGCCGAAGTACGGCGTCGTCGAGACCGACGACCCCGAAGGGCTCGTGGGCACTGTCAACGTTCTGGACTCGGACCCGCTCTACCGCTCGGCGCAGTTCACCGGGGAGAAGCTGCAGCTCGCGGACGTCCGGCTGCTGGCCCCGGTGATCCCGCGCAGCAAGGTGGTCTGCGTCGGCCGGAACTACGCGGCGCACGCCGCGGAGCTCGGCAACGACGTACCGACCGAGCCGATGATCTTCCTGAAGCCGAACACCAGCGTGATCGGCCCGCGGGACGGCATCGTGTACCCGGAGCAGACCAACGACCTGCACTTCGAGGGCGAGCTCGCGATCGTGATCGGCCGGATCTGCCGGGACCTGCCCAAGGAGCGGGTCAACGAGGTGATCTTCGGCTACACGATCGCCAACGACGTGACCGCGCGCGACCTGCAGAAGACCGACGGCCAGTGGGCGCGGGCCAAGGGGTACGACACCTTCTGCCCGATCGGCCCGTGGATCAGCACCGAGCTCGACGTGTCCGACCTGCGGGTCAGCACCGAGCTGAACGGCGAGCCCAAGCAGGACGGGCGGACGAGTCAGTTCATCTTCGACATCCCGTCGGTGCTGGCCTACATCACGTCGTTCACGACCCTGCTGCCCGGCGACGTGGTGCTCACCGGCACCCCGGCCGGGGTCGGCCCGATGCTGCCCGGCGACGAGGTCTCGGTCAGCGTCGAGGGCATCGGAACTCTGACGAACAAGGTGATCGTGCGTGACTGACGCCGTCCTGGGCGATCTGGAACCGGGCGGCATACGGGTCCGGTTCCCACCGTCGCCGACCGGTCTGCTGACCGTCGGCAACATCCGCAGCGCGCTGTTCAACTGGGCCTTCGCCCGGCACTTCGGCGGCAAGCTGGTGCTGCGGATCGAGGACACCGACACCGCCCGCAACACCGAAGAGGGCTACCGCTACACCTACGACTCGCTGCGCTGGCTCGGCCTCACCTGGGACGAGGGCCCCGAGGCCGGCGGCGACTACGGGCCGTACCTGCAGTCCGAGCGGATGGACATCTACGCCGACATCGTCGCCAAGCTGCTCGCGGCGGGGAAGGCGTACCACTGCTACTGCTCGCAGGAGGAGCTCGACCAGCGCCGCGAGGAGGCCCGCACCGCCGGACAGCACAGCGGGTACGACGGCCACTGCCGCGGTCTCACCCCCGACCAGGTGGAGGCGTACGTCGCCGAAGGCCGGCGGCCGGTGGTGCGGCTGCGGATGCCGGACCGCCCGATCGTGTTCGACGACCTGGTCCGCGGCGAGATCACGTTCCTCCCGGAGAACCTCGGCGACTACGTGCTGGTCCGCGCGAACGGCTACCCGCTGTACCCGTTGGTGAACCCGGTCGACGACGCGCTGATGGAGATCACCCACATCCTGCGCGGCGAGGACCTGCTGCCGTCGACGCCGCGGCAGATCGCGCTCTACGAGGCGCTGGCCGAGATCGGCGTCGGCACCGGCCGGATGCCGCGCTTCGGGCACCTGCCGATGGTGATGGGCGAGGGCAACAAGCGCCTGTCCAAGCGGGACAAGGGCTCCGGGCTCGGCGAGTACATGGAGCGCGGCTTCCTGCCCGAGGGCCTGCTGAACTACCTGGCGCTGCTCGGCTGGTCGATCGCCGAGGACCGCGACGTGTTCACGCTCGACGAGATGGTCGAGGCCTTCGACATCCGCAAGGTGAACTCGAACGCGGCCCGCTTCGACCCGAAGAAGTGCGAGGCGATCAACGCCGCGCACATGCGGATGCTGCCGCCGGAGGAGTTCGCCCGGCGGATGATCCCGTTCCTCGCGCAGGCGGGCGTGCTGCCGCTGGAGCCCTCGGACGAGCAGTTCGCCGTACTGCGAGCCGCCGTACCGCTGGTGCAGGAGCGGATGAACACGTTGTCGGAGTCGGTCGACATGCTCGGGTTCCTGTTCGTCGACGAGGACGCGTTCACGGTCGACCCGGACGCCGCCGCGAAGGTGCTGGTCGGCGACGCGGACACGGTCCTCGACGCGGCCGCGAAGGCGCTCGAGCACACCGAGTGGACCACCGAGGCGATCGAGGCCGCGCTGCGGGCGTCGCTGGTCGAAGGGCTCGGGCTGAAGCCGAAGAACGCGTTCGGTCCGGTCCGGGTGGCGATCGCCGGCCGCCGGATCTCGCCGCCGCTGTTCGAATCCCTCGAGCTGCTCGGCCGCGACAGGGCCCTGCACCGGCTCGAGCAGGCCCGGCGGTCGGTGTCATGAGCCAGGACATGAGCCGGCACAGGAGCCAGGACACGGTGCGTACGCCGTACCAGCGACTGCTCGCCAACGACGTCACGCCGCGGGCGTACGTCGTCCTCGGCGCGTTCACGATCCTCGTCGGCTGGATGATCACCAGCCTCGTCATCCTCGGGGTGCAGACGGCGATCCGGCCGGACCCGGAGGGCACGCTGTCCTGGTTCGGGCTGCTGGCAACGAACCTGACGCTGATCGTGCTGATCCCGCTGTCGGTCCTGGTCGCCCGGGCGCTGAACCGGCAGACGCCGGGGCTGCTGTCCTCGGTGGCCGGCCGGCTGCGCTGGCGGCCGCTGGCCTGGTTCGCGCTGGTCGCGGTCGTGCTGGAGCTGATCGCGTTCGCGATCATCGAGTTCGGCGACGTACCGCTCGCGACCGGTGAACGCCACGGCGGCCCCGCGGCGGCCGACGCGGTCGCCGTCATCGCGGTCACGTTGCTGACGTCGCCGATCCAGGCGGCCGCGGAGGAGTACTACTTCCGCGGGTACCTGCTGCAGGCGGTCGGCTCGTTCCTCAAGGGCTCGACGGTCGCGGTGCTCGTCACGGCCGTGCTGTTCACCGCGGCGCACGGCGTCTGGCCGTGGGAGAGTCCCGCGCTGTTCGTCGACCGGCTCGCGTTCGGCCTCGTCGGCGGCCTGCTCGCGGTCCGCACCGGTGGGCTGGAGGCGTCGATCGCGGCGCACGCGGCCAACAACGTGACGACGTTCGTCTTCGCGGCGCTGACCGACACCGTCGGGGCCAGCCTCGGCGTGAAGGACGCGCCCTGGCCGCTGGTGACGCTGGACGTGTTGAAGTTCGCGGCGTTCGGCGCGATCGCGTTGTGGATGGCCGGGCGGATGAAGCTCGCGAACCGGTCCGAACTGCCGTTGGCGGCGCTGCCGGTGGGCGGTCCGCGACGGGTGTGACGGGAGTGACAACTCGCCCGGCGGGGGCCGTTTTGGTGTCCGGTCCCTTGCTCGGGTAAGCTCTCCGAGCCGGGTTGGTGAGGGCGGGAACGAACTCTCCGACTTCAGTGAAATGCCTTTGGGGTATGGGGTAATTGGCAGCCCGACTGATTCTGGTTCAGTTAGTCCAGGTTCGAGTCCTGGTACCCCAGCGGATTGGACCGCGCCGATGAAAATCGGTAGAGTTCAACCTCGTTGCCCGGGTCGGAAGATCCGGATGACAAAACTCTGGCCCCGTTGTGTAGCGGCCTAGCACGCCGCCCTCTCAAGGCGGTAGCGCGGGTTCGAATCCCGTCGGGGCTACCAGAGCGAAGGCCCCCGTCCACTCGGACGGGGGCCTTCGTCGTTCCCGGGATCCCCTTCGTGCCGATTGCTGGACACCCACAGGTCTAAGCGCTTAGAGTCTAAGCGCTTAGACCTCCTCGGCCGCTTTCCCTGGGCGGCCGTTCGTCAGGAAAGGGGATCGCTGTGCGGCGGAACCTCTTCGCGCTCCCGGCCGCGGCACTCGCCGCGGCGCTCCTGCTGGCCGGCTGCGGCGGCTCGTCCGGTTCGGACAGCTCGTCGGCCCCGGCGGCCGACCCCGGTCCGGAGACCGGGACGATCACGTTCACGGGCACCGACAACGCCGAGACGTACCAGCCCGTGATCAAGGCCTTCGAGGCGAAGAACCCGGGCATCAAGGTCACCTACACGCAGATCCCGTTCGACCAGTTCAACGCGACCATGCAGCAACGGCTGAGCGCGAAGGACGCCGGGATCGACGTCTACACGGTCGACGAGCCGCGCGTCTCGCAGCTCGCCGCCAAGGGCTTCCTCGTCGACCTGAGCGACCTCGACGGTCGCGTGAAGGGGTCGTTCAGCGCCACGGCGTACGAGACCAACCGGTTCCGCGACAAGCTCTGGTCGCTGCCGATGTGGAACTCGACGCAGTTCCTCTTCTACAACAAGACCGCGCTCGCGAAGGCGAAGGTCGCCCCGCCGACCGCGGACCCGGAGCAGCGCTGGACCTGGGAGCAGGTCGAGGCCGCCGGCCGCAAGGCGATGCAGGCGGGTGCGACGAAGTACGGCCTGTTCATGGAGCAGCCGGAGGCGTACTACCAGCTGCAGCCACTGGCCGAGTCGCTCGGCGGCGGCTCCGGGATCGAGGGCGACGACGCGCTCACCCCGGCCGTCGAGACCGACGGCTGGAAGAAGGCGATGCAGTGGTACGGCGCCACGTTCGCGAGCGGCCTGTCGCCGCGCGGGATCGGCGGCTTCCAGACCGGCCCGGTGTTCGCCAACGGCGACGTGGCGTTCTTCGTAGGCGGACCCTGGGACCTGAAGATCTTCGGCAGCTCGAAGATCGACTGGGGCGTCGCGCCGCTGCCGTACTTCCAGGGCGGCAAGCCGGTGACCCCGACCGGGTCCTGGTCGCTCGGCATCAACCCGGCGTCGAAGCAGCAGGGGATGGCCCGCAAGTTCGTCGAGTTCGCGACGCTGGACGCGGCCGGCAACCTGGCCACCACCAGCACCACGACGATCATCCCGGCGAACCTCGAGGCGCAGAAGCAGTACACCCCGAAGATGGACGCGTTCTCCGGTGCGAAGACGGCCGGCGCCGCGGCGATCACGGCGTACGAGAGTGAGCACACCGCGGTGTCGCGGCCGGTCAGCGTCGGGTACATCCAGTTCGAGGAAGTCATGGCGAAGGCGTTCGCCGACATCCGCAACGGGACGAACCCGGACACCCGGTTGCACGAGGCGACCCGCCAGCTGACCGAGGCGTGGCGGTCCATCAAATGAGGCCTATCAAGTGAGGCAGCGGCAAGGGCTGATCGCCCTGGCCTTCCTGGCACCCGCGCTGGTGTGTCTCGCCGTACTGCGGATCGTCCCGGCGATCTCCGCGGTGGTGGAGAGCTTCTACTCCGAGAGCCTGCTGCGCGGCGGGCGGGTGTTCGCGGGCCTCGGCAACTACACGGATCTGCTGGCCGGCAAGGAGTTCCGGCAGTCGGTCGGCGTGACGTTGCTGTTCACCGTGCTGGTGAACCCGATCCAGGTCGTCGTCTCGTTCCTGCTCGCGGTCCTCTTCACCCAGAGGGCCGCGGGCGCGCGGCTCTGGCGGACGCTGGTGATCCTGCCGATCGCCACCCCGCCGGCCGTGTCCGCGGTGATCTGGAGCGTGATCTACCGCCCGGACGGCCTCGCGAACGGCGTCCTCGAACGCCTCGGCCTGCCGGCGCAGCCGTTCCTCACCTCGCCGAGTCAGGTCCTGGCGTCGCTGATCGTCCTGCTGTCGTGGATCGGTGTCGGGTACTGGATGCTGTTCCTGATCGCCGGCATCCAGGAGATCCCGGTCGAGGTCCGCGAGGCCGCCCTGCTGGACGGCGCCGGGCCGTGGCGGCGGATGGTGTCGGTGATCCTTCCGCTGGTACGTCGTCCGCTCGCCTTCGTCCTGGTGGCGGACACGGTGTCGAACCTGCTGGTGTTCGCGCCGGTGCAGATCCTCACCAAGGGCGGGCCGAACGGCAACAGCAACCTGTTGATGTACGACGTCTACAACCGGGCGTACGCGATCGGCGACATCCACGTCGCGCAGGCCGAGGTCGTGATCCTGGTCGCGCTGACGCTGGTGATCGTCGCCGGGCAGTTCCGCCTGTTGCGAGGTGACCAGTGAAGCGCGTCGGCCTGTCGGTAGCCGGCGGGGTCGTCGGCATCCTGTTCTTCCTGCCGTTGCTGTGGGTCGTGACGAACTCGCTGCGGCCCGGGTCGGAGACGTTCGCGAACCTCAACCCGCTGTCCTGGCAGACGTTCTTCGAGCTGCGGCCGACGCTGACCAACTACTCGGCGCTGCTGGGCAGCGAGATCGGGCGCGCGACGCTCAACTCGATCCTGGTCAGCGCGGCCACCGTCGTGATCGGGCTCGCGGTCTGCGCGACGGCCGCGTTCGGGCTGGCGGCGTTCGAGTTCCGCGGCCGCGGCCTGGTGTTCGGGATCGTCGTGCTGAGCTTCCTGGTGCCGTTCGACGCGATCGCGATCCCGCTGTCGACGATGTTCCGGGACTGGCCGCTGACCAACACGTTCACCGGGCTGGTGCTGCCCGGGATCGGCAACGGGATGGCGATCTTCCTGCTCCGGCAGTTCTTCCTCGGTATCCCGGCCGAACTGGTCGAGGCCGGCCGGCTCGACGGGCTGGGCTGGTTCGGCGTGTTCCGCTGGATCTACCTGCCGCTGTCGAAACCCGCGCTGATCGGCGCCGGCCTGATGCTGTTCCTCTTCCAGTGGCAGGCGTACGTCTGGCCCCTGCTGATCGGCACCGACGCGGAGCACATCGTCGGCCCGGTGGCCCTGTCCAACCTGCAGGGTCAGAACTTCACCGACTACGGTCTCGTGTTCGCGGGCGCCGTCGTCCTGACCGTCATCCCGCTGGTGGTCATCGCCGGCTTCCAGCGGTACTTCGTCCAGTCCGTGTCGAGTACCGGGCTCAAGTAGGGAGACACGTGCGATCCATCATTCTCGACACCGACATCGGCTCCGACGTCGACGACGCCATGGCGCTCGCGCAGTTGCTCGGCACCCCGGAGCTCGACCTGGTCGAGGTGCACACCGTGTACGGCGACACGCTGCTGCGGGCCCGGCTCGCGCGGCGGTACGGCGTACTGGCGGGCCGCGACCTGGACGTCGTACCGGGACTCGCCGAGCCGTTGTCGGGGCGGGAGGTCTGGTGGGCCGGGCACGAGGGCACGCTGCACGACGGCCTGGCCGACGAGACCGTCAGCGTCGACAGCGCGCCCGAGCGGTTGGTCGCACGGCTCCGCGAGCACCCTGGTGAGCTCGACGTGGCCGCGATCGGTCCGCTGACCAACCTGGCCAAGGCATTGGAGCTCGAGCCCGGGGCGGCGCGCTGGATCCGGCACCTGTGGGTGATGGGCGGGTCCTTCGGCGACGAGAAGTGCGAGCACAACTTCAAGTCCGACGACGCGGCCGCGCAGGCGGTCCTGAACGCAGGGATTCCGACCACGATCACGGGGCTGGAGATCACGCAGCAGGTGACGATCGAGTCGGCCCGGTTGGAGCGGATCCGGGCGGCGGGTCCGCTCGGCGCGGCGCTCGGGGCCGACATCGAGCAGTGGTGGGCGTACTGGAGCGAGACGTGGAACGTGCCGCACGATCCGGTCGCGGTGCTCGCGCTGAGTCGCCCGGAACTGTTCAGCTTCTCCGAGGCCGGCCGGGTGACGATCGCTGTCGGCGGGGAGCGGGCAGGGCACAGCACGTTCACACCGGACGCGGACGGCAGCGTGCGGATCGTCACGGGGGTCGACGCGGAGCAGGTCGCCGAGGAGATCACGGCGCGGATCGTGGCCGCCGGCACGGCATACGCTGTCGCTCGTGGGGAGATCGATGGCGACCGCGCGTGATGTCGCGGAGCGCGCCGGCACGTCCACGGCGGTGGTCAGCTACGTCTTCAACAACGGCCCCCGGCCCGTGTCGGCGGAGACCCGCCGGCGCGTGCTGGAGGCCGCGGCGGAGCTGGAGTACCGGCCGAACATCCTCGCCCGCGCACTGAGCGCGGGCCGCACGTACTCGCTGGGTCTGCTGATCCCGCAGATCCGCAACCCGTACTTCGCCACGCTCGCCGAGCACCTGGAGAACTTCGCCCGGCAGCACGACCACCTGCTGCTGATCGGCGACTCGGCGGGCGATCCCGCGCAGGAGTCGGCGCACATCGGCTCGTTCATCGAACGCAAGGTCGACGGCGTCGTTCTCGTCTCGTTGCTGGTGGAGCCCGCGATCCAGCGGTTCGCGGCGGCCGGCGTACCTGTCGTCGCCCTGCATCCCGTGCCCGACGGCGTCACGGTCTCGACGCTGTCCATCGACTACGTCGCCGGTGCCGAGGCATCGGCCGACCACCTGTTGTCCCACGGCTACCGGACCCTCGGCGTTGTCACCGGTCCCGAGGAGTCACCCGGTACGGCGGAACACCGGGCGGGCATCCAGCGCGCATTGAAAGCGCATCCGCGCGCGTCGGCGCGGTACGTCGCTGCGCCCGTGTCCCGGTTCGCGGCGCGGGACGCCGTACGGTCGTGGTTCCAGCAGAAGCGGCCGCCGCGGGCGATCTACTGTTCGACGGACGAGCAGGCGTTCGGTGTCCTGTTCGCGGCCTGGGAAGCCGGGCTGCGGGTCCCTGAGGACGTTGCGGTGATGGGGTTCGACGGGACCAGCGAGTGCACCGTCACGATCCCGCCGCTGGCCAGCGTCCGGCAGCCGATCGAGGAAACCGCCCGCCGGGCCGTCGAAATCCTCCTGGACCCCGGCAAACCCGCCGCGGCCCGGCACGTCCTCGACTACGAACTCCTGCCGAACATCTCCTGCGGCTGCACCGGGGACGAGTAGCCTGAAGGAATGGCCGTCGAGTTCAACCACACGATCGTGAAATGCTCCGACAAGCAGGCCTCGGCCCGCTTCCTGGCCGACATCCTCGGGCTCGGGGAGCCCGGTAGCTTCGGTCCGTTCGCCGTGGTCGAGCTGGGCAACGGTGCCTCGCTGGACTTCGCCGACGACCACGGGAAGGCGCAGCCGCAGCACTACGCCTTCCTCGTGAGCGAGGACGAGTTCGACCAGATCCACGCGCGCATCGTCGAACGCGGACTGACCTACTGGGCGGATCCGTTCCATCGGCGCGAGAGCGAGATCAACACCAACGACGGCGGCCGCGGCCTCTACTGGGACGACCCCGACGGCCACAACCTCGAGATCCTCACCGTTCCGTACGGCGGCTGGCCCGCGGCCAAGCAATAGGCACAGCAATGGCGCTGGCCGTGTGCTGGTTGTTCGACCGCCGGACCGACCGCCTGCTCCGCAACCCTGTGGATCCGCCTGGAAGATCTCGGCCTGCCGACGCTGCTCTCGCACACCCACGGCCACCATGTGCCACACGTATCGCTCGCTGTCTTACGTGAGTGGGATCACGACAAGGTCATGAAGGCCGTGCAGCCGTTGCTGAGCGAGCAATCGGCTCAGTTGTACTTCGATGCGCTAGGCACGTTCCGCCGCGGCAGGGCGTGGCTGGTCCCAGCTGTCGAGGCGGAGGTGCTGCAGCTGCAGGCGTCCGTGGTGGAGTCCGTGGTGGCGACAGGGGCTGAGCTGCACCGGCACTATCAGCCGGGCCGATGGGTGCCACACTGCACGCTCGCGCCGCGGGTGCCGTTGGTCGCGCTGCCGGTGCTCACGGCCGCGGTGTACGACGTACTGCCCCTGGAAGCCACTGCCGACCGTGCCGCCCTGATCGACAGCGGCACGGGACAGGTCTGGACGCTCTAGTTACTCGGAAGCGCGGCGGAGGGCCTCGGAGAGGCGTTCGGCGGCGGCCATGACGGCGGGGGCGTGCATGCGGCCGGGCTGGCGGGAGAGGCGTTCGATCGGGCCGGAGACGGAGACCGCGGCAATCACCTTGCCGCTGGGGGAGCGGACCGGGGCCGAGACGGAGGCGACGCCTTGCTCGCGTTCGCCGACCGAGTGCGCCCAGCCGCGGCGCCGTACGCCGGCCAGGGCCGCAGCGTTGAAGGAGGCGTTGTGGAGACCGCGGTGCATCCGCTCCGGGTCCTCCCAGGCCAGCAGTATCTGAGCGGCGGAACCGGCCGCCATCGTCAGCTGGCTGCCGACCGGCACGGTGTCGCGCAGACCCGACGGGCGCTCGGCCGCCGCAACACACACGCGGTACTCACCCTGGCGGCGGAAGAGCTGCGCCGATTCACCGGTGATGTCCCGCAGTCGCGCCAGCACCGGGCCGGCGGTCGCGAGCAGCCGGTCCTCACCGGCGGCGGAGGCCAACTCGCTGAGTCGCGGGCCGAGCACGAAGCGTCCCTGCATGTCGCGCCCGACCAGCCGGTGGTGCTCGAGAGCGACCGCCAGGCGGTGCGCTGTCGGCCGCGCCAGGCCCGTCGCCGCCACCAGACCGGCCAGGGTCGCCGGCCCGGACTCGAGGGCGGACAGCACGAGGGCTGCTTTGTCGAGAACGCCGACTCCGCTAGAGTTGTCCATGAGACGATATTGCCGTCTCGAATCGTGGAACGCAAGTCGCTTCGGCCGCCCGATCGAGAGCACTGTGAGCGAAAGCACCACGCACCAACCATTCCTCGAAGGAGAGTCTGATGGGTAGGACGTTGTCGGAAAAGGTCTGGGATGCGCACGTCGTGCGCCATGCCGACGGAGAACCCGACCTCCTCTACATCGACCTCCACCTGGTCCACGAGGTGACCAGCCCGCAGGCGTTCGACGGCCTGCGGCTGGCCGGCCGCCAGGTCCGGCGTCCGGACCTGACGATCGCCACCGAGGACCACAACGTCCCGACGTACGACGTGGACAAGCCGATCGCCGACCCGGTCTCGCGGACCCAGGTGGACACGCTGCGCAAGAACGCCGAGGAGTTCGGCATCCGGATCCACACCCTCGGCGACCCGGACCAGGGCGTCGTGCACGTGATCGGCCCGCAGCTCGGCCTGACCCAGCCGGGGATGACCGTGGTCTGCGGCGACAGCCACACCTCGACGCACGGCGCGTTCGGCGCGATCGCGTTCGGCATCGGCACCAGCGAGGTCGAGCACGTGCTCGCCACCCAGACGCTGATGCAGGCCCGCCCGAAGACGATGGCCGTCACGGTCGACGGCGTGCTGCCGGACGGCGTCTCGGCCAAGGACCTGGTGCTGTCGCTGATCGCGAAGGTCGGCACCGGCGGCGGCCAGGGCTACATCGTCGAGTACCGCGGCGAGGCGATCCGGGCGCTCAGCATGGAAGCCCGGATGACGATCTGCAACATGTCGATCGAGTGGGGCGCCAAGGCCGGCATGATCGCGCCGGACGAGACCACGTTCGCGTACCTGAAGGACAAGCCGCACGCGCCGCAGGGCCTCGACTGGGAGGCCGCGGTCGAGTACTGGAAGAGCCTGGCGACCGACGAGGACGCGACCTTCGACCGCGAGGTCGTGCTGCGCGCCGAGGAGATCACCCCGTTCGTCACCTGGGGCACGAACCCGGGCCAGGGCGTCGCGCTCGCGGACGTCGTACCGTCGCCGGACGACTTCGACAACGAGAACGACCGGGTCGCCGCGGAGCGCGCGCTGGAGTACATGGGCCTGACCGCCGGTACGCCGATGCGCGAGATCCACGTGGACACGGTGTTCCTGGGGTCCTGCACCAACGGCCGGATCGAGGACCTGCGGGCCGCGGCCGGCGTGCTGGCCGGGCGGAAGGTTGCCGAGGGCACCCGGATGCTCGTGGTCCCGGGCTCCGGCCGGGTCCGGCTGCAGGCCGAGGCCGAGGGCCTGGACACGATCTTCAAGGACGCGGGCGCCGAGTGGCGCGGCGCGGGCTGCTCGATGTGCCTGGGCATGAACCCGGACCAGCTGGCCCCGGGCGAGCGCAGCGCCTCCACCTCGAACCGGAACTTCGAAGGCCGCCAGGGCAAGGGCGGTCGCACCCACCTGGTGTCGCCGCTGGTCGCCGCCGCGACCGCCGTCACCGGGACCCTGGCCGCACCGGCCGACCTGCCGCCCGTCGCCGTACCCGCGAACGCCTGAGGAGCAACGGAATCATGGAAGCCTTCACCCAGCACATCGGTACGGCGGCCCCGCTGCGGCGCAGCAACGTGGACACCGACCAGATCATCCCGGCCGTCTACCTGAAGCGGGTCACCCGCACCGGTTTCGAGGACGGGCTGTTCGCGGCCTGGCGCAACGATCCGTCGTTCGTCCTCAACCAGCCGGAGTACGACGGGGTCTCGGTGCTCGTGGCGGGACCGGACTTCGGCACCGGATCGTCCCGGGAGCACGCCGTCTGGGCCTTGCTCGACTACGGGTTCCGGGTCGTGGTGTCGTCGCGGTTCGGCGACATCTTCCGCGGCAACTCGGGCAAGGCGGGCCTGCTCGCCGCCCTGGTGACGCAGGAGGTCGTCGAGCAGCTGTGGACCACGATCGAGGCCGACCCGGGCACCAAGGTCACGGTCGACCTGGAGAACAAGACGATCTCGGCCGGTGAGGTGTCCGCGCCGTTCGAGATCGACGACTACACGCGGTACCGGTTGCTGAACGGTCTGGACGACGTCGGCATCACCTTGTCCCACGAGGCCGACATCGCTGCCTACGAAGCGACCCGGCCGTCCTTCAAGCCGGCCACCCTTCCCGCCAAGGCCTGAAGCTCTTGCAGAGTTATCGCCCCCGTAACGTTCGACGGTACGGGGGCGATAACTCTGGTGTTACCCTTCTGGGGTTGTCAGAACAAGGCTTGCGAGACCGAGGAGGTGAGGCGCTCATGAACAACAGCAGCGATCCCTCCAGACATACCGGTCTCGCTCGACCTTCCGGGGTTTGATCTTCCGCTAGCAGTCGCTGGGGTCGGGCAGACGTGCGCTCATCACTCACCCGCACCACACTGCTCCTGGAGGACTCATGTCCGACCTGCGCCTGCGCACGTTCCGTGCGTTCAGCCGTACCCCGTCACTGCGCCCGTCACTGCGCGCCGCCGCCCGCAAGCACGCCGCAGCCGCCGCGCCCGTGATCGAGCCGGCCGACAAGCAGCACCGCGATCCGCAGAAGCCCAAGGGGCACAGCGTCGTCGACAGCGCGATCTACTGCGGCGGCACCCGGATCGCCTCCCCGGACTCGCTCGCGGACACGTACTCCGCCTTGCACGACTCGCCGCAGAGCCTGGCCTGGATCGGCCTGTACCGACCGGACCGCCGCGAGCTCGCCTCGCTGGCGCAGGAGTTCGACCTGCACGAGCTCGCGATCGAGGACGCCAACGAGGCGCACCAGCGGCCGAAACTGGAGCGGTACGGCGACACGCTGTTCGTCGTCCTGAAGGCCGCGCGGTACCGGGACGCGACCGAGGAGGTCGAGTTCGGTGAGGTGCATGTCTTCGTCGGCCCGGACTTCGTGGTGACGGTCCGGCACGCCGAAGCGCCCAACCTGGCAGCGGTCCGGCGCCGCGTCGAGCGCGACCCCGAACTCCTCAGCCGCGGTGCCGAGGCCGTGCTCTACGCGATCATGGACAAGGTCGTCGACGGGTACGCGCCGGTGGTCGCCGGCCTGGAGAACGACATCGACGAGATCGAGACCGAGGTGTTCCGCGGCGATCCCAAGGTGTCGCGGCGCATCTACGAGCTGTCCCGTGAGGTGATCGAGTTCCAGCGCGCCACCCGGCCGCTGATCGGCATGCTCGAGCAGCTCCGCGGCGGTTTCCAGAAGTACGGCGTCGACGAGGAACTGCAACGTTCACTGCGCGACGTCGCCGACCACGTCACCGAGGTGGTGGAGAAGGTCGACGGCTTCCGGGAACTGCTCCGCGACATCCTGACGGTGAACGCGACGCTGGTCGCCCAGCAGCAGAACGAGGAGATGAAGAGCCTCGCGATCGCCAGCAGCGAGCAGAACGAAGAGGTCAAGCGGATCTCTGCCTGGGCGGCGATCCTGTTCGCCCCGACCCTGATCGGGACCGTCTACGGGATGAACTTCGACCACATGCCGGAGCTGCACTGGCAGTACGGCTACCCGTTCGCGATCGGCCTGATGGCCTTGGTGTGTGGAGGTCTGCACCAGATCTTCAAACGCCGCGGATGGCTCTGAAAACCGCTCCGGAGGGCCGGATCGGGCGAAATTGTGGCACGAATCGCCTAAAACAAGGCCGAATTGCCGCGTTGGTGTTTGTGAACGACCCGATCTGTCCATAACGTTCCTGTGAGATCGAGCGCTGTGCTCGACGCCTAGTGTTCACGGAGGGAAGCAGTGAACAAGAGCCAGTTGGTCGAAGCGCTCGCAGTGCACTTCGACGGAAACCGCCGCCAGGCCCAGCACGCACTGGAATCGGTGATCGACACCGTCCAGCGTGAGCTGACCAAGAAGGGCGGCAAGGTCGCCATCACCGGTTTCGGTGCCTTCGAGGCCATCGAGCGTGGCGCGCGCATCGTGCGCAACCCGCGGACCGGTGAGACCAAGCGCGCCAAGAAGACCACGGTGCCGAAGTTCCGCGCGGGTGCGGAGCTGAAGGCCGTCGTCTCCGGCGCCAAGAAGCTGCCGAAGCTGGTCGTCCCGAAGCCGGCCGCCACCGCCACCAAGGCGGCTGCCCCGGCGAAGAAGGCCGCACCGGCCAAGGCTGCTGCCACCAAGACCGCCGCTGCGAAGAAGACGGTCGCCAAGAAGGCCCCGGCCAAGACGGCTGCCAAGAAGGCGCCGGCGAAGACCGTTGCCAAGAAGGCCCCGGCCAAGAAGGCCCCGGCCAAGACCGTTGCGAAGAAGGCGCCGGCCAAGAAGGCCCCCGCCAAGAAGACCGCGGCGAAGCGCACCGCTCGCTGATCTTCACGCACTGCGGCAGACCGCACACCAGCGCAGGCCGGTCACCCCACTCCAGGGGCTGACCGGCCTTCGCAGTTTCCGAAGCAGGTTCAGCGCAGTTCAGCGCAGTTTTCAGGGCTGACGGCAACCTTCAGAGCCGGGTGCCGAACTCCAGCTTGGTGATCGCCAGCCCGGCGCCGGAGCCGGTGGTCTCGATCCGCACCCGCTGTCCCACCCGCAGGTGCCGGATCGGGGTGTCGGAGACGGCGTGCACGGTGAACGGGAGCTCGATCCCGGTGTCGGTCAGCACGGCCCCGGAGAACGTCTCGTCGTCGTACCGGCTCACGGTCGCTTGCATGTCAGCAGGCTAGACCCTCGGTGCCCGTCGCGGCACCGAGCACCAGCGACATCACGTCCGCCGTCGCCGGTCCCACACCCAGCTGTACGGCGTGCGCGAGATCGGCCGCGGTGTCGACGTCACGGCGTACCGACTCGATCGTGGTCAGCTCGATCGGCACCGCGCCGGAGGCCTGGTGGGCCAGGGCGGAACCCAGACCGAAGCGGGGATCCAGCGGCACCCCGGGCGCGGCGGCGAGCAACGTCGTCCCCGTGCCGGGCAGGTCGACGACGAACGAGCGCGGCGCCGTACAGGCTGCGAGGGCGGCGGTCAGCTCGGCGGGACGCAGGGCCGGGAGATCGGCGGACAACGCCGCGATGCCGTTGGTGGCGAACTCGGCCGCGGCCACCGTGGCGCCATGGAGCAGCGCCTCGTTGAGCCCTTCGGCGGGCAGATCCGGTACGACGTGCGCACCGGCCGCGGTGACGTCGGCGGCCACCTGCGGGTCGTCGGTGACCACCAGGACGGCGCGCACCAGGGGAGAGGCCAGGGCGGCCGCAGTAGTGTCGACGGCGAAGGCACGGGCCAGCTCGGGACGGTGCTGAGGGTAGGCCGGAGCGAGCCGGCTCTTCGCGATCGCCGTACGCTTCACCGGGATCACCAGGGTCCAGGGAGCGACCTGTAGGTCTGCCATCAGGCAGGATTCTCCCATGACCGACGGCCAGCAGGAGCACCAGGAGGCAGCTGTGGACGCGAGGCCAGCGGATCCCCGGCCGCCGCGCGGGTTCTGGTTCGGCGTGATCGTCGCGATCGTCAAGCCGTTCATGATCGTGTTCACCAAGTGCCGGTTCAGCGGCCGCGAGAACATGCCGCGCACCGGTGGCGTGGTGTACGTGCCCAATCACATCTCGCACTTCGACCCGGTGGTGCTCGGCTATTTCATCTGGGAGTGCCGGCGGATCCCGCGGTTCCTCGGGAAGGCGTCGGTGTTCAAGATCCCGGTGCTCGGCAAGATCATCAGCGGCGCCGGGCAGATTCCGGTGTACCGGGACTCGGCGCAGGCCGCGGACGCCTTCCGGGACGCGGTCGCCGCGGTCGAACGCGGTGAGTGTGTGGGTGTTTACCCGGAAGGCACGATCACCCGGGACCCGGAGCTGTGGCCGATGACCGGCAAGACCGGCGCCGCCCGGATCGCGCTGATGACCGGCTGCCCGGTGATCCCGGTCGCGAACTGGGGCGCCCACGAGGTCTTCCAGTCCTACACCGGCAAGTTCCGGATCCGGTTGCTGCCGCGCAAGACGCTGCAGGTGCGCGCCGGGAAGCCGGTCGACCTGAGCGCCTTCGAGGGCAAGCCGATCACCAACCAGCTGTTGCACGAGGCAACCGCGGTGATCATGCGCAGCGTCGCCGAGACCCTCGGCGAGCTCCGCGGCGAGACCCCGCCCAAGGAGCTGTACGACTACCGCAAGGCCCGCAAAGGTGAGGAGAACGCATGACGAAAGTAGCGGTGTTCGGTGCGGGTTCCTGGGGTACGGCGTTCGCGACCGTACTGGCGAACGCGGGGAACCAGGTGTCCGTGTGGGCCCGGCGGGAGTCGCTGTGCGCGGCGATCAACGCCGACCACGAGAACGCCGACTACCTGCCGGGCCTGCGGCTCCCGGAGGCGATCACCGCGTCCCATGACCCAGCCGCCGTCGTAGACGGGGCCGAGGCCGTCTTCCTCACCGTCCCGTCCCAGTCGTTGCGCGACAACCTGACCGACTGGGCCGGCGTGCTGCCGAACGCCGTACCGCTGGTCAGCCTGATGAAGGGCGTCGAGCTCGGTACGACGAAGCGGATGAGCGAGGTGATCGCCGAGCTCACCGGCGCCGGACCGGAACGGATCGCGGTCGTCTCCGGGCCGAACCTCGCGCGCGAGATCGCCGAGGGGCAACCGGCCGCGGCCGTCGTCGCCTGCGCGGACGAGGGGACCGCGGCGCGGCTGCAGAAGCTCTGCCACTCGCCGGCGTTCCGCCCGTACACGAACAACGACGTGGTCGGCTGCGAGCTTGGCGGCGCCTGCAAGAACGTGATCGCACTCGCGGTCGGCATGGCGGTCGGCCTCGGCTTCGGCGACAACGCGCGCGCGTCGGTGATCACCCGCGGCCTGGCCGAGATCGCCCGGCTCGGTACGGCGCTCGGCGCCGACGAGCACACGTTCTCCGGGCTGGCGGGGCTGGGCGACCTGGTGGCGACGTGCTCGTCCCCGCTGTCGCGCAACCGGACGTTCGGCGAGAAGCTCGGGCAGGGCATGACCGTCGCCGAGATCGCGGGCGCGACCCGGCAGGTCGCCGAAGGCGTGAAGTCCTGTGCGTCGATCAGCGAGCTCGCGCACCGGCACGACGTCGAGATGCCGATCGCCGAACACGTCACGAAGGTGGTGGCCGGCGAGATGACGCCGAAGGACATGCTGTTCAGCCTGGTGTCCCGCTCGGCGAAGTCGGAGCGCTGGGGGTGATCCCCGAAGCGTTCGCCCGCGCGACCGTCGAGCGGGAAGGTGCCGCGGGTCAGGCGTGGCTCGACGAGCTTCCCGGGATCGTCGAGGACCTTCTCGATCGCTGGAGCCTGGAGCGCGACGGCGACGTACTCCACGGCCAGGTCGGCGTCGTGGTGCCGGTTGCCGGCGACCCCGTACTGGACGCCGTCCTGAAAGTGTCGTTCCCGCATCCGGGCAACGACTACGAGCCACACGCCTTCGATGTCTGGGGCGGCCGGGGCGCGGTGAAGCTGTACGAGCGCGACGACGCCCGGTACGCGATGCTGCTGGAGCGGGTGCATCCGTCGACGCTCGTCGAGTACGGCCGGGCCGGCGTCGCGATCGCCGGCGAACTGCACCGGCAGCTGACCGTTCCGGCGCCGGCCGGTCTCCCGCGGCTGTCGGAGCAGGCCGACACCTGGGCCGAGGAGCTTCGGAAGGACGCGGCCGAACTCGACCACCCGCTACCGGACGCGGTGGTGCAGGCCGCGCTCGCAGTCGTCGACGAGCTCGGTCGGCAGCAGCCGGAGACCATGGTCCACGGCGACTTCCATCCCCGGAACATCCTCCGCGCCGACCGCGAACCGTGGCTGGCCGTGGATCCCAAGGGCTACGTCGGCGACCCGGCGTACGACGCCGCGATCTTCCTCCGCACCCGGGCCTACCTCCTGTTCTTCGCCGAGGCAGTCGCCGCGAACGACCTGCTGCGGCAGCTGCGAACCGAGTTGGCGCAGTTCGCGGAGGCGTCCGGTCTCGACGCCGAGCGGATTCAGCGGTGGACCCAGCTGATCGCGGTGCAGGCCGCGTTCTGGGGTCGCCGCCACGGCTTCGGCCGGGCGCGGAGCGGCAACCACCTGGACCAGGCCGTCGCTTTGATCGACGAGATCGCGGTCAGCCTGAGCTGAGGGTGTGGTTGAGGACCAGCGTGGCGGCGCCGAGCAGGGCGGCGTCGCGGCCGGTGCGGGAGGGCACGACGCGCAGGTCGGTGGTGGCCAGGGGCAACGATCGGGCGTAGATCGTCTCGCGCAGCCCGGCCAGCAGGCTGTCTCCGGCCTGGGAGAGCGATCCGCCGACCACGATCACCGACGGGTTCAGCAGACTGACCGCAGCCGCGAGGACGGTGCCGATCTCACGTCCGGCCTGCCGGATCGCGGCGATCGCCTCGGCGTTGCCCGAACGCACGAGCTCCACGATGTCCCCGCTGGTCCGGACACCCAGCCGCGACGCCAGCGCCGCGGCCGACGCGACCGCTTCCAGGCAACCGGTGTTGCCGCAGCGGCACAACTCGGTGTGACCCGGCGCCTGGATGTGGCCGATATCGCCGGCCGCTCCACGCGCTCCGCGATGCAGGCGGCCGCCGCTGATCACGCCCGCTCCGATGCCCGTGGCAACCTTCACGAACAGCAGGTGCTCGACGTCCGGGTACGCCGTCGCGTGTTCGCCGAGCGCCATGATGTTCACGTCGTTGTCGACCAGCACCGTCCCCGGCAACTCCCGGCTCAGCCGGCCGACCACGTCGTACGAATCCCAGCCCGGCATGATCGGCGGGTGGTTCGGCCGCCCGGTGCTGTGCTCGACCGGTCCGGGGAGTCCGACGCCGGTGCCGGCCAGGTCCTCGACCGGCCGCTCGGCGGCGTCGAGCAGCGCCCGCCCCGCCGCTGCGACCGCGGCGAGCACCACCTCGGGTCCTTCGGCGATCGGCAGCTGTGTCGTCGAGCGATCCAGGATCGTGCCGGTCAGGTCGGTGAGCGCGACCGACAGATGGGTCGCGCCGACGTCCGCGGCGAGTACGAGCCGCGACGTCGGGTTGAACCGGAATCGCGCCGGCGGCCGTCCGCCGGTCGAGGCCGCCTCGCCCGACGGCACGACGAGTCCTTCGGCCAGCAACGCCTCGATCCGTCCGGTCACCGTGGAGCGCGCGAGTCCGCTGAGCTCGATCAGCTCCGCGCGCGTCCGCGGCCTGCCGTCGCGGAGCAGGCGCAGTACGGGATCCGTCGTACCGAGATCGCTCATGCACCGGACTTTCGTCGTACTGGCCGTGGACTTTTGCTTGACAGGGTTCAAAAGGGTCCCATAGCGTCCTTCATCGTGTCCACCAGTACGCGAAAGCCCAGTGCAAGTCTCAGGGTCGGGATCGTCGGCGGCGGCTTCATGGGACAGGTCCACGGCCGCGCCGCGTTGGTGGCCGGGGCGACGGTGGTCGGAGCCGTCGGCTCGTCGCCCGAGCGCGCGGAGGCCGCGGCGCAGGCGACCGGCGCCGAGCGCGGGTTCGCCGACCTGGACGAGCTGCTGGCCGCCGACATCGATGTGGTCCACGTCTGTACGCCGAACAACACGCACCTGGACGTGACGCTCAAGGCGCTCGAGGCCGGCAAGCACGTCGTCTGCGAGAAGCCGCTCGCCACCTCGGTGCGGGACGCGACCGGCCTGCAGACCGCGGCGCTGGAGGCGGAGCTGGTCGGCACCGTGCCGTTCGTGTACCGCTACCACCCGATGGTCCGCGAGCTGCGGACCCGGATCGCCGCTGGCGACGCCGGCGTCATCACCAGCCTGCACGGTTCGTACCTGCAGGACTGGCTGGCCGGGGCGGACGACCAGAACTGGCGCGTGGACGACACCACCGGCGGACCGTCGCGGACGTTCGCCGACATCGGGTCGCACTGGTGCGACCTGACCGAATTCGTCACCGGCGACCGGATCGCCGCGATCAGCGCGCAGCTGCGGACCGTGCGGGCGCAGCGCGGCGGTGTCGACGTACGCACCGAGGACCTGGCCACCGCGCAGTTCCGGACCGAGGCCGGGGTGGTCGGGACGATCGTGGTCAGCCAGGTCGCCGCGGGCCGGAAGAACCGGCTGTACCTGGAGGTGTCCGGCACGGAGTCGAGCTTCGGCTTCGACCAGGAGGACCCGGACCGCCTGTGGGTCGGTCACCGCGCCGGGTCGCAGCTGCTGACGCGCGACCCCGAGACGCTCAGCCCGCCGGCCGCGCGGGTCAACCGGCTGCCGGCCGGGCACGCGCAGGGGTACCAGGACGCGTTCGACTCGTTCGTCGCCGACAGTTACGCCGCCGTCCGCGGGGACCTCCCGGACGGCCTTCCCGATTTCGCCGCCGGAGCGCGGTCCGCTCGCGTGGTCGACGCCGTACTGCGCTCGGCCGCGAACGACAGCGCCTGGACCGCCGTAGACCACGCCGCCGAGAACTAGGAGTTTTCAGATGCCACGCCCGATCACGCTGTTCACCGGTCAGTGGGCCGACCTGCCGTTCGAGGAGGTCTGCCAGTTCGCGTCCGAGGCCGGGTACGACGGCGTCGAGATCGCCTGCTCCGGTGACCACTTCGACGTCCAGCAGGCGGTCGACGACGACTCCTACGTGCAGGGCCGCAAGGACATCCTGGAGAAGTACAACCTGCAGGTCTTCGCGATCTCGAACCACCTGGTCGGCCAGGCGGTCTGCGACGACCCGATCGACTTCCGGCACCAGGCCATCGTGCCGTCCCGGGTCTGGGGCGACGGCGACCCCGAGGGCGTCCGGCAGCGCGCCGCCGAGGACCTGAAGAACACCGCGCGGGCCGCGGCGAAGCTCGGCGTGAACACGGTCATCGGCTTCACCGGCTCGTCGATCTGGCAGTACGTCGCGATGTTCCCGCCGGTGCCCGCGGAGCGGATCGCGGCCGGGTACCAGGACTTCGCCGACCGCTGGAACCCGATCCTCGACGTGTTCGACGAGGAGGGCGTGCGGTTCGCGCACGAGGTGCACCCGTCGGAGATCGCGTACGACTACTGGACCACCACGCTCACGCTCGAGGCGATCGGGCACCGCGAGGCGTTCGGCCTGAACTGGGACCCGAGCCACATGGTGTGGCAGGACATCGACCCGGTCGCGTTCCTGTGGGACTTCAAGGACCGGATCTACCACGTGGACTGCAAGGACACCCGGATGCGGGTCGGCGGCGGCCGCAACGGGCGGCTCGGCTCGCACCTGCCGTGGGGCGACCCGCGGCGCGGCTGGGACTTCTACTCCACCGGTCACGGCGACGTGAAGTGGGAGGACTGCTTCCGGGTGCTGAACTCGATCGGCTACGACGGCCCGATCTCGGTCGAGTGGGAGGACGCCGGCATGGAGCGCAAGGTCGGCGCGGCGGAGGCGGTCAACGTCATCCGCGCGCTCGCCTTCGACAAGCCGGAAGCGGCCTTCGACGCGGCTTTCGCCACCGACAAGTAGCTGACAAGTAGTCCGGCTCAGGCCGGCCGGGTGTCCCGGCCGGCCGCGAAGCCGATGCCGATCTGTACGGCGGCCAGCGTCGCGAACACGCCCAACGTCGTACTCCAGCCGCCGGTGGCCTGCGTCAGGTAGCCCGCGACCACCGGACCGGCGGCAGCGAGCGTGTAGCCGACCGCCTGCGCCATCCCGGACAGCTGGGTGGTCTCGTGGTGCCCGCGGCCGCGGAGACTGATCAGCGACAGCGCCGCGACCAGCCCTGCGCCCTGTCCCAGCCCGCCGACGACCGCCCAGACGATCGCCAGCTGTGGCATCAGCAGCAGGCCGAGCAGCGCGACGAGGATCGGCGTACTCGCCGTCATCAGCCCGGCGCGCTGGTTGGTCGGGTGCTTGAGCAGCAGCGGAATGCTCAGGCCGCCGATCAGTCCGAACACCTGGAACACGAACAGGTGGACGCCGGTCGCGCGCTCGGACACGCCGCCGGTGGCGATCTCGATGGTGGGCAGCCAGTTCACGAACAGGTAGAAGCTCGTCGACTGCAGGCCCATGAACCCGGTGACCAGCCAGGCCATCGGCTGCCGCCAGACGCTGACCGCGGGAGTCTCGTCGTCGGTCCGTGCCGGTGGCATCGGCTCCGACGAGAGCGTCCGCGGTAGCCAGACCGCCGCGACCAGGACCGCCAGCCCGCCCCACACCGCCAGCGACAGCCGCCAGTCGACGGCGTCCGCGATCGGTACGGCGAGGATCGAGGCGATCGCGGCGCCGCCGGTGATGAACGCCGTGTAGATGCCGGTCGCGCGGGACACGTGCGAGGCGTAGTCCCGCTTGATGATGACCGGGACCAGGACGTTGCCGATCGCGATCGCGGCGCCGACCACGGCCGTGCCGATCCAGAGGCCTGCCTGGCCCGTGTACGGGCGCAGCGCGCTGCTGGCCGCCAGGACCAGGAGCGAGACGAAGACCGTCCGCTCCATCCCGAACCGCCGGGACGCGAAGTGCACCAGGGGAGAGGCGACCGCGAACGCGAGCAGCGGCAGCGTGCCCAGCAGACCCTGCGCGGCCTCACCGAGCTGCAGGTCGACCCCGATCCGCGGCAGCACCGGGCCGACGGCCGTCAGCGCCGGCCGCAGGCTCAGCGCCACCACGAACGCCGTCGCCGTGATCAGCGATGACCGTTCCCTGCTCAGTGGATCGGTCAGCACCGCCACGACACACCTCTCCAAAATCCCCTGCAGATGTCCTACATTTATATACTGTACGGCATGGACTTGAAGGGCCCGGTGCGGCAGGTGCCGCTCGTGTTGCAGGTGTCGGAGCAGTTCCGCGCGCTGATCGAGTCCGGGGCGTGGCCGCGCGGCTCGCGGATCCCGGGCGAGAACCAGCTCGCGAGCGAGCTCGGCGTCAGCCGCGGCACCGTCCGCGAAGCCCTGCGCTCGCTGAGCCTGACCGGTCTGCTGGAGCCGCGCGTCGGCGACGGCACCTATGTCCGCGCGACCAACGAGATCAGCGGTGTCCTGGTCCGCGACGAGCTGTCGGGATCACTGACGCACGTCCTGGACGCCCGCGCCGGGATCGAGGCGGCGGCCGCCCGGCTGGCCGCGCACAACGCGGGCCCGGACCATCTGAACGCTTTGTCGGAGGCATTGGAGGCCCGTGCCGCGGCGCTCGCCGCGGGCGACCTGGACGCGTTCGTGGCGGTCGACACCGACTTCCACCGCGTCGTCGTCGTCGCGAGCGGGAACCCGTTGCTGCTCCGGCTGTACGACGCCCTCGCCGAGGTGCTGGCCGCGTCGATCCAGCAGACCGCGACGATCCCCGAGGACCACCGGATCCTCGACGCGCACGTCGACGTCCTCGACGCGCTCCGCGCCGGTGACGCCGAGGCGGCGAGTCAGGCGTCGTACGCCTTGATCGAGGCCGTCAAGGTCGCGGGATCGGGCCAGTAGTAGCGCAGGCACGCGGGCTGCCCGTTGAGCCGGCGGGGTTCGCCGCCGGGCGGCGGGACGTTCGTCCGCTCGCCCTGGATGCCGCCGCGCGCGGCGTAGAACGCCTGCGCGGCCGTGTTCTGCTCGAGCACCCACAGGTAGATCCCGGAGTCCTCGACCGTCGCGGCCGCGCGGGCGAGCAGCCGGGTGCCGATCCCTTGCCGCTTGAGGGGTGCGCGGACGTGCAGGTTGTCGACCAGTGCGCCGTACTCCGGATCCGCGCCGAACATCACGTGCGCGAGCCCGACCAGTTGCCCGTCGTACTCCGCGAGTGTCGTGACCGTGCCCTCGCGCGCCGCGAGCCGCTTCGCCCAGAGCGTGCCGAGGTACTGCGGAGACTCGTCGTCGAGGAACGCGTCGGCATACGCGCCCCGGTAGTGCCGCCGCCAACTGTCACTGTGCAACTCGGCCACCGCTGCCGCGTCCTCCGAACCGGCGACCCGGAACCGTATCTCGGAATCAGTCACCCGACGATTCGTATCACCGCGGGACGGCGTCGTCCGGAGCTGTCCGGTGGTTGGTTGCCAGCACCCGCGCGAACACGGCCAGGCCCGCGGCGAGCACGGTCACGACGACGAACGACGCGGTCAGGCTGCTGGCCTGCGCGATGCCGCCGATGATCGACGGCGCCACCAGCCCGGACGCGTAGGTGATGGTCGCGACGCCGGCGATCGCCTGGCTCGGGTTCGGACCGGTGTGGCCGGCGGCGGCGAACGCGAGCGGTACGACGACCGCGATCCCGATGCCGATCAGGCCGAAGCCGGTCATCGCGACGGCCGGGTGCGGCGCGAGCACCACCAGCAGGCCGCCGAGCGTCGCGATCACGCCGCTCCAGCGCACCGTCGGCACCACGCCGAACCGGTCGACGACCGCGTCGCCGGTGATCCGGGCGATCGTCATCGTCAGCGCGAACCCGGTCGTCGCGCCGGCCGCGACGCCGGCCGAGCTGTCCAGGACGTCGCGCAGGTACACCGCCGACCAGTCCAGGCTCGCACCCTCCGCGAACACCGCGCAGAACCCGACCGCGCCGATCAGCAGCGCCGACTTCGGCGGCAACGTGAACCGCGCCGGCGGCTCGGCGTCGTCCTCGGGATGGATGTTCAGCACGAACTGGCACACCGCGGTACCGATGACGGTCAGTACGACGGCCGCGATCACGTGATGGACCTGCGCACTGAGCTCCGCGTGCGCGGCGACCGTCCCGACCGCCGAGCCGATCAGCGCGCCACCGCTCCAGAGCCCGTGGAGCCCGGACATGATCGACTTCTTCAGCCGGTGCTCGACCTCGACGCCCAGCGCGTTCATCGCGACGTCGGCCATCCCCGCCGTACCGCCGTAGATCAGCAACGCCGCGCACAGTGTCAGCAGGCCGGGCGCGAACGACGGCAGGATCAGCGACAGCGTCCACAGCGCAAGCAGGCCGCGCAGCGCGGTCCGGGTGCCGAACCGGTGGCTGACCCGGGCAGCCAGCGGCATCATCAGCGCCGCCCCGAGCGCCGGGAACGCGAGCGCCAGGCCGAGCTGGCCCGCGGACAACCCCGAGTGCTCCTGGATCCAGGGCACCCGCGTCGCGAACGATCCGGTCACCGCTCCGTGCACGGCGAAGACGGCGGCGACGGCGTACCGGGACCGCTTGACGAGCGTGGTGGTATCAGTCACAAGCGAACACGCTATCTGTTTGAACGATCAGGCGGATGGTAGTTTTTTGCGCATGAGAAGTGCGGAACGGCACCAAGTGATCGTAGAACGCCTCAGAGTCGTCGACCGAGTCACGGTCCAGGAACTGGTCGAGGCGACCGAGGCGTCGGACATGACGGTGCGCCGCGACCTGGACTTCCTGGCCGCGCAGGGCGTGCTGAAGCGCGTCCACGGCGGCGCGGTGTCCGCGATGCCGTCGGGCCTCGAGCCGCCGCACTCGCTGCGCGCCCAGGCCGCCGTCGCCGCCAAGCAGGCGATCGCCCGCGCCGCCGTCGAACACCTCCACGACGGCGAGACGATCGTGCTCGACAGCGGTACGACGGCCCTGGAGACCGCGAAGCTCCTGCACGACCGCACGATGACCGTGATGCCGCTGTCCCTGCACGTCGCGCACGAGCTCGCGGACGCGCCCCGCATCCGGTTGCTGATGCCGGGTGGTGAGGCGCGCAAGGGCGAGCTGTCGCTGGTCGGCCCGCTGACCGTGGCCTCGCTGCGCGCACTGCGGTTCGACACCGCCGTACTCAGCCCGTGCGCGTTCAGCCTGGACGCCGGGCTGACTGCCTTCGACCTGGGCGACGCGGAGGTCAAGCAGGAGGCGCTCAATGTCGCGAGCCGCTCGATCGTGCTGGCCGACGGCGCCAAGTGGGACCGCGCCGCCCTCGCCTACGTCTGCCCTGCCGACCGCCCCGACCTGATCATCACCGACGACTCAGCCCCCGAGGACCAACGCACAGTGCTCACCCAACGCGGCACCCTGGTAGAGGTCGCATCTTGACTGCCACCTCCCTCCAGCTCCCAACCGCCCCACCTCGAGCCGCCCGAATCGCCACCTGGCTGTACTTCGGGCTGAACGGGTTCGCCGTCGGGATGTGGGTGGTGCACATTCCGAGCATCGAGCACGCGACCGGGATCACGCACAGCACCCTCGGGCTGCTCCTGCTCGTCCTCGGTGGCGCGGCCTTCATCGGCATGCAGGTCGCCGGGCCGCTGGTCGACAAGCTCGGTCAGCGCCGGCTCGTCCCCGCGGCCGGGATCCTGCTCGGCATCGCGCTCGCCGGTCCCGGCCTGGCCACGAACTGGTGGACGCTCGGGCTCGCGCTGATCCTCGTCGGCTTCGGCAACGGCTCGATCGACGTCGGGATGAACGCCCAGGCCGTGGTGGTCGAACGCGGGTACCCGCGGCCGATCATGGCCGCGTTCCACGCGATGTGGTCGATCGGCGGGGCGATCGCCGCGGTCGTCGGCGCGGCCACGCTGCGGGCCGGCGTACCGACGCAGGTCACGCTCGCGCTGTCCGGCCTGGTCTGCGTCGTGCTGTCGCTGGCCGCCAGCCGGTACTTGCTGGAGGCAACCGAACCCGAGGAGGACCCGGACGAGGGACCCCGGGAGAAGCCGCCGGCCAAGCTGGTCTGGGCGCTCGGCGGGCTCGCGTTCGGCCTGATGCTGTCCGAGGGTGTCGCCAACGACTGGGCCGCGCTGCACTTCCGCGACATCCTCGGCACCTCGGTCAGTACGGCGGCCTTCGCGTACGGCGCGTTCGCGGTCGCGATGACCGTCGGGCGGTTCCTCACCGACCGGGTCGCGGCCGTCGTCGGCCCGGCGGCGATCGTGCGCTGGGGCGCCGCGATGGCGGCGGCCGGCCTGACGCTGGTGATCGTCGTACCGTGGGTGCCCGTCGCGCTCGTGGGGTGGGCGATCTTCGGCCTCGGCCTCGCGGGCGGCGTACCGCAGCTGTTCACCGCCGCCGGCAACCTCGACCCGCGCTCGTCGGGCGCGCTGATGGCGCGCGTCGTCGGTCTCGGGTACGTCGGCCTGCTCGCCGGGCCCGCGGTGATCGGCGGGCTGGCGCACTGGATGCCGCTGAACCTCGCGTTCATCCTGCCGGTCGTGCTGTGCGTGCTGACCTTCTTCGGCGGGCCGGTGCTCAAGTCGAAGAAGTGAGCGCCCGTTCGAGGTCGGCCCAGAGGTCGTCGGGGTGCTCGATGCCGACCGCGAGCCGGATCAGGTCCTCCGGAATCGTCGGTACCTCGATCGGCCAGCGGCGGCGGCGCTCGAGCATCGACTCGACGCCGCCGAGGCTGGTCGCGTGCACCCACAGTTCGGTGCTCTCGCAGACCTTCTGGGCGGCCGCGGCGTCGCCGCCGAGCTCGAACGACAGGATCGCGCCGAAACCGGACATCTGCGCGGCGGCGCGCTCGTGGCCGGGGTCGTCGGGGAGGCCTGGGTAGCGGACGCGGCTGACCTTCGGGTGCTGGAGCAGGCGCTCGGCCAGGAAAGCGGCGTTCGACTGGGCGCGTTCGAGGCGCAGCGCCAGGGTGCGCAGGCCGCGCAGTGCGAGCCAGGCGTCCATCGAGCCGGGGATCGCGCCGAGGCTGCGGCGCCGCAGCTCGATCGCGGACCGCAGTACGTCGTCCGCGGTGACGACCGCGCCGAGGACGACGTCGGAGTGACCGGCGATGAACTTGGTCGCCGAGTGCATCACGACGTCCGCGCCGAGCTGCAGCGGCTGCTGGAGCAGGGGAGTGGCGAACGTGTTGTCGACGACGACGGTCGCTCCGGCCGCGTGACCTGCCTCGGCGAGGGCGGGGATGTCGGCGACCTCCATGGCCGGGTTGGTCGGTGACTCGATCCAGAGCAGGTCGGCGCCGGGGACCCCTCGGGTGACGCCGTCGGTGTCGGCGACGTTCACCCGGTCGACCGTCAGCCGGCCGGTCGCGGCTTGCTGGTCGAGGAGTGCGAGGACGCCGGAGTACGCGTGCTCCGGGGCGACCACGCGGCCGCCGACCGGGACCAGGTCGATGATGGCCGCGGCGGCTGCCATGCCGGACGCGAACGCCAGCGCGCTGCCGCCTTCCAGCTGGCCGAGGGTTTCCTCGAGGGCGGTCCAGGCGTCGTTCCCGAAGCGTCCGTAGCCGCGTTCGCCGCCGGCGACGTACGTCGAACTGAACACCGGCGACTCCCCGACCGGCGCATCCGGAACCCGCGCCGGCCGCCCGGCATGCACGACAACGGTGGACGGATCAAGCTCAGGAGTCATGCCCCGGATTGTCCCTGCCCACCACACCCCCGGAACCAGCGGGTCACCATGCGGGAACCGCCCGGCCGGGGTCAGGAGGTGGAGGGCCCGGCGAGGTCAGGCGGTGGGAAGGTTGGGTTGGCCGGGGAGTGGGATGTGGCCGGTGCGGAGGAGGCGCATGGCCTGGCGGGCAAGGACCTTGGCGTCGGTGGGGGTGGGGTCATCGACCCACACGCGGACGACGGTCTCGATGATGTTCATCGCGATCCCGGCGGAGAGGGCGGCGACGAACTCCGCGCGCCGCGGGTCGCCGGGAAGCCGCCGTACCAGCTCGTCGGCGAGGTCCGTGCGGAAGCGCCAGATCAGCTCGTTGAGGTGCGCGCTCACCGAACCGGACTGCTCGGCCAGCTCGAACACCGCGCGGATCCGGTCCGGATTCGTCTCCAGCTGCTCGAGGACCCGCTCGACCACCGCCTGCAGTCCGTCCGGCAGCTCCATCGCGGGCTGCTCCCGGAACCAGCTGACCGCGTCAGCCAGACAGAAGTCGACGAACTCGAGAACCAGCGCCTCCTTGGTCGGGAAGTACCGGTAGAGAGTGCTCGGCCCGACCTCCGCCGCCGCCGCGATCTGCTCGACCGTCGTCCGGCCGAACCCGTGGTCGCTGAACAGCTCGAACGCCTTGTCCGCGATCAGCCGGCGGGTCCGCTCCCGCTTCACCTCGCGCAGTCCCATCAGCACCTCCGCGGGCAGACTACCGCCCTCCGACGCGCCGGCAAGGCTATCTTCCTGGTAGCTCCGCCCATATGGTAGTCACTACCAAATTCGATCCGGGAGGGCGTCCATGACCGAGAGCTTCCCCGTCGCGCGGCCGTCCGGGTGCCCTTTCGACCCGGCGCGCGAGTACGCCGCGTTCCGCCGTACCGACGGCCTGGTCAAGGTGGCCACACCGGCCGGCGTCGACGCCTACGTGGTGAGCCGGTACGACGAGGTGCGTACGCTGCTGCGGGACAGCCGGCTGAGCTCGCGGTCGGCGCCGTCGGACCACGTCGTACCGGATGCGGACCTGAGCCGGGAGGTCGAGACCGGGTCGATCCTGCAGGTCGACGGGGTGGCGCACAAACGGCTGCGCCGGCTGCTGGCGACCGAGTTCGCGATGAAGCGGATGGAGGCGCTGCGGCCGCGGATCGTGGCGATGATCGAGGACCGGATCGACGCGATGCTGGCCGCGGGCGGGCCCGTCGATCTGGTGCAGGAGTTCGCGCTGCCGATCCCGTCGCTGGTGATCTGCGAGCTGCTCGGCGTGCCGTACGCCGACCGCGACGAGTTCCAGGAGCGCAGCGCGCAGCTCGTCCGGGTCGACGGATGGACGGACGAGATCCAGCGCGCCAGCGACGAACTCAACCAGTACATCGCCGGGCTGGTGCTCGCGAAGCAGGCGCGGCGCGAGGACGACATCCTGTCCCGGTTGATCACCCGCGGCGAGGAGCTCGGTACGCCGCTGAGCATGGAGGAGCTGGTCACGGTCGGGGTCACGCTGCTGATCGCCGGCCACGAGACGACCGCGAACATGATCGCGCTCAGCACGCTCGCCCTGCTGCGCAACCCGGACGAACTCGCGAAGCTGCGCGCCGATCCGGCGAAGGTGCCGGCGGCGGTCGAGGAACTGCTGCGCTACCTGTCGGTGGTGCACTTCGGGCTGTTCCGGTACGCCACCGACGAGGTGACGGTCGGATCGTCGACGGTCGGCGCGGGCGACTATCTGATTGCCGCTTTGTCGTCGGCCAACCGCGACGAGAGCGTGTTCCCGGACCCGGATCGGCTGGACCTGGAGCGGGACGCCGCGGCGCACGTCGCGTTCGGGTTCGGGCCGCATCAGTGCATCGGGCAGCAGCTCGCGCGGCTCGAGTTGCAGGAGGCGCTCGGGCGCCTGCTCGCGCGCATCCCGACGCTGCGGCTCGCCGTACCGTTCGAGGAGATTCGTTACCGGGACAACACGCTCGTGTACGGCGTGTCAGCATTGCCGGTCACCTGGGACCCGCCGGCTACCGACCGCGATCTGAAGAGGTCTTAACCGAACCCCGGTCTGAACCCGATCCCGGGGCCGCTACAGTCGAGCCGGTGAGTGAGTACTCGAGGGAAGAACAGCGCAAGCCCCGCGTCGCCGTCGTCTTCGGCGGCCGGTCGAGCGAGCACGCCATCTCGTGCGTGACCGCGGCGAACGTCCTGCAGGTCATCGACCGGGACAGGTACGACGTGGTTCCGGTCGGGATCAGCACCAGCGGGCACTGGGTGCTGGAGAGCGGCGACCCCGAGCGGCTGTCGATCACCGACGGCAAGCTCCCCGAGGTCGACGTGACCGCGATGCCGGTGCTGTTCGGCGCGAACCGCGAACTCGTGGTCAGCGAACCCGACCAGGTGCCGAGCACGCTCGGCGAGGTCGACGTGGTCTTCCCGTTGCTGCACGGCCCGTGGGGTGAGGACGGCACCATCCAGGGCCTGCTCGAGATGTCCGACATCAGGTACGTCGGTTCCGGCGTGCTGGCCAGCGCTGTCGGCATGGACAAGCACTACATGAAGGTCGTGTTCCAGGCCGCCGGGCTCGAGGTCACGCCGTACGTCGTGATCCGCGACCGCGACTGGATGCGGGATCCGGCCGCGTGCCGGGCGGCGGTCGACGCGCTCGGGTACCCGGTGTTCGTGAAGCCGTGCCGCGGCGGGTCGAGCCTCGGGATCAGCAAGGTGAACAGCCTCGACGAGCTCGACGGGGCGGTCGCGGAGGCCCGGGCGCACGACCCGAAGGTGATCGTCGAGGCGTCCGCGAAGCGCCCGCGGGAGATCGAGGTCGGAGTTCTGGGCGGCCTGGACGGCGGCAGCCCGCAGGTCAGCGTCTGCGGCGAGGTCGCGGTCTCGGGCGGCGGGCACGACTTCTACGACTTCGAGACGAAGTACCTGCCGGAGGGTGAGGAGTACACCGCGCTGTCGGTGCCCGCGGACCTGCCGGAGGAGATCGCCGCCGAGATCCGCGCGAAGGCGCTGGTCGCTTTCGACGCGATCGACGCCGAGGGGCTGGCCCGGGTCGACTTCTTCCTGGATGCGGACAAACGCGTTGTCATCAACGAGATCAACACGATGCCGGGGTTCACGCCCACGAGCATGTTCCCGCGGTTGTGGGCCGCTTCGGGCAAGGACTACGCGGAGCTCGTGGAACATCTCCTCACCCTGGCAATGACCCGCCCCACCGGCCTGCGCTGACAGTCGGGCTACAGCCTGGCGGCGCGGGCGCGGAGGTAGCGCTGCTGGGGGACGCTCGTCGTCCGGCTCGCTGCCTCCTCGTACGCCGTGCGGGCTCCGGGCGCGTCACCGGACATCTCCAGGAGATGCGCGCGCACCGCGGCGAGCCGGTGGTCGTTCGCGATGCGGTCGTCGTGCTCGATCGGCCCCAGCAGTGCGAGTCCTTCGCCCGGCCCGCGCGCCATCGCGACCGCGACCACGTGGTTGAGCGCGACCATCGGGTTGTCGGTGAGCTGCAGCAGCACCTCGTACAGCGCGACGATCTGCGGCCAGTCCGTCGCGTCAGCGGTCGGCGCCTCGTCGTGGAGCGCCGCGATCGCCGCCTGCAACTGGTACGGCCCGACCGGTCCGCGCGGCAGCGTCGCCGTGATCAGGTCCACGCCCTCGCGGATCAGCTCCCGGATCCACAGCGACCGGTCCTGCGCTTCCATCGGCACCAGTTCACCGTGCAGCCCGGTGCGCGCCGGCCGCCGCGCGTCGGTGAGCAGCAGCAACGCGAGCAACCCGGCGACCTCGGGGTCGTCCGGTAGCAACCGGTGCAGCATCCGCGCCAGCCGGATCCCTTCCGCCGCGAGCTCGACGCGCTGCAGGCTCGGTCCCGTCGTACTCGCATAGCCCTCGTTGAAGATCAGGTACACGACCTTCAGCACCGCGCCGAGGCGCTCGTCGCGATCGGCCGGCAGCGTGAACCGCGCGCCGCTGTCCTTCACGCCCGCCTTCGCCCGGGTGATCCGCCGCGTCATCGTTGCCTCGGGCACCAGGAACGCCCGCGCGATCTCCGCCGTCGTCAGACCACCGACCGCCCGCAACGTCAACGCGATCTGGGAGGCCGGCGACAACGACGGATGACAGCACAGGAACAGCAGCACCAGCGTGTCGTCCGCGTCCCCCACCGGCTCACCCAGCGGCGCCCACTGCGCGACCCGGTCCTCCCGCCGCTGACGGGCCTGCTCGCGCCGGAGCAGATCCGTCAGCCGACGGGAAGCAACCGTGATCAACCACCCACGAGGGCTGTCGGGTACGCCGTCCACCGGCCACTGCTGAGCCGCCGCGAGCAACGCCTCCTGTACGGCGTCCTCGGCCGCGTCGAAGTGCCCGTACCGCCGCACCAGCGCGCCGAGCACCTGCGGCGCGAGTTCCCGCAACACCTCGTCGAGGGGCATCACTCCACCAGTTCGTCGCGGCCCTCGACGATCGGACGGATGTCGGCGTACGCCGTCGCGCGGGCGGACTCCGGCGCCGGCGTGTCCGCGAGCCGGGACGCGATCTCGGTCGCCCGGTCGAACGACTCGCACTCGACGATCCAGTACCCGGCGAGCACCTCCTGCGTCTCGGCGTACGGCCCGTCGGTCACCACCGACTGCCCGTCCTTCGACCCCAGCCGCCGGGTCAGCACCGGCGCCGCCAGCCCGCGGGTCTCGACCAGCTCACCCGACTCGATCAGCTCGTTGTTGAACTTCTCCATGAACGCCCCCATCGCCGCGAAGTCCTCCGGCGCCCAGGCAGGCTTCCCGCTGTCCTTCCCCGCCATCCCGTCGTAGTCCTGCTGCGACGCGTACGTCAGGATCATGTACTTCATCAGCTTCTCCCGTCCTCCGAGCACCCACCATCGGGGCACTTCCACCCGAGACGTCGCCACCGCGAACCCCGACCGGACACCGCCGGCCGGGAAATTTCGATCTCGCCAGGGAGTATGCCGTCGTCAGGTGCAGGGTGTGACGAGTTTGTTGTGCTTGTGGACGGCGGTGGAGACATCGGTGAGGGCGTTGGCTTCGGGGGTGTACTTGGAGGGGACCGCTACCTCGAAGTAGAGGGCGCGGCCGATGGTGGTGAAGATGAAGCCGTTCTCGACCTGCTTGGCGAACCAGCCGACGCCGTTGACCTCGAAGCACTGGGACTGGGCCTCGGCCATGCCGGCGGGTGGCGTGACGCCGCAGGTCATCTCGATGGGCGGGTCGCCGTACGCCGTGGTCAGCGGGCTCTCGGGGGTGGTCTCGCGGCGGTCGGCGTCGAGGACCTTGGCCGGGAGGGCCTTGATCAGGTCGGCGCACGCGGCGGCGACCTCGGGGGCGGGGGACGGGACGGGGACCGGCGTCGGCCCTTGGCTGCACCCCGCAATCAGGAGCAGCCCGAGTACGACGCCTGCGCACCGGGCCGCACCGGAGCGCGCCGGTGCGGCGAACAGGAATTTCGGCATACCGAGTAGTGGCGGGGTCCCCGGGGCGAGTGGATCAGATGTGGACGACCGGGCAGGTCAGGGTGCGGGTGATGCCGGGGACGTTCTGGACTCGGGCAACCACCAGCTTGCCGAGTTCGTCGACGTTGCGGGCTTCGGCGCGGACGATCACGTCGTACGGGCCGGTGACGTCCTCGGCCAGGGTGACGCCCTGGACCTCGGCGATCTGTGCGGCGACGTCGGCCGCGCGGCCGACCTCGGTCTGGATCAGGATGTAGGCCTGGACCACCACGTCGTTCTCCACTCAGTCGTCCTCAGCTGGCTCCAGCCACAGTACTGCCAGGTGGCTGGGCGTACTCGTTGCCCGGTCACGGTACCGCCTAGACTCCCCACAGCGATATGGGAGGTCTGTTGACGTGACAGAGACGTTGGGGAGCACGGGTGAGTTCGGCCTGATCGCGGCCGTCACCAAGGCGCTGTCCCAGAGTGAGGACGTCCTGGTCGGTCCCGGCGACGACGCGGCCGTCGTGGCGGTGCCGGACGGCCGCATGGTGATCACGACCGACCTGCTGGTCGAGGGCCGGCACTTCCGCCAGGACTGGTCGTCGGCGTACGACGTGGGCCGCAAGGCCGCCGCGCAGAACCTGGCCGACGTGATGGCGATGGGCGCTCGCCCGACCGCCTTGGTCGTCGGTTTCGGCGCGCCCGCCGACCTGCCGACCGCCTGGGCGCTGGAGCTCAACCAGGGCCTGGTCGACGAGTGCGAACTGGTCGGCGCGAGCATTGTCGGCGGTGACACCGTGCAGTCCGACAAGATCGTCGTGTCGGTGACCGCGTTCGGCTCGCTCGACGGCCGTCGTCCGGTACTGCGTTCCGGCGCGCGCCCGGGCGACGAGGTCGCGTACATCGGCCGCCTGGGCTGGGCGGAGGCCGGCTGGGCGGTGCTCGCCCGCGGGTTCCGCTCGCCGCGCGCTGTCGTCGAGGCGCACCGCCGCCCGCAACCGCCGTACGCCGAGGGCCCGAAGGCCGCGCTCGGCGGCGCCTCCTCGCTGTGCGACGTGAGCGACGGCCTGCTGTCGGATCTCGGGCACATCGCCGCCGCGAGCCAGGTGATCATCGACGTGCACACGAAGGCGTTGACGGTGCCGGAGCCGTTGCAGGCGGTCGCCGCCGCGACCGGTGTGGACGCGCTGAAGTTCGTCCTGACCGGCGGCGAGGACCACGCGCTCGTGGGTACTTTCGAGCCGGCCGACGTCCCCGAGGGCTGGACCGTGATCGGCTCGGTTGCTGAAGGCAACGAGGAACGCCCGGCCGGGACCGTGACCGTGGACGGCTCGCCGTATGCTGCGGACACCGGTCACGCCCATTTCAGGAGTTGAGAATGCCGGCTGAGAGTGCGCCGCCCCGAGTGCTGACGATCGCCGGATCCGACTCCGGCGGCGGAGCCGGGATCCAGGCGGACCTGAAGGCGATGCTCGCCAACGGCGTGCACGGGATGAGTGTGCTGACCGCGATCACCGCGCAGAACAGCCTCGGCGTCCAGGGCGCCTGGGAGCTGCCGGAGGAGCAGGTGCGCGCGCAGTTCCACAGCGTCGTGGACGACATCGGGGTCGACGCGGTGAAGACCGGCATGCTGGCGTCCGCGTCGATGGTCCGGGTCGTCGCCTCGTTGCTGCGGACGCTGCCGCCGGAGGTGCCCGTGGTGGTGGACCCGGTGTCGGTGTCGAAGCACGGCGACGCGCTGCTCGCCGCCGACGCGATGGACGCCGTACGGGCCGAGATCGTCCCGCTCGCCACGGTCCTCACGCCGAACCTCACCGAGCTGGGCCCTGTCTCCGGGATCGAGCTGGAGACAGTAGAGGACCGAGAGCTCGCCGCGAAGGAACTACTGGGTGCCGGTGCGTCCTGGGTGCTGGTGAAGGGCGGCCACGACGTCGGTACGGCGTCCGTCGACGTCCTGCACGGCCCTGGGGTACGGCGTTCGTACAGTGCCGTTCGCGCTGACAACCGGCACACCCACGGCACCGGGTGCACGCTGGCCAGCACCATCGCGTCGTACCTGGCCAGGGGGTACGACGTGCCGAGCGCGGTCGGCGCCGCGAAGGAGTACGTGACCGGAGCGATCGCGGCCGGGTTCGCGTTGGGCGACGGCATCGGCCCGGTCGACCACGGCTGGAGATTTCGAGGGAGTAGCAGTTGATCAAGCAGCAGCCCCCGGTCGACGGGTACTGCGAGCAGTGCGGCTTCAACTACGACACGGGTGACTTGCAGGGCACGGTGACGCTGCTCATCAAGCAGGCCGCGGACTGCAGCATGGCGCTGACGAAGGCGGCTGCCGGTCCGGACCCGAACGTGGTGCGGCTGCGGCCGGAGCCGGAGGTGTGGTCGGCGATCGAGTACGCGTGCCACGTGCGCGACGTCCTCGAGGTGCAGCGGCAGCGGATCGCGCAGTGCCTGGCGGAGGACCGGCCGGTGTACGCGCCGATGGACCGGACCGGGCGGGTGAAGCAGCAGAAGTACGAGGACCAGGACCCGGTGGAGGTTGCGGCCGCGCTGATGCGGTTCGCACGCGAGTTCGGGGCGGCGGCGCGGGTGCTGCGGCCGCAGGAGCTGGGCAAGCTCGGGCTGTACAACTACCCGGTGCGGGCACCGCGGTCGCTGGGCTGGATCATCCGGCATACCGCGCACGAGATCCAGCACCACCGGCACGACATCACCGAGATCCTGGCGCAGGTGGAGCCGCCGATCGTGCCCAAGCCGCGTGTCGAGGAGCCTGCGGAGGCAGAGGCCGCCGACTAACGCTGGGCGACCCAGGTCGCGATGGCCGGCTCGCTGGTGAGCTGGTCGACGGCCAACGCGGCCGCTCCTCTCAGAGGCCCGTCAGGCTGGTGGGTCGCGGCCAGCACCGGCGGGGGAGCGCTGCGGTGGAACGTCATCAGCCCGCTTAGATAGGCCTCCGCGAACGTGTCCTCGGCGGCTGCCCGCAGTGGGATGGCCAGGCTGCCGATGGTCACCACGTCCGGGTCGTGCGCGTTCACGAGACCTGCGATGCCGTAGCCCAGTGCGGCGACCACCTTGGTCACGGCTGCGCGTGCTGCGCGGTCAGTGCGCCGTAGTACCTGCTCTGTGTAGCCAACGGGGTCGTCCGGCGTCGGCTCCTTCAGATAGCGCGCGAGAGCGCGTCCGTCGATCTCCAGGTCCCAGCAGCCGCGGGCGCCGCACGGACACGCCCTGGCGCGATCGCCGAAGGGCATGTGTCCGTACTCGCCACCTGCTCCGGCCGCGCCCTGTGCTGGTACGCCGTCGATGAGGAGGGTCCCGCCGATACCCACCTCGATGATGAGGTGCACCGCCGTACCAGCTCCGGCAGCAGCGCCAGTGCGGGCCTCCGCCACGCCGCTGAGCGTTGCGTCGTTGCCGGCGAGCAGCGGTACGTCGACGCCGGCCGTGACCTGCGTGAGGTCCTGCTCAACCCACTCGAGTGTCGGCGCCTGCATCAGGCGGTTGTCGCGGACAGTGCCCGGTACGGCGAGACTCACCAGCTGCAGGCGAGCGCCGTACTGCTGCTTGGCGCGCTGCACCTCCCGCTGGAGGTTGCTCAGCACGACCTGTGCGCGCCTACTCCGGTGCCGCTTGTACTGCGGCTCGTGCAGCGACCCGTCGAGCGCCACGATCGCACTGCGCCAGCTGCTCTGCCGCAGGTCGAGTGCGAGCACCACGGGTCCTTCCGGATGCGCCTGCAACACAGTGGTCGGTCGCCCGCGGCCCTGTGTGGGAGCGGGTGCTTCCGTCAGGAGATGCACGTCGCGTAGCCGAGCGGTCACCTCCGTGGCCGAACCTGTGCTCAGCCGCAGTGTGCGCGCGACCTCGGTCCGGGTGATCCCCGGTTGACGGGCGAGTTGGGTCAGGACCGCGGAAGCGGTCTGCCATTGTCCCCGGCGCACTGGAGTCATCGCTGCCTTCCCTTTATGCTCGGAGGACGAGTTTAATAGGAGGGCTGATGGAGATCCGGGACATCCGCGCGGTGCTGTTCGACATGGACGGCACGCTCGTGGATTCCGACGCGGTCGTGGACCGGAGCTGGGGCCGCTGGGCGACGGAGTACGGGCTGGTCCCGGCCGAGGTGCTCGCGGTGGCGCACGGCAACCCGGCTGCCGCGACCGTGGCGCAGTTCCTGCCCGACGCCACCCCTGCCGAGCGGACGGCGGCATGGGCCCGGGTTTTCGACCTGGAGGTCACCGACGTCGAGGGCGTGGTGGCGAAGCCGGGTGCGGTGGAGCTGGTCGCGACCCTGGACCGGCTCGGCCAGCCGTGGGCTGTCTACACCAGCGCGCCGGCCCAGCTCGCGAAGGTGCGGCTGACCGCGGCCGGGATCGCGCCGTCGGTCCTCGTCACCGTCGACGACGTCACGCGGGGCAAGCCGGATCCCGAGGGGTACCTGCGTGCCGCCGAGTTGGTCGGCGTACCGGCGACTGAGTGCCTGGTGGTCGAGGACACCGTGGTCGGGCTGACGGCCGGGCAGGCCGCGGGGGCGTTGACGGCGGGGCTCAAGGGCATTGCGGCGGACATCGAGCTGCCCGATCTCCGGAAGCTCGACAGGCTCTTCCAAGGTCTGGAATGACCGCGCGCGCTGAGGCCCCCGTCGACGCGGGCAGCCGTGGCGACGAGATCCAGATCGGCGTCGCGCTGTCCGCGATGGGGTTCGTGCTGGCGGGGATGGGCGCCTGCATCGCGATCCTCGCGCGGGACCTGGAGGAGCCGACGAGCCGGCTGGCGTTGCTGTCGTCCGGGTTCGCGGTCGGGTTGCTGCTGGTCGCGGTGATCGGCCCGCGGATGCTCCGCCGGTGGTCGATCGGGTCGGTGCTTGCCCTGGGATCGGTGGTCTGCGCGCTCGGTGCGATCCTCATCGCGATCGCCACGTCGTACGCCGTCGCGATCGCCGGCGGGCTGCTGGTCGGGCTCGGCGGTGCGTTGCTGGTGCTGGTCGCTCCGCTGATGCTCGACGGCCCGGCGGCCGCGTCTCGCCTGAGCCGGGTGAATGCGGTCGCCAGCGGAACCGGCATCCTCGCGCCGCTCGCGATCGGCACGCTCGACGGGTTGGGGCCCAGCGGCCGCTATGCGATGCTCGCCGCGGCTCCGCCGCTGCTGCTGCTCGCCGTCCTCACCCGGCGGCGGCGTCCGGCGTCGGTGCCGAACGATCCAGCTCCTGAGCAGGATGCAGTGCCGGTGCTGATCGACTCGGCTCCGGCTGTCGGTCTGGGGCGGAAGTGGCGGCGGGTCGGGCGGCGGGTCGCGATGGATGTGGGCGTCGGCTGGCTGCGCGTCGTACTCGCGGTGTCGGTCGAGTTCTGCTTCGTGGTGTGGGCGGTGGCGCGGCTGGTGGCGACCGGGTTGCCGACGGCGACCGCCGCGCTCCTCGGGAGTTCGTTCCCGATCGGCATGGCGGTCGGCCGGGCGATCGGCCCGATCCAGTGGCGCTCGTGGTCGCCGGTGCTGCCGTCGGGGGCGCTGGCCGCGCTCGGCACGGTGCTGGTCAGCGTGTTCGACGCACCGGCCGTGGTCGCGCTGGGCCTGGTCGTCGCGGGGCTCGGTGTCGCGCCGCTCTATCCGGTGACCGTGGCCTCGCTCGTCGCGACCCCTGGCCTCAGTTCGGCCCGGCTCGCCGCGGTCGGCGCGATGGCCTCGGGTACGGCGATCCTCGTGGCGCCGGCTGTTCTCGCGGTCGTGGCGCGGGTCGTCGAACTGCGGACGGCGTACCTCGTGACGCTCCCGCTGCTCGCCGTACTTTTTCTCCTGAGTCGTCGATCCGGGCGCACCTCGTTCGTGTAGGGGCGAACAAGCCCGCACGACGAACGAGGTGACGTGATGATGTCCGAGCCGAAGCTGCTGCTCGACGAGCTGAATTTCCCGGAGTCCGGCCGGTGGCACGACGGCCGGTTGTGGTTCTGCAACTGGATCGGCCAGCAGGTGGTCGCGGTCTCCGCGGAGGGGAATGCGGAGTACTTCGACGTACCGGTCGAACGGCTGATGGGTTGGTGCATCGACTGGACGCCGGACGGCCGGCTGCTGACCACTGGCGACAAGCTGCGGCGGTACGAGGCCGACGGTTCGGTGACGGTCCTGTCCGAGCAGGGCGCGAACGAGCTGGTGGTGGATGCCCGGGGCAACGTCTACCTGAACGGCGCGGACTTCGACTTCGCCGGCGGCGAGGCGCCGAAACCCGGGTGGATCAAGCTCGTCACGCCGGACGGCGCGGTGCGGCAGGTCGCGGACGACATCCAGTTCCCGAACGGGATGGTGCTCACGCCCGACGGCCGGACGCTGGTGATCTCGGAGTCGTTCGCCGGCCGGCTGACCGCGTTCGACGTCGAGCCGGACGGCGGCCTGTCGAACCGCCGGGTGTACGCCGAGAACCTCGGCCCCGACGGCATCTGCCTGGACGCCGAAGGCGCGATCTGGGTCCAGACCGCGGACGCCAACGTGGTCCGCGTCGCCGGGGGCGGCGAGATCCTCGAACGCATCGACCTGCCTTTCGAGGACCGCGCGCCGTTCTCGGTCGCGCTAGCCAACTGGGACACCCCGACCTTGTGCGTGCTGACCGCCGAGTGGCGCATGAACGACCCCATCCCCGACAACCTCACCCGCCTCACCAACGGCCTGCGCACCGGCCAGGTCCACACGATCCCGGTCCGCGTACCGCCGGCCGCGGGGTAGCACCGACCGCGCTGCCGCTCGTCGCGCGGTAGCTCCGACCGCATTCCGGTCCGCGTAAGGCCGGTCGCGCGGTAGCTCCGACCGTGCTGCCGGCGGTCGCTCGGTAGGATCACCGGCATGGAGTGCTTCGCCGCCGGACGTACCCGGCGCTGATCCCGGTCCGTCACCCGAACGCGAGGTGGCGGGCCGATCGCGCCTGCCCGGATTTCTCCTTCACTCGCGAGAGGCACACTCCATGCACATCCGTTCGTACGCCGACACGGACCTCGACCGGCTCATCGACCTGACCATCGACACCTTCGGCCCGTTCTACGAAGAATCGTTCCGCCCGCTGGTCGGCGAACTGATCTTCACCCGCCAGCACGGCGACTGGCGCGGCGACTACCGCCGCCAGCTACCCGGCCTACACGACCCAGCCGCCCACAAGTACGTCGCCGTAGCCGAGCAGAACGACGACGTACTAACCGGCTACGTCGCCTGGCACCTCGACCCGACCCGCCGCCAAGCCACGGTCGAACTCCTGGCCGTAGCCCGAGCCCACCGCCGCTCCAACATCGCAACCGCCCTCTGCGAACACGCCTTCGCGGCAATGCGATCCGAGGGCGCCCAGTACGTCGAAATAGGCACCGGCGGCGACGGCTTCCACGCCCCCGCCCGAGCCTTCTACGAAAGCCTCGGCTGCATCCAACTCCCAGTAGCCGTCTACTACCGAGAACTCTGACCAATCCCCGTACCGAAGAACGGCTACTGCGCACTCACAAGCCCCACCTCACCCCACCACCCCCACGCGCCGCCAACGGTCTTTGGGTACGGCCGCCCCGGTGGTACCGACGGACGGGTAGTGGGGGCTATGAGACGCCTCCCTCCCCGCCAACCCCGCGTGCCGCCGGCAGCCATACCCCCACACCACCCGTCCGTCGGTACGCACCCGTCGTCGGTACGCACCCGTCCGTCGGTACCACCCGGTCGACGGGCTACGGATACGGCCGCCCGGCCCCCACCGTCCGCACCCGGCGGGGCCTGGGCGGGTCAGTGTTTGGCGTACTGGGCGACCATGCGGACGAGGGTGTCGGGTGGGATGACCTTGACGTGGGGGGCGAGGCTTTCGGCTACGGAGAGGACGTTGTCGACGGTCTTGCTCCAGGCGTGCCAGACGACGACCGAGTAGCCGGCGGGGGAGTACGGGTTGCGGGTCGCGGTGTTGAGTTGGTTGGTGACCGAGGCTTCGTCGGCGCCGTCGAGGCCGGACCAGAGCATGGTGCGGGCGGAGATGACGGGCTTGCCCTCGGACCAGACGACCTTGCCCTTGAGGCTGTCGTACCGCGAGTACTCCAGGTAGATCAGGCCTTCGATCTCCGGGTGCTTGAGGTACGACGACCACAGACGGGTGTCGTGGAAGGCGTTGAAGTCGATGATCTGGGCAACGGACAGGTCCGAGCGACCCATCGCGCGGGCCAGCGACGCGGTGTGCTTGTCGAGGGCGGCCCGCGGATACTTGCTCGGGTACATGTAGCCGCCACCTGACGGGCCCACGACCCAACGGTCCTTGCGGGACTGGTTGTAGAACCAGCGCATCACCGACGGGGTCAAGTCGATCAGCGACGGCGAGATGCCCCAACCCAGCTCGACCTCCCCGCGGCGCGGACTCCCGAACCAGCGAGGGTCGGTGGGAAAGTCGCCCAGCGCCCACTGGATGTTGTCGCCGTCGGTGATCAGGAAGGTCACGTAGTGAGCGTCCGGCTCCGGTTCGAGGGCCCTCCCCCCACCCCCTCCACGCTGTTCCAACCGGTCTTCGTGGATGCCGGACAGGACGGACAGGTTGCGGGCGTGGTCGGCGGGGAGGGCTTTGACGCCCGCGGTCGAGTTGACGCCGATGAAGGCGTCCTCGCCGTGGCTCGCGTCGCCCCAGCCGAGCACGGTGGCGTCGTCGTCCAGCGCGCCGACCACCTCGGCGCGGAACTCCGAGTTGCCGTCGAAGAAGGCGAGCGTCCCCGCCATCGTGACGTAGTCCCGGAGCCGCTCCGGGATGTCCGCGCGCTGCTCGACCGCGACGTCGTGCCGCAGCCGGGACCAGTACGTGTCGAACACCCAGCGGTCGTCCTTGTCCCGCACGTCCAGGACCTTGCGCAATCCGTGCCGGATCGCGAGTGCCTCCAAGCTTTCCTCGATCGCCACGGCACCCGTCACGCCGCTGAGCGTGGTCGCGACGTTGACCGACGGGGTGCCCGTACGGAAGAGAACATATCCGCGAATGCCCGACCGCCCGACGGTTTTCCACAGGTCGCCGGGGCGCACCGCGACGCCGTATCGCGAGACGAGGTCGTCGAGCCAGTACTGGTAGCCGAGCGTCGGCAGGTTCAGGTACAGCGACTCGCCGCCGCGCCGGGCCATCAACCCCTGCAGTGTGGTCGCCAGCGTCCGCTCGGGCAGGCTCAGCGTGTTCTCGTCGAACACGTTCAGCAACCGCGGCCGCTGCCCCTTGGGGTACGGCGAGACGGCAGCCGGCGCGGCGCCGAGAGCGCGGGCCGGCGCGGCACCTGCGGCGGCGAGCCCCAAGCCCGCGGTCAAACCGAGTGCGGTACGACGGGAGAATCTACGACCCGGCAGCGCGAGACGGGACAGCGCGTCACCGGCCAGCGGGTGACGGGACAGGGAATCGGACATGCGAGACCTCCAGGAGCGGCTGGATTGTCCTACGTTGTCAGCTATCCGCCGACGATGTCACAGCCGTCCCGCCGCCACAAGGTCTCAGCCCGGAATCGGCAGGTCGTAGCGCCGAAGCAGCGCCCCTAGAGCAGGCACGCCGGCCGCCAGGTCGTAGTACTCAACCTGCAGCCCCACACTCGCTGCACCCGCCACATTGGCTTCGTTGTCGTCGATGAACAGCACCGACGACGCCGGTAGGTCGATCGCGCTCAGAATCGCCCGGAAGTACGCCGGATCAGGCTTCGCCAACCCGACATCGCACGAGTAGAACGTCGCGTCGAACCACGCGCCGTACCCGCGCTCGTCCTGCATGATCGCCCGCCGGTACCCCTGCTGGTTGGTCGCCAGATGACACCCGATCCCGGCCGCGCGCAGCGACTGGATCAACTCCACCACCTCAGGCTCCGCTGCGAACCAGGTCCACGGCTCGAGCGCCTCCTCCACGGACGCCGGCGAGTTCCAGCGCCGCAGTACGTCGGCCAGCGCGTCGCGGAAGTCGACCTTGCCGACCAGCGCGGGGAGTTCCGCCGCCATCAAGTCCGCCACGAACTCCGGACCGCCGGACGGCACCAGCGAGGTCAGGTGGCCCCACCAGTCGGCGGTCGGGCGCTGGATGACGCCGTCGGCGTCGAACAGGACGGCGGTCACGGGACTCATGGGTCCATCTTGTCATCGGAGCCTTGACCGGTTCAGTCGGTATGCGCTTACCTAATGGCTACGTAAACATAGATGGACACCTTCCGGCGAAATCCAACAGAAAGCGCCAGGTGAGGCTATGACCTTGAGCAGAAGGAAGTTCCTCGCGGTCGGCACGTCAGCAGCAGCCGCGGCCGCCGCGGGACTCACCGGTTGCGGCTCCCGCAGTTCGCTGGGTGCCTCGAACGAACTCAGCATGTGGACCTGGGTCGGGTCCGTCAACGACGACCTGATCGCCCAGGCGGAGAAGGCGATTCCCGGGTACGACGGCATGAAGCTGGCGATGACCCGGATCGGCACCAACTACAAGACCAAGGTCCTGACGGCACTGGCCGGCAAGTCCCTGGTGCCCGACATCGTCGCGATCAACGACGACGTCGCGACCTACTTCCCGAACGCCGACCAGTTCCACGACCTGTTCGAGCTCGGCGCCAAGGACCTCGAGAAGGACTTCCTGCCCTGGAAGTGGAAGCTCGGGATCACGCCGGAGAACAAGATGATGGCCTACCCGATGGACACCGGGCCGACCGCGCTGTTCTACCGCAGCGACGTCTTCACCAAGGCCGGGATCGACATCGACCCCGCCGCGGTCGCCGGGCTCGCGCCCGACTGGGACGCCTACATCGCGCTCGGCAAGAAGCTGAAGCAGGCGGTGCCGGGGTCCGCGATCACCGACAACATCCAGGGCGTCTACGACTACCGGATGGCGCAGCAGCCGAAGCGCTACATGACGTCCGACGGGCAGTACATCGGCGACCAGGACCACGTCCGGCAGTCGTTCGACCTGGCCGTCCGGGTCGTCAAGGAAGGCCTCTCGGCGAACGCGCAGAACTCGACCGACAAGAACGCGGTCGTCACCAACGGCAAGCTCGTCGCCTACAACGCGGCCGTCTGGTGGGCGCAGCTCGGGCCGAAGAACGCGGCGCCGAAGACGAAGGGACTGTGGCGGGTGACGGCGGCACCTGGCGGCGCCGGCAACCGCGGCGGGTCCTTCCTCGGCATCACGAAGTACTGCAAGAACCCGGAGGCCGCGTTCGCGTTCATCAGCTGGCTGGAGTCGGCGAAGAACCAGGCGCAGGCGTTCCTCGACCCGGTGCTGTTCCCGTCCACGCCGGCGACCTACACCGACCCGACGCTGACCGCGCCGGACCCGTTCTTCGGCGGGCAGCAGATCGTCGACGTGTTCGCCGAGTCCGCGAAGAAGTACCCCGGCGCGTACTTCTCGCCGTACGACAGCATCATCGGTACGCCGATCGGCAAGGAGCTGGTGAACATCGAGGCGTCCGGCAAGGACCCGGACCAGGCCTGGGCCGACGCCCAGCGCCAGATCGAACGCGAACTCACCCGGGCGGGGGCGATCTGACATGCCATCTGAATCCGCTGTCACCAGCAAGGCCGTCCCGGCGCAGGAGGTCACCGCGACCACGGCCGCCGACAAGCCGCCGAACAGGTTCCGGCAGGCGCTCCCGCAGTACGCCGCCGTCTCGCCGTTCTTCATCCTGTTCGCGATCTTCGGCGCGTTCCCGGTGCTGTTCTCGATCTGGATCTCGTTCCACTCCTGGGACGGCATCGGAAACATGACCTGGGTCGGGCTGGAGCAGTACAACTACCTGCTCAGCGACGCCACGTTCTGGAAGACGATCGGCAACACGCTGATCATCTGGGTGCTGTCCACCGTGCCGATGCTGCTGCTCGCGCTGGTGATTGCCAACGCGCTGCACAACGCGACCCGGTTCCGCACCTTCTACCGGATCGCCTACTTCATCCCGAACGTCACCTCGGTGGTCGCGATCACCCTGGTCTTCGGGTCGATCTTCAGCAACAACTTCGGCCTGCTGAACGCGTTCCTGCAGTCGATAGGCCTCGGCCAGGTCGAGTGGCTGACCCAGCCGTGGGGCATCAAGATCGCGATCGCCACGATCATCACCTGGCGCTGGGTGGGCTACAACGCGATCATCTACCTCGCCGGCCTGCAGGCGATCTCCGCCGACGTGTACGAGGCCGCGAAGGTCGACGGCGCCAGCTCGCGGCAGACCTTCTGGCGGATCACGGTTCCGATGATGCGCCCGGTGATCCTGTTCACCGCGGTCACCTCGACGATCGGCGGCCTGCAGATCTTCACCGAGTCCCGGGTGCTGTTCGGCGACACCAACAACATCGGCGGCCCCGGCGACGCCGGCCTGACGATCGTCTCGTACCTGTACCAGAGCGCGTTCATCAACAACCAGTTCGGGTACGGCGCCGCGATCGGCTGGGCGCTGTTCGTCCTGATCGTGCTGTTCAGCATCATCAACTGGCGGCTGATCGGCGGCAACGACGACGAACGCCTGACCCGACGCGCCGCTCGGCGGGTGGAACGCCGGATCGCGGCCCAGAATGCCAAGAGGGCGGCAGCGCAGTCGGCCGCAGCGAAGGAGACCGCAGATGTCCGTTGAGCGCATCCGCACCGTGGTCGGGCACGTCGTGCTGATGCTCGGCGTCCTGGTCTCGCTGTTCCCCTTCTACTGGATGGTGGTGATGGCCTCCAACACCACCCCGGACATCTTCAGCTACCCGCCGAAACTCTGGATCGGCTCGCATCTGTTCGAGAACATGGGCAAGGTGCTGGACAACATCGACTTCTTCGGCTCGATGCTGATCACGCTGATCGCGTCGCTCGGCGTCACGGTCCTGGCGCTGTTCTTCGACTCGCTGGCCGCGTTCGCGTTCGCGAAGTACGAGTTCCCGGGCCGCAACCTGCTGTTCGGCCTGCTGCTCGCGACCTTCATGATCCCGACCCAGCTGTCGCTGGTGCCGCAGTTCGTGACGCTCGCCGAGTTCGGCTGGATCGGGTCGCTGAAGGCCCTCATCATCCCGGGCGCGGCGAACGCGTTCGGGATCTTCTGGATGCGCCAGTACGCCAAGGGCGCCATCCCCGACGAACTCATCTCGGCCGCCAAGGTCGACGGCGCCGGCTTCTTCCGGCAGTACCTCACCGTCGGCCTGCCGGTGCTCCGGCCCGGTCTGGCCTTCCTCGGCATCTTCACCTTCATCAACGTCTGGAACGACTACCTCTGGCCGCTGATCGTGATGACCGACCCGAACCGCCTCACCCTGCAGGTCGCCCTCGACCAGCTGAACGGCATCTACGGCACCGACTACTCGATGGTGATGGCCGGCGCGCTGATGAGCGTCGTTCCCCTGATCGGCGTCTTCCTGATCGGCGCGCGTTCGTTCATCGCCGACCTGGCGGCGGGCGCCATGAAGTTCTGACCGGAAACCAACCACAACCACGGGATTTCCTTTGACTGACCACAAGCTCCGCTGGGGCATCATCGGCACCGGCAACATCGCGTCCCGGTTCGCCAGTCAGGTGCCGACGTCGAAGACCAACGAGGTCGTCGCCGTCGGCAGCCGGTCGCTGGACTCGGCGAACGCCTTCGCCGACAAGTGGGACATCGCCAACCGGCACGGCTCGTACGACGACCTGCTCGCCGACGCCTCCGTCGAGGCGGTGTACATCGCGACACCGCACCCGATGCACGTCGAGTGGGCGATCAAGGCGGCCGAGGCCGGCAAGCACGTGCTGTGCGAGAAGCCGCTCGCGATCAACCGCGCGTGGGCCGAGGCGATGATCGAGGCCGCCGTCCGCAACGACGTCTTCCTGATGGAGGCGTACATGTACCGGTGCCTGCCGCAGACCAAGCTGGTCACCCAGCTGGTCCGCGACGGCGAGCTCGGCACCGTGCACCAGATCCAGGCCACGTTCGCGTTCGCCGCCGGGTTCCGGCCGGAGAGCCGGATCTTCGCCGACGACCTGGCCGGCGGCGGCATCCTCGACGTCGGCGGCTACCCGGTGTCGATGGCCCGGCTGATCGCCGGCGCCGCGACCGGGCAGCCGTACGCCGAACCGGCCGCCGTGAACGCCGTCGGCCACGTCGGCGAGACCGGCGCGGACGAATGGACCGTGGCGACGCTGTTCTTCGAGGGCGGCGTCACCGCGCAGATCAGCACCGGGGTCCGGCTCTCCGACCGGAACCAGGTCCGGATCTACGGCAGCAAGGGCTACCTCCAGATCGACGACCCGTGGTTCGGCGGCGACGGCAAGCCGACCCACGTCACGCTGCACCGGGTGGGGGAGGACCCGCGGGAGATCTCCGCGGAGCCCGCCCTGATCTACACCGCCGAGGCCGAGGCGGTGCAGGCGGCGATCGCCTCCGGCGCGGTGGAGGCGCCGGAGATGAGCTGGGCGGACACGCTCGGCAACCTCACGGTCCAGGACCAGTGGCGGGCGGCGATCGGCCAGCAGTACGCGAGCGAGCGGGACGACGCGATCGTCCCGACCGCGACCGGGCGCCCGCTGGCCAGGCGCGCCGACGCCCCGATGACGTACGGCCACGTGCCGGGCGTCGACAAGCAGGTGTCCCGGCTGGTGATGGGCGTGGACAACCAGCAGTCGCTGGCCCACGCCGCGGTGGTCTTCGACGACTTCGTCGAGCGCGGCGGCACCACGTTCGACACGGCGTACATCTACGGCGGCGGGCGCGGCGAGAAGCTGCTCGGGCAGTGGATGAGGTCGCGCGGCAACCGCGACGACGTCGTCGTGATCGGCAAGGGCGCGCACACGCCGTACTGCGACCCGGAGTCGATCACCCGGCAGTTGCACGAGAGCCTCGAGCGGCTGCAGACCGACCACGTCGACCTGTACTTCATGCACCGCGACAACGAGGACGTCCCGGTCGCGGAGTTCGTCGACGTCCTCGACGAGCACTTCAAGGCCGGCCGGATCAAGGCGTACGGCGGATCGAACTGGTCCACCGCCCGCTTCGACGAGGCCAACGCGTACGCCGAGGCGAACAGCAAGCAGCCGTTCACGCTGCTCAGCAACCACCTCAGCCTCGCCCGCGCGTACGACGTACCGTGGGCGGGTTGCCGGCACGTGGCCGACGACGAGTCGCAGGCCTGGCTGCGGGAGCGGCAGGTCGCGCTGTTCCCGTGGTCGAGCCAGGCGCGCGGCTTCTTCACCGGGCGCGCCAAGCCGGAGGACACCTCGGACCAGGAGTTGGTGCGCTGCTTCTACTCCGACGAGAACTTCCGCCGGCTCGACCGGGCGCGGGAGCTCGCGGCGGCCAAGGGAGTGGAACCGACGGCCATCGCTCTGGCATGGTTGCTGCACCAGCCGTACCCGGTGTTCCCGCTGATCGGGCCGCGGCACGTGAGCGAGACGCGGACCTCGACGCCGGGGCTGTCGGTCACGCTGACGGACGAGGAAGTGGCGTACCTCACTGCTTGATCGGCGGCAGTGGACCGAATTGGTCGTGTGCTGACACGCATGTAACATGGTCTGTCGGTGTCACGACCCTGAACACGGAGAATCATGTCTAAGAAGTGCGATGTCTGCGGCAAGCAGCCGACGTTCGGCAACAAGGTTGCCCGCCTGGGTAAGGGCGCGATGATCCGCCGGGTCAAGGCTCGCACGCCCCGGCGGTTCAACCCGAACATCCAGCCGGTCCGGGCGCTCATCAAGGGCACCCCGACCCGGATGAAGGTCTGCACGTCCTGCATCAAGGCCGGCAAGGTCCAGCGCGTCGTCGGCTGACCCTCAGCTTTCCTCCGTGTAGGGCCTTTCCATAGGCGCCCGGGTTCACCCCGGGCGCCTATTGGCGTTTGCGTGCGACGGCCGTGATCTCGTTGCGGTTGTGGTGGAGCTGACGGGCGTGGCGTACGTCGTACCGCTCGCCGAGCACCTCGAGGCCGCGGCGGGCGCCGTCGAGCGGGTTCTTGCCGCCGCCCTTGAGCGTGACGATCGCGAGGCCGCCGGGGCGCAGGTGGTCCGCCGCGTCCAGCATCATCCGGGCGCTCGTCACCTGGTCCATGCGCATGTCGTTCACCACCACGTCGAACCGGACCCGGTTCGCCGCGAAGAACCGGCCCGCCGTCGTCGCCTCGTGATGGATCCGCCGGTCGCCGCGCAGCCGCGGGTCCAGCGAGCCCGGGTCGACCGACCACACCTCCTGCCCGTGCAGCCGCAGGATCCGCGTCCACCCGCCCGGCGACGCGCCCAGGTCGACCGCCTTGCCCGCCGGCAGTTCCAGCCCGAAGGTCGCGATCGCCTCCTCCAGCTTGAACTCGGACCGCGACACCCGCTCCTCACCCCGGGCCAACCGCATCCGCCCACCCGGCCAGTCCGACAAGCTGTCCGCCAGCCGGTTCACCCCGAGCAGCAGCTGCTTGCCGGCGACGACACCGGAGACGACGACCTCCTGCCCGGACCGCTCCACGGTCACGCCGCGGCTCGTCAGCGCGTCGACGATCAGCTGCCGGAACGACCCGCCGGTCCCGTTGCCCTCGACCCAGGTCTGCACGGCGACCGCCCGCCCCGGAAGCTCCTCGAGCAGCGTCGTCGCGAGCTCCGACTCGGTCGGCAGGTCGTCCAGCGGATACCCGGCGACCTCTCGCGTCAGGTGCCGGACGAACATGATCCGCCCGTCGTCACACGCCGCCGCGAACTCCTCGACCCCGACGCCCGCGTCGGCCAGCCGCGCCAGATCCGCCCCCAGCCGCTCGAACCGGTGCTCGCCCGCGAAGGCCTCGCGGATCTCGCGGACGGCGTAGCGGTAGCTGTCCGACGCGAACGAGAACAGAATCGAGCGAGGCACAGCACATGGTAAGCGGACCCGTTAGCCTTCCGGGCGTGGCGGAACTGACGGTCGAGGTGTTGCGGGCGTGGGCCCGGACGGCGCTCGCCGATCTGGCGCGGGCACGCACCGAGATCGACGAGCTGAACGTGTACCCGGTCCCGGACGGCGACACCGGCACCAACCTCTACCTGACCTGGGAGGCCGCCTGTGACGCGCTGCCGCAGGGCGAGCTCACGTTCACCGAGGCGATCCAGGCCTTCGGCCGCGGCGCTCTGCTCGGCGCCCGCGGCAATTCCGGCGTCATCACCTCGCAGCTGATCCGCGCCTGCGGCCTGCGCCTCGACGAGAACCTGCCCCACGACCCGCGGACCCCAGGCGTCCTCGCCGATCCCCGGATGAGCGAGCCCGCCGCCTTCGCCGACGCGCTCACGTACGCCGCCGACGCCGCGTACGGCGCGGTCGCGCAACCCGTCGAGGGCACCATGCTGACCGTCGCGCGCGCCGCGGCGTCCGGCGCGATGACGGCCGCCAACGACGGCAAGAGCCTCGCCGACGTCTGCCTGGCCGCTGTCGCGTCCGCCCGCCAGGCGCTCGGCCGGACGACCGAGCAGCTCGACGTACTGCGCCGCGCGGGCGTCGTCGACGCCGGAGGCGCGGGCCTCGTCGTGATCCTCGGCGCGATGGAGTCGGTACTGACCGGTCAGCACGTGCGCGTCGACGTACCCGCCCGGGTCGAGCCGCAGGGCGAAGGCGCCGAGAGCCCGGACGGACCGGCGTACGAGGTGATGTACCTGCTCGACGCGCCCGACGACAAGGTCGGCGACTTCCGGCAGTCGCTGGCCGGGCTGGGTGACTCGGTCGTGGTGGTCGGCGGCGACGGGCTCTGGAACGTGCACGTCCACACCGACGACGTCGGCGCCGCGATCGAGCACGGCATCGACATCGGCCGGCCGCACCGGATCCGGGTCACGCACTTCGAGGACCAGGCACACCACCACGAACCCGCGCCGGGCAGGGCGGTGATCGCGGTCGTCGCCGGCGACGGGCTGGCCGAGCTCTTCACGGAGTCCGGCGCCCGGATCATCCGCGGCGGACCCGGCCGCCGCTGCTCCACGGGTGAACTCCTGCAGGCGATCGAACAGTCGCAGGCCTCCGAGATCGTCATCCTGCCCAACGACCAGGACTCGATCGCGGTCGCCGAGGCGGCCGCCACCGCGGCCCGCCAGGACGGGATCCGGGTCGCGGTCATCCCCACCCGCGCGCAGGTCCAGGGCCTCGCCGCGATCGCCGTCCACGACCCGGGTCTCAGCTTCGACGACGACGTCGTGCACCTGTCGGCGGCCGCCGGGCAGACCCGGCACGGCGCGGTGACGATCGCGGTCAAGGACGCCTGGACGATGGCCGGCCGCTGCCGGATCGGTGACGCGCTGGGCGTCGTCGACGGTGATTTCGCCCTCATCACCGACGACCTCGAGGACGCCGCGCGGCAAGTGGTCGACCGGCTGCTGGGCGGTGGCGGCGAGCTGCTCACGATCGTGACCGGCCGGGACGCGGACCCCGCACTGGCCGCGGCCGTGGAGCGCCACGTGCGGCGGCAACGCAAAGATGTCGACGTCGTGGTGTACGACGGAGGGCAGGACAGGTACCCGCTGTTGATTGGCGTCGAATGAAATCAGATATGGATCGCAAACTCCGGGACTTCCTCGGGGCCAAGACAGCCAAGTCGTTCGTGGACGTGCTCGGGATCGAGACCGTCGGCGAGCTGCTGCGGCACTACCCGCGGCGCTACCTGAAGAAGGGCGAGCTGACGCCGTTCGACGAGCTGGAGGTCGGCGACCAGGCGACCGTCAACGGCCGGGTCAAGAAGGTCACCGCCCGGGCGCTGGACAGCAAGATCGAGATCAAGCCCGACCAGGTGCACAGGTTCCGCAAGCAGCGGACCATCACCAAGGTCGTGGTCACCGACGGTCGCAACGACCTGGAGATCGCGTTCTTCAACCAGCCCTGGCTGCTGACCAAGCTCACGCCCGGCACGGCGGCGCTGTTCTGGGGCGAGGTGACGAAGTTCCGCGACATCCTGCAGCTGAAGGGACCCGGCACCGAGATCCTCGACGAGGAGGACCTCACCGAGGCCGAGATCGAGCGCCGCGCGCGGCCGTTCCGCCCGCTCTACCCGGCGACCTCCAAGTTGTCGACGGCAACGATCGAGCGGTCGGTGAAGATCGTCCTGGACAGCCTTGACGAACGCATCGACGACCCGATCCCGGACCTGGTACTGCGCAACGAGAAGCTGCTCGGGCTGCGGGACGCCCTGCAGAAGGTGCATCTCCCGGACACCGAGAAGGACATCCACGACGCGCAGCAGCGGTTCCGCTTCGAGGAGGCGCTGGTGATGCAGACGATCCTCGCCCAGCGGCGCGCGGTGACCGACAAGCTGAACGCCGTACCGCGGCCGCGCAAGCAGGGCGGGCTGCTCGACGAATTCGACCAGCGGCTGCCGTTCGCGCTGACCGAGGGCCAGGCAGAGGTGGGGGAGGAGATCTTCGCCGACCTCGGCCGCGCACACCCGATGCACCGGCTGCTGCAGGGTGAGGTCGGCTCCGGCAAGACCGTGGTGGCGCTGCGGGCGATGCTGTCGGTGGTCGACAACGGCGGCCAGGCCGCGCTGCTCGCGCCGACCGAGGTCCTGGCCGTCCAGCACCACAAGACGCTCACGAAGATGCTCGGCGACCTGGCCGAACAGGGCATGCTCGGCGGCGCGGAGAACGCCACCAAGGTCGGCCTGCTCACCGGTTCGCTGAACGCCGCGGGACGCCGTACGGCGATGCTCGACGCCGCGAGCGGCGCGGCCGGGATCGTGGTCGGGACGCACGCGCTGCTGGAGGACAAGGTCCAGTTCGCGGACCTGGGACTCGTGGTGGTCGACGAGCAGCACCGGTTCGGCGTCGAGCAGCGGGCCGCGCTGAGCGCGAAGTCCGGCGACAACACCCCGCACGTGCTGGTGATGACCGCGACGCCGATCCCGCGGACCGTCGCGATGACCGTGTTCGGGGACCTGGCCGTCTCGACGCTCACCCAGTTGCCGGCCGGCCGGTCGCCGATCCAGTCGTCGGTGGTCCCGGCCAAGGAGAAGCCGGACTGGCTGCAGCGGGCGTGGGCGCGGGTCCGCGAGGAGGTCGGCAAGGGGCACCAGGTGTACGTCGTGTGCCCGCGGATCGGGGACGACGTCAAGAACGCGACCGACGAGGAAGGCGAGCTCCTCGAGACCGACGAAGGCGGGAAGAAACAGGCCCGGCCGCCGATCTCGGTGGTCCAGGTGGCCGAGGCGCTCGGCGAGATCCTGCACGACCTGCGCGTCGAGATCCTGCACGGGCGGCTGCCGGCCGAGGAGAAGGACGCGGTGATGTCCCGGTTCGCGGCCGGCGACGTCGACGTGCTGATCGCCACCACGGTCATCGAGGTCGGCGTCGACGTGCCGAACGCCTCGACGATGGTGATCATGGACGCCGACCGGTTCGGCATCTCGCAGCTGCACCAGCTGCGCGGCCGGGTCGGGCGCGGCAAGGTGCCGGGGCTGTGCCTGCTGGTCACCGACCTGTGGGCGGGGTCGAAGTCGTACGGGCGGCTGGAGGCGGTCGCCTCGACGACGGACGGGTTCGAGCTGTCGCGGATCGACCTGGAGACCCGGCGCGAGGGCGACGTGCTCGGCGTCGCGCAGTCCGGGCGGCGCTCGAGTCTGAAGCTGCTGAGCGTGCTGCGTGACGAGGACGTCATCCTCGCCGCCCGGCACGTGGCGACCTCGATCGTCTCCGTCGACGCGGAGCTCGCCGAGTACCCGGCACTACGGGCCGTAGTACGCACCGCGCTGGAGTCGGAGACGACTGAGTACCTGGAGAAGACGTGACGCGGATCGTCGGTGGGGCGGCCGGTGGGCGGCGGATCGGCGTGCCGGCGGGGAGCGGGACGCGGCCGACCGCGGACCGGGTGCGGGAGGCGTTGTTCTCGTCGCTGGAGTCCGAGTTCGGGAGCTTCCATGGGCTGGCGGTGCTCGACCTGTACGCCGGGTCGGGCGCGATCGGGCTCGAGGCGCTGTCCCGGGGCGCCGCGAAGGCCGTACTGGTGGAGTCGGACCGGAAGGCCGCCGAGGTGATCGTGGCGAACGTCAAGGTGGTCGGCCTGCCGGGGGCGACGGTGTTGACCCGGCCGGTGGAGAAAGTGACTGCAGGTGACGCCCCCGCGGTGTTCGACCTGGTGTTCGCGGATCCGCCGTACAAGCTGGAGACGGCCGAGCTGCAGGACGTGCTGACCGATCTCGTGGCCCACGGCTGGCTGGCCGACGACGCGGTGGTGGTCGTGGAACGCGGAAAGCGCGAGCCGTGGGAGTGGCCCGAGGGGTTCGCCGCGCTCCGGGACCGCAAGTACGGCGAGGCGCGCCTTTGGTACGGTCACCGCCATGGCTAAAGCGGTCTTTCCGGGGACCTTCGACCCGCCCACCGTCGGGCACCTCGACATCGTCACCCGGGCGGCCGCCGCCTTCGACGAGCTGATCGTGGCAACCGGGGTGAACCAGTCGAAGAACCGGCTGTTCGGGCCGCAGGAGCGGATCGAGATGCTCACCGAGCTGGTCGAGCCGTTCCCGAACGTGCGGGTCGGCAGCTTCGAGGGCCTGCTGGTCGACTACTGCCGCGCCGAGGGCGCCGGGGTGATCGTGAAGGGCCTGCGCTCGGCCGCGGACTACGACTACGAGCTGCAGATGGCGCAGCTGAACCGGCGGATGACCGGCGTCGACACGCTGTTCTTCCCGACCGCGCCGGAGAACGCTTTCATCTCCTCGAGCTGGGTCAAGGAGATCGCCCGGCTCGGCGGCGACGTCAGCACGTTCGTGACCCCGGCTGTTCACTCCCGGTTACTGAACAAGCTCTAGGATCCCCCCGGATTGGGCGGTAAGCCGCGGAGTTGGTAGTCTTGACAACCGGTCTCGACGAGACCGAGATCCTGCCTGCCCACGCCTGAAAGGTTTGCCCTGAGCGTCCTGGACCCGCGGTCCCCACTCGTGATCGACACGCACGAGCTGACACGCCGCGCCGGGTCCCAACGCGAAGTCACCTTCACGGCGCCGGCGCCGGCGGATCTCGGAATCGACGTGATCGGCGTCCCCGAAGGCGATCCGATCCAGTTCGATCTACGGCTGGAATCGGTGGTCGAGGGGGTGCTCGTCACCGGAACGGCCCGCGGCCGTCTGGTCGGGGAGTGCGCGCGGTGCCTGGTCGATATCGAGGACGAGTTCCTCGCTGACGTCCAGGAGCTGTACGTCTACCCGGAGAGCGAAGCCGAGCCGGACGAGGCCAGCCGGATGGAGGGCGATCTGATCGACCTCGAGCCGGTGCTGAGGGACCAGGTGGTGCTCGCACTGCCGTTCCAGCCGCTGTGTACGGACGACTGTCCGGGTCTCTGCCCCGAGTGCGGGGTACGCCTGGCGGACGAGCCCGGCCATCAGCACGAGGAGCGGACCGACCCACGCTGGGCCGCGCTCGGCGGCCTGCTCCCGCAGGATGAACAGAACAACAACTAGATAGACCTGCCGAAACCGACTGGCGGGGGCCTGACCACCTCCAGTGAACTCAAGGAGTCCATAACCGTGGCCGTTCCGAAGCGGAAGATGTCGCGCAGCAACACCCGCAGCCGCCGGGCCCAGTGGAAGACCACTGCCCCGTCGCTGGTCACCTGCGTGAACCCCGCCTGCCGCGCGAAGCACCTGCAGCACACCGTCTGCCCGAACTGCGGCCAGTACGGCGCCAAGGGCGAGCGTCGCCAGGTCGTCGAGAGCTAAACGGCACCACCCAGTGAACTCTGCCAACGAAACGGGGCTCTACGCCGAGCTGAACCAGCGGCTCGGCGTATCGCTGGCTGACGAACTGCTGGAGCACGCCTTCACCCACCGTTCGTACGCGTACGAGAACGGTGGGCTGCCGACGAACGAGCGGCTGGAGTTCCTCGGGGACTCCGTGCTCGGCGTCATCGTCACGGAGTCGCTGTTCCGGAACCACCCGGACCTGTCCGAGGGCCGGCTGGCCAAGCTACGGGCCGCGGTGGTCAACATGCGTGCGCTCGCGGGGGTCGCCCGCGAGCTCAAGCTGGGCAAGTACCTGCGGCTCGGCCGCGGTGAGGAAGCCACCGGCGGCCGCGACAAGTCGTCGATCCTCGCCGACTGCGTCGAGGCGCTGATCGGCGCCGTCTACCTGGACCGCGGCTTCGAGGTCGCGGGCGGGGTGGTGCACCGGCTGTTCGACGACCTGATGGAGTCGTCGGCCCGGCTGGGCGCCGGCCTGGACTGGAAGACCTCGCTGCAGGAGCTCGTCGCCCAGCTCGGCGTCGGCGTCCCGGAGTACGTGATCGCCGAGTCCGGGCCGGACCACGCGAAGACGTTCGAGGCGCGGGTCCGGATCGGCTCCGACACCTACGGCCACGGCATCGGCCGCAGCAAGAAGGAAGCCGAGCAGCAGGCCGCCGAGACCGCCTGGAAGGCCCTGCGCGCCGCGCACCCCGACAGCGTGGACCCCTCGCAGTCCTGAGGTGCCCGAGCTTCCTGAGGTAGAAGTCGTACGGCGGGGTCTGGCCGGGTTCACCACCGGCCGGACGATCGAGACCGTCGAGGTGCTGCATCCGCGTCCGGTACGGCGGCACGCCGCCGGGGCCGAGGATTTCGTGTCCCGGCTCAAGGGGCAGGTGTTCGCGGAACCGGCCCGGCGCGGGAAGTACCTGTGGCTGCCGCTCACGTCCGGTGACGCCGTGCTGACGCACCTCGGGATGAGCGGCCAGTTCCGGGTCCAGCCGGTCGGCGCGCCCGACGAACCGCACCTGCGGGTCCGGTTCCGGTTCGCCGACGACGGCGGAGAGGTCCGTTTTGTGGACCAGCGGATGTTCGGTGGTCTGTCGTACTCCGAGGGCGGCGCCGAGCTGCCCGCCGAGATCGCGCACATCGCCCGGGACCCGTTCGATCCTCTGTTCGATCCGGAGGCCGCGGCCGCGAAGATCCGCCGCCGCCGGACCGGGCTGAAGCGGGCGCTGCTGGACCAGACCGCGGTCAGCGGGATCGGCAACATCTACGCCGACGAGGCGCTGTGGCGCGCCAAGCTGCACTACGCGCGGGCCACCGAAACGCTGAAACCCGTGCAAATCAAGGGCATTCTCGAGCAGGCGCACGCGGTGATGGCCGAGGCGCTGACCGTTGGTGGTACCAGCTTCGACGCCCTGTACGTCAACGTGAACGGGGAATCCGGGTACTTCGAGCGCGGCCTGAACGTCTACGGGCAGGAGGGATCGCCGTGCCCGCGGGACGGCCGCCCGATCCGTCGCGAGCCGTTCATGAACCGTTCGTCGTACCGCTGCCCGAGATGTCAGCCCGTCCCGCGGCACGTGCGCTGGTGAGCGAGGTATCGTTAATAAACGTGGCCCAGGTTGACCGGTCGGTGTCGGCGGTGTCACCCTGAAAGACGGCACACATTTTCGGCGCTCCCTCGTGACCAGGCTGCGGAGCGCAACCGGCCAGAACCCTTCCGGAGGACAGCACAATGGCCAAGGCTCTTCTAGGGCATCTTGGAGGCACTGACCCGCGCATGCTCGAGCAGGTTCGTCTGCTCAACCGGCGTGTCGCCGATCTGGAGGCGCACGTGATGCGGCTCCAGGCAGAGAACGACCACCTCGTCGCACAGATCCACGAGGGTCGGCTGCTGACCGTCGACGAGGCCCTGCGCGCTCCCGCTTCGGTCTGACCCCATCAGAGATCGATCTCGACCGTCCGCACTACCCACGGCGGTGGCCCCCGTCCGGGCCTCCGCCGTTCTGTGTTCACCGAATGTTGTGCTCCCAAACCTTTCGCCGGCCGCTCTGAAAGGCCCGGCCTCCGCTGGTTCCCGCGCATCTGTTTGTACACTGCGAAGCGGAACTACTTCCCCCGGGTAGCGGCAGCGTCATCGGCAGTTACGACGGTTCCTTTCGGTATCGTCTGTCCTTTCACGGGTTGGAGAGCTTCGCCTTGTACCTGAAGAGCATGACGCTCCGAGGCTTCAAGTCGTTCGCGTCGGCGACGACGATGAACTTCGAACCAGGCATCACCTGCATCGTCGGGCCGAACGGCTCCGGCAAGTCGAACGTCGTCGACGCGCTGGCCTGGGTGATGGGTGAGCAGGGCGCCAAGTCGCTGCGCGGCGGCAAGATGGAGGACGTCATCTTCGCCGGCACCTCCGGCCGCTCGCCGCTGGGCCGCGCCGAGGTCGTCCTCACCATCGACAACACCGACGGCGCGCTGCCGATCGAGTACGCCGAGGTGACGATCAGCCGGACGATGTTCCGCAACGGCGGCTCCGACTACCAGATCAACGGCCAGAACTGCCGGCTGCTCGACGTCCAGGAGCTGCTCAGCGACTCCGGGATCGGCCGCGAGATGCACGTCATCGTCGGCCAGGGCCAGCTCGACTCGATCCTGCGCGCCACCCCGGAGGGCCGCCGCGGGTTCGTCGAGGAGGCCGCCGGTGTCCTCAAGCACCGCAAGCGCAAGGAAAAGGCGATCCGGAAGCTGGAGGCCACCGAGGGCAACCTGCACCGGCTCGGGGACCTGATCACCGAGATCCGCCGCCAGCTGAAGCCGCTCGGGCGCCAGGCGGAGGTGGCGCGCCGGGCGGTGACGATCCAGGCGGAGGTCCGCGACGGCCGCGCCCGGCTGCTCGCCGACGACATCGTCCAGGCGCAGTCCGCGCTCGAGGCCGAGCTGCGCGACGAGGCCCGGCTGACCGAGCGCCGGACCGAGACCGAGGCGAAGCTCCGCGAGGCGCGCGAGCTGGAGGCCGAGCTGGAGGACGCGCTCCGCGAGGACGCCCCGGCGCTGCAGGCCGCCCAGGACACCTGGTACCAGCTGTCCGGCTTCGGCGAGAAGATCAAGGGCACGGCGCGGATCGCCGCGGACCGGATCCGGTCGCTGAACGACGAGGCCGAGGACGGCCCGCGGTCCGGCCGCGACCCGGAGGAGCTGGAACTGGAGGCGGCCCGGGTCCGGGAGACCGAGGCGCAGATCGAGGCCGAGGTCGAGGCGCACTCCGAGCTGCTCGCCGAGTCGGTCGAGCGCCGCCAGCAGCTGGAGGCTCAGGAGGCCGAGGAGGAGCGCCGGATCTCGGCGCTGATCCGCGCCGCCGCCGACCGCCGCGAGGGCCTGGCCCGGCTGACCGGCCAGGTGAACGCGCTGAAGAGTCGCGCGGCCGCCGCCGAGTCCGAGATCGGCCGGCTCGCCAGCAACAAGCGCGAGGCCGAGGAGCGGGCCGCCAAGGCGCAGCACGACTTCACCGCGCTGGAGACCCAGGTCGCCGGGCTGGACGCCGGTGAGAAGGGGCTCGACGACCAGTACGAGGCCGCCCAGGCGGTGCTGGACGAGCTGGACGAGCGGCTGGCGAAGCTGCGGGCCGAGGAGCGCGACGCCGAGCGCGAGCGCACCGGCCTGGCCGCGCGGAAGGAAGCCCTCGAGCTCGGCCTGAACCGCAAGGACGGCGCCGGCGCGCTGCTGGCCGCCTCCGAGCAGGTCAACGGGCTGATGGGTTCCGTCGCCGCGCTGCTGAGCGTGCGGCCCGGATACGAGACCGCGATCGCCGCGGCGCTCGGCGAGGCCGCCGACGCCGTCGCCGTGACCCACACCGACGCGGCCCTGCACGCCGTCGGCCACCTCAAGGAGCACGACCTGGGCCGGGCCGGGATGCTCCTCGGCGACGCCCCGGCCGACGACTACGCCATGTGGCCGGCGCTGCCGTACGGCGCGTCGTACGCCGTGGACGTGGTGGACTGCCCGGAGACGCTGCGCCCCGCCCTGCGGCGGCTGCTGCGCAAGGTCGCGGTCGTGGACGACGTCGCCGCGGCGCGGTCGCTGGTGCGGAACCTGCCCGACGTGACCTGTACGACGCGTGCGGGCGACGTACTCGGGGCGCATTTCGCGTACGGCGGATCGGACGCGGCGCCGAGCCTGATCGAGGTGCAGTCCGCGGTCGACGAGGCGGCGGAGAAGCTGACCGAGGCGACGGCGCGCAGCGAGCGGCTGCGGTTCGAGCTGCAGGCGCTGGAGGACGAGCGGGCGCGGCAGAAGGAATCCGTCGAGATCACGCTGGCCCGGCTGCACGAGTCGGACGCGGCGATGGCCGCGGTGGCGGAGCAGTTGGCGCACTTCGGGTCGCTGGCCAAGGCGTCCCGCGGTGAGGCGCAGCGGATGGCCGAGGCGATCGCGGCGGCCGAGGAGGAGCGCGACCGGAACCTGTCCGGCCTGGCGGAGCTCGAAGAGCGGCTGCTGGACGCCGAGGCGATCGACGAGGACGGCGACGAGCCGGACACGTCGGAGCGCGACCGGTTGGCCGAGGCGGCCAAGGCGGGGCGGGCGGCCGAGATGGAGGCGCGGCTGGCGCTGCGTACTACCGAGGAGCGGGCGCGGGCGCTGGCCGGCCGGGCCGACTCGCTGGAGCGGGCGGCGCGGCAGGAGCGCGAGGCGCGGGCGCGGGCGATCGCCCGGGCGGCCCGCCGGGCTCGGCAGGCCGAGGCGGCGCAGGCGGTGCACCTGGCCGCCGGGCATGTGCTGGCGCGGCTGGAGTCGTCGCTGCAGCAGGCGGCGGCCGAGCGGGCGACGATCCAGGCGCAGCGGGCCGACCGTGAGCAGGCCCTGGCGCAGGCGCGGTCCGCCACGCGGAACCTGAGCTCCGAGCTGGAGCAGCTGACCAACACCGTGCACCGGGACGCGCTGGCGCGGGCCGAGCAGAAGATGCGGCTCGAGGCGCTGTACGAGAAGGCGCTGGGCGAACTCGGTATCGAGGTCGACGCGCTGGTCGCGGAGTACGGACCGGACCAGCTGGTGCCGCCGCTGCCCAAGGACGGCGAGGACCCGGCCGAACTCGAGGGCGAGCCGTTCGACCGGACCAAGGTCGAGAAGCGGCTCAAGCAGGCCGAGCGGGCGCTGAACCAGCTGGGCAAGATCAACCCGCTCGCGCTCGAGGAGTTCGAGGCGATGGAGGAGCGGCACCGCTTCCTCTCCGAGCAGCTCGACGACCTGAAGAAGTCCCGCCGGGACCTGATGGACATCGTCAAGGAGGTCGACGAGCGGGTCGAGCAGGTCTTCACCGAGGCCTACCGCGACGTCGAGGTCGCCTTCGAGCACGTGTTCAGCCGGCTGTTCCCGGGCGGTGAGGGCCGGCTCGTGCTGACCGATCCCGAGGACATGCTGACCACCGGTATCGACGTCGAGGCGCGCCCGCCGGGCAAGAAGGTCAAGCGGCTGTCGCTGCTGTCCGGCGGTGAGCGGTCGCTGGTCGCGGTGGCGTTCCTGGTCGCGCTGTTCAAGGCCCGGCCGTCGCCGTTCTACATCCTCGACGAGGTCGAGGCCGCGCTCGACGACACGAACCTCGGCCGCCTCCTGGAGATCTACGAGGAGCTCCGCGAGAACAGCCAGTTGCTGGTCATCACCCACCAGAAGCGCACCATGGAGGTCGCCGACGCGCTGTACGGCGTCACGATGCGCGGCGACGGTGTCTCCTCGGTCATCTCCCAGCGGATCCGGGAGCCCGAACCCGTCTAGGCGGTGATGGTCATCGAGGCGAGCTCGTCGCCCTGGACGTCGAAGGTGAAGTGCGACGGGCCGTTGAAGCCGTCGCCGCCGACCTGGGTCAGGATCGTCAGCGGGTTGCCGGGGGTGCTGACCTCGGTGCCGGTGAAGGTGACGTTCTTGCCGATGAGTTCGTCGTCGCTCCAGGACCGGATCCGGTCGTGGCCGCGGAACTCGCGGCCCCAGTCGTTCACGTAGCCGTCCGCGGCGAACGCCGCCACGAACGCGTCGTTGTCCAGGGCGTCGATCGCGTCGAGCGCGCGCCGGACCGCTGCGGGGATCTCTTCGCTCATGCCGCCGACGATAACCCTCCCGGTTGAACCGATCGGTGGATCCGCACGTGTCGCGGGTGTCGACCGAGGAGGTTCTGATGAAGCGTTGGGCGAGTGTGCTGGCCGTGCTGGTGCTGGCTACGGCCGGGCTTGCGGCGTGTGGGGACGACGGGGCGGCTCCGGGCGGTACGACGGCCCCGAGCCCGGCGGGGGACGTGGCGCTGGCGACCGCGACGGTCGGCGACTACGGCAAGGTCATTGTCGACGGCAACGGCCGCACGGTGTACGTGTTCGACAAGGACACCTCTGGTACGTCGAACTGTTCCGGCGACTGCCTCGCGAAGTGGCCGCCGGTGCCGGCCGCCGAGGGGACGCCGAAGGTCGACGGCATCGACGCCTCGCTGGTCAGCACCATCACGCGCGCCGACGGGACCAAGCAGCTCGCGGTGAAAGGCCTGCCGGTGTACCTGTTCGCCAGTGACAGCAAGCCCGGCGAGGCCAAGGGCCAGGCGGTCGGCGGTGTCTGGTGGGTGGTCGGCGCGGACGGCCAGAAGATCACCACCAAGCCGGGCGATTCCGGCAATGGCTACGGCTACTGAACGTCTGCTGGTGTTGGCACCGGCGAATCCCGGTATCGTGCGGTCGGTGGGTGAGACCCGAGGGCCGCAGGATGCCGAGACCCTCATCCGTGCGTTGTACGCCGAGCACGGCCGCAGCCTGCTGGCGTACGCGACCCGGCTGACCGGAGACCGTGCCGCGGCCGAGGACGTCGTCCAGGAGACGCTGTTGCGGGCCTGGAAGCACGCGGACGACCTGACCGCCGGGAAGGGGTCGGTGCGGGGCTGGTTGCTGACCGTGGTGCGCAACCTGGTCACCGACCGCGCCCGGGCCCGGGCGGTCCGTCCGGCGGAGGTCGCGGACGTGGCGGACAGGCCGCCGGTCGAGGGGGATCACTCCGAGAACGTCGTGAACACCATGGTGGTGATGGACGCGCTCGACAAGGTGTCGCCCGAGCACCGGGAAGTCCTCGTGCAGCTGTACTACCGCGGCCGGTCCGTGGCCGAGGCTGCGAAGGAGCTGGGCGTCCCGCCCGGTACCGTGAAATCGCGTTCGTACTACGCCCTCCGAGCTCTGCGCGCGGTGCTGGCAGAGAAAGCAACGGAGGTGTCCCATGACTGAGCACGACCGTACGCAGCTGGGCGCCTACGCGCTGGGTGCGCTGGAGCCGGCCGAGGCTGCCGAGGTCGACGCGCACCTGGCCACCTGTGCCGACTGCCGGGCCGAGCTGGCGGAGCTGACCGAGCTGAAGGAGTTCCTCGGTGAGGTGCCGCCGGAAGCGTTCCTGGAGGGCCCGCCCGAGGGTGGCGACCTCCTGCTGCAGCGCACGCTGCGGGAGGTCCGTCCGCCGAAGCGGCGTTCCCGCTGGTTGCTGGTCGCGGCTGCGGCTGTTGTCGTGGCGGGTGCGCTGGGCGGAGGCGTCGTACTTGGACGGGCGACAGCGCCGGAGAACACCAACCCGCCCGTGGCGGGGGCCAAGCAGGTCACGGGGTCGGACGCCGCGACCGGAGCCACGATGGCTGCCACCGTGGAGCCGCGGTCCGGCTGGACCTGGGTGCGGGTGAATGTGAAGGGCCTGAAGGCCGGTGACGAGTGCGAGATGGTCATCGTCGACAAGTCCGGTACGACGTGGGTCGCCGGCAGCTGGCTGGTGTCCGAGAAGGCTGCCGAGGACGGCAGCACGTTCGGTGGCGGTGTGGTGATCCCGCCGGACCAGGTGCGCTCGGTGGAGATCAGGACGGTGCAGGGGAAGCACGTGGTGACGGCCACGGTCTGACGCGGTTGCGGGACACGAGAGGATGGAGCTGTGGCTACTACCTCCGAGGACCTGCGAGAGCGCCGGAAGAACGCTGCTGACAGCTGCGAGCGCTGGCTGTCGCACAAGCGTGTGCCTGCACCGGACCGGCTCCGGCAGCTCGCGGACGCCGTGCAGGACGACCAGGTCGATGTCTACGGCAACGGTGGTGAGATAGCGGCGCTGGAGAAGGAGGTGGCCGAGCTACTCGGCAAGCCGGCCGCCGTGTTCGTGCCGACCGGCATCGTGGCGCAGCAGAGCGTACTGCGCGTGTACGCCGACCGGGCGGGCTCCGACCGGGTCGCAGTACACGGGCTGGCCCACCTGCTGGTGCACGAGCTGAACGCTCTGGAACAGGTGCACCACCTGCGCATCGAGCGGCTGACGTCCGAGCCGCGTCAGCCCCGGCCGGACGAGCTGGCCGCGATTCCCGGCAAGCTTGCCGCGGTGACGCTGGAGCTGCCGTTGCGCGACGCCGGCTTCGTCCTGCCGACGTGGGACGAGCTCGTGGTGTTCTCCGAGACGTGTGCGAAGCGCGGCGTACCACTGCACCTCGACGGGGCGCGGCTCTGGGAGAGTACGCCGTACCTCGACCACAGCCTGGCCGAGATCGCCGCACTGGCGTCGACCGTCTACGTGTCGTTCTACAAGGTGCTGGGCGGCATCAGCGGTGCGGCACTCGCCGGGCCCGAGGACGTGATCGCGGAGGTCCGCCGCTGGCAGCGCCGGCTCGGCGGCAACCTGTACTCGCTGTTCCCGTACGCCGTGTCCGCGCGGAACGGCCTGCGGACCGTGCTGCCGCTGATGGACGACCTGCACCAGCGGGCCGTCGAGGTCGCGAAGGCCTTGCAGAGCGAGGGATTCCGGGTCTTCCCGGAGCCGCCGCACACGAACTCCTTCCGCGTCTACGCGCCGCGGACGGCCGAGTCGATCGAGCAGGTCGCGGTCGAGCGGATGGAGCGGACCCGCGAGGCGCTGTGCGGTCCGTGGCAGCCGGCCGACGTCCCCGGCTGGTCGTGGGTGGAGCTGGTGGCGGCGCCGGCCACGCTGGAGTGGCAGGTCGACGAAATCGCCAAGGCGTTCGGGGAACTTCTGGTGCGCTGAGCACGTCTGGCTGTGTGTTTGGCGCTGTGTTGGGTTGGGGATCCGGGGAGAGAAGTGCTGACATTCGTCGTCACCATGGTGGTTCTGCTGGTTCTGTCGGGCTTGGTGCTGCTGGCCGTCGCCCGCGGTGAGGGGAAACATTTCGGGTAGCCTCGCACCATGCGCCGGCTGATCTTCCAGGAGTACGTGACCCTCGACGGGTACGCCGCCGGGCCGGACGGGGGACTCGAGTTCTTCGAGGCGATCGGCGTGCACCCGGACGACGACAACCTGCACCTGCTCGACAGTGTCGACACGATGCTGCTGGGTGCCGAGACGTACCGGTTGTTTGCCGGGTTCTGGCCGACCGAGGCCGCGGCCGGGGAGCCGATCGCGGAGAAGCTCAACGCGTTGCGGCTGGTCGTCGTGTCGACAACCCTGGCGGGTGCGCCGTGGGGCTCGTACGAGCCGGGCGAGGTCGTCCGGGACCTCGACGCGGTGCGCGCGCTCAAGGCGGAGCAGACCGGCAAGGACATCATCCTGTGGGGCAGCATCACGCTGTTCCAGTCGCTGCTGCGGGCCGGGCTGGTCGACGAGATCCAGCTGCGGATCTGTCCGGTGCTACTGGGCGTGGGGAAGAGCGCGTTCCCGGCGGGCGGGTCGCCGGTCGGCCTCGAGCTGATCGAGGCGCGCCCGTGGGGCACTGGCGGCGTACTCGTGCGGTATCGGCCGACTAACTGACGGCGTCGACGATCGCCTTCACGATCGGGGCGGCGATGGTGATCGTGGGTACGACGAGGAGCGCGGCCGCGCCGGCGTAGGTCACGGTGGACAGCGTGCGCTCGTTCGCGGGCGGTCCTGCGAGGCGCTGCACCCGCAGTACAGTGGCGGACTTGGCCGCGGCCAGGGCGGCCTCGGGCGCCGGTGCGCCGGCCAGCGCGACCAGTGCACGGGCGAGCGGCCGTGGTCCGGTACGGCGGCGGGCGTCGTCGTCGGCGAGCAGTTCGACCAGTGTGCGGGCCTGCTCCAGTGCGACGTCGCTACGCACCCACCGCGGGAACGCATGGTGCAGTGCGGTGAACTCCTCCAGGACGAGGTCGTGCCGAGCCCGCAGGTGCGCCTGCTCGTGCGCGAGCACCGCCTTCAGCTCGCTGTCGTCCAGGCGGTCCAGTGCGCCCACCGACACCACCACGCGGGCACCTCGCAGCGCCGGCAGGCAGTAGGCGAGTGGCGTCTCCTCGGCCAGTACCCGCAGGCCAGGGATCAGCCCGTCCGGCGTGGCCAGTACGTCGACCAGATCGCGGTGCCGCTTCCGCCGGGCCCGGGTGCGGATGGCTACCTTGCCCTCCGCCCACAGCAGCCGTACGACGACCGACGCGACCAGCGCGAGGATGGCCGCGGCCACCAGGTCCCGGGGCGACGACGGGTCGAACCGCGGCTCACCGGGGCGTCCGGCGATCGAGTAAGACAGGGCAATGCCGGCACCGAGCGCGGCCAGTACGGCGGCCAGCGCGATCGCCTGCCAGAGGATGACCGCGGCGCGCGGGACGCGGTACGGCCAGTCGGCGCGAGCCAGCAGAGCCGGCGCCGGGCCGGTGAGCACCAGCGCCAGGACGGCCAGCAGGACCGGGGTGATCACCCCGTCGGCTCCTGGTCTTCGAGCCGCGACAGGGCCTCACGGAGCAGCGCCGCCTCCTCGTCGGATACCTGCCCGACGAAACGGACCAGGGCCTCCCGCCGGTCACCCGCGCGGTCCAGCGCGTCCCTCATCAGGTCGGCGGCCAGCTCCTCCCGCGGCGCGGCCGCGCGGTAGCGCCAGGCCTTGCCGTCGCGCTCGCGCTCGGTCAGCTTCTTCTTCGCCAGCCGGTCCAGAACGGTCATCACGGTGGTGTAGGCGAGCTCACGCGTACCGGACAGCTGGTCGTGTACCTCGCGCACGGTCAACGCGGAAGGCGCCGCCCACAGCTGCTCCATGACCAAGCGCTCCAGGTCGCCCAAGGGACGCGGGGCCTTCTCCTCACTCGCCACGTGACCAGTATAACTACACGTCGTAGTAGATCCGCGCTAGCATCTACTACGACACGTCGTAGATGCCCTGGGGAGGGCTTTGTGGACACCCTGGATCTGGCCCGGTGGCAGTTCGCGATCACCACCGTGTACCACTTCTTCTTCGTACCGGTGACGATCTCGCTGGTCGCGATCACCGCGGGCCTGCAGACCGCGTGGTACCGGACGGGGAAGGAGAAGTACCTCCGGCTGACGAAGTTCTACGGGAAGCTGTTCCTGATCAACATCGCGATGGGCGTGGTCACCGGGCTCGTCCAGGAGTTCCAGTTCGGGATGAACTGGAGCGACTACTCGCGGTTCGTCGGGGACGTGTTCGGCGCGCCGCTGGCGCTCGAGGGCCTGCTGGCGTTCTTCCTGGAGTCGACGTTCATCGGCCTGTGGATGTTCGGCTGGGACCGGCTGCCGAAGCTGGTGCACCTGGGCTGCATCTGGATGGTGGTGCTCGGCACGCAGTTGTCGGCGTACTTCATCCTGGCCGCGAACTCGTGGATGCAGAACCCGGTCGGCTTCCGCTACAACGCCGAGCGGGGTCGCGCCGAGCTGACGGACCTGTGGGCGGTGCTGACCAACAAGGTCGTGCTGGTCACCTACCCGCACACGATCTTCGCCGCGTTCATGGTCGGCGGCGCGTTCGTGGCCGGGGTGGCGCTGTGGCACCTGATCCGGCGGCCGGATGTCGACAAGGGCGTGTTCCGGTCGGCGCTGAAGATCGGGGCCTCGATCGTCCTGGTCGCCAGTGCCGGTGTCGCGATCAGCGGTGACCTGCAGGGCAAGGTGATGACCGAGGTGCAGCCGATGAAGATGGCGGCGGCGGAGGCGCTGTACGAGACCGAGAAGCCGGCCTCGTTCTCGGTGCTCACCATCGGCACGCTCGACGGGTCGAAGGAGATCTTCTCGATCAAGGTGCCGTACCTGCTGTCGTTCCTGGCCACCGGGCACTTCGACGGCGAGGTGCAGGGCATCAACTCGCTGCAGGACGCGTACGAGAAGCTGTACGGCCCGGGGTCGTACAACCCGAACATCCCGCTGACCTACTGGACGTTCCGGCTGATGATCGGGGTCGGGATGGCATCCGCGGCGGTCGCGCTGTGGCTGCTGTGGACCACCCGCCGCGGCCGGGCGCCGGCGCGCTGGCTGGTCTATCTGGCCGCTCCGTTGCCGCTGCTGCCGATGGCCGCGAACACGTTCGGCTGGATCTTCACCGAGACCGGGCGGCAGCCGTGGCTGGTGTTCGGGTTGTTGCCGACGGCATCGGGTGTCTCGCCCGGGACGACCAGCGGTGAGGTGATCACCTCGCTGGTCGGGTTCACGGTGCTGTACGGCGTCCTCGCGGTGGTCGAGACCAAGCTGCTGCTGCGCACCATCCGGGGCGGCCTGGCCGGTACCGACGGACCGGCGGAGCCGCCGGACGACGCACCGGACAAGGCTGCCGAGAAGCCGCTGTCGTTCGCGTACTGAGGGGCTCGAGATGGAACTGACGACTGTGTGGTTCGTCGCGATCGCGACACTGTGGACCGGGTACTTCGTGCTCGAGGGCTTCGACTTCGGGGTCGGGATGCTGTACCGCGTGCTCGGCCGCGACGAGCCGGAGCGGCGGGCGGCGATCAGCACGATCGGGCCGGTCTGGGACGGCAACGAGGTCTGGCTGATCATGGCGGGCGCGGCGACGTTCGCGGCGTTCCCGGAGTGGTACGCGACGCTGTTCAGCGGGTTCTACCTGCCGCTGTTCGCGATTCTGGTCGGGCTGATCCTGCGCGGCGTCGCGCTGGAGTACCGCGGCAAGCGGGACGATCCGGTGTGGCGGTCGCGGATGGACGCGATGATCGTCGCCGGCTCGCTGCTGCCGGCGCTCCTCTGGGGTGTTGCCTTCGGCAACATCGTGCGCGGGGTTCCGCTGGACGCGGAGCACGAGTACGTCGGCAGCCTGGGTACCCTGCTCAACCCGTTCGCGCTGCTCGGCGGTCTCACGTTCGTCGCGGTCTTCGTGACGCACGGCGCGATCTTCCTCGCCCTGCGGACGACCGACGACCTGCGGCTGCGGGCCAACCGGCTCGCCACTCGCGCGGGTGCCGTCGCGGCGGTGCTCGCGATCGCGTTCCTGGTCTGGGCGCAGGCGTTGCGCGGCGACACGGTCTCGGTCGGTCTGGCGATCGCGGCGGTGGTCGCCTTCGGCGGCGGGCTGGTGGCGAACGTGATGCGGCGCGAGGGCTGGGCGTTCGCCGGGACGACGTTCGCGATCGGACTGTCCGTGGTGTCGTTGTTCGTCGCGCTCTTCCCGGACGTGATGCCGTCAACACTTGATCCTGCGTCAACATTGACAACAGTTGAGGCCGCGTCAACGCCGTACACGTTGAAGGTGATGACGATCATCACCGCGATCTTCTTCCCGATGGTGCTGCTCTACCAGGGCTGGACGTACTGGGTGTTCCGCAAGCGCGTGATGGTGACGGCGTGAAGCCGCTCGACCCGCGGTTGCTGAAGCGGGCCCGTGGCGCCCGGGTCTTCTTGGCGGTCTCGGTACTGATCGGCGTGGCCAGCGGCGTGCTGATCGTCGTCCAGGCAGTGCTGCTCGCACACGGCATCGCGGGCGTCGTACTGCGCGGCAGCGACATCGGTCCGGTGGCCTGGGGACTGGTGGCCGTGATTGCGGGTCGGGCGCTGCTGGTGTGGGGCCAGGAGGTGGTCGCGCAGCGTGCGGCGGCCGCAGTGAAGTCGACGCTGCGCCGGCAGGTGCTGGAGCACTCGTTGAAGCTCGGGCCTGTGTGGTTGAGCGGCGAACGCAGCAGTGCGCTGACGACCCTGCTGACAAAGGGCCTCGACGACCTGGACCCGTACTTCGCCCGCTACCTGCCACAGCTCGTACTGGCGTCCACCGTGCCGGCCGGAGTGATCGGCTGGATGGCAACCGGCGACCTGATCGCTGCGGGGACCGTACTGGTCACGCTGCCGCTGATCCCGATCTTCATGGCACTGATCGGCTGGGTGACCCAGGCGCGCAGCCGGCACCGCCAGCGCGCCTTGGCGGTGCTGGCGCATCACTTCGCCGATGTGGTCGGCGGGCTGGCCACGCTGAAGCTGTTCGGGCGGGCGAAGGCACAGGAGTCCGCCGTACGACGGGTGACGGACAGGCACCGGGCTGCGTCGATGGGGAGCCTGCGGGTGGCCTTCCTGTCGTCGTTCGCGCTGGAGCTGCTGGCGAGTCTCTCGGTCGCGCTGGTCGCGGTAGGCGTCGGTCTCCGATTGGTCGACGGGAAGCTGGGACTGGAGACGGCGTTGATGGTGCTGATCCTGGCGCCCGAGGCGTACCTGCCGCTCCGACAGGTCGGCATGCAGTTCCACGCGAGCGCGGACGGCGTCGCGGCGAGCGAAGAGGTGTTTCGGGTGCTGGAGACGCCGCTGCCGGCGCGGGGCGACCGCACCGACGTACCGGACCTGCGGGAGACCTCCCTGCACCTGTACGACGTGACGGTGACCTATCCCGGTCGGGAGGAACCGGCGTTGGACGGGTTCGACCTGGAGCTGCGGCCGGGGGAGGTGGTCGCGCTGACCGGGCCCAGTGGTGCCGGGAAGTCGACGGCGCTGGCTGTGCTGCTCGGATTCGTGGAGCCCGAGCGGGGCGTGGTCGTGGCCGGTGGCAGCGCGGCGGACGAGTTCGATCCGGTGGAGTGGCGGCGGCAGTTTGCCTGGGTGCCGCAGCGCCCCGGCCTGCGGATGGGGACCGTCGCCGACAACGTCCGGCTCGGTCGGCCGGAGGCGTCGGACGACGAGGTTCGTCTGGCGCTGCTGGCCGCGGGTGCCTCGGAGCTGCCGCTCGACAAGCTGGTGGGGGAGCAGGGGCAGCAACTGTCCGGCGGCCAGCAGCGCCGCGTCGCGCTCGCCCGTGCGCTCCTCACCGACGCCCCGGTCCTGCTGCTGGACGAACCGACAGCAGGCCTCGATGCCGACTCGGAAGCCGCGGTGATCACCGCCCTGCGCTCGAGCGGCAAGACCGTCCTGATGGTCGCGCACCGCCCGGCTCTTGTCGCCGCCGCCGACCGAACCGTCACCGTTGGAGCCCGAGAGTTGGTGAACGCATGACAGCGTTGAACGCCTCGCTGCCGCCCGGCAGGTCATGGGGCTGGCAACTCGCCCGCCCGCAGCGCGGTGTGCTGTGGCGGTTGCTGTTGGCGCTGGTGCTCGGTGTCGCGGCTGCCGGCTCGGCGGTGGCTCTACTGGCCACGTCGGCGTGGTTGATCACGGCCGCGTCAGCACAACCACCAGTGCTGCTCCTGATGGTGCCGATTGTCGCAGTACGCGCGTTCGGTGTCGGTCGCGGTGTCTTCCGGTACGTCGAGCGCCTGGTCGGCCACGATGCGGCGTACCGCGTGCTGGGGGAGACGCGTGGTCGCATCACCGGCCGGCTGGAGAAGCTCGCGCCCCTGACTTCGCAGCGGAAGGGCGACCTGCTCGCCCGGCTCGTGCTGGACGTCGATGCGGTCCTGGACCTCTGGCTGCGCGTCGTACTGCCCGTCGCAGTCGCTGCTGTCACGGCTACCGCCACAGTCGCCCTCCTGGCGTTGCTGCTCCCCGCGGCGGGTGCGGCGGCCGCGCTGGCGGTCCTCGTCGCGTGCACCGTCGTACCGTGGCTGACCGCCCGGACCGCCGCACGCGCCGAGCGCAACGTCGCCGGAGCCCGCGGCGAGGTGGCAGCCACCGCTACCGAGACCCTGCTCACCGCAGCGGACGTGGTGGCCTACAACGCGGTCGGCGCCGTGCTCGACGACTTCAGCCGCCGTGACGCACGCCTGGCCGCGGCCGAACGCCGTTCTGCCTGGAGCACCGGGCTGGGAAGCGCCCTGCTCGTCCTGTGCATCGGCGGTGCCAGCGTGGCCGCACTGGTCCTCGGCAGTACTGCGGACATCACCGGCGCGGTGTTCGCCGTACTGGTCCTCACCCCGCTCGCGCTGGCCGACGTACTCGGGGGAGTCCCGGCAGCCGCCCAGCTGGCGATCCGGGTCCGGGCGTCGCTCGCCAGAGTCCAGGAACTCATCGACACCCCGGAGCCGGTCACGGAGCCGCGCGAGCCGCTGCCGTTGCCGACCGGACGCGACCTGCAGGTGAAGCTCCTACGGGTCGGGTACGACGACACCGACGTACTGGACGGGCTCAGTCTCGACATGCCCGCCGGAAGTCGCGTTGTGATCACCGGACCGAGCGGATCGGGCAAGAGCACGCTGGCGTCGGTCCTGCTGCGGTTCCTGGAGCCGCGCGCTGGAGAGGTGCTGCTGGACGGTGTGGACCTGGCGAGGCTGGAGGGCGACCAGGTGCGGTCTGTCGTCGGCCTGCTGACACAGGAGAGCCACGTGTTCGACACGAGCATCCGCGAGAACCTGCTGCTCGCGAAACCGGGCGTGAGCGACCTGCAGCTGTGGCGGGCGCTCTACCGGGCCCGGCTCGGGTTGTTCGTCGAGAAGCTGCCCGAGGGCCTCGACACGATGGTCGGGGAGCACGGTGCGCGGCTGTCCGGCGGTGAGCGCCAGCGGCTCGCGTTCGCGCGGCTCCTGCTCGCCGACCGCGACGTACTCGTGCTGGACGAGCCCACCGAACACCTGGACGAGGAGACGGGCCGAGCGCTCCTCGCCGACCTGTTCGCCGCTGCCGGCGACCGCACCGTCGTACTCCTCACCCACCGCCCCGAACTCGTCCCTGATCACGTACCGCGACAACTGGTATCCCTGACGTGACAAATGCGTGCGGCGGGCCGGGTGTCTGTCAAGATGGGGAATCGTGTTGACCCCCAAGCTCGTCACCCTGCTCACCGACCAGGCCCTGATCACGATCGTCGTGGTGATCGCGGTCGTCCTCGTCGTCGGTACCACCGGTCTCGTCGTCGCCCGGCGGCGCCGCGCGGAGTTGCCCGCGGCCACCAAGCCGGCCGTCGAGGCCCCGGGGACCACCGATACCCCCGAGACCGCCGAGACCCGCGAGCCGACGGTCGGCGAGGACGCCGAGGAGCCGCGCGACACCCCGACCCGCACGCTCGAGGACACCGAGCTGCCGGAGCCGGCGGCGCCGACGGTCGAGAAGCCCGAGTCCGCGCAGGGCCGCCTGGTCCGGCTGCGCGCCCGGCTGGCCCGCTCGCAGGGCTCGCTCGGCAAGGGCCTGCTCGCGCTGCTGTCCCGGGACAAGCTGGACGAGGAGGCGTGGGAGGACATCGAGGCCACGCTGATCACCGCGGACGTCGGTGTCGCGCCGACGCAGGAGCTGGTCGAGAAGCTGCGCACCCGGATCCGGGTCGAGGGCGTCGGCGCCGAGCAGGCCCGGCAGATCCTCCGCGAGGAGCTGGTCGAGCTGGTCAACCCGGCGCTCGACCGGTCGCTGAACGTGAGCCGCAAGGAGACCCAGCCCGCCGTGGTGCTGGTGGTCGGCGTGAACGGCACCGGCAAGACCACCACGGTCGGCAAGCTGGCCCGCGTCCTGGTCGCCGAGGACAAGCACGTCGTCCTGGGCGCCGCGGACACGTTCCGCGCCGCCGCCGCGGACCAGCTGCAGACCTGGGGCGAGCGGGTCGGCGTCCGGACCGTGCGCGGCCCGGAGGGCGGCGACCCGGCGAGCATCGCGTTCGACTCGGTCAAGCAGGGCATCGAGGAGGAGGCGGACGTCGTCCTGGTCGACACCGCCGGCCGGCTGCACACGAAGACCGGTCTGATGGACGAGCTCGGCAAGGTGAAGCGGGTGATCGAGAAGTCCGCCGACGTCGACGAGGTGCTGCTGGTCATCGACGCCACCACCGGCCAGAACGGCCTCACCCAGGCCCGGGTGTTCTCCGAGGTCATCGACGTCACCGGCTTGGTGCTCACCAAGCTGGACGGGACGGCGAAGGGCGGCATCGTGATCGCGGTGCAGCGCGAGCTCGGCGTCCCGGTCAAGCTCGTCGGGCTGGGCGAAGGACCCGACGATCTGGCACCCTTCGACCCAGAGCAGTTCGTCGACGCGCTGCTCGACTGATGTCGAGAACGTCCCAGCAGCTCCGTCTCCCGGTAAAGAGCGCTACTAGGAGGAGATGACATGACCAAGTTCATGCTGCTGATGAACATGGACGGCGGGAACTGCGACACCCCGATGCTGGAGTGGGACGAGGCCGACATGAAGGCCCACATGCAGCACCTGTCGGACGGCATCGAGCGGCTGCGGCAGAGCGGTGAGCTGGTCGAGGTGACCGCGCTGACCTGGCCCAAGCACGCCAAGGTCGTCCGCGCCGGGCTGACCGCGCCGGTCCTGACCGACGGTCCGTACGCCGAGTCCAAGGAAGTCCTGGCCGGCTTCACGATGATCGACGTCGAGTCGGAGGAGCGGGCCCTGGAGATCGCGGCGGAGCAGTCCCGGGCGCCCGGGCCCGGCGGCGTCCCGCTCGAGCAGCCGATCGAGGTCCGCCGGGTGATGGAAACGGATGCCGAGCTCCACGACTTCTGACGCTGCCTCCGGCGCGGGTGCCGCGCTCGAGGACCTGCTGCGCGAGCTGACGCCACAGGTCCTCGGCGCGGTCGTGCGCTGGTCAGGAGACTTCGCCGCGGCCGAGGACGCCGTACAGGAGGCCCTGCTCGCGGCCGCGACCACGTGGCCCCGGGACGGCCGGCCGGACAACCCGAAGGCCTGGCTGATCCAGACGGCTTCACGGCGGCTGATCGACGAGGTACGCCAGCAGCAGGCCCGCCGGCGGCGCGAGGAGCGGGCTGCGCTCCGCGAAGTACCGGCCGGAGAGGTCGAGGAGTACGACGACACGCTCCGGCTGCTGTTCCTGTGCTGCCACCCCGCGCTGACACCGGCGTCCGCCATCGCGCTGACGTTGCGCGCGGTCGGGGGTCTCACCACGGCCGAGATCGCCACGGCGTACCTGGTGCCCGAGGCGACCATGGCGCAGCGGATCAGCCGGGCGAAGTCGAAGCTGAAGGGCGCCAGCTTCGAGCTGGACGCCGACCCGGACCGGCTGCGCAACGTGCTGCACGTGCTGTACCTGATGTTCAACGAGGGCTACACCAGCACCAGCGGGCCGGAGCTGCACCGCAGCGACCTGTCCAGCGAGGCGATCCGCCTGACCCGCGCTGTCCGGAGCCAGCTGCCCGACGACGGACAGGTCACCGGACTGCTCGCTCTGATGCTGCTGACCGACGCTCGTCGCGCAGCACGGACAGGTCCGAACGGCGAGCTCATCCCGCTCGCCGAGCAGGACAGGTCGTTGTGGGACCACGACCGCATCACCGAGGGCGTCGCACTGGCCGTGGAAGCGTTCGACACGCCCCCGCTGGGCGAGTACCAGCTGCAGGCGGCGATCGCGGCGCTGCACGACGAGGTGGACCGGGCCGAGGACACGGACTGGCCACAGATCGTCGGGCTGTACGGCCTCCTCGAGGAGCTGTCCGGCAACCCGATGGTGAAGCTCAACCGGGCCATCGCGACCGCCATGGTGGATGGCCCCGACGCCGGCCTGAAGCTGCTCGAGCCGCTGGACGAGGAGCTCGCCGGCCACTACCGCCTGGACGCCACTCGCGGCCACCTGCACGAGATGCGCGGCGACCACGCGGCCGCAGCCGAACACTTCCGGGCGGCCGCCCGCGGTACGACGAGCCTGCCGGAGCGGGACTACCTGCTGGGCAAGGCCGAGTCGCTCAGCTGATCAGACGTACTGCGCGAAGCCTGCCGCGACGTCGTCGTCGGTTGCCACCAGCAACCGCAGCAGGACGCGTGCCTTGTACGGGTCGAGGAACCCGCCGTCGATCAGGCCGCGTTGCAGCAGGTCGGTTTCCGAGCCGGGGGAGTGATACGTGTTGCGGACGACCGAGCCGGCGCCGGTACGCGACGTGAGGACCACCGGCATCCGGGTAGCCAGCTCACCAAGCACTGGAGCGAGTGCGGCCGGCACGTGTCCGACGCCGTACGCGGCGACCACCAGGCCCTGATGCGTGTCCGCCAGGCCCTGCAGGAGCAGGCCGTCGTCGTCCAGGGTGACGGTGTAGAGCGCGACCCGGATGGTGTCGAGCTCCGCGGGCTCTGCACTGCCCTGTACGCCGTCCAACCGGAACGGGCGCGTGAGGACGCGGACGCGGTCCTCGACCACGTGGCCGATCGGCCCGGCGTTCGGCGACTCGAACGTCGCCGTGCTCGTGCTGTGCGTCTTACGCACCCAGCGGGCCGCATGGATCTCCTCCTTGAACACCACCAGCGCGCCGAGGTCACGGGCCGCGGGGGAGGAGGCGACGCGCAGGGCGGCCAGCAGGTTCGCTGGGCCGTCGGGCCCGGCCAGGGTCGGGTTGCGCATCGCACCGGTGAACACCAGCGGCTGTGAGTGCGGCCAGACCAGGTCCGCGAGGAAGGCGCTCTCTTCGAGCGTGTCCGTGCCCTGGGTGACCACGGCGCCCGCCGCACCCGCCGCCACGGCCTTCGAGGCGGCGTCGACGACCTCGAGCACCTTGGCCGCGGTCAGGTTGGCGCTGGGGATCTTCTCGATGTCCTGGATCGCCACCTCGTGACCGAGCCCGTCGAGACCGGGCATGGCGGCGGTGAGGTCGTCCCCGGTGAGGCGCCGGCTCCCCGCCATCGAGATCGTCCCGCCCAGGGTGAACAACGCGACGCTCACTAGGAGTCTCCTGTCATCTGGTCCGCGCTCTGACGTGCATCCGCTCCCCCTGCGGGCCGTAAAGACATAGCACCTCGGCCGGGCCAGGACCCGGGTTCGCGAACCAGTGCGGGACCCGGCAGTCGAACTCGGCCACCTCGCCCTCCTTCACCACGAAGTCCTGGTCGCCGAGCCGCAGCCGGATGCGGCCCGAGAGCACGTAGAACCAGTCGTAGCCTTCGTGGGTCTTCTGCTCGAAGTCGTTGCCCGGATAGCCCTCTGGAAGGATCTGCTTGAACGCCTGCAGCCCGCCCGGCCGCCGGCTCAGCGGGATGTGCACGGTGCCGTGCCGCTTGATCGGCCGTGCGTAGATCCGCGGGTCGCCGGTCGGCGGCGCGTCCACGAGCTCGTCCAGCTGCACCTGGTGCGCCCGCGCGAGCGGCAGCAGCAGCTCCAGCGTCGGACGGCGCTGCCCGGACTCCAGCCGGGACAACGTGCTGACCGAGATCCCGGTCGCCTCGGACAGCTGCGCCAGCGTCGTCCCGCGCTCCGTCCGCAGCGCCCGCAACCGCGGCCCCACCGACTCCAGCACTTCGTCGAAGCTCTCTTCGTTTGCCATACCGGCAACAATACTTGTCGAAAATGAAAATCACCACGCACCCTCGGAGCAAGACCTGAGAACAGAGGAGTTCCCGAGATGACGATGTACGACGTGATCGTGATCGGCGGCGGTGCGGCCGGGCTGAGCGGGGCGCTGGCGCTGGTCCGGTCCCGCCGGTCGGTGCTGGTGATCGACGACGGTACGCCGCGCAACGCGCCGGCCGAGGGCGTGCACAACTTCCTGACCCGCGACGGCGTACCGCCGGCCGAGATCTACGCCGCCGGCCGCCAGGAGGTCGCCGGGTACGGCGGTGAGTTCGCCGACGGCACCGTGACCACGGCACAGCGCGACGACGACGGCTTCACGGTCGAGCTCTCCGACGGTACGGCGTACCGCGGCCGGCGGCTGCTGGTGACGACCGGGCTGACCGACGTGCTGCCCGACGTACGCGGCCTGGCCGACCGGTGGGGCAAGGACGTGGTCCACTGCCCGTACTGCCACGGCTGGGAGGTGCGTGACCAGCCAATCGGTGTGCTGGCGACCAGCTCGATGGCGATGCACCAGGTGCTGCTCTTCCGGCAGCTGAGTGACGACGTGACGCTGTTCCTGCACACTGCGCCGGAGCCGACCGAGGAGCAGTGGGAGCAGCTGGCCGCGCGCGGAATCTCCGTAGTGCAAGGCAAAGTCGAGGAGGTCGTGGTGGCCGACGACCGGGTCACCGGTGTCCGGCTGGACAGCGGCAAGGTGGTCCCGAGGCAGGCACTGGCGATCCAGACGACCGTGCGGTCCAGGGCGGGCTTCCTGGCGGACCTGGGGCTGGAGCCGACACTGGTGGAGAACAACGGCGTCGAGGTCGGTACTGCGCTGCAGGTCGACGGAATGGGCGCTACGCAGGTGCCTGGCGTTTTCGCCGCCGGAAACGTCAGCAACCCGATGGCCCAGGTCATGCCGTCCGCCGCGGCCGGACTGATGGCCGGTGCCGGTATCAACTTCGACCTGATCGCCGAAGAGACGCGGCTGGCGGTAGCAGCGCGCAGTAGTTGAGGAGTTGAATAGGGCCCCGGAGCGTGGGTGGGGCTGGAGGCTGCATGCGCGAGATGGTCGACCCGGATTTCGCCGCGTTCGTCGATGCGCGACAGAGCCGATGGCTGCGTACGGCGTACCTCGTGTACGGCGACCTGGAACGAGCGGAGGCAGCGCTCCTGCACGCCTTCACCCAGCTGTCGACGTGCTGGGACCGGGTGGACGACCCGGACGTCTTCGTGCAGCGCCTGCTCTACCAGCCGGTCCTGCGGCCCTGGAACCGCAGCAAGCCGTTCCAGGGTGAGGAGGACCAGGTGAAGCTGGCGCTGGCGCAGATGACGCCCGCACAGCGCACTGTGTTCGTGCTGCTGCATCTGGAGGAGCTGACCGAGTTCGAGGTGGCGGATCTGCTCGGGATGTCCCAGACCGCCGTACACACGCACGGTCTCGGTGCGTTCGGCCGCTTCCGTGAGGCGCTCGGCGCGGGCGACTGGCGGGACGCCCGATGAGGCGGGAGGAAGTGCGGCCGCTGCTCCTCCAGGCGGTCGACGACCTGGAGGACCCTGACCTGGCCGACACGGCGTGGGCCGCCGGTCTGGCGGTACGGCGACGTCGCCGCCGTGCCGTCCTGATCGGCGTCCTGGCCGTGATCGTGGTGCTGGTGGTGGCGTCGATCGTGGTCGGCGCCACCAACTAGGACCGCTCGGCAGTGTCCAGGGCGTCCGGCTCGAGGATCGCCTGCAACGTGAACTGGACCAGCCGGTCGGCGTCCTCGGGCGGCGGCATCGGCTGGCCGGTCAGGGCGCGGATCACGAACACCCCGGCCAGCCACTCCACCATCAGCACCGGGTCCGCGGTGCTCCGGACCGGTTCGCCGCGGGCCCGGGCGCGTTCCAGCGCCTGCCTGGTGAGCGCGATCCGGCGCTCCAGGACGTTGCGGTAGATCGCCGCGGACCGTTCGTCGCGGTTCGCCTCCGAGACCGCGAGCCGGATCATCGCCCGGCCCTGCGCGCTGTTCGCGAAGGTCAGCGCGAGCCGGTAGACCTGCCGCAGGTCGCCGGTCAGCGAACCGGTGTCCGCGTCCGGGATCTCCAGGTCGAACAGGTCGGCCATCGCGTCGTTGGCGAGCAGCTCCTTGCTGGCCCACCGCCGGTAGATCGTCGCCTTGCCGACCCCCGCGGCCTCGGCGACGTCGTCCACCGTCATTCCGTCGAATCCCCGCTCCAGCAACAGTTGCACGGCGTACCTGCGGATCCTGGGCTCCGCTTCCGGGTCCCGTGGTCTGCCGCGGCGCGGCCGCACCCCGTGGTTCGGCTCCATTTCGTCGTTCCCCAGCTCGGACGGGCGCAGTGGCGCGGCTGCGGTCCCGTGTGGTCCAGGCCAGAGTGCCACACTCCGGCGGTTCGTGAGCGATGTCACCTCGATGTCACCTGGGAGCCCGCTTTGTCACACGCCTGAAACAAACCGACCGATCGGCTGAAACGGCGCGCCGACACCGTGTCCGGAGTGGCCGAGCGGCGGGCTCCCCGGCGTTGTGGAGACCTCCCGGAATGAGGACGCCGGCCACCCCCGTTCGATGGAAGGGATGACGTTGATGGAGATCAACGCCGGCGATACCGCCTGGGTGCTGGCCAGTGCCGCCCTGGTGATGCTGATGACCCCGGGACTGGCTTTCTTCTACGGCGGCATGGTGCGCGTGAAGAGCGTGCTGAACATGATGATGATGAGTTTCGTCACCATCGCCGTCGTCACGATCCTGTGGGTGCTGGTCGGTTACTCGCTGACGTTCGGCGGTGACACCGGCCATGTGATCGGGAACTTCTCCGAGGTCGGGCTGTCCGGCCTGCTCGCGCCGGAGGCAGTGACCGGGACGACGCCCACGCTCGCCTTCGTCGCCTTCCAGCTGATGTTCGCGATCATCACGCCCGCGCTCATCTCCGGCGCGATCGCCGACCGGGCGACGTTCCGCGGCTGGATCGTGTTCGTGGTCGGCTGGACGCTGCTGGTGTACTTCCCGGTCGCGCACTCGGTCTGGTTCCTCGACGACGGCAACGGTGGCTGGATCGGCGACAAGCTGAAGGCGATCGACTTCGCCGGCGGTACGGCGGTGCACGTGAACGCCGGTGCCGCCGCGCTGGCCCTGGCGATCGTGCTCGGCAAGCGGATCGGCTGGAAGAAGGACCCGATGCGGCCGCACAGCCTGCCGCTGGTGCTGCTCGGCGCCGGCCTGCTGTGGTTCGGCTGGTTCGGCTTCAACGCCGGCTCCGCGCTGAGCGCCGGCACCACCGCCGCGGTCACCTTCGTGAACACCCAGGTCGCCACCGCCGCGGCGGTCATCGGCTGGCTGATCGTGGAGCGGATCACGCACGGCAAGGCCACCACGCTCGGCCTGGCGTCCGGTGCGGTCGCCGGTCTGGTCGCGATCACCCCGGCCTGTGGCGCGGTCACCCCGGTCGGCGCGATCATCCTCGGCCTGTTCGCCGGTGGCATCTGCGCCTTCGCGGTGTCGCTGAAGTACAAGCTCGGCTTCGACGACTCGCTCGACGTGGTCGGTGTCCACCTGGTCGGCGGTCTGTTCGGCTCGCTGGCGATCGGTCTGCTCGGCACGGCGGCGGCCCCGTCCGCGGTCGACGGCCTGTTCTACGGCGGCGGCGCGTCCCAGCTCGGCAAGCAGGCACTGGCCAACCTGGTGGTCGGCGTCTACTCCTTCGCCGTGGCGTTCGTGCTCGGCAAGGTGATCGACAAGACCATCGGCTTCCGCCTCAAGGAGGACGACGAGGTCACCGGTGTCGACCAGGTCGAGCACGCCGAGACGGCGTACGACTACCTGAGCGCCGCGGGTCTGCGCGGCGCGCTGTCCGCCCGGCCCGCCGCCGCGGCCGCCACGGCGGACAAGGAGAATGGCACCACCGAGGCGTCCGAGAAAGAAGAGGCGAACGCATGAAGCTGATCACCGCGGTGGTCAAGCCGCACAAGCTGGAGGACGTCCGGGCCGCGCTGGAGACGTTCGGCGTCACCGGCATGACCGTGACCGAGGCGAGCGGCTACGGCCGGCAGAAGGGTCACACCGAGGTCTACCGCGGCGCGGAGTACGAGGTGGACCTGGTGCCGAAGGTACGGCTCGAGGTCGTCGTCGAGGACGGTGACAGCGCCGACGTCGTGGACGTGATCGTGAAGGCCGCGCAGACCGGCAAGATCGGTGACGGCAAGGTGTGGGTGACGCCGGTCGAGACGATCGTCCGGGTCCGTACCGGAGAGCTGGACGGAGACGCGCTCTAGATGATCGATCGGGCAGAGCAGCGGCGCGGTCGTGCCGAAGAGGCCGACGCGCTGCTGCAACTGCTGCTCGCGAAGGCTTGCGACGCCCTCGGTGTGCCCACCGAGGGCGTCGCGCTGGTCGCGGTGGGCGGCTACGGGCGCGAGGAGCTGTCGCCGTACAGCGACCTCGACGTGATGCTCGTGCACGCCGAGGGGTACCCGCGGATCGACGAGCTCGCCGCCCAGATCTGGTACCCGCTGTGGGACTCCCGGACCAAGCTGGACCACAGCGTTCGCACGCTGGACGAGGCGCGGCAGGCCGCCGCTTCCGACGACCGGGTCGCGCTGGGCCTGTTGGACGCGCGCCATGTCGCGGGGGACTCGCACCTCACGCTGCAGCTGCGTTCGGTGCTGATGGCGGACTGGCGACGTACTGCGAAGTCCCGGCTGCCCGCGCTCGCACAGGCGTGCCGCGACCGGGCCTCGACGGTCGGAGAGCTCGCGCACCTCGCGGAGCCCGACCTGAAGGAGGCGTACGGCGGCCTGCGCGATGCCGTCGTACTGCGTGCCTTGGTGGCCTCCTGGTTGGTCGACGTACCGCATCCCGTGGTGGAGCGCGCGCGGCGCGACCTGCTCGAGATCCGAGACGCCCTGCACGAGGTGGCCGGGCGGGCGACGGACCGGCTCGTGGCCGACCTGGCGGGTGAGGTGGCGACCGGGCTCGGGTTGTCTGGCCGGGACGAGTTGTTGCGGCACGTGTACGCGACCGGACGCACGCTCGCGCACGTGTGCGACGTGTCCTGGCGGCGCGTCGAGAGCCTGATGACCAAGCCGCCGCGGTCCCGGCGGCGACAGCGGACCGGCGGGCCGTTGCTGCTCGCGTTGGACGAGGGAGTGGGCCAGCACGAAGGTGAGGTCGTGCTGATGCCGGATGCGCGGCCAGAACGTGATCCGGTGCTCGGACTCCGCGCTGCGGCCGTGGCTGCGGATCGCGAGCTGGTGCTGTCGCCTGCTGTGTGCGCGCGCCTGGCGACGTCGGCCGCGGACCTGCCCGAGCCGTGGCCGCGGGAGGCCCAGCGGTTGCTGTGCGCGCTGCTCGGCGCCGGCCGCGGGCTGCTCGAGGTCTGGGAGGCGCTGGACCAGGCCGGGTACATCTCGCGCATCCTGCCGGAGTGGGACGCCGTACGGTTCCGGCCGCCGCAGTCGGCGATCCACCGGTTCACCGTCGACCGGCACCTGCTGGAGACCTGCGTCGAGGCGTCGTCGATGGTGCGCGACGTACGGCGACCTGACCTGTTGCTGGTCGCCGCACTGCTGCACGACCTCGGCAAGGCGCTCGACGGTGACCACAGCGTCACCGGAGCCGGCATCGCGGCCCGGGTCGCGCGGCGGTTCGGCTTCAACGAGGCGGACGCCGACACCATCACGCTGCTGGTCCGCCAGCACCTGATGCTCGCGCAGGTCGCCACCCGCCGCGACCTGGAGGACCCGATGACCGTCGACATGGTCGTCGGGATCGTCCGTAGTACCGAGACGCTGGACCTGCTGGAGGCGCTCACGTACGCCGATGCACGCGCAGCAGGCCCTGCTGCGTCGTCGCCGTGGCGGATGCGGCTGGTGGGGGAGCTGTGCCGGCGAGTGCGTTCGGAGCTCGCAGGTGGCGGCGAAGGCATGTGGACCGAGGCGCCGCCAGTACCTGTGCCAGAGCTGCACCAGGTAGTGGGCGTAGGGCGGCTCGGAATCACCGTGACCGACCACCACGGCGACCTGCGGGTGAGCGTCGCCGTACCCGACCAGGTGGGCACGCTGTCGACCGTCGCCGCAGTGCTGGCGGTAGAGCGGCTGGCTGTGCGGTCTGCGGTCATCACGTCCGTTGACGGCTTGGGCATCTCGCAGTGGACCGTTGCCGGTTCGCCTCCCGATCCGGTGCGGCTGCGCGACCGGCTCGCAGTGGCGCTCCGGGACGCGAGCGACGTCGTACGGCGGTTGGCTGCCCGAGACTCGTCGACCACGCCGCGGGTGGCGAGCCGGGTCGACCTCCTGCCGGGGGCCTCGGAGACGGCGACCGTGTTGCAGGTACGGGCGCATGACCGTCCAGGGCTGCTGTACGACGTGACAGCGGCGATCGCTGCCACCGGCGCTGACATCCGCTCCGCGCATGTCAGCACGCTCGGTGCGGAGTGCGTGGACGTGTTCTACCTGACGGATCGCCACGGTGCTCCGCTGGAGGCGGAGGACGCGCGGACGACGGCCAAGTCGGTGCTGGATCGCCTGAGCTTCTAGTCTCCGTACGTGGATGTTGTGGAGGCTCTGCAGCGACAAGCGACCGCCTGCGAGGACCTGGGGTCCCCGATGTACGCCGAGTTGCTGCGGCTGATCGTCGACGACTACGAGGTCGGTGGCGTGTCGGTCCAGGTGCTGGCCGGGTACGAGGACCGGTCGTTCGGTGAGGCGGTCGCGCTGCGGCTACTGGCGGCCGTGCACGGACTGGTGCTGTCGGGAGCGGTGCCGGAGCTGGCGGCGTTCTATCCGAGTACGGGCGGGACGTGGGACCCGGTGCTCGGCTGGGAGGCGTTCGAGCAGGTCCTGCAGTCGCGGCTGGGGGAGGTGCGGTCGCTACTGACGCAGCCGCCGCAGACGAACGAGGTGGGCCGGTCGACGTCGCTGTACGGCGGCCTGCTGCACCTGGTGCAGGCGGTACCGCTGCCGGTGCGGCTGTTCGAGATCGGCGCATCGGGCGGGCTGAACTTGCGCGCGGACCGCTTCCGGTACGTCGCCGACGGAACGTCGTACGGCCCGGCTGACAGTCCGGTGGTGTTCGACCCGGCGTGGTCCGGTCAGGTGCCGGCGGTGGAGCTGCGGATCGCCGAGCGCGTCGGGTGCGACATCGCGCCGGTGAACCCGCTGTCGACGGAGGGCGCGCTGACGTTGACGTCGTACGTCTGGCCGGACATGCCCGAGCGGCTGGCGCGGCTGCGTGGTGCGCTGGAGGTCGCGCGACAGGTGCCGGCCGACGTACGGCGGGAGGACGCGGTCTCGTTCCTCAACGGCCTGGAGCTGTCGCAGGGGCACGTGACGGTCGTGTGGCACTCGATCATGTGGCAGTACCTGCGGCGGGCGGACCGCACCGCCGTGGAGGCGCGGCTGGCGGAGCTGGGCGCCCAGGCGACCGAATCCACCCCACTGGCGCACTTGCGTCTCGAACCGCACCACGTCATCTCCCACGAGCGCGGCGCCGAGGGCTGGGAGTACCGCGTTGACCTCCAGACCTGGCCGGGCGGCGAGCACCGGGTCCTCGGGCACGCCGCACCTCACGGCCAGGAACTGGTCTGGGGCTCCGACTGAACTCGGCTACGCGGTCTGGAGGGCGGCGACGAGGGTGTCGGTGAGTTCGGCGGCGTACTGCCCGTCCGGATCGAGGTCGGGGTCGAAGATGCCGATGTCGAAACCGACGCACTTCGGCGACGCGAGCAGGGGCCGCAGCACTGCGCGCAACTGGTCGTGGTCGATCCCGCCCGGGTCCGGACTGTCGACGGCCGGCATGATCGCGGCGTCCAGGATGTCCACGTCGAGATGCACCCAGAACCCGTCCAGCTCGTCCCGCTCGAGGTGTTCCAGCGTCTTCCGGGCCGCCGCATCCGGATCTTTCGCGATCGCCGCCGCCGGCCACACCGGGATCCCGGCCCGCTCGACGTCCGCGACGTACTCGTCGTCCGCCCGGATCCCGAGCAGCACGGCGTCCGTGTCGCGGGTGTAGGGCCCGAGCCCTTCCAGATCGGTCAGATCGTCCTGCCCACGCCCGGTCACCAGCGCCAGCGCCTCGCCGCCGGCCGCCCCGACGTACGGCGAATTGCCGACGGTCCGGAAGTCCGAATGCCCGTCCAGATACGCGACGCCGTACCGCCCGAGCCGCTTCAATCCCAATGCCGGACCGAGGAGGTTGCTGCACTCCCCGCCCAGCAACACCACGAACTTCCCCTCCGCGACGAACCGCGCCACCCGATCCGCCACCCGCTGCGTGTACACGGCCATCCCCGCCGCGTTGAACACCCCGTCACCCGGCTTCCAGTCGTGCATGTCGTACCGCGGCGGCGTCACACACCCGCCGTCCACCGCCCCGATCCGCCCGACCAGCCCCCGGTCCCGCAATGCCCCCGCCAACTTGTAGCACCCCGGCACCACCCCCGGCACCGGCATCCGCAACCCCAGGTTGGAAGGCCCGTCCAGCACAACCCGCATCCCGCACCCCTAACCGAGAAATAGTTGATAACCGGTTAGATCCTGGAGGCCCGCCGACCCCCTGTCAACGGGAGTGATCCACGGGTTGGGCGGCCGGTAGACTCGGGGAGTTCATCGCTTCGAGGAAACGGACTGTTTCTCGTGTTCGACACGCTCTCCGATCGGCTCTCCACCGCGTTCAAGAACCTGCGGGGCAAGGGCAAGCTGACCGACGCCGACATCGACGCGACCGCCCGGGAGATCCGGATCGCGTTGCTGGAGGCCGATGTCGCGCTGCCCGTGGTGCGGGAGTTCATCGCGGCGGTCAAGGAACGGGCCACCGGCGCGGAGGTCCGCGGCGGGCTGAACCCGGCGCAGCAGGTCATCAAGATCGTCAACGAGGAACTGATCAACATCCTCGGCGGCGAGACCCGCGAGCTGCGGATGGCGAAGCGGCCGCCGACGGTGATCATGCTCGCCGGTCTGCAGGGCGCCGGTAAGACCACCCTGGCCGGCAAGCTCGCCAAATGGCTGCGCGAAACCCGGCACCAGACCCCGATGCTGGTCGCCGCCGACCTGCAGCGGCCGAACGCCGTCACCCAGCTCCAGGTGGTCGGCGACCGGGCCGGCGTCCCGGTGTTCGCCCCCGAGCCCGGCAACGGCGTCGGCGACCCGGTCGAGGTCGCCCGCAAGGCGATGGACGAGGCGCGCTCCAAGCAGCACAGCGTGGTGATCGTCGACACCGCCGGCCGGCTGGGTGTCGACGAGGAGCTGATGAAGCAGGCCGCGGACATCCGTGACGCGGTGAACCCGGACGAGATCCTGTTCGTCGTCGACGCGATGATCGGTCAGGACGCCGTCACCACCGCGCAGGCCTTCCTGGACGGCGTCGGCTTCGACGGCGTCGTACTGTCGAAGCTCGACGGCGACGCCCGCGGTGGTGCCGCGCTGTCGATCGCGCAGGTCACCGGCCGCCAGGTGATGTTCGCCAGCAACGGCGAGAAGCTCGAGGACTTCGACGTCTTCCACCCGGACCGGATGGCGTCCCGGATCCTCGGCATGGGCGACGTGCTCAGCCTGATCGAGAAGGCCGAGCAGACCTTCGACGCCGAGGAGGCCGCGAAGACCGCGGCCAAGCTGTCCAAGAAGGGCGGCAAGGAGTTCACCCTCGACGACTTCCTCGCCCAGATGCAGTCGGTGCGCAAGATGGGCCCGCTGACCAAGATCTTCGGCATGCTGCCGGGCGCGAGCCAGTTCAAGGACCAGCTGGAGAACTTCGACGAGCGCGAGATCGACCGGATCGAGGCCGTCATCCACTCGATGACCCCGGCCGAGCGCGCCGATCCGAAGATCATCGACGGCTCCCGCCGGGCCCGGATCGCGAAGGGTTCCGGGACCGAGGTGGCCACCGTCAGCGGCCTGGTCGAGCGGTTCTTCGAGGCCCGCAAGATGATGTCCGCGATGGCCTCCGGGAAGGGCCTGCCGGGGATGCCCGGGATGCCGGGCATGCCGGGGATGGGCGCCGGCGGCGGCCGCAAGGCCAAGCAGCAGAAGAAGGGCAAGAAGCGCGGCTCCGGCAACCCGGCCAAGCGGGCGAACCAGGGCAACCAGCAGCCGCAGGCGCCGCAGCCGGGCCAGCTGCCGGCCGCGTTCGGCGGGCAGAACGGCGGCGACTTCGAGCTGCCGGACGACTTCAAGAAGATGCTCGGCGGCAACTGACCCGCTTCCCGAAAGGGCACCCCGCAGCCGTCCCGGTCCGCGATCGGCGCACCGGGACCGGTTGTGGCCGACCCCGTCGCGACTAAGATCGTCCGTACGCCCGAGAGACACACCAACTGCGGAATGCGTCGAGGACGGTTCGGATGAGGCAGCAGTTCAAGAACCTGGACACCTGGCGGGGGAAGCTGACCGCCACCTGGGTCTGCTTGGCTCCGCCGACTGCCATGGTCGCCGTGTTCGTCGTCGGTGGAGTCACCTCGAACACGTTCATCGTCGACGCGCACGCGCTGGGCGCCCCGCGCCAGGACGCGGTCTTCGACGACCTGGCGAACGACCTGCCGAACCAGCCCGGTGTCGACGGCAGCCTGCCGACGCAGGAGAAGTCCACCGTCCAGGTCCCGTTCACCGGCACCACGGACGGCACCGTGAAGCCGATCCAGGGCGTGTTCGGGAACCCGTCGGGCATCCCGGGCACGGTGCTGGCGGCGTACCAGAAGGCGGCCCGCGACCTCGCGTTCTCGATGCCCGGCTGCCACCTCACCTGGCCGTTGCTGGCCGGGATCGGCAAGGTCGAGTCCGGCCACGCCAGCGGCGGCAAGGTCGACGGATCAGGCAACACCCGCGGCAAGATCCTCGGCCCGGTGCTGAACGGCGGCCCCGGCATGGCCGCGATCGCCGACACCGACCAGGGGTCGTACGACGGGAACACGTCGTGGGACCGCGCCGTCGGGCCGATGCAGTTCATCCCCGGCACCTGGAACGCGTTCGGCGCCGACGGGAACGGCGACGGCACCAAGGACCCGCACAACGTGTACGACGCGGCCCGGGCGGCGGGGGACTACCTCTGCTCCGGCGGCGCCAACCTGGCCGACCCGCAGGGCCTCGTGCAGGCGGTGCTGCGCTACAACCACTCGATGGACTACGTGTCGACAGTCCTGCGCTGGATGCAGACGTACAGCAACCAGACCGTCAGCGTCCCGGACGAGCCGGGCCAGATCGACACCCCGGGCGACGAGGGCAACGCGGACGACGACCGGGACTCGACGCGCACCACGACGGACACCCCGACCACGCCGCCGACGACCCCGCCGACCACACCGGCGACCACGGTCCCGACGAGCAGTACGACGACCCGCCCGACGTCGGCGCCAACGTCCCGCCCGACCTCGACGCCGACCAGCTCCACCAGGCCGACGACGACGCCGACGAACGGGCCGGGCACGACGAAGCCTCCGACGACCTCGGCGACGCCGACCAAGCCGCCGTACACGCCGCCGCGGACCACCACGCCGACGACGTCGACCACACCGACGACGACGCCGACCACGACCACCACGACGCCGACGACGACACCGACCGACCCGACCTGCACGCCGACCTCCTCCGCGACGCCGACGCCGACCTCGCCGGACGCCACGTCGCCGTCGCCGGACGGTACGTCGGACTCCCCGACGACCACGCCGTCGTCACCGGACACGACCTCGCCGACATGCGCGCCGCAGTCGCAGGCCCCCGAGTCGTCGGCCTCCCCGGACGCGGCGCCGGGCAACTGACCCCGACCCGCGGCCTGGCGGTAGCCTGAGGTAGCCGCGATCGTTACCCCGGTGCCGGTTTTCCGAGTGCTTTCTGGGTCCCGTAACTTTGCGTCGTCTTGATGTAACTTTCTGGCGCTTGGTTCGTTGAAGGGGCTATGCGCCTAACCCGTAGTGGTAACCGTCGGGTCAAAATCATCATCGCTTCACTGTGTACTGCCCCGCTCCTGGTCGGGGCCATCGTGACCGTCGCCTCGGGGGGAGCCGGTGCCGCCGGCCAGCTCGCGGCGGACAGCCCGGTCGCCCCGTCACCCGGGGCCGGGCTGAACAGCGGTGAGTTCGACGAACTGACGATGATCGTGCCGCAGCGCCCCGGAGTGGACGGCCGGCTCGGATCTGACAAACCCGCTCGTGCCGACGTCCCGGTCTCCGGGGCCACCGACGGCCGCTCCGTCGTCCGCGCCGGACGCCCGGGAGCCGTGAACGGCATTCCGCGCGGGGTGTTCCCCGCCTACCGCCGCGCCACCGCGAACCTCGCGGTCGTGCGGCCGAACTGTGGGCTGACCTGGCCGCTGCTGGCCGGCGTCGGCAAGGTCGAGTCCGACCACGCGAGCGGCGGCCGGGTCGACGTGGCCGGCACCACCCGCGGCCGGATCCTCGGCCCGGTGCTCAACGGCCGCCGCGGCAACGGCCGGATCACCGACACCGACAAGGGCAAGTACGACGCCGACCAGACCTGGGACCGCGCCGTCGGGCCGATGCAGATCGTGCCGGGCGTGTGGGACGAGTTCGGGGCCGACGGCAACGGCGACGGCTACCGCAACCCGAACAACGTGTACGACGCGGTGACCACGGTCGCCGTGGTGCTGTGCGCCCAGGGCGACGACCTGCGCAACCCGCGGGACCTGGTCGCGGCCCTGCTCAGGTACCAGCACTCCAAGGACTTCGTCGCCACCGTGCTGAAGTGGATGCGCGTCTACAGCAAGAGCGCGGTCCTGATCCCGAACGCGAAGGGCAACATCGCGACCGCGAAGCCGACCGGCAACGCCGAGCGCCGCGACGACCCGCGCCAGGTGCCCGACGTACCGGACGACACCACGACGCCGACGCCCACGCCGACCGTGGTGCCGACCACGACGGTGCCCCCGGTGCCGCCGGAGTCGCCGGAGGACAAGCCGACCGTGCCGCGCCCGGCGGACACGGCGACCGAGACGCCGACCGACCGGCCGACCACGTCACCGACCAAGTCGCCCACGAAGTCGCCGACCAAGTCCCCGACGAAGACCCCGACGCGGACACCGAGCCCGACTCCGACGCCGACCCCCACGCCGACTCCGACCCCGACGCCCACGCCGACCCCGTCGGCCACGCCGAGCGGGACGCCGTGCGACGGCAGCCAGACCACCACCCCGACCTGCACGCCGGGCGGCGGCTCGCACGGATAGCAGGTCCCGGATACGGTCGATCCCATGACGGTATTGATGCCACGCCTCCGGCGCGGCGGGTCATGGGGCTGTGACTCCCGGCCTTCCCTCGTCGCTCCGGTCGCTGCGCTCCCTGCGCTCCTCAGTCCAGGCCGGGAGGCCCCATGACCGAATCCGGCGTACTCAGGCTCGTCGGCACGGTGTTGCCGTCCGGCGAGCGGCAGGAGCTCCACCTCAGCGGTGGGCTGGTCGTCGACCGGCCCGCCGCTGCGGAGGTGACCACCGTGCACACCGGCGGCTGGATCGTGCCGGGCCTGGTCGACGCCCACTGTCACATCGGCCTCGACCAGCACGGCGCCGTCGACAAGGAGACCCAGGAGCAGCAGGCGATCGCCGACCGCGAGGCCGGGGCGCTGCTGGTCCGCGACGCCGGGTCGGCCGCCGACACCCGCTGGATCGACGAGCGCGAGGACCTGCCGAAGATCATCCGCGCCGGCCGTCACATCGCGCGCTCGAAGCGCTACATCCGCAACTACGGCTGGGAGATCGAGCCCGACGAGCTGGTCGCATACGTCGAGCAGGAGGCCCGCCGGGGTGACGGCTGGGTCAAGCTGGTCGGCGACTGGATCGACCGCGACGCCGGCGACCTGACCCCGTGCTGGCCGGCCGAGGCGCTGAACGCCGCGATCGCCCGCGCCCACGAGCTCGGCGCCCGGGTCACCGCGCACGTCTTCGGCGAGCACGCGCTCCCGGACCTGCTGGCCGCGGGCATCGACTGTCTCGAACACGGCACCGGCATCGAGCCGGACCTGCTCGGCTGGATGGCCGAGCACCAGGTGGCCGTCGTACCCACGCTGATCCAGCTCGAGAACTTCCCGCAGTACGCCGACCAGGCCGCGAGCAAGTTCCCGGTGTACTCCGCGCACATGCGCGACCTGTACGACCGCCGCCTGCACCGCCTGCGCGACGCCTTCGAGGCCGGGGTACCGGTGTACGCCGGGACGGACGCGGGCGGCGTCCTCGGGCACGGGCTGGTCGCCCGGGAGGTCCAGGCGCTCACCGAGATCGGCCTGTCGGGCGAGCAGGCGCTGGCCGCGGGGTCGTGGGGTGCGCGCGCGTGGCTCGGCGCACCGAGTGAGCTCCGGCCGGGCGATCCGGCGGACCTGGTCGTGTACGACGAGGATCCGCGGGCGCATCCCGCCGTCCTGACGCACCCGCGGCTGATCGCGCTGCGTGGCCGCGTGGTGTTCCACCGGTGACGGGAAAGAATTCACTCAAACACTGGAATCACCGTAAGATCTTCCCTTAGCGTGGGCACACGGGACCGCCGACGCCCCTCGGCGGACCGAACCAGGAAGGAACCCGCCCCATGGGACAGTCATGTTCTTCTTTGGCCGCCCTTTTACCCAAGGTGTCCGCGCTTCTAGCAGTCGGCGCGCTCGCGCTGACCGCCCTCCCGAGCAGTGCGGCCGAGCCGCCGTCGCTGTCGAAGGCCTTCGCCACGGCCGCCGCGAAGTACGACGTACCGCGTGAGGTTCTGGTCGGCGTCGCGTACGCCGAGACGCACCTCGACGGCCACAACGGCGAACCGAGCCAGGCGAACGGCTACGGCGTCATGCACCTCGCCAGCAACAACGTGAACCAGACGCTGTCCGAGGCGAGCAAGCTCACCGGCCTGCCGATCGCGAAGCTCTCCAAGGACAACACGTCCAACATCCTCGGCGCCGCCGCCGTCCTCGACGCGTACGCCGACCAGGCGCGGCTGACCGACCGGTCCGACGTCGACAAGTGGTACGGCGTGATCGCGAAGTACTCGCACTCCGCCGACGCGCCGACGGCCCGGCTCTACACCGACGAGGTGTACCGCATCATCAGCCGTGGCGTGAACGCCGCCGGCGTGACGACGCAGCCGCAGCAGGTCGCGCCGGAGCGCGGCGCCTACACGAAGACCGCGCCGCTCGGTACCGCCGCCGTCGACTACCCGGGCGCGATCTGGAACCCGGCGAGCACCAGCAACTACCGCGTCGGCCGGACCGCGGCGATCAGCACGATCGTGGTGCACGTGACCCAGGGCTCGTACGCCGGGACGATCAGCTGGTTCAAGAACCCGTCCGCGAAGGTCAGCGCGCACTACGTGATCCGCTCCAGCGACGGCGAGGTGACCCAGATGGTCGCCGAGAAGGACACCGCCTGGCACGTCCGCACCGAGAACCCGTACACGATCGGCATCGAGCACGAGGGCTGGGTCGACCAGCCGTCCTGGTTCACCGACGCGATGTACCGCTCGTCGGCCGCGCTGACCCGCAACATCGCCGACCGGCGGGGCATCCCGAAGGACCGGGCGCACATCAAGGGCCACAGCGAGATGCCGAACAACGACCACACCGACCCGGGCCCGAACTGGAACTGGGACTACTACATGCAGCTGGTGAACGGCGGCGACCCGAACCCGCCGCAGTACAACTTCACCACCTGGGGCAGCGGTGTGAACGTCCGCTCCGCGCCGAAGCTGTCCGCGTCGGTCGTGACCACGCTGCCCGGCCCGACCCGGGTCTTCGTCGAGTGCCAGATCCAGGGCGACACCGTGACGGCCGGCGGCTACACCAACAACTGGTGGTCGAAGCTGCGCGACCAGAAGGGCTACATGACCAACATCTACATCGACGACCCCAACCCGAAGCTGCCAGGCGTCCCCGAATGCTGAGAAGGTAGAGCCTGCTGTACCGATCTCGGCGCCCGCGGTGCCGCAGGATGGGTGCATGCTCTCGAAGATCGTGTCCCGGGGCGGCCCGGCCGCCGGCTATCTGGCCGTTCGTTTCCTCAAGTCGATCGGGCTGCTGGTCGCGACGCCGCTCAGCCTGGTGTTCGGCTGGTTCGTCCCGGGTATCACGGCAGGTCTGGTGCGGTTGGCCAACAGCGAGCGGCGGCGTGCGGCGCAGTACCTCGGTCGGCCGCAGCCTGAGGTGCTGCCGCCCGCGCTGCCACGCCGGCCGGGTGATGTGGTGACGCTGTTCCGGGACAAGTCGTTCAAGCGCAGCCTGCGGTGTCTGCTGATGCCGGTGGCGATGATTCCCGAGCTGGTCGTCGCGATGATCGCCGTGCTCGGTGCGCCGGCGGCGATCGCGACCATGGCGTTGTGGCAGCTCGACCCGGGCAACTTCACCCTGATGGGTGTCGGCGTGGACAGCTGGCTGGAGGCGCTCACCAACGGCCCTGCCCAGATCCTGGTGAGTCTGGCCTTCCTGGGCTGGGTTGCGCCCGCTCTGGCGCGCCGCCACGCCACGGCCGCGCTTGAGCTGCTTGCGCCCAGCCAGGAGCAGCTGGACACCGCCCGGCTGGAGCGGCGCGTCGAAGAGCTCACCAAGAGCAGAGCGGGCGCTGTCGACTCACACGGCGCAGAGCTGCGCCGGATCGAGAGGGACCTGCACGACGGGACGCAGGCGCAGCTGGTGTCGCTGGCAATGCGGATCGGCATCGCGAAGCGGACCATGGCAGAGGACCCGGAGCGGGCGGCGCAACTGCTGGACGACGCTCGTGACGGCGCAGAGCAGGCCATGACCGAGCTACGCGGCGTACTGCGCACCATGTACCCGCCGATCCTTGCTGACCGCGGCCTGGCCGGAGCCGTGTCCGCACTGGCTGCTCGCTGCCCTCTACCGGTCGAGCTCCGCATCGGTGAGCTGGGCAACGTACCGGCGGCAGTGGAAGCCGCTGCGTACTTCGTCGTCGCTGAGTCCCTCACCAACGTCACCAAGCACAGCGCCGCTGGCCACGTCGACGTACAGCTCGAACGGCGGGACGAGGACCTGTACCTGGCTGTCACCGACGACGGGATCGGTGGTGCACGCATCAGTGAGCAGTCGGACCTGCTGGGGCGGGGGAGCGGCCTGCATGGCATGCTCCATCGCGTGCAGGCCATCGACGGCCACATGGAGCTGCAGAGCCCCATCGGCGGACCGACCAGGATCGAGGTGCTCCTCCCGTGCGGGTGATCATCCTCGAGGACAACCCGATCCTCGCCGAGGGCCTGAGCCTGCTGCTCGACAACTCCGGCTTCGAGGTCGCGGCGATCGCCACCGACGCGGACGAGTTCGCCAAGGCGATGGCCGAGCACCAGGTGGACATCGCGGTGGTCGACGTACGGCTGCCACCCACCTTCACCGACGAGGGCCTGCGTGCCGCGATCGAGGCCCGTCGGCTGCGGCCGGGGCTTCCGGTGCTGGTGTTCTCGCAGTACGTCGAGGAGGTCTACGCGGCCGAGCTGCTGGCGGCCGGCAGCGAGGGCGTCGGCTACCTGCTCAAGGACCGGGTGTCCCGGGTGGACGAGTTCCTGGAGGCCGTACGGCGGGTTGCGGCCGGAGGCACCGTGCTGGACCCGGAGGTGGTCAGCCAGCTCATGGTGAAGCGGAGCAGTCCGCTCGACCGGCTCACACCGCGCGAACGCGAGGTGCTCGCGCTGATGGCCGAAGGCCTCGGCAACACCGCGATCGGCGAGAAGCTGTTCATCTCCGACGGCGCCGTCCACAAGCACGTCGGCAACGTGTTCCTCAAGCTCGACCTGCCGCCGACCGACTCCGGCCACCGCCGGGTGCTCGCGGTTCTCGCCTACCTCGGACTGTGAACCCTTGACGCGCCTGACAACGTAGGCCACTCTCAGTGCTGAGAGCGCTCTCATCCACCGAACCGCCCCTAGGTGAGGAGAGTTTCAGATGAAGGTCCTATTGACCGCCGTGCTCACGGCGGCCGCCCTGACCGTCCCTGCGCAGGCCGTCGCCGCGCCCGAGCCGCTTGCGGTAGCCGGCCAAGCGGCCGCGATGCAACGCGACTTCCGGCTGACAGAGCCGCAGATGCAGGAACGCCTCGCGGCAGAGACTGCCGCAGCCAAGTTGTTGCCCGCGGCCCAGAAGGCGGCCGGTGCCGCCTTCGGCGGTGCCTGGTACGACGCCGCCACGCGGAAGCTGGTTGTCGGTGTCGTCGGCCAGCAGCGTGCGGCCGCCGTACGAGCGACTGGCGCCCAGGTGGCCGCAGTACCGGTGCCGGCCAAGGAGCTCGACCGGCGCAAGGCAGCGGTCGACAAGCTGGCCGGCAAGGCAGTACCCGCGGCAGTGAGCGGCTGGGCCGCTGACCCGCGGACCGGCAGCGTGGTGATCAACGTCCAGGCAGGTAAGCGTTCCGCGGCCGTGGACGCATTCGTCGCCCGCGTCGCCAAGGCGGGTGCAGTGACGGTCAAGGAGGTCGCGGCCCAGGCGCCACGCACCTACGCCGCCGGAACCGTCGGCGGTGACCCGTACTACGTCAGCAACATCCGCTGCTCGATTGGCTTCTCGGTGCACGGCGGTTACGTCACCGCCGGCCACTGCGGGCGCGGCGGCATCGTGCGCGGCTGGGACGGTTCTAACCAAGGTGAGTTCCGCGGCTGGTCCTTCCCGGGCAACGACTATGCCTGGGTGGCTACCGGCTACGGCTGGTGGACCGTGCCCGTCGTACTCGGCTGGGGCCAGGTGAGCGACCGCCTCGTCCGTGGCTCGTGGGAGGCGCCGATCGGCTCCTCGGTGTGCCGCAGCGGTTCGACGACGCACTGGCACTGCGGCACGATCCTGGCCAAGAACGAGACCGTCAACTACGGCAACGGGCAGCTGTTCTACGGCGCGACCAAGACCAGCGTCTGCGCCGAGGGCGGCGACTCCGGCGGCTCGTTCATCACCGGTGACCAGGCGCAGGGCGTCACGTCCGGCGGCTGGGGCAACTGCAGCAGCGGCGGCGAGACCTGGTTCCAGCCGGTCAACGAGATCCTGCAGGCGTACGGGCTGACCCTGCACACGGCCTGACGCGGTGTGGGATCCCCTTGCGGCGCAAGGGGATCCCACACGTTCAGCACAGTGGTACGCCGGGCAGCTGGGCGTTCGGGTCGTCGATGTAGATGTTGCTGATGAACCCGTTCTGGTCCCGCAGCTTGGACCACCAGTTGTTGGTGTACCCCTCGGCGTTGACGGTGTCGCCCTGCTTCTGGCAGAGCACCCACACGGACGTCGGGCCCGGCAGCGTGGTCACGACCGGTGCACTGAGGCGTGCGTCGGCCCGTACGTTCACGCCGGAGCCCCAGGTCATGTAGTTCTTGCCGGGGCCGGAGCAGCCGTTGTCGCTGGTCAGGAAGTACTGGTTGTACGAGCCCGGGTAGGCGAGGGCGGACCCGTTGATGACGATGTTCTGACCGACACCGTTGAGCAGTTGCTCGTAGTGGATGTGCGGGCCGGAGGAGTTGCCGGTGCTGCCGGTCGTCCCGATCTGCTGGCCCTGCGCGACCTGCTGGCCGCTGGCGACGGAGAACGCGGCCAGGTGGAAGTAGTAGGTCTTCCAGCCTCCGCCGTGCTCGATGGCGATGTAGTTACCGGCGCCACTCGGCTGCGAGTAGCGGTACGCCGTACCGCCGGCGGAGGCGAGCACCGGCGTACCGTTCGTCGTCCCGCCGTCGGCGCGGACGAAGTCGAGTGCGCGGCGGACCTCAGCGGAGTGGTGGCTGTAGGTCCAGCGTTGGCCACACGGGAACGGGGCCTTGAAGTTCGGCGCGGCCTGCGCCTGCGTCGGCACCGCCACCAGGGCGGCGGCGCCGAGCAGGAGCGAGGCGAGTACTGCGAGAATCCTTCTGGGCGGCATGCTGCTCAGTGTCAGTCGTCAAGCAGCAACCTTCAACGGTTTGCGTCTGTAGTTAATTGTCAGGCGGACTCGTCGGGCACGGGCTCGAGGGTCGGCTTCTCGTCGTCCTTCTTCGCGGCCAGCGAGTCGATCAGCTGCTTGGCCAGCGCGAAGCCGGAGCCGCCCATGGTGATGGTCTTCACCAGGGTGTCCTCGATGCCCTGCGCGCCGTTCAGCACGACCATGTTGCCGACCTTCTCGAACGAGCCGGCGGCGGCGCTGACGATCTCCGGGTACGCCTCGGCCAGCTGCTGCGCGACGACGGCCTCGGTGTTGGTGGCCAGCGCCTCGGCGCGCGCCTTGATACCGGCGGCCTCCGCCATCGCCTTCGCCTGCACCGCGGACGCCTCCGCCTTACCGGTCAGCTCGGTGGCCTTCGCCTCCGCCTCACCGCGCAGCTGGACCTCCCGGGCGTTCGCCTCGGCGGCCGCGATCTGCGCGTCCCGCGCGGCCTGGGCCAGCGTGCGCTGCTTGTACGCCTCGGCGTCGGCCGGCTTCAGGACCGTCGACTCCAGCTGCTTCTCGGCCAGCGACGCGTTCAGCTTCGCGGTCTCGGTCTCGGCGACGACGACCTCCTGGCGGGCCAGCGCCTCGGCCAGCGGACCGGCCTGCGACGCCTTCGACTTCGCCTGGTCGACCTCGGCCTGGTAACCGGCCTGCGCGATCGAGCTCTGCCGGACGGCCGCGGCCTTCTGGGCGGCGGCGGCCTGCTCGCGCTCGGTCGCCTCGCGGTCCCGCTCGGCCTGCGCGATCCGGGCCGCGGCCTCGACCGCGGCGGCCTGCGGGCGGCCCAGGTTCTTGATGTAGCCGGACTCGTCGTCGATCTCCTGGATCTGCAGCGAGTCGACCACCAGGCCGAGCTTCTCCATGTCGCCGGCCAGCGAGCCGCGGATGTTCGTGGTCAGCGTCTCCCGGTCGTGCAGCATCTCCTCGACCGTGGTGGAGCCGACGATCGCCCGCAGGTGACCCGCGAACAGCTCGTGGATCGTGCCCATCACCTGCTCGTCGCTCTGCTCCAGGAACCGCCGGGCGGCGTTCGCGATCGAGCCGTAGTCGTCACCGACCTTGTACGCCGTGACGCCCTTGATGTGCAGCGGGATGCCCTGGCTGGACACGCACGTGACGGTCAGCGGCGTGGCCCGGATGTCCAGCGGCAGCCGCCGTACGGTCTGGAAGCCCGGGAGCACCGCGGTACCGCGGCCGACGACGATCTTGAAGCCCAGGGTCTCGTTGACCTGGTCCGTGCTCGAGTGGGCGCCGAGGCCGGAGATGATCAGCGCCTCGTTCGGCTCCGCCACCCGCCAGACCATCCGGAACAGGATCAGAAGGACGACCACCGCCACCGCGGCGATGATCAGGTACGTCCAGAGCATTTCCCCTCCAGGGAACTCAAAATTCAGAAAGCGCGCGCGACGTACACGGTGCGGGGCGGGTCGAACTCGACGACCACCACCTGCGTCCCCACCTCGAGCACCTCGTCGGTCGCCGGGTAAGCGTAGAAGGCCTCGGTGGCACCCCGGACCGGCAGCATCACCTCGCCGACGATCCCCGGTGCGATCCGGCCGATCACCCGCCCCCGCTTGCCAACCATGTTGCCCCTCCGACGCACTTCCGCCTGCTGCAGTTCCCCCGAAGCTTAGGGCACGCCTGCGACAACCACGGCCACACGTTCGGTCGCACCTTGTGGCCGGCGGCTGTCGGGCGCATGGTGGTGCTGTCGGGACGCACGGCCTGGGGGATTGGGGAGGGGCCATGGCCGAAGACGTGCGGGTCGAGGTGGTCGAGGCGGGGGCGGACGAGGGGCAGCTCGAAGTACTGGCGTTGCTGCTGCGCCAGGAGCTGCTGATGCTCGACGTGGACACGGTCGAGCCGTACCGGGAAGGTGAGGCGCCGGAAGGCTCCAAGGGCGGCCTGGCCGCGGTCGCGGGTCTGCTGAGTGTTTCGCTTGCGCCGGGACTGCAGGCTCTCGGTTCGGTGATCGTGGTGATCCGGGAGTGGCTGCGCCGCTCGTCGTCCGGGCGGACCGTGAAGATCACCATCGACGGCGATGTGCTCGAACTCAGCGGCGCCACCGGCGAGGTGCAGCAGCAACTCGTCGACGCGTTCGTACGGCGGCACTCCGGAGCGGACGTGTGAGATGGACGGCACCCGTGTCGCGCTCGTCGTCGCGAACGACCGGTACGACGATCCTGGCCTGAGGCAACTCGTCGCGCCGGCGCACGACGCGGCCGCGCTGGCCGACGTACTGGCCGACCCTGCCGTCGGCGGCTTCGAGGTGCAGGTACTGCGGAACGCCTCGGTACAGGAGATCCGCTTCGCGGTCGAGGACTTCTTCGCGGACCGCAGGCCGGAGGACCTGTTGTTGCTGCATTTCTCCTGTCACGGCTTGAAGAACGCGGCGGGCGAACTGTTTTTGGCGGTCGCCGACACCAGGCCCACGCGGCTCGCGTCGACGGCTGTCGCGGCCGACTTCGTGAACCGGCAGATGGCGGACAGCCGGGCGCAGCGGATCGCCTTGTTCCTGGACTGCTGCTACGGCGGTGCGTTCCCGCGCGGGATGGTGGTGCGGGCGGCCGGTGAGGCGCAGGTTCGGGACGCGTTCGCGGGGCAGGCTGAGGTCGGCGGCGGGCGTGGCCGGGTGGTGATCACGGCGTCGAGTGCGATGGAGTACGCCTTCGAGGGCGGCCGGCTGGCGACCGAGGCGGCGCCGACTCCCTCGGTCTTCACTGGTGCCGTGGTGGACGGGCTGACGTCCGGGGAAGCGGATCGGGACGGCGACGGGTGGGTCGGGTTGACGGAGCTGGTCGGCTACGTGACCGACCGCGTGCACCGGGTGACGCCGAACCAGAACCCGCAGATGTGGACCTTCGGCTCGCAGGGCGAGCTGCTGATCGCGCGGAGCCGGGTACGGCGCATCACGCCGACGCCGCTGGCTCCGGAACTGACCCAGGCGATGGAGAGCCCGTTGCCGGCAGCAAGGTTCGGGGTAGTCGACTACCTGCGCGAGCGCCTGTTCGGCGACGACCTCGGCCAGGCGTACGCCGCCTGGCAGGCACTGCACCGGATGCGCGACGACGACAGCCGCCGGGTCTCCGAAGCGGCGACGGACGCGATCGCGGCGTCCGGACTCGTCGTGACGCCGGCCGAGGTGGAACTCGTTGACGGCGCGGCCGAGCTCCTGCTGGAGGGACCTCCGCTCGCGTTGACCGCGGCGGCTTCGGCGAGCGCGTCCTGGCTCAAGGTCGAACAGGACGGTGCGATCATCAGGCTCCGCGCCGGCGAACGCGGCGAAGAGGAAGCGTCGCTGATCATCAGCGGCCCGATGGGCGAGCGCACCGTCCCGGTCCGCGCGACCCTGCCGGCAGCGGACACCTTGGCGCCGCCGCGCGAACCCCCGCACGCAGCGCGGCCACCTGAGCCGCAACACACCGAACCGGCGCCGCAACAGGCCGCACCGGCGCGGCAGGCCGAATCGCCGGGCAAGCGGCCTGAGCCACCGAGCACGGAGCTGACGGGCAGCGGGACCGTCGAGCTGCCAACCGCCCACCCGGCGGAGGCAGCGTCCCGCATCCCTTGGTGGGCCGTTGTCGTGCTGATCGTCGGGGCGGTGACGCTCATCTACCTGAACTGGCCGGGTGAAGCCGAGTCGCGCAAGCTGTGGTCCGACACGGACAGCACCGGCTGGTACGTGTACCGCAGCTCGGGCGACCCGACCGTCCTCGCGTGCTTCGGAGCAGTGCTCGCGAGCCTGGTCGCCCGGTGGTCGGGTCCTGTCGGCCTCGGTATCCTCGCCGGCTGCCTCGCCTCGGTGCTGGAGGACGCCCTGCTGATCCTGGTCGGTGGAATCGCGTCCGACGAGAGCACCAAGCTGTTCGGCGTCTGGACGGACGAGACCACCGCCTGGCTCCTGACCGGTGCCGTCGCAACAGTGATGGCCGCCGTACTGCTTCCGGTTCTGCTGCCCGTCTTGCGGCTTGGCCGGTTCTCTCTCTGGCCGGTGCCGCGACTACCGCTGACCATGGCGATCGTGGGCGGCGTCCTCCTCCTGGCGAGCGCTCTGATCCAGAACTCCAGTGGCGTGTCCTTCTTCACGGTCACGAGGATGGCCGCGCTCGAGCCGTTCGTCACTGTCGCACTGGCCTGTTGTGCACTGGCTGCTGCACAGGGCCTGGCAAGGACCTGGCTCGTGGCTGCCACGGCGACGTACGCAGTGATCAGCATCGTCGCGGCGATCCCTGCCGCGAGCGAAGGTGAGACGCTGGCCGTGTTCGTGGCCGCGCTACTAGGCAACGGGCTGGTGATCGCCGGTGTCGTCACCCACGTACTGCGCCCTCAGTCGCACCCTTGATGAACTGCCGCGCAAACACCGCGAACACGATCACCAACGGAATCATCGCCAGCAACGCCCCAGTCATCACCATGCTGTAGTCCACCCCATGAGCACGGTTCAGCGACGACAGCGCGACCTGCAGCGTCACATGATCTGGATCGGTCAGCACGATCAATGGCCACATGTAGTCGTTCCACGACCCGACGAACGTGAAGATGCCGAGGAACGCCAACGCCGGTCGCGCCGACGGCAGAGCGACATGCCAGTACGTGCCAAAGAAGCCGCACCCGTCCAGCGTCGCCGCCTCGACCAGCTCGTCATGGATCGAGTTCTGGAAGTACTGCCGCATCCAGAAGATCCCAAAAGCATTCGCCGCCCCCGGAATGATCAGCGCCTTCAACGACCCGACCCACCCGAGAAGCGCCATCGTCTGGAACTGCGGTACGGCGGCCAACTGCGCCGGCAACAACATCGTCGCGAGCAGGATCACGAACAACGCGTTCCGCCCCGGGAACCGGAACTTCGCGAACGTGAACGCGGCCAGCGAGTCGAAGAACAGCACCAGCACGGTGGTCGACACCGCCACGATCGCGGTGTTCGCCATCGACTGGAAGAACGCGACGTTCTCCAGCACGTGCCGGACGTTGTCCCCGAAGTGCCCGCCGAACGTGAACTTCGGCGGGAACCGGTAGATGTCCGCGGTCGTGTTCGACGCCATCACGATCGTCCACACGAACGGGAACAGGAACACCAGCGTCGCCAGCACGAGCGCCGCGTGCAGCGCGATCCCGCGCAGCTTCGAACGCGTCATCGGTCCTCACCCCGTCCGCGGAAGATCCGCCAGTTGATGGCCGTGAACAGCAGCACGAGCGCGAAGATGCTCAGCGCGATCGCGGCGGCGTACCCGTAGTCGTTGTCCAGGAACGCGGCTCGGTAGAAGAACAGCACCACCGTCATCCCGCTCTGTCCGGTGCCGCCGCTGTTGCCGACCATCACCTGCGGCTCGGTGAACGTCTGCAGCCCGCCGATCGTCGACATGACGACCGTGAACAGTACGACGGGACGCAGCTGCGGCAACGTGATCGAGAAGAACGTCCGCACCGCTCCGGCCCCGTCCACCTTGGCCGCCTCGTACTGCTCCTTCGGGATCGCCTGCAGGCCCGCCAGGTAGATCAGCGTGTTGTAGCCGACCCACTGCCACACGATCATCGTCGAGATCGCGATCTTGATGCCCCACGGCTGCCCGAGCCAGTCCTGCTGCGGGATGCCGAGCGACCGCAGCGCCGCGTTCACCAGGCCGAAGTTCGTGCTGAAGATCGAGCTGAAGAAGATCGCCATCGCGACCAGCGACGTGACGTTCGGGATGAAGTACGCGATCCGGTAGACGTTGGTGAACCGTACGGCGGACTGCAGCATCACCGCGAGCACGAGCGCCAGCACCAGCGTCGGCACCGTCGACATCAGGAACAGTACGACGGTGTTCTCCAGCGCCTGCCAGAACGTCGGGTCCTTGATCAGGAACGCGAAGTTGTCGAGCCCGGTGAACCGGCGGGCGCTCAGACCGTCCCAGCGCTGGAACGCCAGCACGATCGTGGACAGCATCGGGTACAGCCCGAACACCGCGAACAGCACGTAGAACGGCGACAACGCCAGGTAGAACCGCCAGTACGACCAGATCCGCCGCTTGACCGGCGCCCTCGTCACCCGCGGCGCGGACACGCTCGCCGTAACGGTCACTGCACTCCCTGCCGTTTGGCGATCGCCTTCGCCTTCGAGACCGCGGCCGACCACGCCGCGTCCGAGGTCTTGGCGCCGGTCTGCACGGTCTTCAGCTCGTCGTGGAACGGCGCGGCGACCGAGTCGTCGTACGGGCTCTGGTACGCGACCGGGATCGCCTTCGCGGCCGGCCCGAACACGTCGATCGGCACCTGCCCGCCGAAGAACTTGTCGGCGGCCTTGAGCTGCGCCTTGTCGTACGCCGCCGGCGTCGACGGGAAGATCTGCGCGTCGGCGAACGCCTTGGCCTCGTTGTCGGGACTGAGCATGTACTTGATCACCTCGAAGGCCTTCTGCGGGTCGGCCGCGTTCTTGGTGATCGCGAGGAACGAGCCGCCGAAGTTCGCCGGGCCGCTCGGCGTCGGCGCCAGCCGCCACTTGCCGGCGCTGGTCTTGACCGCGGACTTGATGTCCAGCGCCACCCAGGCCGCACCGATGTGCGCCGGGACGGTGCCCTGGTCGAGGCCGGCGTTCCAGTCCGGCTCGCCGCTCGGCGTCTTGCCGTCGATCTTCAGGGTCATCGCCTTCACCACGGTGTCCCAAGCCTTGCGGATGTGGTCCTGGTCGCCGATGAACTTGTTCTCCTTGGAGATGTAGCGGTCCGTGCCCTGGCCGACCACGATGTCGTAGAGGCCGGTGGCGTCACCCACGATCGGCGCCTTCGGGTTGGCCTTCTTCAGCTCGACACCGGCGGCGAAGAAGTCGTCCCAGGTCTTCAGTTGCTCGGCCACCTTCGCCGGGTCGCTCGGCAGCCCGCCGGCCGCGAAGATGTCCTCGCGGTAGAACAGCGCGGTCGGGCCGATGTCGATCGGCAGACCGACGACCTTGCCGTCGAGGGTGGTCGCCTGCTTGACCTTCCACTCCAGGTACTCGCCGAGGACCGAGTCCGCGCCGACGGTCTTGAGGTCCACGAACCGCTCCGCCTGCGGGAGCAGCGAAGCGATGTCCTCGCCCTTGATGCCGGTGATGTCCGGGATCGACGTCCCACCGTTGAACGTGGTGACCAGCTTCTGCTTGAAGTCGCCGCCGATCTCGGAGTACTTGATCTTCGGGTCCGGGAAGTGCGCGATCGTGTCGTCGAGCACCGACTTGCCCAGGCCGCCCGGCCAGCACCACATGGTCAGTTCGGTGGCGGTGTTCTTCTTGGTCGTCGTACCGGCGTCCATCCCGGACGAACAGCCGACTACTGCGCCACCAGCTACGGCCGCGAAGCCCCCGAGCAGCGTCCGACGTGAGAGCTCCATGGTTCTACCTTCCTGAGTGGGCGCTGATCAGCGCTTCGAGGTAACGGTCTTCGGGGTGTGCGGCCTGCCAGGCCGCGAGGTCGGCCCAGCGGGGCGCGGCGTCCGCACCGCCGAGCCGGGTGACGGACAGCGCGGCGGTCAGTGCGGCGAACCGCACCCGCTGCGCCAGCGGCAGCTCCCAGAGCGTGGCCGCGATGAAGCCGGCGGCGAACACGTCACCCGCCCCGGTGGTGTCCGCCGCCGGGACCGGATACGCAGGTACGGCGACCTGCTCGCCGGTGCCCGCATCGAGAGCAGTAGCGCCTGCCGCGCCGTTGGACACGACCACCAGCGGCACCTGCTCGGCCAGCCGGCGCATGGCCTGTTCCGGCGAGTCCGTGCGCGTGTAGGCCATCGCCTCGTCGGCGTTCGGCAGGAACACGTCGCAGTGCTGGAGCTGGTCGAGCACTGCCGGGTCCCACTGCTCACTGGGGTCCCAGCCGACGTCTGCGAACACCACGCTGCCGGCCGCCTTCGCCTTCGCCAGCCACTCGTTCGGCCAGGGTCCGATGTGGGCGGCGACGGCTCGAGCAGCCGGCGGCGTGGTGATCAGCTCGTCGGCCGACAACAGGGGAGGGGTGCCCCGGGTGACCAGCGCCCGGTCTCCTGCGTAGGCAAGGGCCACCGTGAGCGGGGTCTGCCAGCCGGCGAGTCTCTGGGAGAGCGTCAGATCGATCCCTTCGGCGGTGAGGTACGCCCACACGCGGTCGCCGCCGGCGTCCGCGCCGAACGCCGCCGCCATTCCGGTGCGCAGCCCGAGCCGGGCGAGCGCGACCGCGAAGTTCGCGATCCCGCCGGGGCTCTCGTGGGACTCGGTGGCCCAGACCTCGGTGCCCGGGCGCGGCGCCGTGGGCAGGCCGAGCACCAGGTCCTCGAAGACCAGACCGGACACGACGACGTCCAGCATGCGCAGCACACTCCTGCAGGCTCGATCAAACTCGTGCATGAATCTTGGAACTCTTGCGCAGGATCCGCAATACCTGATCACAAATTTGACTAATAGTGACGGAGTTTGCGTGATACGGTCTGCCTGTGTTGCCGAAGCAGCGTCAGGATCAGATCGTCCGCGCGCTCCGGGCCGACGGGGCCGGGGGCGTCAAAGTGCTGGCCGAGAAGCTCGGCGTCAGCGAGGCCACCATCCGGCGGGACCTCGAGCAGCTGCACGCCGAAGGCCGGCTGACCCGCGTGTACGGCGGGGCACTTGCCGTCGACGGCGGTGACGAGCCGTTCGCCGACGTCAACGCCGTACATGCCGAGGAGAAGGACCGGATCGCGCGCCGCGCCGCCGAGCTGGTGGCCGACGGCGAGTCGGTGCTGCTGGACATCGGTACGACGGCCCTCCGGGTTGCGCAGCACCTGCACGGCCGCTCGTTGACCGTGGTCACCAGCAACCTCGCCGTACTGGAGGAGTTGCAGAACGACGAGCAGATCGAGCTGATCGTGCTGGGCGGGTTCGTGCGGCGCAGCTACCGGTCGCTGGTCGGATACCTGACCGAGGAGAGCCTTCGGCAGATCCACGTCGACTGGCTGTTCCTGGGGACCAGTGGGGTGCGCCCGGACGGCCGGGTGATGGACAGCACGATGATCGAGGTGCCGGTCAAGCGGGCGATGATCAAGGCCGCTGACCGCGTCGTCCTGCTCGCCGACCGCACCAAGTTCCCCGGCCATGGCGTGGCCCGGGTCTGCGAGCCCGGAGAGCTCTCGATGGTCGTCACCGAGGCCGGTGCCGACGAGACGACCCGCACCCAACTGACCGAGGCAGGAGTAGAGGTGGTCCTGGCGTGAAGCTGACGATCCTGGGCGGCGGCGGCTTCCGGGTCCCCCTCGTCTACCAAGCCCTCCTCGACGACCACGCCCCCGGCCGCATCACCTCGGTAGTCCTCCACGACACCGACCCGACCCGCCTGGCCGCCATCACCGCAGTACTTCACCAACAAGCCGCCGGCGTGCCCGCCGCCTTGGACGCGACACCGGCTCTTGTCGGCGACGCCAACTCCGCTGTGGCCGGCCCCGCCAGCTCGGCCGCCTCGCGCGGCCTAGACTCGGCGCCGCTCGACCCGCCGGTGGTGACGGCGACCACGGATCTCGACGAGGCGCTGCGCGGCGCTGACTTCATCTTCTCCGCGATCCGGGTCGGCGGCCTCGCCGGTCGCACAGTCGACGAGCGGGTCGCCCTGGACCTCGGCGTACTCGGCCAGGAGACGGTAGGCGCCGGCGGCATCGCCTACGGCCTCCGCACCCTCCCGGTCGCCGTACAGATCGCCCAGCGCGTCGCCGCGGTCGCCCCGAACGCCTGGACCATCAACTTCACCAACCCGGCCGGCATGGTGACCGAAGCGATGATCCCGTTCCTCGGCGACCGCGTGATCGGCATCTGCGACTCACCCTCAGGCCTCGGCCGCCGTGCCGCTCTGGCACTCGGCGTAGACCCAGCAACCGCCTTCTACGACTACGCAGGCCTCAACCACCTCGGCTGGCTCCGCGGTCTGCGTTCCGAAGGCGTCGACCGCCTGCCAGACCTCCTGCACTCCCCGGACGCCCTGACCTCGTTCGAAGAGGGCCGCCTGTTCGGCGCGGACTGGCTGCGCTCGCTGGGCTCCATCCCCAACGAGTACCTCCACTACTACTACTTCGCCCGCGAGACACTGGCCGCCGTACAGGCCGTGCGGCAGACACGCGGCGCCTTCCTCCTGGACCAGCAGTCCGCGTTCTACGCCGAGACCGCCGACCACCCGGAGCAGGCGCTCGAGCTGTGGCAGAAGACCCGCGCCGAGCGCGAAGCGACGTACATGGTGGAGAGCCGCGAGGTGGCCGACGCGGGGGAGCGCGACGAACGCGACATGGCAGCCGGCGGCTACGAGCAGGTCGCCCTGTCGCTCATGCGCGCGATCGCCCACAACGAGCGGGTGTCCCTCATCCTCAACGTCCGCAACCGCGGCACCCTGCGTCACCTGGACGACGACGCGGTGGTGGAGATCCCGTGCACGGTGGACGCCAACGGCGCGCTGCCGGTGGCCGTGTCCCAGCTCACCGACCACCAGGCCGGACTGGTCTGCGCGGTGAAGGCGGTCGAGCGGTCCACGATCGAGGCGGCCGGCGCCGGCTCCCGCTCAGCAGCCCTGCGCGCCTTCGCGTGGCACCCGCTCGTCGACTCGGTGAGCCTCGCCCGGCAGCTCCTGGACTCCTACACCGATCACCTGCCGGGGCTGGCCCGTTTCCGCGCTTGACACCGATTGGTCGATGTGCGGTCCGATCTGGCACAATGGCCTGCTGAGTCCGTCCAGGCTCCGTGCAGCCCTCTAACTCCACGACCTGGCCGGCCCATCGAGTGTCACTCCGTTGTCCCCACGACGCGTCGTGCTGCTCACCCAGACAGTAATTCCAAGGGAGACCCCACAAACGTGGCAGTCAAGATCCGTTTGAAGCGCATCGGCAAGAAGCGCACCCCGCACTACCGCATCGTCGTGATGGACGCCCGCGCCAAGCGGGACGGCCGGGCGATCGAGGAGATCGGGATCTACAACCCGAAGACCGAGCCCTCGTTCATCCGCGTCGAGTCGGAGCGGGCGCAGTACTGGCTGGGCGTCGGCGCGCAGCCGAGCGAGGCCGTCGAGGCGATCTTCAAGGCCACCGGCGACTGGCAGAAGTTCAAGGGCCTGGAGGCCCCGGCGCCGCTCAAGGTCGCCGAGCCGAAGCGGGACAAGCAGGAGATCTTCAACGAAGCGCTGGCCGAGGCCCACGGCTCGCTGAAGACCGAGGCGGTCACCGCCAAGAAGACCGCGAAGAAGGCCGACAAGAAGGACGACGCCGAGGCCCCCAAGGGCGACGAGGCGAAGACCGAGGCCAAGGCTGACGAGGCGAAGGCCGAGGAGCCGAAGGCCGACGAGGCTCCGGCCGAGTCCACCGAGGCCTGACCATGATGGAGACCGAGGCGCTCGAGCACCTGGTCCGAGGCATCGTGGACAACCCCGACGACGTGAGCGTCCGGGCCCGGAATCTGCGGCGTGGCCGCACCCTCGAGGTGCACGTCCACCCCGACGACATCGGCAAGGTGATCGGCCGCAACGGCCGCACCGCCACCGCGATCCGCACCGTCGTCGGCGCCCTCAGCTCCGAGTCCTCGCTGCGCATCGACTTCGTCGACGAGCTCAACCGGCGCCCGCGCCGCTGACTCAGCAGTCCGTGAAGGGCCGCACCCGGTCTGGGGTGCGGCCCTTCAGTTCGTACGAGAGGCCTTCCGGAGGCCGTACAAAGGAGTTATGCAGGTGCTGGTGACAGTCGGGCGGATCGGCCGGGCGCACGGGATCAAGGGCGAGGTCGGCGTCGACGTGCGGACCGACGAGCCGGACCGCAGGTTCGCGGACGGGGCGGTCGTCGTGACGGACGCCAAGGTGTCGCGGACCCTCACCGTGGAGTCGAGCCGCTGGCACAGTGGACGGCTGCTGGTGAAGTTCGCCGAGGTCCCGGACCGGACCGCCGCCGAGCAGCTCCGCAACCTGTACGTCCAGTCCGAGGTCGCCGACGACGAGCGCCCCGAGGACCCCGACGAGTACTACGACCGCGACCTGATCGGCCTGTCCGTCCGCACCACCGAGGGTGCGGAGGTGGGCGAGGTGACCGACGTCGTGCACCTCCCGGCCCAGGACCTCCTGGAGATCCGCCGTACTGCGGGCAACACGGTGCTGGTCCCGCTGGTCGAGGAGCTGGTGCCGGAAATCGACCTGGGCAAGCAGTACGTCGTGGTGGCCGATAGGCCCGGCCTGCTGGACCCGGAGGGCGCAGAGGTCGTCGAGACCGAGCCGGAGGACTGACATGCGGCTGGACGTCGTCACGATCTTCCCGGAGTACCTGGCCGCGCTCGACGTCTCCCTGGTCGGGAAGGCGGCGAAGAGCGGCCTCCTGGACGTCCACCTGCACGACCTGCGCGACTGGACCCACGACCGCCACCGCACCGTCGACGACACCCCGTACGGCGGGGGCGCGGGCATGGTGATGAAGCCGGAGCCGTGGGGCCAGGCGCTGGACGCGATCGCCCCCGTCGACCGCCCCGCCCAGCCGCGGCTGATCGTTCCGACGCCGGCTGGACGCCCCTTCACACAGTCGCTGGCCTACGAGCTGGCCGCGGAACCGTGGCTGGCGTTCGCCTGCGGCCGGTACGAGGGCATCGACGCGCGCGTCGCGTCGTACGCGGCCGAGCGGATGCGCGTCGACGAGGTGTCGATCGGGGACTACGTGCTGAACGGCGGCGAGGTCGCCGTCCTCGTCATGGTCGAGGCGGTGGCGCGGCTCCTGCCCGGCGTGATCGGCAACCCGGAGTCGCTGGCCGAGGAGTCGCACTCGGGCGACGGCCTGCTCGAGTACCCGGTCTACACGAAGCCCCCGACCTGGCGCGGGCACGACGTACCCGAGGTCCTGCTGTCCGGCAACCACGGCCTGATCTCCGAGTGGCGCCACGAGGAGGCGGTACGCCGCACCGCTGAGCGTCGGCCGGATCTCCTGGCCGCTTGGGGCGACGTACTGGCCGGCAAGGACGAGGCGGACGGCGTACGCATCCTGCCGGCGACCTCGGCCGACGCCGGTGAGATCCACGTACTGCAGCTGGCCGCGTTCGTGTCCGAGGCGCGGCTGTACGACGACTACACGATCCCGCCGCTGACCGAGGAGCCTGCCGCGACCGTGGCGCGGCTGGAGCGTGGGACCGTGTTGAAGGCTGTCGCCGGCAGCCGCATCGTCGGTTCAGTGCAGCTCACGGTCGACGGCGAGGTCGGGTCCGTGGAGCGGCTCATCGTCGCTCCGGACTGGCAGGGCCGTGGTCTCGGCGCCCGCCTGCTGCGCGCGGTCGAGCAGCTGGCTCCGCCCGGCGTCACGTCGTACACCTTGAACACCGGCGCCCGGAGCGAGCGGAACCTCGCGCTCTACCGCAAGGCCGGCTACCGCGAGACCCACCGCAAGGCGCAGACGCCGAAGGTCGACCTGGTCTACCTCGCCAAGCGCCGTCGCCGTAAGTGACGAGCGTCACGGACTGCGCTGTTCACCCTGCGCTGAGGACTCGGGCGGATTTCGTCACGGTGTAGGGCGTGTGGCAAGATTGTCTGCTGCTGCCCTTCGGTGCTCCTGCCACAGGGGGTGACCACCGACCGGCAGCCTTTTGATGACTTCATCACCACCGACATTCGTGGGTGACCTGTGGCACGCGCGAGAAAGAGACACCTGATGAGCAACGTCCTGAACGAGCTCGACAACGCGAGCAAGCGCGACGACGTTCCCGCCTTCCGCCCCGGTGACACCGTCAAGGTGCACGTCAAGGTCGTCGAGGGCAACCGGTCCCGCGTCCAGGTTTTCCAGGGTGTCGTGATCCGCCGCCAGGGCGGCGGCCTGCAGGAGACCTTCACGGTCCGCAAGGTCAGCTTCGGCGTCGGCGTCGAGCGGACCTTCCCGGTGCACACCCCGATCGTCGAGAAGATCGAGGTCGTCACCCGCGGTGACGTCCGCCGCGCCAAGCTGTACTACCTGCGCGAGCTGCGCGGTAAGGCGGCGAAGATCAAGGAGAAGCGCGAAGTTCCGGCTTCCTGACGCCGCGTAACGACGACGGTCACCTATGGCGCCGAGCACTGCGACTCGCGCTCGCCCTCGCCCGGCTCCCAGGAGGGCACGTCGCAGCAAGGGACGTCACCGCAGGCTGAAGCAGCGGAACCCCCTGCTCAGCCTGCTCGTCGAGATGAGCACCGTCACGGCGCTCGCGCTCGTCATCACGGTGGTCCTGCGGCTGTTCGTCGCGGAGGCTTTCTACGTCCCGTCGGAGTCGATGTACGACACGCTGACCAAGGACGACCGGATCCTCGCCGAGAAGATCAGCTACCTGCACCGCGACGTCGACCGCGGTGACATCGTCGTCTTCAAGGACCCGGACAACTGGCTGAACGAGGAGCAGGTCCAGCCCGGCGCCATCCGCCGGCTCGGTGAGTTCGTCGGCATCCTGCCGCGCAGCGGCGAGGGGCACCTGGTGAAGCGGGTGATCGGGATCGGCGGCGACCGGGTGATCTGCTGCACCAAGGAAGGCCAGATCACCGTCAACGGCATCCCGCTGGACGAGCGGGAGTACCTGCTGCAGGACGCCAAGCCGTCCGAGCAGCCTTTCAACGTGCTGGTGCCGGCCGGGCACCTCTGGGTGATGGGCGACAACCGGGCGGAGTCCGCCGACTCCCGCGCCCACATGGGCGGCCCCGGCGGCGGATTCGTTCCGGTCGAGAACGTGGTTGGCCGGGCCTGTTGCGTAATCTGGCCGTCTGACCGGATGACGATGCTGCGTCCTCCGGAAACCTTCAAGAAGCCGGGGCTGAAGAAGTGACCGATACACCGACCAAGACGGACGCCAAGCCCGCCCACCGCTCGGGGTTCGCGGCGGCCGCCCGTGAGTTCGTGCTGATCGTGGTCGGGGCGCTGATCGTGTCGTCGATCCTGCGGGCCTTCGTCGGGCAGATGTTCATCATCCCGAGCGAGTCGATGGAGAACACCCTGCTGGTCGGTGACCGGGTCGTGGTCGAGAAACTGACCGACGTCGAGCGCGGCGACGTGGTCGTGTTCGAGGACCCGGGCGGCTGGCTCGGCGCCGAGGAGAGCGGCCAGAAGCGCGGCTCGATCGGCCGGTTCTTCGAGATCGTCGGCCTGCTGCCGGACTCCAGCCACGGCCACCTGATCAAGCGGCTGGTCGGCATGCCGGGCGACAAGGTCGCCTGCTGCGACTCCAAGGGCCGCCTGCTGGTGAACGGCCAGCCGCTCGACGAGACCAGCTACCTGTATCCCGGCGACGCCCCGTCGCAGATGGAGTTCCAGGTCACCGTCCCGGCCGGCCGGGTCTTCGTGATGGGCGACCACCGGTCCGCGTCCGGCGACTCCCGGGTGCACCTGCAGGACCTCGACGCGAACGGCGGCAACCAGGGCGACGCGGCGTTCGTGCCGCTCGACAAGGTCACCGGGCGGGCGGTCATGATCGTCTGGCCGGCCGGACGCTGGGGCAAGCTCGGCGTACCGGACACGTTCAAGTCGGTCCCGGCGTCCGGTCCGGCGCCGGACAAACCCTCGATCTCGCTCACGGCACCACCCAAGACCTCCGGCTGAGATCCCTGGCCGCCGGCTGTCGGCTGCTTGTGCTTAGGGTGGATGTGTGATGCGGAGGGCTGGATGAGCGCGCTGCCGCGCGGGAGCACGGTACGGCGGGACGCCGGGCTGTACGGGTACGAGCGGGCCCTGCGCCGGGTCGGTCTGGATCCGATCGCCGGCGTCGACGAGGCCGGTCGCGGGCCGTGCGCGGGCCCGTTGGTGGCCGCGGCGGTGATCCTGCCGGACGGCAAGCGCGGTCAGATCCCGGAGCTGGCGGACTCCAAGCTGCTCACCGCGAAGGCGCGGGAGCGCTGCTACGACGAGATCCGCAAACGCGCGCTGGCGTGGTCGGTGGTGTCGATCGAGGCCGCCGAGTGCGACCGGCTCGGCATGCACGTCGCGAACGTGGAGGCGCTCCGCCGGGCGCTGTTCCGGCTCGACATCCGGCCGTCGTACGTGCTGACCGACGGCTTCGGCGTCGACGGTCTCGGCGTACCGGGGCTGGCGATCTGGAAGGGCGACCGCGTGGCGGCTTGCATCGCGGCGGCGTCCGTGATCGCCAAGGTCACGCGGGACCGCGTGATGGAGCACTGGGACAAGGAGTACCCGCAGTACGGGTTCGGGATCCACAAGGGTTACTGCACCCCGGAACACCAGGCGGCACTGGACGAATACGGCCCGTGCCCACAACATCGACGGCGGTTCGAGAATGTCCGCCGCAGTCTGCGGCCCGATATGGGACAGAATGTGACCAGTCCCACCGGAGTGGAGAGCCTGCATGAGTGCTGACGACCTTGAGAAATACGAGACCGACATGGAGCTGCAGCTCTATCGGGAGTACAAGGACGTCGTCGGGATCTTCAAGTACGTGGTCGAGACCGAGCGGCGGTTCTACCTGTGCAACGCCGTCGACCTGAAGGTCCGCACCGAGGGCGGCGACGTGTACTTCGAGGTGACGATGGCCGACGCCTGGGTCTGGGACGTGTACCGTTCCGCCCGCTTCGTGAAGAACGCGAAGGTGGTCACGTTCCGCGACGTCAACATCGAGGAGCTGGCGAAGTCCGACCTCGAGGTACCGAAGGACTCCGACTTCGGCCGCTGAGGCGGTTGTCCACAGGCGGTGAAGTGAGGTCCGTTTCCGAGGGCTGATCCCGGCATCTTCTTTGCCGGAGGTGGTCATCGATGCGGACCAGGAACACCGTCGGACGGTACGGCGAAGATCTCGCCGCGAGGTATCTCGCCGCGGAAGGTCTCGCGGTGCTCGAGCGCAACTGGCGCTGCGAGCTCGGCGAGATCGACATCGTGGCGCGCGAGGGCGACACACTCGTCGTCTGTGAGGTGAAGACCCGCCGCGGGCTGGGGTACGGCAGCCCGCTGGAGTCGATCACCTACCGCAAGCTGGTCACGCTGCGGAAGCTGGCGGGCCGCTGGCTGCAGACCCATCAGCTGAGACCGGCGGCGGTCCGGATCGACGTCGTCTCGATCCTGTTCGACCACAACACGCCGCCGCGCGTCGACCACGTGCGAGGTGCGGTCTGATGCCGCTCGCCCAGACCTGGTCCGTCGCCCTGGTCGGGCTGGAGGGCCACCTCGTCGAGGTCGAGGCGGACATCGCCCAAGGCCTGCCCAAGACGACGCTCATCGGTCTACCCGACACGTCCCTGTCCGAGGCCCGCGACCGGGTCCGCGCCGCCGTGGTGAACAGCGGCGAGCGGTTCCCGGACCGCAAGGTCACGATCGGCCTGTCACCCGCGACCCTGCCCAAGACGGGATCGCATTACGACGTCGCTATCGCGCTCAGCCTGCTGACGGCGGCCGGGGTCGTCGATCCTTCCTCCCTGCGCCGGACGGCGATCATCGGCGAGCTCGGCCTCGACGGCCGGATCCGCGAGGTCCGCGGCGCGCTCGCGATGACGCTGGCCGCGTCCCGCGCCGGCTTCGAGCGCATCGTCGTACCGGACCTGAACGTCGGCGAGGCCCGCCTCGTCCCCGGCATCCAGGTGTACGGCGCTCGCTCGCTGCGTCAGGTCCTCGCGGTGCTGCGCGGGACGGAGGTGCCGGACGAGGCCCCGCCGCGCGCCGAGCCGCGGCTGGTGTCGGAGTCGCTGACGCGGGTTCCGTCCGTCGATCTCGACGACGTCATCGGGCAGCACGAAGGTCGCCGGGCGATCGAGGCCGCCGCGGCCGGCGGGCATCACCTGTTCCTGCACGGACCACCGGGCTCCGGGAAGACCATGCTCGCCGAGCGCCTGGCCGGCCTGATGCCCGATCTGAGCACGGACGACTCATTGGAGGTCTCCGCCGTGCACTCACTCGCTGGGCTGCTCACGAACGACGCCGAGCTCGTCGTCCGGCCACCGTTCATCGCGCCCCACCACACGGCGTCCCTCGCGAGCCTGGTCGGTGGTGGTTCAGGCGTGCCGAGGCCAGGCGCGATCAGCTGCGCACACCGCGGCATCCTCTTCATCGACGAGGCTCCCGAGATGCACCCGCTGACGCTCGACACCCTGCGTCAGCCGCTCGAGTCCGGTTTCGTCGAGGTCCACCGCGCCGCGGCCGTCGCGAAGTTCCCGGCCCGCTTCATGCTGGTCCTCGCCGCCAATCCCTGCCCCTGCGGTCTCTCCGGCACGAACCAGGGCATCTGCAGCTGCACACCGCAGGTCTTGGCGCGCTACCGCCAGCGCATCAGCGGTCCGATCAAGGACCGCCTCGACATCCAGCGCCAGATCCTGCCCGCGGCCCGGACCGTCACCGATGGCCAGACCTGCGAATCCACCGCAGAAGTGGCCGCCCGAGTCCAAGCCGCCCGCGACCGCCAGGCTCACCGCTACCGCAACACCGACTGGACCCTGAACAGGGAAGTCCCCGGCCCCGTCCTCCGCCGCTCCTACCCCCTCGACGATCCCAGCAACCGCCTCCTCGAAGACCACTACACCGCCGGCCGCCTCACCGCCCGAGGCTTCGACCGCGTAGTCCGACTCGCCTGGACCCTCACCGACCTGGCCGCCCTCCCGGGCCCCACCATCCACCAAACCCACGAAGCGTTCCAACTACGCACCGGCCAACCCCTGACCCCCTTGTCCGACGCCCGCCCCCTCAAAGGACCGACCCAGTGACCAGAGTCCTTGCCAGCAGCAACGAAGCGCCCACCTGTTCGGCCAACCTCAGATCTCTAGGAGGTGGTGGAGAACGTATGGGCTCCGGCTCCGGCGGCGGCCGCAGTACCGAGCTGTCCACCGGAGCGAACGGAGACGAGGAGCGATTGGCCCGCGCGGGCCTGTGCCGCGTCATCGAACCAGGAGACCTGGCAGCCCTGAAGGCTTTCGAAGGACTGTCGGCCCTGGAGATCTGGGACCGCCTCCAACGCGGTGCCCCCGGCCTCGAACGCTGGTCCACCCGCCTGGCCGACGCGAACCCCGAGCGGGACCTCGAACGTGCCGCCGCCGCGGGCGCCCGCTTCCTGATCCCGGGCGACGACGAATGGCCCGACCAACTCGACATCCTCGAAGAAGCAGGCCAACTCGCCCGCCGAGCCGGCGTCCCGTACGGCCTCTGGGTCCGCGGCCACGCCAACCTCCGCCACGCCGCAACCCGCTCGGTCGCCCTGGTCGGCGCCCGAGCCTGCTCGTCGTACGGCGAACACGTCGCCGCCGAACTCTCCTCCGGCCTGGCCGACAACGGCGTAACGATCGTCTCCGGCGGCGCCTTCGGGATCGACGCCGCCGCACACCGAGGAGCATTGGCCGCCTCCGGCCTCACCATCGCGGTGCTCGCCTGCGGAGTAGACGTGAGCTACCCGAAGCGCAACTCGGCCCTACTCAGCCGCATCGCCGAAGACGGCTTTGTCGTTGCCGAGCTCCCACCCGGCTGCTCACCGACCAAACTCCGCTTCCTGTCCCGCAACCGCCTGATCGCCGCCATCACCCAAGGCACGGTTGTCATCGAAGCAGCCGTCCGCAGTGGCGCCCTGAACACCGCCGGCTGGGCCGAACAGTGCGGCCGCGCCGTCCTGGCGGTTCCCGGCCCCATCACGTCGCGCATGTCCGCAGGAAGTCACCTACTGGTCCGCGAACGCAACGCAGTACTGGCGACCAACGTAGCCGACATCATCGAGGCCACCTCGCCCCTCGGCGCAGGCACGACGCCACCACCACGAGCCCCCCAGACCATCGCCGACACCCTCCACCCCGACCTACAACGCACCCTGGACGCCGTCCCCGTCCAAAACCCAGCCCCCGCCGCCCGCATAGCCACCACCGCAGGCCTGGACCTCCCTACAACCCAAACCTGTCTGAGGACCCTCGCCACCCTGACCCTGATAACCGAAACCCCAACAGGCTGGCGCCTGCCACCGCCAACCGAGCCCTCCACCCCCTAATCGACCCGCACGCTGAGGGCTTGTGGTCCGGTGGCCCTAATTGCGCATGTGTTTGCCGCGGGTGGGTTTCTGAGGTTGCTGGGCGGGCGGTGTGCGGACGGCTCGGAGTTCGGTGGAGCGGTCGGATTCGGTGCGGATGGTCTGAAGGCCACCGGTCCCGGGATCGGTGTCAACGTCGAAGTCCCAGCTGTCCTCGTTGGCGAGGCGGCTGTGCCAGCGGCCGTACAGACCGTAGATCGCGATGCCGATGCCCATCCACACCAGGAACTTGATCCACGTACCGGTCTTCAGGTTGAGCATCAGCCACATGGTCGCGGCCAGCGAAAGCAGCGGGATCAACGGCACCATCGGTACCCGGAAGCCGCGCTCCAGGTTCGGCTCGGTGTGCCGCAGCCTGAGCACGCCGACCGCGCAGAACGCGAAGCAGAACAGCGCACCGATGACCAGCAGTTCCTCCAGCTCGAGCACCTTCGGGTACAGCGTGAGGATCAGCGCCGCGATGCCGGCGGCGGCCGCGGCGCGCGCGGGGGAGGAGTACACCCGGCTGACCCGGCCAAGGCTCTTCGGCAGCAACCCGTCGCGGCCCATGTTGAACAGCACTCGGCTCTGCGCGATCAGGACCACCATGATCACCGTCATCAACGCCAGCAATGCCCCGAGGTTCACGACCTTCGCAGCCCAGCCCAACCCGACCGCGGCCATCGCTTCCGACACCGGAGCGGAGCCGCCGAGCCTGGCGTACGGACGCATGCCGACCAGGACGACCGCCATCGCGATGTAGAGGATCGTGACGGCGCCGAGCCCGAGCAGCATGCCCTGCGGCACGGTCTTGCGCGGGCTGCGGGCATCCTCGGACGCGGTCGCGATCAGGTCGAACCCGATGTACGCGAACACGATCGTGCTCGCCGCCGTGAAGATGCCCATCATCCCGAACGACCCGAACGCGGAATCCAGCAGCCAGCCCAGCACGGTGGGATCCGCCTTGGCGGGTGCGGCCCGGGCAGGCGGCACGAACGGCTGGTAGTTCTCCATCTTCACGTGTGCCGCGCCGACGACGACGACCAGCAGGATCACTGCGACCTTCGCGATCACGACGATGGTCAGCACGCGCGCCGACAGTTTGGTGCCGGTGACAATCAACGCCGTCAGAATCAGCAGCAGCAGTGGCGCGACCAGGTTCACCTTCGCGTCGGGCCCGAAGAACTGCGCGATCCCGGTCGGCAGCGTGACGCCGAAGCCGTCCAAGGTGGCGAGGAAGTACGCCGACCACACCCGGGCGACGATCGCCGCGGCGGTCACGAGTTCGAGCACAAGTGCCCAGCCGACCAGCCAGGCCCACATCTCGCCGAAGGTGACGTAGCTGAAGGTGTACGCGCTACCCGAGACCGGGATCGTGGACGACAGTTCGGCGTAGCAGGCCGCGGCCAGCAGGCAGACGATCGCGGCGATGACGAACGACAGGATCACGGCCGGACCCGCGACGTTCGCCGCCTGCACGCCGCTGATGCTGAAGATGCCGGAGCCGATCATCACGCCCAGGCCGAGAACAACCAGGTCGCGACGACCGAACAGGCGCGGCAGACGGTGCCGCGCGTCCTCGACTCGAGTGAACGCCGACTCGACCGGCAGGCGCCGGCCTACGGTCTGTCCGTTCGCTGAGGGGGCCATGGTCAGGGGTGCCTCCGTTGCTACTAGGGCAATCGGGCCGAACAGTAGTCGACCGTCGGGCTATCGACCAGACCTCCTTTCCTCGCCGCCGCGCGGTGGCTTGCGATGCAAGGCCGCCTCACGCATCGTCGAGGCATGACGCCGGACGAAGTCAGTGGAAACCGTTCCTGGCCGGAGGGTTTCGCTGTGTTACTGGCTGACTACGAAAGGCATCTGACGGCGGAAAGAGACCTCAGCACTCACTCGGTGAGAGCGTACCTCGGAGACATCGCGGATTTACTCGAACATTTGATTCGGCTTGGTCACGATGATCTGGAGGGCCTCGGCATCCGCGGGCTGCGCTCGTGGCTGGCGAAACAGCAAAGTCTGGGGAAATCCCGCAGCACGATGGCTCGCCGCGCGACGGCCGCGAGGGTGTTCACGGCCTGGGCGCAGCGGACCGGCCGGATCACCACGGACCCCGGAGCCCTGCTGGCGAGCCCGAAGGCGCACAAGACCCTCCCGGGCGTACTCGGCCAGGCGGACACCAGAGCCGTCCTCGACGCCGCCGCGGTGGCTGCCGACGACGGGAGCCCGGTCGGACTGCGTGACCTGGCAATCATGGAACTGCTGTACGCCACCGGGATCCGCGTCGGTGAGCTGTGCGCCCTGGACGTCGACGACATCGACCGGTCGCGTCGCGTCGTACGGGTGTTCGGTAAGGGGCGCAAGGAGCGATCGGTCCCGTACGGCGTACCAGCCGAGCAGGCGCTCGCGCGCTGGCTGACCGAGGCGCGCCCGAAACTGGCACGTGAGGGCAGCGGCCCCGCCGCGTTCCTAGGCGCGCGTGGCGGTCGCATCGATCAACGGACAGTACGCCGCATGGTCCACGCCCGAATCGCCGCCGTCGACGCCCCCGACCTGGCCCCCCACGGCCTCCGCCACACAGCCGCCACACACCTACTGGAAGGCGGCGCAGACCTCCGAAGCGTCCAGGAACTCCTAGGACACGCGTCCCTGGCAACCACCCAGATCTACACCCACGTCTCCACCGACCGCCTCCGCCAGGCCTACCAACAAGCCCACCCCCGAGCCTGACCAGCCACCAGCGACAAGCTGAGGCGGGTTGGGGGTGTGGGGGATGCGGCGGGGGGAGGGGTGGATGGGGCAGACTGCGGGACATGCGGGTTTCGGCGAAGTCTGACTATGCGTTGCGTGCGTTGATCGAGATCACCCAGCGGTGGGTGGCCGACGACCCGGCGGTGGTGTCGGCCGAGGAGTTGAGCCGGGCGCAGGGGATTCCGCACGGGTTCCTGCAGGGGATCCTCGCCGATCTGCGGCGGGCCGGGGTGCTGGCGAGTCAGCGGGGGCAGTCCGGCGGGTGGCGGCTGGCCGTCGACCCCAACGAGATTTCCGTCGCTGACGTGATGCGGGCAGTCGACGGGCCGATCGTGAGCATTTCCGGGGTGCGGCCGGAGAGCGTCACGTACAACGAGCATGCGGTCGTCCTGCAGCGGGTCTGGATCGCGGCTCGCGCGAGTTTGCGGGACGTCCTCGAGAACACCACGCTGACCGATCTCGCCAAGAACAAGCTCCCAGCCGGCGTCGAACGACGCTCGCGCGACGAGGACGCCTGGCAGGCGAGGGTCCCCGGCAGCTGACGCCACATCACTGCTACAGTCTCTGCTTATATAAGCCGAGACTGCAAGAGGTGAATGATGGTCGAGCAGCAGATCAAGACGTTCCTGATGTTCGAGGGCGGCGCGGAGCAGGCGATGAACTTCTACCTGTCGCTCTTCGATGACGCCGGAGTGGTGTCGATGACGAAGTACGGCGCCGAGGGCCCCGGTCCCGAGGGGTCGGTGATGATGGCCGTGTTCCGATTGGCAGGCCAGCAGTTCATGTGCAGCGACAGCTACCTGCATCACGAGTTCACGTTCACGCCCTCAGTGTCGTTGTTCGTGGACTGCGCCGACGAGGCGGAACTCGAGCGCCTGTACGGTGCACTGACCGAGGGCGGTACAGCGCTGATGCCGCTGGGCGACTACGGCTTCAGCAAACGCTTCGGCTGGGTCAACGACCGCTTCGGGGTCTCATGGCAGCTGAACCTGCCACACGAGTGACAGTCATTCGCGCCTGCCCAACAGCCCCGCGGTCACCACGAGACCAGCCATAACCACGACAACAACAACCCACGCCACCCGCCGATCCTCCTCCGACTGACCACTAGGCGCGGCGGCCGACGCGTCAACCAGGTCGCCGGCGTCGCCGCCCGCGGCGCCATCAACCGCAGCACCCGCGAGTGCGCCAGCCGAAGCGCCACCGGCACCGTCCGCCGAAACATCTGTGGGAGCGTCTGCCGAAGCACCCGCGAGTGCGCCAGCCGAAGCGCCAGCGGCACCGTCCGCCGCAGCACCCGTGGGAGCGTCTGCCGCAGCACCTGCGGGAGCGTCTGCCGCAGCACCTGCGGGAGCGTCTGCCGCAGCACCTGCGGGAGCGTCTGCCGCGACTCCCAAGTGGGCCTCTGTTGGAGCGCTCGCCGGAGCGTCAGCGGGAGTACCTGCGGAGCCGTCCGCCGCAGCACCTGAGCGCGCCTCTGCCGAGGTGCGTGCGGGACCGTCTACTGGAACAACGGCAGCAGCCTGTGCCGTGACTCCTGCGCGGGTCTGTGCCGGGGCGCCTGCGAGAGCGTCTGCCGGGCCGCCTGCCGGGCAGTCTGCTGGGGCGGCTGCGGGAGCGTCTGCCGAAGCGCTCGCCGCGTTGCGGATTGCGTGGATTGCGTGGTGCTCTGCTGCCGGGTCAGCGGTGTCCCGGGCTGGGGAAGGCCCTGCGGGCGCGTCTGCAGCACCTGAGCCGCCTTCTGCCGGGCGCCTTCGGGAGCGTCCGCCGGAGCATCTGCGGGAGCCTGTGCCGCGACTCCTGAGCGGGCGTCTGCCGGAGCACACGCGCGAGCCGCTGCCCGCGCGTCTGCCGGGGCGACTGCGGGAGCCTGTGCCGGGGCGTCTGCCGGGGCGACCGCGGGAGCCTGTGCCGGGGCGTCTGCCGGGGCGACTGCGGGCGCCTGTGCGGGTGTCTGCTGGGGTGTTCGCCGCGTTGCATGCTGCGCGGGATGCGCGTTGGACTGCTGCCGGGCCTGCGGTGTCCCGGTTCGTCGAGGAGGCTGCGGCTTGGTCTGGCGACAGACCCACGGTGGCTTGGTTGGGCGGGGTGGCTGTGGTGAGGGGGAGTAGGCGGACTGGGTGGTTGGGGAGTAGGGACAGGGGGTTTTGGTAGTGGTTGTTTTCGAGTAGGCCCCAGTGGAGGCAGGTTTGGGGTGGGCAGTGGGAGGCGGCTGCTGAGAGGTGGCCTATGACTGTGCCGGGTTGGACGGTGGTTCCTACTGGTAGTGCGGGGATGACGGGCTCGTACGTCGTACGGCGGGTGCCTGTGGTGATGGTGATGATGCCGCGACCAGCTACGGGGCCTGCGAAGGTGATGGTGCCGGGGGTGGCTGCCAGGACGGGCTGGCCGGGGTGGCCGGCTAGGTCTACGCCGCGGTGGCCGGGGAGCCAGGGTTTCTCTGGGAGGTCGAATCCGCGCACCACTTCCGGCCGAGGATCTAACGGCCACCCCGCGCGCGAGTCGGCGGCCCTGGGATGGGCGGATGTAGCGCTTCTGAGCGCCGTGGAGCCCGGCCGGACGGGTGCGGCGGCATTCAGGCTGACGGTGTCGGGCGGGGCGGGTGTGGCGGTGCTGAGCGCGGTGGGGCCGGGCGGGGCGGGTGTGGCGGTGCTCAGTGCGGTGGTGAGGTGCGTGAGTTGGGGTGGTGGGGGTTGGGTGGGCGGGAGGGTGAGGGCGGCGAGGGTCAGGAGGGTGAGGGTCATGTGGGGGAAGGTGCCGTGGGGAGGGTGGTGGGGGACCGGGGTGGTGGGGATTGTGGATAAGTGGGGTGGTTCGCTTCGGGGGGTGGGGGTCACGTACACTTCCGGTGGCGCCCCGTGTGAGCGGGGCGACTACGCATGCCCGCACAACAGCGTTGGTCCTTCGGTCCCGGAAGCTCCGGGTGGATCCGCGCGACGGGCATCAGGCGTCGCGGGTCAACCGATCCGGGGCGGGACCAACCGAGAAGTGACCCGGACGTTCCCGGGTCCGAGGAGGAACACCTCATGGCCGTCGTGACCATGAAGCAGCTGCTCGAGAGCGGCGTGCACTTCGGGCACCAGACCCGGCGCTGGAACCCGAAGATGAAGCGCTACATCCTCACCGAGCGCAACGGCATCTACATCATCGACCTGCAGCAGTCGCTGTCCTACATCGACCGCGCGTACGAGTTCGTCCGCAGCACCGTGGCGTCCGGCGGGTCGATCCTGTTCGTCGGGACCAAGAAGCAGGCGCAGGAAGCGATCGCCGAGCAGGCGACCCGGGTCGGGATGCCGTACGTGAACCAGCGCTGGCTGGGCGGCATGCTGACCAACTTCCAGACCGTCAACAAGCGGCTCCAGCGGCTCAAGGAGCTCGAGCTCATCGACTTCGACGACGTCGCGTCCTCCGGTGTCACGAAGAAGGAGCTGCTGCAGAAGCGCCGCGAGCACGACAAGCTGCTCAAGACCCTCGGCGGTATCCGCGACATGGCCCGGGTGCCGGCCGCCGTGTGGATCGTGGACACCAAGAAGGAGCACCTCGCCGTCGACGAGGCGCGCAAGCTGAAGCTGCCGATCATCGGCATCCTGGACACCAACTGCGACCCGGACGAGGTCGACTACCCGATCCCGGGCAACGACGACGCGATCCGTTCGGTCGGCCTGCTCACCCGCGTGGTCGCCGACGCCGTCGCCGACGGCCTGATGGCCCGCTCGGGCCAGGGCGCCGCCGCGGCCGGTGAGGAGCTGGGCCAGGAGGAGCCGCTGGCCGCCTGGGAGCGCGAGCTGCTGGAGAGCCAGAACGGCACCGCGAAGACCGAGGCCCCGGCCGAGGCTGCCGCCAAGACCGAGGCCGTCGCCGAGCAGCCGCCGGTCGCCGAGTCCGGCGCCACCGCGGAAGCCGTCGCGAAGGCCGACGACACCCCGGTCGTCCCGGTGAACCCGGCCGAGGCGTCCGAGAAGTCCGACGAGGCCTGAGAGCCTGCGGGCCGCCCGGCGCAGCAGCCGGGCGGCCCACTCCCGGACCGCGTACGCCGGTCCGCGCCGGGTACTGCCTGGTGACGAACCGGGAAACGGCCCGGCAGACCGCCGCAGCCCCACCAGCCCCCATCAGCACCGACAAGACGAGAGAACGAGGAATGGCGAACTACACCGCCGCTGACGTGAAGAAGCTCCGCGACGCGACCGGCGCGGGCATGATGGACGCGAAGAAGGCGCTCGAGGCGACCGACGGCGACTTCGACAAGGCGATCGAGGAGCTGCGCATCAAGGGCGCGGCGAAGGCCGCCAAGCGCGGCGCCGAGCGGTCCGCGACGAACGGCCTGGTGGCCGCGGCGGAGAACGCGCTCGTCCAGCTCAACTGCGAGACCGACTTCGTCGCCAAGAACGAGCAGTTCCAGCAGCTGGCCGCCGATATCGTCGCGCACGCCTCGGCGAGCAAGGTCGGCGACATCGAGGGCCTGCTCGGCGAGAAGCTGACCGACGGCAAGTCCGTCGCCGAGAACATCGAGGCGCTGGCCGCCGTCATCGGCGAGAAGCTGGAGCTCGGCAAGGTGGCCGTGTTCGACGGCCAGGTGACCGCGTACATGCACAAGCGTGCCGCGGACCTGCCGGCCCAGGTCGGCGTCCTGGTCGAGTTCGAGGGTGACGACGTGGAGGCCGCCCGCGGCGCCGCCATGCAGGTCGCCGCGATGCGCCCGCTGTACACCACCCGCGACGAGGTCCCGGCCGAGACGGTCGAGAACGAGAAGCGGATCGCCGAGGCGACCGCCCGCGAGGAGGGCAAGCCGGAAGGCGCCCTGCCGAAGATCGTCGAGGGCCGGGTGAACGGGTTCTTCAAGGACGTCGTGCTGCTCGAGCAGTCGTCGGTCCAGGAGAGCAAGAAGACCGTGAAGGCCGTGCTCGACGAGGCCGGTGTCACCGTGAAGCGGTTCGCCCGCTTCGAGGTCGGCGCCTGATCCCGCGAAGGATCTGAGCGCACACCACATCTATCGAGGAGGCCGGAATCGTGACGGAAACCATGGGGACCGAGACGAGTCCGGCCTCTTCACCTGCCTATCACCGGGTGCTGCTGAAGCTGTCCGGTGAGGTCTTCGGCGGCGGCAAGCTCGGCGTCGACCCGGACGTGGTGAACTCGATCGCCAAGCAGATCGCGGAGGTCGCCCGGGCGGGCGTCCAGGTCGCGGTCGTGGTCGGCGGCGGCAACTTCTTCCGCGGCGCCGAGCTCCAGCAGCGCGGCATGGAGCGGAACCGCGCCGACTACATGGGCATGCTCGGCACCGTGATGAACTGCCTGGCGCTGCAGGACTTCCTGGAGAAGCTCGGCATCGAGACCCGGGTGCAGACCGCGATCACGATGGGCCAGGTCGCCGAGCCGTACATCCCGCGCAAGGCCGAGCGGCACCTGGAGAAGGGCCGCGTGGTGATCTTCGGCGCCGGTTCCGGGATGCCGTACTTCTCCACCGACACCGTCGCCGCCCAGCGCGCGCTCGAGATCGGCGCCGAGGCGCTGCTGATGGGCAAGCAGGGCGTGGACGGCGTCTACGACTCCGACCCGAAGAAGAACCCCGACGCGGTCAAGTTCGACCAGTTGTCGTACGACGACTTCCTGGCCCGCGGGCTGCGGGTCGCGGACGCCACGGCGATCAGCCTGGCCCGCGACAACGCGCTGCCGATCGTGATCTTCGGCCTCGAGGAAGGCAACATCGCCCGGGTCGTGCACGGCGAGAAGATCGGCACGGTCGTCTCCCAGGGCCAGTAATCCCGCGCCGACCCGCATCGCGCCGCGCACGAGGCCCGGCACGACACCCCCGAACCTCCGGACGAACCCGCCGTACGCCGTCGTCTCCCGTACGACTAGGATCGTCGCACACGGGTGTCTGTCCGATATCTGGTAGACCTGCGTTGCAAGTGTTGGAGTGGCCGCATCGAGCCGGCCCCGAGGAAGCGAGGATTGTCGTGATCGACGAAGCTCTCCGCGATGCCGATCAGAAGATGGCGAAGGCCGTGGAGGTTGCGAAGGACGACTTCGCCGCGATCCGCACCGGCCGCGCGCACCCGCAGATGTTCGCCGGCATCCTGGCCGACTACTACGGCAGCCCGACGCCGCTGCAGCAGCTGGCCGGTTTCCAGGTGCCGGAGCCCCGGACCGTGCTGATCTCGCCGTACGACAAGGGCGCGATGGCCGCGATCGAGAAGGCGATCCGCGACTCGGACCTCGGGGTGAACCCGGGCAACGACGGCGCGGTGATCCGGGTCGTGATGCCGGCGCTGACCGAGGAGCGGCGCAAGGAGTACATCAAGGTCGCCAAGGGCAAGGCCGAGGAGGCCCGGGTCTCGGTGCGCAACATCCGCCGGCACGCGATGGACCAGGTGCACAAGACGGTCAAGGACGGCGAGGCCGGCGAGGACGAAGGCAAGAGTGCTGAGAAGCGCCTCGACGGGTTGACGAAGAAGTACGTCGACTCGATCGACGAGCTGCTCAAGCACAAGGAAGCCGAACTGCTCGAGGTGTGATGGGCGTCGACAGCACGCCCGCGCCGAGTCCCAGCCCGAGCCGCGCCGGGCGCAACCTGCCCGCGGCGATCGCGGTGGGTGTCGGGCTCGGCGCGCTGATCCTCGGATCGCTGTACTGGCAGAAGGTCCTGTTCACCGTCCTGGTGCTGGCGGTCGTGCTGCTGGCCGTGGACGAGATGATCAAGGCGCTGCGCACCGGCGGCGCGGAGATCCCGCGGGTGCCGCTGTTCGTCGGTACGACGGCGATGCTGGTGGCGGCGTACTTCGGGGGCCCGATGGCGCTCCTGGTGGCGCTCGGGGTCACGGTGCTCGGGACGATCGTCTGGCGGATGCCGGGAGGATCGGTCGGGTTCGTCCGGGACGTCAGCGCCGGGGTGTTCCTGATCGGCTACGTGCCGCTGCTGGCCGGGTTCGCGATCCTGCTGTCGCAGCCGGAGGCGGACGGACCGGGCCGGGTGGTGACGTTCTTCGTGGTGACCGTGGCGAGTGACGTCGGCGGCTACGCGGCCGGCGTGCTGTTCGGCAAGCACCCGATGGCGCCGACGATCAGCCCGAAGAAGTCCTGGGAGGGCTTCACCGGCTCGGCGCTCGCGTGTATCGGCGCCGGGATCGCCGCGGTCGTCTTTCTGCTGGACGGTCAGTGGTGGGTCGGCGCGATCGTCGGCGCGGTCGCGGTCCTGACTGCGACGGTCGGGGACCTGGGCGAGTCGATGATCAAGCGCGACCTCGGCATCAAGGACATGTCCAACCTGCTGCCGGGCCACGGCGGCGTGATGGACCGGCTGGACTCGCTGCTCGCGACCGCGCCGATCGTCTGGCTGCTACTGCACCTGTTGGTGAAAGTATGATCACGGCTCCTGACGGGCGCACTCTGCGCAACGAGGTCGTCCAGCTGGACCGGTTGGTTGCTGCGGACATCGAGCCGCTGTACGCCGCGATCGGCAACGAGCAGGTCTACGCGACGAGTTTCGGTGGCGGCCCCGCTGGCCTGCCCGCGAACGCCGACGAGCTGGCGGCCAAGTTCCTCCCGGCCAGCGACCAGCGCATCGTGTACGTCGTGCGGTTGGTCGAGGACGGCTCCGTGGTCGGTACGACCAGCCTGAGCGAGATCGACCTACACAACGAGTCGATCCACCTCGGCGGCACCGGGTATGCGCCGGCGGTTTGGGGGACCGCGGTGAATCCGTCCTGCAAGCTGTTGTTGCTCGAGCACGCGTTCGAGGTGTGCGGGTTCGGCCGGGTGAAGATCCAGACGGGCTCCAAGAACGTGCACTCCCAGGCGGCGATCGCCAAGCTCGGGGCGACCCGGGAGGGTGTGCTGCGGCGGCACATGCGGCTCGCGGACGGCTCGTTCCGCGACACGGTCGTGTTCTCGATCCTGGCCGACGAGTGGCCGGACGTGCGGAAGGGCCTGGAGACCCGGATCAGCGGGTGAGGCCGGCGAGCTTGGCCAGGGCTGCGTAGTTCGCCAGTAGTGCGGCTCGGTCGAAGGTGTTGGTGGTGATCAGCAGCTCGTCGGCAGCGGTACGCCGTACCAGCTCGCCGAGCGCCTCCTCGACCTCGGCGGGCATGCCGTAGACCTGGCCGCGGAGCGCGTTCTCGAAGTACTCCTGCTCGCGCGCGGTGAGCTCGGCCGGTACGTCGGGCTCCAGCGGCGGAAAGACGCCGCGCGTCCGCGAGTACGCACTGGCCCATGCTTCAGGCAACAGGAGCTGCCGCGCGGCCTCGGTGGAGTCGGCCACGGCAGCCGTGACGGCCAGCATCACATAGGGCTCAGGCGCCCACTCCGAAGGCTTGAAGTTGTTGCGGTAGTCCTCCAGGCGCTCCGCGGAGTCAGGGCGCGCGGCCAGCACCACAGGGAGCCCCAGCGCCGCGGCGATCGCCGTACCCTCACCGACGGCGAGGATGAACGGCGGGATGCGCAGCCCTTCACCAGGTCGCGCGTGGACCCGGTCGGCCGACGTACCGGCGAGATAGCCGAGCAGCTCCCGGACCTGCGTGCTGAAGTCCTCTGCCGCGTCCTTCTCGATGCCCAGCGCTCGCCGTACGCCGTTGGTGAAGCCGACCGAGCGCCCGAGTCCCATGTCGATCCGGCCCGGGTAGAGCGATTCCAGTACGCCGAACTGCTCCGCCACGACCAGAGGCTTGTGGTTCGGCAGCATGACACCGCCCGTACCGACGCGGATCTGGTCGGTACGGGCGGCAACAGCCGCGGCCAGCACCGTAGGAGCGGAGCCGACCACTCCTGGCACGCTGTGGTGCTCCGACACCCAGAAACGCTTGTAGCCGAGCTCCTCCACCTGCTGTGCCAGCTCCACGGTGGCGCGCAGCGTCTCCGCTTCGGTCTCACCTACACGCGTCCGCGAGCGGTCCAGGACTGACAGCGGGACGGAGAGCATGCAGAGTCCAACCTGGCGGCCGGAGCCCACATTCCATCGAGATCGAATCGCACGGTGAATTTCTCTCAACAGTGCAGGGGATCGTGTCAGGATCAAACACAGGACGATCCGCCCCGATCGTCCGGTGAGGAGCAGACATGATTCCCACGACGAAGTTCAAGGCCGCCCTCGGCGGTCTCGCCCTGATCGCCGCCACGGCCGTCCCACTGGCCGCCGCTCCCATTGCCTCCGGAGCGCCGCCACACGCCGTCGCGGCGGCCAAGCCGGTTCCGAAGCTCGGCTACTCGACGCAGACCGTCAAGACGCTGGAGGTCGACTTCCAGTACCAGCAGACCGGCTACTGGTGCGGCCCGGCCGCGACCCGGATCGCGCTCTCGGCCAGGATCTCGCCGCCGAGTCAGCAGCAGCTGGCCAACGAGCTGCCGACCACGACCAACGGCACGGACTGGATCGGCCAGGTCACCCGGGTGCTCAACAACCACCTCGGCACCGGCTGGTACGAGACCAAGGAGATGCCGAACGACCCGCCGACGCAGGCGCAGCGCGACCTGCTCTGGCGCGACATCGTGCTCGACATCGACAACAACTACCCGATCGTCGCCAACATCGTTGCCCCGGCCAACAACCACCCGCCGGGCTACCCGAACTACACGATCTACCACTACTTCACGGTGATCGGGTACGACTCCAGCGACATGACCGTCCTGATCGCCGACCCCGCCGGCTTCGCCCCGACCGCGACATACTGGCTGACGTTCAACCAGCTGGCCACCCTGATCCCGCCCAAGGGCTACTCCGCCTGACCTACTTTGAGCACGCACCGACCGTTTTCGGGTGCCGGGAACGGTTGGTGGGTGCTCAAGGTCGGGTCCGGGATACTGGGTGGGTGCCCAGGGAGCCGCGGTTGGAGATCGAGTACTGCACGCAGTGCCGCTGGTTGATGCGCGCGGCGTGGACCGCACAGGAGCTGCTGACCACCTTCCCGAAGGAGCTCGGGGAGGTGGCGCTCGTTCCGTCGAGCGGCGGGGTGTTCGACATCCGCCTCGACGACGAGCTGTTGTGGTCGCGGAAGGCGGAGGGCGGGTTCGCGGAGATCCCGCTGCTGAAGCAGCTGGTCCGCGACCGGATCGCGCCGGACCGCAAGCTCGGGCACTCGGACCGCAAGGAGCCGGGTGACCAGGGTGACCAAGGTGATGCGGCTCATGGGATGTGAATTTGTGAACAGCTGTCCCGCCGGGCGACAATAGGGCGGTTATGTCTACCTCCCTGCCGCTAGTTTTCGATGAGCCGCGCCGCGCCAAGAAGCCGCCGCGGCACCTGGCCGATCTCTCCGGGGAGGAACGGCGTACGGCGGTCGCGGCGCTGGGCGAGCCCGCGTTCCGGGCGAAGCAGCTGTCCAACCACTACTTCTCGCGGCTGGTGTCCGACCCGGCCGAGATGACGGACCTGCCGGCCGCGACCCGGGACAAGCTGGTGGCGGAGCTGATGCCGCCGCTGCTGACCCGCGTCCGGGACCTGGAGTGCGACAACGGGCAGACCCGCAAGACGCTGTGGAAGCTGCTCGACGGCTCGCTCGTCGAATCGGTCCTGATGCGGTATCCGGACCGCGCGACGATGTGCGTGTCCTCCCAGGCCGGCTGCGGGATGGCGTGCCCGTTCTGCGCGACCGGCCAGGGCGGCCTGACCCGGAACATGACGACCGCCGAGATCGTCGAGCAGGTCGTCGACGGCGCCCGGGCGCTGGCCCGCGGCGAGATCGCCGGCGGTCCGGGCCGGGTCTCGAACATCGTGTTCATGGGCATGGGCGAGCCGATGGCCAACTACAAGGCCGTGATGGGCGCTGTCCGCCGGTTCACCGACCCGTCGCCCGAGGGCCTCGGGATCTCGGCGCGCGGCGTGACCGTGTCGACGGTGGGCTTGGTGCCGCGGATCAACCAGCTGGCGACCGAGGGGATCCCGGTCACACTGGCGCTGTCGCTGCACGCGCCGGACGACGAGCTGCGCGACGAGCTGGTGCCGATCAACAACCGCTGGAAGGTCGACGAGGTGCTGGATGCGGCCTGGGGGTACGCGCGGCAGACCAAGCGCCGGGTCTCGATCGAGTACGCGATGATCCGCGACATCAACGACCACGCGTGGCGCGCCGACCTGCTGGCCGAGAAGCTGAACGCGCGCGGCGACTGGGGCTGGGTGCACGTCAACCTGATCCCGCTGAACCCGACGCCCGGCTCGAAGTGGACCGCGTCCGACCCGGCCGACGAGCGCGAGTTCGTCCGCCGGCTCGAGGCCGGCGGCGTCCCGGTGACGGTCCGCGACACCCGCGGCCAGGAGATCGACGGCGCCTGCGGGCAGCTCGCGGCGGCGAGCAAGTAGATGCTGCGGCCGCAGTTCCGGGTCCGGCGGATCGGGCAGCGGTACGACTGCGCCGAGGTCGATGCGTTCGTCGACCGCGTCCTCGCCACGGCGGAGCGGCGGTCCGTCGGGCCGGAGATGACGGCCGACGACGTCCGCGCGGTCGCGTTCAGTACGCCGTTCCTCGGGCCCGGGTACTCGGTCGAGGAGGTCGACCACTTCCTGGCCGAGGCCGAGCGCTGGCTCCCCAGCGGCACCGCGCCCGATACGGCGGTCGCGGGCGGAGGCACGGCGACCGCGGGCGGGCCGGTCGCCGGCGGGCAGCAGGCTCCGCAGTTCAGCACCGTGCGGTTGCAGGAGGGGTACGCGATGGACGAAGTCGACGAATTCGTCGACAGGCTCCTGGCGACCGTGAACGGGCAGCCGGTCGCGCGCCCGGTCACCGCCGACGAGGTCCGCAACGTCCAGTTCCGTCCGGTGCGGTTCAGCGAGGGGTACGACGTCATGGAGGTCGACGCCTTCCTCGACACCGCCCAGGCCTGGCTCCGCGACGGAATGCGATGATCGGGCGGTGAAGATCCTCTCGATCCAGTCAGCGGTTGCCTACGGGCACGTGGGCAACTCGGCAGCCGTGTTTCCGCTCCAGCGCATCGGGGTGGAGGTGTTGCCGGTCTATACGGTGAACTTCTCGAACCACACCGGCTACGGTGCGTGGCGCGGGCCGCTGATCAGCCCGGACGACGTCCGCGAGGTGCTGCTGGGGATCGAGGACCGCGGGGTGCTACCGCAGATCGACGTGGTGCTCTCGGGCTACCAGGGCGGTGAGGGGATCGCCGACGTGATCCTCGAGGCTGTGAAGCGCGTGAAGGCGGCCAACCCCGACGCGGTGTACTCCTGCGACCCGGTGATGGGCAACGCGAAGTCCGGCTGCTTCGTCGCTCCCGCGATTCCGGTGCTGCTGCGCGACCGGGTCGTCCCGGCCGCGGACATCATCACGCCCAACCAGTTCGAGCTGGGATTCCTGACCGGCACCGAGCCGGACACGCTCGAGTCGACCCTGGCCGCCGTGGACCTGGTGCGGGCGACCGGCCCGCGGACGGTGCTCGTCACCAGCGTCGAGCGCCCCGACCGCGAGGACGGCACGATCGAGATGCTCGCCGTCGACGACAGCGGCGCATGGCTCGTGCAGACGCCGTACATCCCGATGAAGGCGAACGGCTCCGGCGACGTGACGGCGGCGCTCTTCACCGCGCACTACCGCCGCACGGGCGACCTCGCCGAGGCCCTCGCGCGTACGACGTCGAGCGTGTTCGACCTACTCACCCGCACCTACGAGTCCGGCGAGCGCGAACTGCAGCTCGTCGAGTCGCAGGACGCCTACGCCAACCCGCAGCTGCAGTTCAAGCCGCAGCAGGTCGGTTAGCCGACCAGCTCCGCGGCTTCGTCGATGCTGTCGACGAGGTGGACGGAGCGGGTCATCGGCCGGTCCGCGGCCAGGGACTGGAGGAGCGGCCACACCGGGAGGCGGACCGTCCAGTGCTGGACGTCCACCAGGATGAGCGGGATCTGGGTGGCGTCGTCGCCGTAGTAGTTGGGCGTGACGGCCTGGAATACCTCCTGGACGGTGCCGGCGGCCCCGGGGAGGTACACGATGCCGCCGCGCGCCCGGCTGAGCAGGACGTCCTCGCGCTGCGCGTTCGAGAAGTACTTCGCGATCGCGGACGCGAACACGTTCGGCGGCTCGTGGCCGTAGAACCACGTCGGGACCGACACCCCGCCGTCGCCCGGGAACTCCCGCCGTACGTCGAGACCGGCGCCGGCCCACGCCGCGATCGACGGCCGGAACGACGGTACTACGGCCAGCTCGGTCAGCACCCGGTCCACCACCGCGTCGTCGTACGCCGCCAGCGACGCGCCGAGGTTCGCGGCCTCCATCGCGCCCGGGCCGCCGCCTGTGACGACGGTGCGGTCGCGGCGGGCGAGCGTCCGGCCGAGCAGTACGGCGGCGCGGTAGTTGGCGTCGCCCCGCAGTACGCCGTGACCGCCCATCACGCCGACCCACGGCTTGTCGTCGGGCAGCTCCGTGAGCGCGTCGGCGATCGCGTGGTCGTGGAGCGCGGCGGCGAGTGTGCGGCTCGTGTCGCCCTTCTCGTCGTGCTGCCGGGACCAGGCGTAGATCTGCGCGTCCGGCGTCGCGTCGTACCCGTGCTGGAGGCCCGCGTACAGCTCGTCGGCGTCGTACAGGCGCCCGCGGTACGCGTCGAACGGGAGCTCCGGGATCGCCGGGAACACCAGCCCGCCGCCGGCGCGCACCCAGAGGTCGGCCTTCTCCTCGAGCACGCAGCCGAGGAACACCGCGCCCGCCGGGTTCAGCCCGTGGAGTTCCGCCGTCCGCCCGGTCAGGTCGACGGACTGGACCCGCCAGCCCGTCATCGTGGTCGCGCCCGCGGCCAGGACCCGGTCGAACTGCTCCAAGGACTCGATGTCCACATGCGGAATGCTCGGCACTGTCACGGAGAGCACAGTAATAGACGCCCACTATCGGCTGCGGTAATGCTTAGGGCATGACACATGCGGAGCTCTGGGAGCGTCACAAGGCCGTCATGCCGGCTTGGCTCGCGTTGTACTACGAGGAGCCGATCGAGATCGTGCAGGGGTCCGGCCGCCGGGTCACCGACGGTGAGGGCAACACCTACCTGGACTTCTTCGCCGGCATCCTGACCAACGCGATCGGGTACGACGTCGCGGAGATCTCGGACGCGGTGCGCGAGCAACTCGGCTCCGGGATCGCGCACACCTCGACCGTGTACCTGATCCGGAAGCAGATCGAGCTGGCCGAGAAGATCGCCGAGCTCTCCGGGATCCCGGACGCGAAGGTCTTCTTCGCGAACTCCGGCACCGAGGCGAACGAGACGGCCCTGCTGCTCGCCACCCAGGCCCGCCGCTCCAACCAGGTGCTGGCGATGCGGAACTCGTACCACGGCCGCGCGTTCGGCACCGTCGCGATCACCGGCAACCGCGGCTGGTCCGCGAGCAGCCTGTCGCCGGTGAACGTGCAGTACGTGCAGGGCGCGTACCGGTACCGCAGCCCGTTCCGGGACCTGCCCGACGCGGAGTACATCAAGGTCTGCGTCGACGACCTGCGCAACGTCATCGAGACCACGACGTCCGGGGACGTCGCCTGCCTGATCGCGGAGCCGATCCAGGGCGTCGGCGGGTTCTCGTCGCCGCCGGACGGGCTGTACGCCGCGTTCAAGGAGGTGCTGGACGAGTTCGGGATCCTCTTCATTTCGGACGAGGTGCAGACCGGGTGGGGCCGTACCGGCGACCACTTCTGGGGTATCCAGGCGCACGACGTCATCCCCGACGCGATGACGTTCGCGAAGGGCCTCGGCAACGGGTTCGCGATCGGCGGCGTGGTGGCCCGGGGCGACCTGATGGACAGCATCAAGGCGAACTCGCTGTCCACGTTCGGCGGCAACCCGATCTCGACCAGCGCCGCGAAGGCGACGATCGACTACCTGCTCGACAAGGACCTGCAGGCGAACGCGGCCAAGCGCGGCGCGCAACTGGTCGACGGCCTGCGCGGCATCTCCGACGAGTACCCCGAGCTCGGCGACGTCCGCGGCAAGGGTCTGATGCTCGCCGCCGAGATCGTCAAGCCCGGCGACAACAGCCCCGACCCGGCCGCCACCGCGAAACTCCAGCAGGAGACCAAGAACCGCGGCCTGCTGATCGGCAAGGGCGGCCTCTACGGCAACGTCCTCCGGATGGCCCCGCCCATGACCCTCACCGAGCAGGAAGCGACCGAGGCCCTGGACATCCTCCGGGACTCGTTCAACACCCTGCGCTGAACACAGAACAGCGCCCCGGTCGAGGACCGGGGCGCTGTTGCTTTCTCAGAGCATTCTCAGAGCGGAGCCTCCGCCGAGGTCGCGGCTTCGGCGGCCGAGGGCGGCGGGGCGCCGGTGACCTTGCGGCGGCGCCGCGAGCGGCCCTCCAGGTAGCGGGCGAGCAGGGACAGCAGCGAGCACAGCCCGATGTAGATCAGCGCCACGACGATGTACGTCGGGATGTACGGGAAGCCGTACGTCAACCGGCCGCCCATCTGCTTCGCGACGTACAGCAGCTCGGCGTAGGTGATGATGAAGCCGAGCGCGGTGTCCTTCAGCAGCACGACCAGCTGGCTGACGATCGCCGGCAGCATCGAGCTGATGGCCTGCGGCAAAAGAACCAGCCGGACCACCTGGTTCTTCCGGAGGCCGACCGCGTACGCCGCCTCGCGCTGACCCTTGGGCACCGCGGCGATACCGGCGCGGAAGATCTCCGCCAGCACCGAGCCGTTGTAGAGCGTCAGGCCGAACACGACCGCCCAGAACGGGCTCAACCCGAGCCCGAACTGGATGTTGCCGAAGTAGAAGTAGAACATCAGGATCAGCAACGGGACCGCGCGGAACAGCTCGACGATCAGCGTGGCCGGAGCCCGCAGCCACTTGTGGTCACTGATCCGGGCGGCCGCGAAGACCGCGCCGAACAGCAGCGCGAGCACCGCGGCGAGACCGGCCGCTCGCAGCGTGTTGAGCAGACCTTCCAGCAGTTGCTGCTGGATGGAGGAGTACTGGAACTGCCGCCAGAGCCGGCCCTCGAACTGGCCGTTCTCGTACAGCCGGTTGATCAGCCACGCGACCGCGCCGACCAGCACGATCAGGACCAGGATGTTGGAGACGCGGTTGCGGGTCTTCGCCCGCGGACCCGGGGCCTCGTACAGGACTGAGCTCATCAGGCCACCGCCACCCGTCGTTCGGCCCAGCGTTGCAGGAAGATCAGCGGCACGATCAGGATCAGGAAGCCGATCGTGATCCACACCAGGGTCAGCAGTTGGTTCTCACCGCGCTCCGACATCGCGGCCGGGATCGAGCCCGCCTCCGCGACCGAGAACCCGGCCGCGATCGTGGTGTTCTTCAGCAACGCGATGAACACGCTGGTCAGCGGCGGGATGATCGCGCGGAACGCCTGCGGCAGCACGACGATCGTGAGCACCTGCGCGAACGTCATGCCGACCGCGCGCGCGGCCTCGGACTGGCCCGGGGCGACCGTGTTGACACCGGACCGGACCACCTCGCAGACGAACGCCGACGTGTAGATCGTCAGCGCGCCGACGCCGGTCCAGAACGGGTTCGGCAGCGCGAGCTGCATCTTCGCGGCGCCGAAGAACAGGAACGCGAACACCAGTGTCAGCGGCGTGTTCCGCAGCGTGTTCACGTAGCCGGTGCCGATGGCGCGCAGGGCCGGGATCGGGGAGACGCGGAACGCGCCGAGAATCGTGCCGAGCACCAGGCTGAGTACGCCGGACACCAGGAACAGCCTGATCGTCAGCCAGAAACCGTCCCGGAACAGCGGCCAGTTGTCGGTGAGGACCGAGAACATCGCGACCTTCCTCTTGCCTACAGGTACCTAGGGGTACAGAGTCCGGCCGCGGCGCCCGATGCGGGGGCCGCGGCCGGTCCGGGGATCAGTACTTCTCGAGCGGCGGCGGCGTCGAGTCCGAACCCGACTTGCCGAGCGTCTCGTCGTAGATCGCCTTCCAGGTGCCGTCGGAGGCCGACGTCTCCAGGATGGAGTTGACCTTGTCGCGCAGTGCCTTGTCGGCCAGCGGGACGCCGATGCCGTACTTCTCGGTGCTGAACGGCTTGCCGACGACCTTCAGCTCGTCGGGCGCCGTGGCGGCGTACCCCTTGAGGATCGCGTCGTCGGTGGTGACCGCGTCGACCTTCTTGTCGAGCAGCTGGGAGACGCACTCGGAGTAGGTCTTGAACTCGGAGATGTTGCTGGCCTCGGTGAGCTGCTCGTCCTTGACCCGCTGGATCGGGGTGGAGCCGGTCGCGGAGCAGACCTTCTTGCCCTTCAGGGCGGTCTTGCCGGCGTCCATCGAGGTGTCGTCCTTGCGGACCAGCAGGTCCTGGCCGGCGATGAAGTACGGGCCGGCGAACCCGACCTGCTTCTTGCGCTTGTCGGTGATCGAGTAGGTGCCGACGTAGTAGTCGATCTCGCCACCGGCGATCGCGGTCTCGCGGTTCGCCGACGGGATCTCCTTGTACTCGATCTTGTCGGGGTCGAGACCGAGGCCGGCCGAGACCATCCGGGCGACCTCGATGTCGAAGCCGCAGCGCTTGCCGTCGGCGTCCTTGTAGCCGAGGTTCGGCTGGTCGGCCTTGACGCCGACGATCAGGTTGCCGCGGGTCTTGGCCTTGGTGAAGGTCTGGCTGCCGGCCACGTCCACACCGGACGCGGCGGTGAACTTGTGCAGCTCGCCGCAGGAGTCGGACGCCGCGCCGGCGTCGCCGCCGCCACCGGCGGCCGGCTCGTCCTTGCCACACGCGGCAGCGGTGAGCGCGAGCGCTGCGACGCCGAAGGTGGCGACGAGGGTGCGCATTCTCATGATCAGGTTCCCCTTCGTTTCGTTGCTGGGTTCGGCCGCGGGCGGTGCTGTTGCGGGGTCAGTGCTTGAGGATCTTGCCGAGGAAGTCCTGGGCCCGCTTCGAGGTCGGGTTGGTGAAGAAGGTCTCCGGGGTGGCCTCCTCGACGATCTCGCCGTCGGCCATGAACACCACCCGGTTCGCCGCGGTCCGGGCGAACCCCATCTCGTGCGTGACCACGACCATCGTCATGCCCTGCTTGGCGAGGTCGATCATCACCTCGAGGACCTCCTGGATCATCTCCGGGTCGAGCGCCGAGGTGGGCTCGTCGAAGAGGATGACCTTCGGGTCCATGGCCAGGGCCCGCGCGATCGCCACGCGCTGCTGCTGGCCGCCGGACAGTTGCGCCGGGTACTTCTGGGCCTGGTTGGCCACACCCACCCGTTCCAGCAGCTCCATCGCGCGCTTCTCGGCCTGCTTCGGGTCCGCCTTGCGGACCTTGCACGGGCCGAGCGTGATGTTCTGCAGGATCGTCTTGTGCGCGAACAGGTTGAACGACTGGAAGACCATGCCGACGTCGGCCCGCAGCCTGGCCAGCGCCTTGCCCTCGCTCGGCAGCGGCTCGCCGTCGAGCAGGATGCTGCCGGAGTCGATCGGCTCCAGCCGGTTGATCGCGCGGCAGAGCGTCGACTTGCCGGACCCGGACGGGCCGATCACCACGACGACCTCGCCCTGGCCGATGGACAGGTTGATGTCCTTCAGAACGTGCAGGTCGCCGAAATGCTTGTTGACGCCGGTCAGCGCTACCAGACCAGTTTTCGTCAGCGTGTCGGAATCGCTCATGGCCAGAACCTAGCGGAGCCGAGGGTGCGGTCGCAGGCCCGGGTGGTTCCACGGTGGTAACGATCTGCAATATACGCAGGCGGGCAGTGACCGGGTGATCACAGCGCGCGCCGATTTGTGTTTCTCTGTGCGGTTACGCCCGTTCCACGACAAAGACGTACTCTTGGTAGCCGTCATGCGTACTTATGAGGTCCGCACCTACGGGTGCCAGATGAACGTCCACGACTCCGAGCGGCTGCGCGGGCTGCTGGAGGACGCGGGCTATGTCCGCGCGCCCGAGGGCGACGAGGCCGACGTGGTCGTCTTCAACACGTGCGCGGTCCGGGAGAACGCCGACAACAAGCTGTACGGCAACCTCGGTCACCTGGCGCCGGTGAAGGCGCGCAAGCCGGGGATGCAGATCGCCGTCGGCGGCTGCCTGGCGCAGAAGGACAAGGCGTCGATCACCAAGAAGGCACCGTGGGTCGACGTGGTGTTCGGGACCCACAACATCGGCTCGCTGCCGGTGCTGCTGGAGCGGGCCCGGGTCGAGCAGGAGTCCCAGGTCGAGATCCTCGAGTCGCTCGACGTGTTCCCGTCGACGCTGCCGACCCGGCGCGAGTCGCCGTACTCCGCCTGGGTGTCGGTGAGCGTCGGCTGCAACAACACCTGCACGTTCTGCATCGTGCCGTCGCTGCGCGGCCGCGAGAAGGACCGCCGGCCGGGCGACGTGCTCGCCGAGGTCGAGGCGCTGGTCGGCGAGGGCGTGCTCGAGGTGACGCTGCTCGGGCAGAACGTGAACTCGTACGGCGTGGAGTTCGGCGACCGGTACGCGTTCTCGAAGCTGCTCCGGGCGTGCGGCGGGATCGACGGGCTGGAGCGGGTCCGCTTCACGTCGCCGCACCCGCGGGACTTCACCGCGGACGTGATCGAGGCGATGGCCGAGACGCCGAACGTGATGCCGTCGCTGCACATGCCGCTGCAGTCCGGGTCGGACGCGGTACTGAAGGCGATGCGGCGGTCGTACCGGCGCGACCGGTACCTGAAGATCATCGAGGACGTCCGGGCGGCGATGCCGGACGCGGCGATCACCACCGACATCATCGTCGGGTTCCCGGGGGAGACCGAGGAGGACTTCCAGGGCACGCTCGACGTGGTCCGGCAGGCGCGGTTCGCGGGCGCGTTCACGTTCCAGTACTCGAAGCGGCCTGGGACGCCGGCGGAGTCGATGGCGGACCAAGTGCCGCGCGACGTCGTCCAGGACCGGTACGAGCGGCTCGTCGCGCTGCAGGACGACATGGCGTGGGCGGAGAACAAGCTGATCGTCGGCCGCTCGCTCGAGGTGCTCGTCGCCGAGGGGGAGGGGCGCAAGGACGCCGCCACCCACCGGCTCAGCGGGCGCGCTCCCGACAACCGGCTCGTGCACTTCACGGTCCCCGAGGGCGTCGAGGCGCCGCGACCGGGTGACATGGCAACGGTCGAGGTCACGTACGCCGCCCCGCACCACCTGGTCGCGGACGTCTTCGGCACCGTACGCCGCACCCGCGCCGGCGACGCCTGGGAACGCGCACAGGAGAACCCGGCCGCCCCGGGCGGCTCCGGCGTGATGCTCGGCATGCCCACCCTCGGCGCCAAACCCCTCGAGCCCGCCACCGGCTGCCAAGCCGGATGACCGACCCGTCCCGGTTTCTCGCCGCGGGGCGGGACGCGGACGTGTATGTGGTCGACGACGAGTGGGTGTTGCGGCGGTATCGGAACGGGCATCCGGTTCGTGACGAGGCCGACTTCATGCGGCACGTCGCGCGGTACGGGTATCCGGTCCCGGCGGTTCGTGAGGTCGACGGCGCGGACATGGTGCTGCAGCGGCTCGCCGGGCCGACGCTCGGTGAGGCCGCGATCGCGGGTGACGTCGACGCGGCCGAGGTCGGCCGGATCCACGCCGACCTGCACCGCCGTCTGCAGGCGATCCCGCCGCCGAGCGGCACCCCGGGCCTGGTCGTCGTCCACGGCGACCTGCACCCGCTCAACGTGATCGCGACCCCGAGCGGCCCGGTCGTCATCGACTGGCGGAACGCGGAGGAGGGCCCGCCGGAGTACGACGTCGCGATGACCGCGATCATCTTCGCCCAGGTAGCCCTCGACCCGTCCTACGAAGCCCTCAGCCCACTCCTGCGCGACGCCCTCGCGACCTACCTGGCCGACTCGATCGACCCCACCCCCGGCCTACCCGCCGCACTACACAACCGCCGCAACAACCGCACGCTGACCCCCGCCGAGCTGGCACTGCTGCCCGGACAGGAAGCGCTCATCCGGTCCTTCCTGTGAACCGAAGAACGGGTAGTGGTCGGCTGACGCTGCCGACCTGCCGCTTGCGGCAGGAATCCAGAGGCTCTGGAGCGGCACCACTACCCGTTCTTCGGTACAGCCTCAGGCGTTCAGGAACTGCGACGGCTTGAGCGCGCGGGCTACCACGCGCAGCTCGCCGATGTGCCCGGCGAACCCCTGGTCGACGTCGTTGGCGTAGTGCCCCGCGCCGACCAACCAAGGCTTGCCCGCGGTGGCGAGTCCGTTGGACGCGGTCGCCGGGTTGCGCAGCAGCTCCGACGAGTCGACGTACACGACGCTGCGCCGCCCGTCGTTCACGATCGCCAGGTGGAACCACTCACCGGCGCGCTGCTCGTGCCCCCAGTTGGTGAACGTCTCGTTGCGGTCCACCGGGTACACCGCCCACTGCACCTGCAGCCCACCGGAGAACCCCAGCTTCGCCGCCGGCTCGTCCGGGTCGCTCCCCGTCTTCCCCGCGTCGCGCCCAGTCCCGAGCCGAGTGAACAACCCTTCCCACGCGTGGTCCTGCCCGTCGTTGGCGAGCTTCACGAACGCCTCGATCGTGTATCCGTCCGGGAACGTCATCGCGTTCAGCGGCGCGTGGTCCGCGGTCTTCAGGTAGCCGCCGCGTGCCGGGTTCTTGCCGCCGGGGAACAGCCAGCTCGCGTGCCCCGGCTGATCCGGGTGGTACTCCGTCGACGCCGTCGGCAGGTCGTTGCTGAGCTGGACGCGGGTCAGGTCGTTGCCGTGCCCCGAGTGGTCGACCACCTTCTCCGTCACCGGACCGTCGAACCGCCAGTACGCCGCCGTACCCGGGATGACGAGCTGCCGCGCCGGACGTGCCGGACGCACCGGTTCCGGAGCGAAGCCCGCGAACCGCGCCGCGAAGTCGATCGGCACACTGAACCGGTTGGTGTCGTCGCTGAGCTCGATCTCCGCCTCGGCCAACTCGTTCCGCCGAGCCGGGTCCTGGGCCATGATCCACGGCGAGACCGTCTCGACGTCGATGGTGTTCCGGGCCAGGTCGAAGTGGTAGAGCCGGACCATCCCGGAGCCGCCGTAGTACCGGTCCTGGTAGTTCGTGATGTGCAGGTGCACGTCGTTGCCCGCGGCATTCTTCCGGGTCACTCGTCCGGGCGGCCAGTAGTGCCCGTTGAGGGTGAGGAAGATCTGGTCGTTGCCGTCGACGAGCTGCTGCCAGACACGGTTGCCGTGGGCGCTGAAGTACGCGACCGGGTTGCCGTGGTCGGCGTTCACCAGCTCGTGGATGGTGAGGATGACGGGCAGCTTCGGGTGCGCCTTGATCACCGCGCGGGCCCAGGCGAAGCTCGCGTCCGACGGCCGCCAGTCCATGGCCAGCAGCAACCACTGCCGCCCGCCGGCGCGGAACACGTGGTACGAGTTGTACCCGTTCGCGGTCGATCCGCCGTACGTCGGCATCCACTTGAACCGCCGCGGGCCGAACGTGTCGAGGTACGCCGACGGGCCGCGGGTGTCGTCCTTCGAGCCGTCGATGTCGTGGTTGCCGGCCAGCACCGAGTACGGGAACCGGGCGCGGTCGAGGAGCCGGAACACCGGGTCGGCCTGCGCGAACTCGCTCGCGAGCGCGTTCTCCACCACGTCGCCGAGATGCGCCAGGAAGACGATGTTCTGCTCGCTGCGCTGCTCGATCAGGTACTTGAAGGTCGCGGTGAGCGGCGCGGCGTCACCCCGGTCCTGGTCGAACTGGTACTGCGTGTCGGGCACGACCGCCAGCGTGAACTGCGGGTGCTCCGTGTCGATCCGGCCCGAGGTGCCGGCGGCCGCCGCGGTGCCGGCGCTGAACACCCCCGGCGTCACGACCGCCCCGGCCCCGAGTGCTCCTGCCTGCAACAACCGCCGCCGGCTCGTGCCGTCGTACCGCTCGTTCATCGCCCCACCCTCCAAGCTCGCTGACAACGCAGCGAACACTAGGGCGGGGCAACCGGCCCGACGGTGAACTCAGGCGAAACCTTGGACGATCACCGCAGGAAGCCCTTCGCCTTTCAACGACCCGAGCACGCGCGCCTCGTGCGGCACCAGCGGCTCGGGCAGCTTGTCCAGCGGGTACCAGTCGAGGCCCGCGGCCTTCTCCGGCTCCAGCAACCGCGGCTCACCACGCCAGCGCGTCGCCAGGAAGAAGAAGTCGACGCGCTCGTCGATCGGATCGCCGTTCCCACCGGTCCGGTGCATCGCCGTCAGCGGTACGAGGTCTTCCGGGTCGACGTCGAGCCCCACCTCTTCCTTCAACTCCCGCGCGGCGGCGGTGACCGCCGACTCCCCGTGCTCCACATGTCCCGCCGGCACCGCCCAGTGCCCGTCCATGTAGCCGGTGTTGGCCCGCAGCAACAACAACACGTCGTCCTCGCGCCGCACGACCACATACGCCGAAGGCACCACCGAAAACCGATTCATGCCCAGACCCTAAACACCCCCGCCGACAGGCCGGGGGAGTGCCCGGACAGCGCGAAGGGCCGCAAGCGTGCTGCTTGCGGCCCTTCGGCGGGTACGTCAGGCGGACTGGTTCGGGTTGTTGTCCGGGATGTCGTCGTTCTGGCCGTCGAGGTTGTCCAGACCCTCCTTGGCCTTGTCGACACCGGCGTCGATCTTGTCGCCGTACTGGCCGCCCGTCTTCTCGTCGACGAAGTCACCGGCCTTGTCCAGACCGTCGCCGACCTTGTCGCCGTGACCGTCGACGAGGTCGCTGGCCTTGTCCTTCAGGTTCTCGGCCGTGTCCTTGAACTTGTCGAAGATGCCCATCTCGGGGCTCCCATTCCTGCGTAGTTGAGTGCTTACAGACAGCTAGCGGTGATCTTCGCACCTGCAACGCCGGAACTGTGGGATCTCCGCGAGCGCCGTACCCGAATCGACGTGTTTACTCTACGTCGCCGCCGCTGTCCGTGCTGCCACCGCCGGACTCGACGTCGCCGCCGGACTCCACGTCCCCGCCGGACTCGACGTCACCCCCGGAGTCGCCGCCCGGGTCGACGTCGCCGGCTCCTTCCCCCAGACCGAGCGCGTCCTTGGCGGCGTCGGACTCTTCCTCGAACGGATTCGTCACTGGTTTCCTCCCGTAGAAATGTTGCGAACTCCCTGGTTCCTACCGAACTTTCCGGGTCATCCACAAGACCGGCCGCGCGCTCTTGGCGAACTCTTCGCAGCGGGGGCGGTGCGGCGCGGGCGGGGAAGCGACTGCCAGACTGGAGCGATGCCTGCTCCACTCGTCGTCGCGGTCGTCGGTCCCACCGCGGCCGGCAAGTCCGATCTCGCCGTCGCCCTGTCCCAGCGCCTCGGCGGCGAGGTGGTGAACGCGGACGCGATGCAGGTGTACCGCGGCATGGACATCGGCACAGCCAAGATCAGTACGGCGGAACGCCACGGCGTCCGGCACCACCTGCTGGACATCCTCGACGTCACGCAGACCGCGACCGTCGCCGAGTTCCAGGAGCTCGCGCGCGCCGCGATCGACGACTGCATCGGCCGCGGTGTGGTCCCCGTGCTGGCCGGCGGCTCGGCGCTGTACGTCCGCGCGATCCTCGACGACTTCGTCTTCCCCGGCACCGACCCGGACGTCCGCGCCCGCCTGGAGGCCGAGCTGGAGGCGCACGGCTCCGGCGCGCTGCACCGCAGGCTCGCGGAGACCGACCCGAAGGCCGCCGAGCAGATCCTGCCGAGCAATGGCCGGCGGATCGTCCGCGCGCTGGAGGTCATCGAGATCACCGGCGGCCCGTACGTCGCGACGCTGCCGGAGCACCGCTACGTCTACGAGGGCGCCGTGCAGCTCGGGCTCGACGTACCGCGGCCGGTGCTGGACGAGCGGATCGACCGCCGGGTGGACCGGATGTTCGACGCCGGATTCGTGGCCGAGGTGCGCGGGCTGCTGAACAAGGGTTTGATTGAGGGGAAGACGGCCAACCGAGCCCTCGGGTACTCACAGGTGATCGCGTTGCTGAACGGTGAGATCGACGAAACGCAGGCCCGGGAGCGGACCGCCCAGGCCACCCGGCGCTTCGCGCGCCGGCAGGACTCGTGGTTCCGTAAGGACCGACGGATCAGCTGGCTCCCGTACGACGCGCCCGATCTGGTCGACAGGGCACTGAAACTGATAGCCCAGGGCAACCGCGCGGGCGTCCCCGGCGTAGTCGAGGTGAACCAAGGCCCCGGTACCGACACAAGGGCCGTCGATGCGAGGGGGTGACCGTGAGGCCGAGTTCCGTGAGTACCTGCTCGCGGACCGCACCAGGCTGCTGAGGACGGCGCTGCTGCTCACCGCGGGCGACGTGCACACCGCGGAGGATCTGGTCCAGACCGCCTGTACCCGGGTGTACGTGCACTGGCACCGGATCAAGCACGAGGGCGCGGGCCCGTACGCCCACCGCATCCTGGTCAACGCCTTCCTGGACGAGCGCCGCCGGCGCGGTCGGCACCCGGAGGTGGTGACCGCGGAGGCGGTCGAGCCGCGGTCGTCCGACGTACCGGACCAGGCGGACACGCTGGCGGTCCGGGACGCGTTGCTGGACCTCGCGCCGCGGCAGCGCGCGGTCCTGGTACTGCGGTACTTCCAGGACCTCGACGTCGCGACCTGCGCGCGGATCCTGGACTGCACCGAAGGCACCGTGAAGAGCCAGACGGCCAAGGCGCTCAAGCGCCTGAAGGAACTGATGACGGAAGAGACGGGGAGTAGCTGAGAGCGCAGTGGACGAGGTCAAGAAACTCCTGGAGGGGTTCGCGGACCGGGCCGCCGAAGGGCTGCCGGCCGCGGACGTGGACGCGGCCATCGAAGCCGACGTGGCCCGCGGACGGCTTGCCCTGCGCAGGATCAAGCGCCGCCGCCGGGTCACCGGTGTGCTGTGCGTCGCCGCCGCGTCCGCACTGGTGCTCGCGCTCGGCAACCAGGTGAAGTGGTGGGGGACCGGCAGCGAAGTGGCCGACAAGCCGGTCGCGCCCGAGACGACCGCCCCGGCGCCGAGCCCGGCGACCGCACCGGCTTCCACCCCGTCTGTCGAGCCGCAGAGCAGTCAGACCATGTCGATGTTCGGCGCGTCCGTCGTCGAGCTGGTGGCCAACAAGCAGCAATGGAGCTCGATCGACTGCACGCTGGCGCCCAAGGGCTGGTCGGCGGAGGCGCCGATCGCGGCCGACCGGGTGGTCCTGTCCCGCCCCGAGATGCGGACCGCGGAGGCCGCCACCAAGGTGGTGCTGCAAGCGGCTCCGCAGGCGCGGACGCTGGCGGGCGCCCGGGTCACTTCCGCGAGCGGGAAGACCTTCCAGATCGGCACGCTGCGGGGCCGGTTGACCGGTCAGGTGCAGCTCACCGACCGTTGGCTGCTCGTCGAGCTCCCGGCCGGAACGGTCGAGTGGCCGGACGACGTACTGCGGCGCTTCATGGCTTCCTGCGCCATCAACTAGGCGCGTCACGACTAGCGCACCAACCTCCAATGAGATAGGCAGGGTGGGTCCCTTGTCCCGCCGAGCTCGTGTGGGGGAGATCCGTGAAGAAGCTGATCGCAGCCCTGTCCGTCACCGCCCTGGTCCTGACAGGCGCCAGTAGTCCAGCAGTCGCCACTACTCAACAGACACAGGCACCGGCCAAGACGCCGACCGCGATCGGGTTCGGCGGTGCGGTGTCCTCGGTCGACCCTGACGCGACGAACATCGGTCTCGACGTCCTGCGTCGCGGTGGGAACGCGGTCGACGCCGCCGTCGCCACGGCCGCCGCCCTCGGCGTCACCGAGCCGTACTCGGCCGGGATCGGCGGTGGCGGGTACTTCGTGTACTACGACGCCAAGCAGCGCAAGGTGTTCACGATCGACGGCCGCGAGACGGCGCCCGCGACGATGCCGTCCAATGCGTTCGTCAATCCCGCGACCGGTCAGCCGTACCCGTTCGCGCAGCTGGTGACGTCCGGGGTGTCGATCGGCGTGCCGGGCACGCTGGCCACCTGGGACCGGGCGCTGAAGAAGTGGGGTTCGTTGTCGCTCGGCAAGGCGCTGACGCCGGCCGCGGACCTGGCCGAGCGCGGGTTCGTGGTGGACCCGACGTTCCGCCTGCAGACGCTCGACAACAAGGACCGGTTCTCGCAGGTCTTGCCGACCGCCGCGCTGTTCCTGCCGAACGGCGACGCGCCGCAGGTCGGAACGCTGTTCAAGAACCCCGACCTCGCCCAGACGTACCGGCTGATCGGTCAGCAGGGTTCGTCGGCGTTCTACACCGGCGCGCTCGCGGGCGAGATGGCCGCCGTGGCCCAGAACCCGCCGAAGACGCCGAACGCCACGCTGCCGTTCTTCCCCGGCTACCTGCGGGCCAGTGACCTGGCGGCGTACAAGACGATCGACCGCAAGCCGACCAAGGTCCGGTACGAAGGCCTGGACGTCTACGGCATGGCGCCGTCGTCGTCCGGTGGCACCACCGTCGGCGAGGCGCTGAACATCCTGCGGCCGCAGCACCTGCGGCAGCAGTCGACGACGCAGTCGCTGCACACCTACCTCGAGGCGTCGGCGCTGGCCTTCGCCGACCGCAACGCGTACGTCGGTGACCCGGCGTACGTCGACGTACCGGTGCAGGAGCTGTTGTCGCGTGGGTTCGGGGCCGAGCGGTCCTGCCTGATCGACCCGCAGAAGGCCGCGACGAAGCCGGTGCCCGCAGGCTCGCCGGACGGCGACTACGCGCGCTGCCCCCAGGGCGCCGGGGTCGAGGCTCGCCAGGACGTCAAGGGCCAGTCGACGACGCACATGGTCGCGGCCGACAAGTGGGGCAACGTCGTCTCGTACACGCTGACCATCGAGCAGACCGGCGGCAGCGGCATCACCGTGCCGGGGCGTGGCTTCATCCTCAACAACGAGCTCACCGACTTCTCCGCCGTCCCCAACCCGCAGGACCCGAACCGGGTCGAGGCCGGGAAGCGGCCGCGGTCGTCGATGTCGCCGACGATCGTGCTGCGCGGCGGCAAGCCGTTCCTCGCGCTCGGCTCGCCGGGTGGCTCGACGATCATCACGACCGTGCTGCAGACCCTGACGAACCGGCTCGACCGCGGTATGACGCTGCCGCAGGCGATCGCGGCGCCGCGCGCCTCGCAGCGCAACACCGCGTCGGTGACGGCCGAGCAGGCGTTCATCGACCAGTACGGCGTCGCGTTGGGGTCGTACGGTCACACGTTTACGCCGGCCGGTCCGCCGGGGTCCTCGGCGTCCGAGATCGGCGCGGTCGCGGCGCTGGAGTTCCTGCCCGGTGGCGCGATCCTGGCCGCCGCGGAACCGTCGCGACGCGGCGGGGGAGCGGCCGGAACGGCCTGGCCCTTCAGAGTGCGGTGATCCTAGACTGTCTTGATGATGGCGGCGACCAGGGCCGCGCGTTCGGCCAGGGTCGCCGCGACGATCTGTTCGTGGACGGCGTGAGCTCCCTTGCCGAGCGGGCCCAGGCCGTCCAGCGTTGGGATACCCAACCATCCGGTGAGATTGGTGTCGGCCGCCCCGGAGGCGGCCTTGCCGCCGATCTCCTGACCGACGGACCGTGCGGCCGCGGCGACCTTCGCCAGCAGCTCGTCGGTCGCCGGCGACGGCTGCCAGGCCGGCCGGTTCGACAGCACCCGCACCTGCAGCAGAGCGTCCCGCACCGGCCGCAACGCGGTCACCGCCTGCAGAACGGCCTCTTCGACGGCGGGATCGACGAAGCGGAACCCGATGTCGGCGGCCGCCGATCCCGGTACGACGTTGGTGCGCCCGCCGCCGGTGATGGTGCCGACGTTGCACAGCACATGGTCATGGTCGGCGACGATGCGGCGTACGGCGATGAGTTGGTCGACGAGCTCGTCGATCGCGGACACGCCGCCGGACGGATCGAGTGCCGCATGGGCTTCGCGGCCGGTCACCTCGATGCGGACCCGCGTGCTGCCCCAGCGCGACGTCTTGAGGTCGCCGTTCGGGTGCGGCGGCTCGAACCCGAAGGCGGCGTACACCCCGGCCGCCTCGGCCGTCACCGCCTCTCGCGCCGACGGGGAGCCGATCTCCTCGTCCGCGACCACGACGACCCGCAGCGGCCGGTGCTCCCGGTCGGCGACCTGCTCCAGGGCGGTCTCGAGCACGACCAGGCCGCCCTTCATGTCGAAGACGCCCGGCCCGTGGATGATCCCGTCCGCCTCGCGCCACGGCATCGCGTCCCGCAGCTGCCCGGCCGGCCAGACGGTGTCGTGATGGGCGAGGAACAGCAGCGGCGCGGCAGCTGCCTGTGGTCCGCGGCCGGGGAAGTCCGCGACGAGGTGGTCACCGGTCGGCGCCGGGATGCGCCGCACAGTGCCGCCCAGCTCGGTGTACCGCGTCGTCAGCCGGTCGGCGAAGGCGTTCAGCGCGGCCGCGTCACCAGTCGGGGTCTCCGTGCCGACGTACTCCCGGAGTCGCTCGATCATCATAGATAGTCAACGTATCATCATCCGATAAGCCATTGACCAGCGTGGAGCCGTCGAGGATACGATCAGGATATGAATCGTATCTCTGAGGTGGGCTTCCGTGCGGTCTCGCTCACCACGGCGTCGAGGTTCGCCGAGGCCTCGGCGTTGTACCGGGAGGTCTTCGGCTACGACGACCCGGCGTACGGGCTGAACCCGCGGCTGCTCGGCGCCCTGGCGAGCAACGGCGGCTCGGTGGTCGGCATCCTCGACGAGAGCGATCGGCTGGTCGCGTTCGCGTACGGCTTCTGCGGCACCGACCGGCGCGGTTTCTACCACTACTCGCAGTCGGCCGTGGTCGCCGCCGAGCAGCAGGGGCACGGCCTCGGCCGGATGCTCAAGCACGCCCAACGCGAAGTCGCCCTCAGCCACGGGATGTCGCGGATGCGCTGGACCTATGACCCGGCGCAGGTCCGCAACGCGCACTTCAACCTCGACGTCCTCGGCGCGCGCGGCCGCTGGTTCGCCCCCGACATGTACGGCCCGGGCACCGACCGCGTGATCGTCGAGTGGGACCTGAGCCGCGACGCTGCCCCGGCGCCGGACGACGCGGCGCTGACCCAGCTCGTCGTACCGGGCGATCCGCGCGAGCTGCGCCGTTCGTTCGAGGAGTTGCTCGGCAAGGGGCTCGTCGCCGTGTCCTGCCGCCGGCTTCCGGACGGCGCCGGCGCCTACTACTTCGGACCGGCCGACGATGCCTGACGATCCGCGCAACCGCGAGCTCAGCAGCCCACAGGAGCGGTACGACGCCCGGCTGCAGCGCCGCTCGTCGACGCTGCTGCAGCGGCGCGTGGTAGAGCAGGAGCGGGCCTCGATCGACGAGGCCCTGGACCAGATCCGCACCGACGAGTCGATCGCGCAGGCCGCGGCCCGGATCGTCGCCGCCCGCCGGCGCTTCATCATCGGCTCGGCGAAGTCGTACTCGTACGCGTCACTGCTGGCCTTCGACCTCGGCGTCGGGCTCTCCCAGGTGACGTTGGTCGACGGCACCGTCGTCCGCGGCGTCGACGTGCTGGCGGACGTCCGGTCCAACGATCTGATGGTCGCATTCTCGTTCCGCCGCTACCGGCGCGACACCGTCGAGATCGCGCAGCGGTTCGTCGAGGCCGGCGGCGAGCTCGTCGCGATCACCGACTTCGAGGACGCGCCGCTGGCCAAGCTAGCCGACCAGAGCATCTACGTCGCGACCGGCAGCGCGTCGTACGTCGACTCGCCGACCGTCGTCGTGTCGGTGCTGCACGTGCTGGCCACGCTGACGACCGCGAGCGCGAAGGGCGCGCGCCGCCGGCTGGTCGAGCGGGACCGGCTCAACACCGAACTGGGGCTGTATGTCAACTGAACTGAAGATCGTCGCGGCCCGGCTGCACCGGGTGCGGATGCCGCTGGTGCACGAGTTCCAGACCAGCTCGCACCGCAAGGCGTTCCTCGACCACGTGCTGGTCGAGCTGGAGGACGCGTCCGGCGCGGTCGGCTGGGGCGAGATCGCGTCGTCCTCCGATCCGTACTACGCGCCGGAGACCGTCGAGACCTGCTGGCACATCGCCTCGCGCTACCTGTTGCCCGCCGTACTCGACCGACCGTGGACGCATCCTGATCAGTTGGCGGGATTGTGGTCGAAGATCCGCGGCAACAACTTCGCCAAGGCCGGCGTGGACATGGCCGCCTGGACCCTCTGGGCGGAGGTCCAACAGGTGCCGCTGGCAACAGTCTTGGGCGGTACGCGGACCGAGGTCGTCGCGGGGGTGTCGCTGGGCATCGAACCGACGATCGACGACCTGCTCGCCCAGGTGCAGCAACAGGTCGAGGCAGGCTACCCCCGGGTGAAGCTGAAGATCGCTCCCGGCTGGGACGTGGAGCCGGTCAGTGCGGTGCGCTCGGCGTACCCGGACCTCGACCTGCATGTCGACGCGAACGGGATCTACACGGCCGACGACCTGGAGCAGTTGCGGAAGCTGGACGGCTACCGGCTGACGATGATCGAGCAGCCGTTCGCGCCGCGTGACCTGCTCACCCACGCGGCGCTGCAGCGCACGATCGGTACGCCGGTCTGCCTGGACGAGAGCGTGGAGACGGTCGACGACCTGGAGACCGCGCTCGCCCTCGACGCGCTGAAGATCCTCAACATCAAGGTGTCGCGGATGGGCGGCCTGACCGCGGCCCGCGCGGCGCACGATCGGGCGCAGGACGCCGGCGTGCCGGTCTGGTGCGGCGGCATGCACGAGTTCGGGATCGGCCGGCTGGCGAACGTCGCGCTCTCCAGTCTCTCCGGGTTCACCCTCCCATCGGACGTGTCCGCCTCGGAGAAGTACTACGCCCGGGATCTCGTCGAACCCGGCGTGGTCGCCGTCCGGGGCGTCGTACAGGTGCCCCGGGCAAGCGGTCTCGGGCAGCCCGTGGACCGCGAGCTGATCGCCGCGAACACGGTCGCCCAGCTCTCCCTCGGACCGGAACAGGAGTGACGTGGTGCGGGTCGCGCTGACCGGTGGTCTTGTCGCGGACGGGACCGGCAGCGAGCCGGTGCCGGGCACGGTGCTGGTCGAGGGGGACCGCATCAGCGCGGTGCTGCCGCCCGGCGAACCGGTGTCCGGGGCAGAGGTGATCGATGCCACGGGCAACATTGTGGCGCCCGGTTTCGTCGACCTGCACTCGCATGCCGACTTCAGCATCGGCGCGAGCCCGGCCGCCGAGTCGCAGCTCGCGCAGGGCGTCACCACACTGATCACCGGGAACTGCGGCTGGTCGCCATTCCCGGTCACCGACCTGGAGCCGCTGCGCGCGGGTACGGCGTTCCTCGCGCCGTCGCTCGACTGGTCCTGGGACGACCTGGCCGGCTTCGCTGCCACGCTGGAACCGGCGGTGAACGTCGCGCTCCAGGTCGGCCACTGCACACTCCGGATCGCCGCGATGGGCAGCGCTCAGCGAGCACCGTCGCCGAGTGAGGTCCGGACGATGCAGGACCTGCTGCGGGAGGCCGCGGACCAGGGCGCGGTCGGGTTCTCCACCGGGCTTATCTATGCGCCGGGCACCTACGCGTCGTCCGAGGAGGTCGCCGCCCTGGTCGCGACGGCGGCCGAGTGCGGACTGCTGTACTCGACCCACATCCGCAACGAGGGCGCCGGCCTCCTGGACGCGCTCGACGAGGCGATCACGGCGGCCCGGGCCGGCGGTGCGCGGCTCGAGATCTCACACCTGAAAGCCGTTGGTAAGTCCAACCACGGTCTCGTCAACGCGGCGTTGGAGAAGCTCGACCAGGTGGACGACGTCGACCTCGGCTGGGACGCCTACCCGTACACGGCGACCAGCACGACCCTCACCACCCGCCTGCCGGCGTGGGCGCTGGCCGGCGGAACCCTCCTCGAGCGGCTCGCCGACCCGGCCGAGCGCGCGCGGATCGCCGACGCCCTGCGAGCCGACGTACTGCTATCACCTGACACGGTTGTCATCGCGTCGCTGCCGCCCGGCCGCTATCAGGACAGCCGCGGCCTCAGCCTCGCAGAGATCGCCCGGCAGGACGGCGTCGACGCCGCCGAGATCGTGCTCCGCATCCTCGAGTCGCACCAGGCCGCCGTCAGCGTGGTCAACCACGCGATGTGTGGGGACGACGTGATCGCGGTGCTCGACCATCCGCGGACGGCGGTCGCGAGCGACGGCTGGATCATGGACGCCACCGGTCCGGGACACCCGCATCCGCGCAACTTCGGCACGTTTCCGCGGGTGCTCGGGCACTACGCGCGCGATCTCGGCGTATTGGAGGTGGGTGAGGCGATCCGGCGGATGACGTCGCTGCCCGCGTCCCGGCTGGGGCTCAACGATCGCGGCGTACTGCGTCCCGGTGCGGTCGCGGACGTCGTCGTCCTCGATCCGGCACGGGTCGCCGACCGGTCGACGTACGACGATCCGTGGCAGCTGTCGGTCGGCGTCGAGCACGTCCTGGTGGCCGGCGAGCCCGTTCTCGCGGACGGCGTACCGACGGGGCGCCGGCCGGGCCGGGTCATCGCTTGAAGCGCTTGGGCTCACTCGGCAACGGAGGCGGCGCGCTGACCGGCTCGTGGGCGTCCGCCTCGAGCCAGCCGTCGTACCGCGCGAGCAACTCGTCCAGTCGCGCCTGATCGACGTCCCGCAGTACGACGGTCCACGGATGGTCCTCGTCGTCGTCCTCGCCGTGGAAGCGGCCGCGCCGGACGTCTCCGCCCAGTTCCTCGGCGACGGCTTCGGCGTCCTCCTGGTCCCAGAAGCAGGCGATCAGCTCCATGACGCACACCGTACGCTTTCCCCATGAGCTTGTTTCCCTGGCTGAAGGGGCACGGCACGGAGAACGACTTCGTGATCCTGCCCGACCCGGACGGTTCCGTGCACGGCGAGCTGGACGCGGCGCTGGTGCGGTTCCTCTGCGACCGGCACGCGGGCATCGGCGCGGACGGCGTGCTGCGGGTGGTCCGGGGCGACAAGCAGTCGTACGTCGAGGACGGCGGCGACTGGTTCATGGACTACCGGAACGCCGACGGCTCGATCGCGGAGATGTGCGGGAACGGCGTCCGGGTCTTCGCGAAGTACCTCGCCGAGGCGGGCTGGATCGACGGCAAGCCGGTCCGGGTCGGGACCCGCGCGGGCGTCAAGGAGGTCGCGCAGAACGACGACGGCACGCTGACCGTCGACATGGGCGAGCCGACGCTGCCCCAGGCGGCCGGGATCGTGGTGGAGGCCAACGGTCACCAGTGGCCGGCGCTGCATGTCGACATGGGCAATCCGCACGCGGTCGCCTTCGTCGACAGCCTCAGCGAGCCGGGCAACCTGTGCGATCAGCCGGCGTGGTCGCCGGTGGAGGCCTTTCCGCAGGGCGTGAACATCGAGTTCGTCGTACGGCGTGGTCCGCACGACGTCCAGATGCGCGTCCACGAGCGCGGCGCGGGGGAGACCCGGTCGTGCGGGACGGGGACCTGCGCCGTGACGGTCGCGGCCGCGCGGGCCGCCCGCGACGAGCTGCCGGTGACGTACCGGGTCGGCGTACCTGGGGGTGAAGTCAGCGTCACGTGGCGTGCTGACAACCACCTGGAGCTGACGGGGCCCGCGGTCGTGCACGCCCGCGGGGAGTTCGACCGGGCCTGGCTGCCGGGAATCTGAGTCCTGCGTGGGGCGTTGACTGCTGGTAAACGGGTCGCTTGTACTTGGAGACCCGTGCCACCATGGAAGGTATATGACGACCCATTCACACGCATACGAGACCACCGACGTCGAAACCGACCTGACCCAGGGCGATGACTCCGGCGATTCGTTGACGGGTCACGAGGACATCGAGCGGGACTACGAGCAGGACCTGAGCACCGAGGGCCTCGACCTCGAGGAGCGCCAGGCGCTCCGCCGCGTGGTCGGGATGTCGACCGAGCTGACCGACATCAGTGAGGTCGAGTACCGCAAGCTGCTGCTCGAGCGGGTGCTGCTGGTCGGCGTCTGGACCGAGGGCAGCGCCGAGGACGCGGAGAACTCGCTGACCGAGCTCAAGCTGCTCGCCGAGACCGCCGGCTCCGAGGTGCTGGACGGCGTGATCCAGCGCCGCAAGAAGCCGGACCCGGCGACCTTCATCGGCTCCGGCAAGGTCGCCGACCTGCGCAACCTGGTCGCGTCGCTCGGCGCGGACACCGTGATCGCCGACGGCGAGCTGGCGCCCGCGCAGCTGCGCAACCTGGAGGACAAGCTCAAGGTCAAGGTGGTCGACCGGACCGCGCTGATCCTGGACATCTTCGCGCAGCACGCGAAGAGCAAGGAAGGCAAGGCCCAGGTCGAGCTGGCGCAGCTGCAGTACATGAAGCAGCGCCTGCGCGGCTGGGGTGGCAACCTGTCCCGCCAGGCCGGCGGCCGGGTCGGCGCGGCCGGCGGCGGTATCGGCGGCCGTGGTCCCGGTGAGACCAAGATCGAGACCGACCGGCGCCGGATCAACACCAAGATCAGCAAGCTCCGCCGGACGCTCAAGGAGATGAAGGGCACCCGGTCGACGATGCGCCAGGAGCGCCGCCGCAACCTGGTCCCGTCGGTCGCGATCGCGGGCTACACCAACGCCGGCAAGTCCTCGCTGCTGAACCAGATCACCGGCGCGGGCGTGCTGGTCGAGGACGCGCTGTTCGCGACCCTGGACCCGACGACCCGCCGTACGACGACCTCGGACGGCCGCGTGTACACGCTGACCGACACCGTCGGGTTCGTCCGGCACCTGCCGCACGACATCGTCGAGGCGTTCCGCTCGACGCTGGAGGAGGTCACGGACGCGGACCTGCTGCTGCACGTGGTCGACGGTTCGCACCCGGACCCGGTGGCGCAGATCCAGGCGGTCCGCGAGGTGCTGGCCGAGATCGACGCGACCGACGTACCGGAGATCGTGGTGATCAACAAGGCCGACGCCGCCGACCCGCTCGCGCTGGCGCCGATCCTGCACCGCGAACCGCACGCGATCGTGGTGTCGGCCCGCACCGGCGAAGGCATCGACAAGCTCCGCGAGCTGATCGAGGGCGCACTGCCGCAGCCGCACATCTCCCTCGACGTGCTGCTGCCGTACGACCGCGGCGACCTGGTCTCCCGGATCCACTCCGAAGGCTCGGTCGAGCAACTCGAACACACCGCCGACGGCACCCGCATCACCGCCCGCGTCCACCCGTCCCTGGCCGGCGACCTCACGCCGTACAAGGTCGCCTGAACGCAACGCGAGAACGGCCCTCCCGAGGATCCCGGGAGGGCCGTTCGGCGTTTCAGGTGGTCAGTTGCGCTTGCTGACCTGGACCTTCACCGAGGTGCCGTTCTTGGAGAGGACCTTGATGTTGACGCCGTTGTTCGGGACCTTGACGCCGGCGGTCGGCTGGTCCGGGGTCCAGTAGGACTTGCCGTCGTTGAAGGTCTGGACGGCGTTCTGGCCGCGGATGTAGCTCGGCTGCCCGTTGACGTGCAGCGTGAACGAGTCCGCCTTCTCCAGGCCGAACGGAGCGTCGTACCCGCCGACCCGCGGACGCCACAGCTGGCCGTCCATCCGGTTGATCGGGGTCGGGTGCGAGTCGACCGGGAGGACCAGGCCCTCACCGGGGTGCTGGTTGGTGTTGTTGTTGTCCTGCGAGGTGTCCCAGTACCAGACCAGTACGCCGTCCTGGTACGGGAAGTGCTCCACCTTGTCCGGCAACGTGCTCGCCCAGCCGAAGTTGTACGGCCCGGTCTGCAGGTGCTTGTCGTAGGAAACGTAGTTGATGTTCGACACCAGGTAGTAGTTGTCGTGCTGGCTGGTGTACGACGAACCGACCGAGCTGAACCCGTTCAGCGTCCAGCCTTCCGGCGTCGCCTCGGCGCCGGACTCGAACACCGTCGTCGCACCCGACGTCACCTTGATGGCGTCGGCGAAGAACCCGAGCCCGCCCGCCGCCGGGTCGGTGGCGTAGCGGAACTGCAGCGTGATCGTCTTGCCGGCGTACGCCGACAGGTCGAACGTCGCGGGCACCCAGCCGCCGCTCTTGCCGTCGATGCCGTTGCCCTCGGCGTCCTTGGTGATGTTGCCCTTGATCGGCTTCGTGCCGGTGCCGTCGTTCACGTCGACGTACGCGTAGTCACACGCGTCCGGGCCGCAGTCCTCGATGTCCCAGTTCGCCTGGAACGTGAGGCTCGCGGGCTGACCGGCCGGCAGCGTCACCTGGCGGCTCATCGTGTGCGTGAACTGGTGGCCCTGACCGCTCCACCAGGACTTCGCCCCGGCCGCCGGCTGGACCAGCTGGTGGGTGACCTCCTTCTTCGGCAGCGTCACCACGAGGCCCTGGGCCTTCTTCGAGTTGTACTCGTGCGGGCCGAGCTCGACGGTCCGGTTCTGGCCGGCCTTCACGATCTCGTAGTCGAGCCAGCCGAGCTGCAGCTTGTCCCAGATGCTGAAGTCGGCCGCCTGCTCGCCGATGCCGCCGTCGCTGGGCTTGCCGACCCGGCTCTGCGCCATGATCGACCACCAGTTGACGCCGTTCTCGACCGCGGCACCCGAGGTGTCGTAGTGGTCCGGCAGCCCGAGGTCGTGGCCGTACTCGTGCGCGAAGACGCTGATGCCGCCGTTCTCCGGCTGGATCGTGTAGTCACCGACGTACAGGCCGGTGTCGCCGATCTGGGCGCCGCCGCTCGGGTTGTTCGCCGGGCCGCCCGGGAACCCGGCGTACCAGCGGTGCGACCAGATCGCGTCCTCGCCCTGCCACGGGTCGCCGTCGGCCTGGTCGCCGCCGGAGTGCACGATCTGGAAGTGGTCGATGTAGCCGTCCGGCTCGTTGAAGTTGCCGTCACCGTCGAAGTCGTAACGGTCCCACTGGTCGAACGTCTTCAGGTCCGCGGTGACCTCGGCCTTGGTGCGGCCCTTCGCCAGCTGGTCCGCGACCCACTGGTTGACCGAGTCCTGGATCAGCGCCCAGGTGTTGCTGCAGACGTTGCCGTTGCACGGGTACCCGTTCGAGCGGCCGTACCGGGCCTCGTTGTACTTGACCTTGACCCAGTCGGTGACCGCGCCGTCCACGGAGTACCGGCCGGACGACTGCTTCTCGTAGTACTTCTTCACCGAGTTGCCGTCGCCGAAGTACAGGTCCCGGAAGTACTGCGGGCTGTAGTCGGCCCGCCAGACGGTGGAGTTGTCGACCGCGCGGTCCGGCTCCGGGATCTCGTTGTGCAGCGGCCCGTCGAACCGGGCCGGGCCCGGGAAGTTCGGCGAGGTGTCCTGGTCCGGGTAGTTCGGGTGCCGCTCGTTGCCGAACTCGGCGAGCACGACGAAGATCCGGTCGGTCTTCTCCCGGGACAGCTCGACGTACTGGTCGACGCGGCCGGTGGCGTTCTTGGCGCCCTTCGCGCCGGCGGCCTTGGTCCCGAGCTTGACGACCGTGCTGCCGTCGCGCTCCTGGGGCGTGGCCTGACCGTTGATGACCTTGGTCAGCGCCTCCTCCCGCAGTGCGCGGCGCTTGTCCTCGAGCGGGCTGGGCAGCTCGTCCGAGGCGGGCGCAGGCTCGCTGGCGCTCGGTGCCGAGGCCTGCTTGGGCGGTGTGGCGGCGTTACCGGACGAGGCCGCGGCGATGCCGAACCCCGTGGTCGCCGCCAGGGCCAGGCTGAACAGCCCGGCGGGTAGCTTGCGCACGATTCCCCTCCGTGTCTGATGACGCAGTGTGTTCGTTGCTCCCCCGAGCGTGTTTGCGCGAGAGTACGGCGAAAATCCACCGAGTTGAAGTGGAACTGAGGAATAGCTGAGAACCGAGGGGAAACCTGCGTGCTGAGTAGAAGGGCTCACGCGCCGGAGGCCCGCTCCTTGGCAGACTGTGGCGCGTGGAGCGCCGGACCGACCTGCTGCAGCCGCTGTGGCGTGCGCTCGTCGTGTTCCGGGTGATCACCTGGGCGTTCGCGTGTTTCGGCGTGTGGACGCGCTGGGACGGCATCGTCAGGCCGTACGGCGCGGTGCTGCAAATGGCGGTCATGGGCCTGTGGACGCTGATCTCGTCGTACGGCTACAGCCGGCGCTGGGGCCGCCGGAACACGCGGCTGGCGTTCGCGGACCTGATCGTGACGGCCGGGTGCATGTACGCGACCCTGTGGGCGCAGCCGCTGATCGACATCCGCGGCGGCGCCTCGGTGCTGACGTCGGTGTGGGCGGCCGGACCGGTCCTCGCGCTGGCGATCTCCCGCGGCCGCGACGGCGGCCTGCTCGGCGCGGCCACCATCAGCCTGGCGCTGCTGTCGCTGCGAGGCGTTGAGAACGCGTCGAAGATCCTCAGCAACGTGCAGCTGCTGCTCGTGGCCGGACTGGTGGTCGGGTACACCGCGTCGACCATGCGCCAGGCGGAGGCGCGGCTGCGCGAGGCGATCGCTGCGGAGAGCGCGACCGCCGAACGGCTGCGGCTCAGTCGCTCGATCCATGACGGCGTACTGCAGGTGCTGGCGCAGGTACAGCGCCGCGGTACGGCGATCGGCGGCGAGGCGCGCGAACTGGCCGAGCTGGCCGCTGAGCAGGAGGTTGCCCTCCGCACCTTGATGGCGTCCCGTCCCGCCGTGACCGAAGGCGATCGCGTCGACCTCTGCGGCCTGCTGTTGCCGCTGGCCACGACCCGCGTCGATGTCGTCGTACCGGCAGGGCAGGTCCTGCTGCCGGCCGCTGGTGCCGGTGAACTGGTTGCCGCCGTCAAGGAAGCGCTCAGCAACGTGACGAAACACGCCGGACCCGACGCCCGATCCTGGGTGGTGGTCGAAGACCTGAGGGCGGAGGTTCTGGTGTCGATCCGCGACGACGGAGTCGGTACGACGCCCGCCCGGCTCGAACAGGCCCGCGCCGACGGTCACCTGGGCGTCAGCCAGTCGATCCGCGGCCGCATCACCGACCTGGGCGGCACCGTCACGGTCCGCACCGCCCCAGGCGAAGGAACCGAGTGGGAGTTGAAGGTACCGAAATGACGCGAGTAATGATCGTCGACGACCACCCGATGTGGCGCGAAGGCGTGGCCCGCGACCTGGGCAGCCGCGGGTACGACGTCTGCGCCACGGCCGCCGATGTCGCGAGTGCGGTGAAGATCGCGCTGGCGACGCGCCCGGACGTGGTAGTGATGGACCTCCAGCTAGGCACCGGCTCCGGCGTCGACGCCACCCGCGAGATCACCACAGCGCTTCCTGACACGCGCGTCCTGGTGCTGTCGGCCAGCGCCGAGCAGGACGACGTACTCGCGGCGGTGAAAAATGGGGCGTCCGGGTATTTGGTGAAGTCCGCGTCCTTGGACGAGTTCGACGATGCGGTACGGCGTACCGCTGAAGGCGACGCGGTGTTCAGCGCAGGGCTGGCTGGTTTGCTCCTGGGCGAATACCGGCGGCTGGGTGAGACGGGCCCCGAGGTCCCGAAGCTGACCGACCGGGAGGCAGAGGTCCTCCGCCTGGTAGCCCGCGGCCTCACCGCCAAACAGATCGCAACCCGCCTGGTCCTGTCCCACCGCACCGTGGAAAACCACGTCCAAAACACCCTCCGCAAACTCCAACTCCACAACCGCGCTGCACTGGTCAGGTACGCAATCGAACACGGGCTGGACACCGACTGATCGGCCCACGCGTGCTACGCGGCCGCTAGCTTCGTCGCTCCGCTCCTCAGACGCGCCCGCTACGCCCGCTCCCACCCACCCCCGGGCTTGGCGCCCGGAGAATTGTTTCCGGCTGGCGCCGGGGAGTTGCGGCTAGCGCCGCGAGTTGCCGGCTGCCGCCGGCGTGTTGCTCGCTGCCGCTCGCGTGCGACTACGGCACTCGTCTGGGCGAGGGACCCGTGCGACGCGGGACTGTGGTTCGACTGCTGACGGGCTGACCTGCGAACTGAGCACAGCCGGGCGACGGCTTCACCACCGTCATTGCGATGGTGGCCACCTTTGCATGTTGTTGCAACTCCATCTGGTTCCGCTGGTCAGGCTCGCGCCATAAGCTCGACGCACTCCCTTCCGTCCGATCGGGGGCCGCCCAAGGGAGGTTGCAGTGTTTCGGAAGTTGTTTTGCCGGAAGTGCTGTCTTGTTTACGTTCGTAGTGGGGGTCCAAGTAAGCACGGCGCAGGCGGTTGAGGTGCCGAAGCCGAAGCCGGACTGGTCGATGCAGTTGCAGGGCAAGGTCGATGTCGGTGCATGCCGCGGCCACGCCAACAATCCACACTCGATCACTGGTGGTATCGGGTATGACGGGTACCAGGACTGCGTCGGGAACTACGACGTTCAGAAGGTTTGCGTGAAGCTCCAGGAACTCGACTACTACGGCACGTACTACGACCGAACGGCCTATCGGTGCTCGGCGGAGACGGTCGCGGCGCACTCCTACTCCGGTGGCTCTGTCACATGCGCCGGCGCACTGGAAGGGACGTTCAGGACGTATGCCTTGGGCTACGCCTGGCCGAACGGGGTACAGCACACCAGTTCAGGCTATTCTGCGGGTGTGCGGATGCGTATCGGGTACTAGATGAGCTCCGCTGACTGGACTCTCGCCGCGTCCGACCTGTCGACCAGGTCGGGCGCTACCCCTCGTCTGCGGATGGTCGTGAAATCGTCCGGCGCCCTGGCTTTCGCCCCGCGCTCCGTCGAACTCGCTCTCGACGGCTCAACGGCCGTGGTCCGACAACTCAACGGCGACCTGATCTGGTTGGAGACGGCAGAGTACTGCGCGTTCCCTGACGGTGATCAGATCCGCACTTCTCGGTACGACACCGACAGCGTTCCGGTACCGCGAAATACCGGCAGCGAGGCGCGAGCCCTCTCGAGCCTGAACGCCTGCCTCTCTTGGGCTGACGCGCAACTTGCCTCAGGCAACCTGCCACGAAAGTCACGCCACCTCGGCCGGAAGACTCTGACGTCGACCGCGGTCGCCGGCACCGGTCATGAATTCTTCATCAACTGTGACATCGAGACAGGCATTGCTTTGAAAGCCACCGGCCAGCTTTTACGTGGCCCGTTCACAGTGGAAGTCGAAAAGCTTGAGCTCGGCGACTTTCCCCGAGGCATGCTCGAGCCGATCCACCTCCGAGACTCCCGCCTCGAGGCCCCGTAAATTCCAGACGGGCTGCCGTACGGCCAGCCGTTGGCGGCTCGAGAATCAGGAACGGCTCAACGGGCTTCCTGCCATTCGACCGCACTCGGCTGCTCGCCGCCGCTGGTGAGGAATTCCCTGACCGCGACGCGAATCTCATCAAGGGACAACAGCGAATCCCGTGGGAACTCCCGATCGCTCCCCATGTAGTAGTACAGAACTGTGTCTGCGTCGTGGCCGCTTCCCTTGGTGATGTAAGCGCCGGTATCGCCCATGTATCGCAGCGCACCCTTTGCCTTGTCTTGGTAGTCGACGGCAACAAGCAGTTCGTGATCGGGAGCGCCGGCTTGGTTGAGACGGTCATCGACGTATATGGCTGCTACTGAGTTTTCCCACGACTCCGCCACCAAGGGCATGAATCAAGCGGTCGACGTCCCCCGGGGTGGACAACAGGACCGGCCCGTCTCCATGCCCGTGCTTGAAGTAGGCCTTTGCCGTGTGAGCCATCGTCATCCAATCAGTCCTGTTGTGGCTTCTTTGGGTACGTGCGCTTGAAGTCGTCGGGTGCGCTCGCACCACGCGGCGCGCTTCGCGCACTCGCCGTCCAGGTCAGATCCTTGCGCGGCGGTGCCTTGTAGTCGCACGCGAGCGCCAGCTCGCAACAAGCCGGCGGCAGCAGGCAAAGAGCGGCGTCAGCCGCAACACCCGGCGCCAGCCGGAAACAAGAGATCCGGGCGCCAAGCCCGGGGGTGGGTGGGAGCGGGCGTAGCGGCCGCGTCTGAGGAGCGCAGCGACGAGGCCAGCGGCTGCGGAGCACGCGTGGGCCGGGTGGTTGAATGGCATCCGTAGACTATGCGTTCCACGTCAGTGTGGATGCTCTCTGTCATGACACCTGTACTGCGGGTGCCCACTTCCGGAGGAATCGGTGAACCGGTCGACTCTCGTCCGTGCACTGCTCGCGTTCCTGGTCCTCGCCGCGTCGACGTACGTGACGTTGACCGCGAAGCCGAAGCTCGGTCTCGACCTGCGCGGCGGGACGCAGATCGTGCTGCAGGCCAAGGACTCGCCGACGGTGAAGGCGACCGCGGAGAACACCGACAAGGCCACCCAGGTGCTGCACCGGCGGATCGACGCCCTCGGTGTCAGCGAGCCGAACGTCACCCGCCAGGGCGAGGACCGGATCATCGTCGAGCTGCCGGGCGTGCAGGATCCGCGCGAGGCCGCGAAGGTGATCGGCAAGACCGCCCAGCTGACGTTCCACGAAGTACTCGACCAGGTCGCGGCCAAGCCGGCGAAACCGGCGGCGGGGGAGACGTACCTGCCGCCCGAGGACGGCCAGGGCTTCCTGCGGCTGGCCAAGCCCGCGATGACCGGTGAACTGGTCGGCGGCGCCGAAGGCCGGCTCGACCCGCAGCAGGTCGCGCAGGGCTGGTTCGTCGAGATGAACTTCAAGGGCGACGGCGGCAAGATCTGGGGCAACATCACCGGCAAGGCGGCCTGCCAGCCGGTCGGTACGCCGCAGCGGCTGATCGCGATCGTTCTGGACAACGAGGTCATCAGCGCGCCGCAGGTCGACCCGAACGGTGGCAACCAGCTCTGCAACGTCGGCATCCAGGGCGGCAGCACCACGATCTCCGGCACCTTCACCGAGACCGAGGCGAAGGACCTGGCCGCGCTGATCTCCGGCGGTGCGCTGCCGCTGCCGGTCGAGGTCATCGACCAGCGGACGGTCGGCCCGTCGCTCGGCAAGGACGCGATCGAGGCCAGCGCGCTCGCCGCGATCATCGGCCTGGCGCTGACCGCGCTGTTCATCATCGTGGCCTACCGCCTGGTCGGCCTGATGGCGGTCCTCGGCCTGCTCGGGTACGCCGCGATGTCGTACGCCGCGCTGACCGCGATCGGGGCCACCCTCACCCTGCCCGGCCTGGCCGGTTTCGTCCTAGCGATCGGTATGGCGGTCGACGCGAACGTCCTGGTGTTCGAACGCGCCCGCGAGGACTACACAGCCGGCCGCACCGACGGACTGCGCCGCTCCCTGCGGAGCGGCTTCCAGAACGCGCTGTCCGCGATCGCCGACTCCAACATCACCACCCTGCTCGCCGCCGGGCTGCTGTTCTTCCTGGCCGCCGGCCCGGTCCGCGGCTTCGGTGTCACCCTGTCGATCGGTGTGATCGCGTCGCTGCTGTCGGCGCTGGTGGTGACCCGGGTGTTCGCCGAATTCGTGGTGTCGCGCGGGTTCGTCCTGCGGCGTCCGGGACTGAGCGGTATCGCGGGCCACGGCCGCGTGCGGACCTGGCTGGAGTCCCGCCGGCCGTCGTTGATGAAGCACAGCCGCCGCTGGCTGGTCATCACGGCCGTCGCGATCGTCGTGAGCCTCGCCGGTGTCGCCGTCCGCGGCCTGAACCTTGGCATCGAGTTCACCGGCGGCCGGCTGATCGAGGTCAGTACGTCGCAACGGATCACGCCGGACCAGGCGCGCGCCGCGGTCGCCGAGGCGGGGTACCCGACGGCCGTCGTCCAGGCGTCCGGGACCGACGACATCACGGTCCGGACGTCGACGATCAGCGACGACGAGGCGGAGAAGATCCGCGAGTCGATCGGCCGGATCGGCGGCGGCGCGGAGGTGATCCGCAACGAGAGCATCGGTCCGTCGCTCGGTGAGGAGCTGCGCAACAAGGGCCTGATCGCGCTCGGCATCGCGCTGCTCGCCCAGCTGGCCTATCTCGCCGCGCGCTTCCGCTGGACGTACGGCGCCGGCGCCGTACTGGCGCTGCTGCAGAACGTCGCGGTCGTGGTCGGCATCTTCGCCTGGACCGGGAAGCCGATCGACGGCATCTTCCTGGCCGCGATCCTGACGATCATCGGGTACACGGTGAACGACTCGGTCGTCGTGTTCGACCGGATCCGCGAGACCCGCAGTGCCCGCTCGACCGACAGTTTGGGCCCGGTCATCGACACCGCGATCGTCAACGTGCTGCCGCGGACGATCAACACCGGTATCTCGACCTTGTTCATCCTGACCGCGCTGCTGTTCCTGGGCGGTGACTCGCTGGCCGACTTCGCCTTGGCGCTGCTGCTCGGCATCGTCGTCGGCACGTACTCCTCCAACCTCACCGCGGCGCCGCTGCTCCTCGAGCTGGAACGCCGTTACCCGGCCCCGCCGCCGCGCCCGAAGCGCGTCCAGGTGGACCGCGACGCCCAGCCCGACCGCGGCGCCGTCGTCTAGCAGCTCGGGTTATCCACACCCCAGCCCGCCGGGACGGAATCTGTCCGTCGCGCGGGCTAGGGTGTGGCGGTGGGTGTTGACGTACGGGAACTGCTGGAAGCTGCCGTGGCCGGGATCGCCGGACAGACACGGCCCGGGCAGGTGGAGATGGCGCAGGCCGTCGACACCGCGATGCACGAGGGATCGCATCTCCTCGTCCAGGCAGGCACCGGCACCGGCAAGTCCCTCGGGTACCTCGTGCCCGCCCTGGTGCACGCGATCGAGGACCGCCGCGTGGTCGTCTCCACGGCCACGCTCGCTCTGCAGTCCCAGCTGGTCGACCGGGACGTCCCGGCGCTCCTCGACGCCACGGAGAAGCTGCTGCCGCGCAGACCGGCGTACGCGATCCAGAAAGGGCGGAACAACTACGCCTGCCTGCACCGGATCCGCGAGGGCGCGCCGGACGACGACGGCATGCTCGTCGATGTCCCGCCGTCGGGGGAGATCGGCCGCCAGGTCGTCGAGCTGCGCGACTGGGCGGAGCAGCAGCTCGCCGACGGCGAGGCGGGCGACCGGGACCACGCCCCGTCGCACCAGTACCAGGCCTGGCAGCAGGTCGCGATCAGCGCGCGCGAGTGCCTCGGCGCCCAGAAATGCCCGTACGGCGAGGAGTGCTTCGCCGAGAAGGCCAAGGAGCAGGCCCGCAAGGCCGACATCGTCATCACCAACCACGCGCTGCTCTCGATCGACGCCTTCGAGAACCGGACCGTCCTGCCCGAGCACGACGTGGTCATCGTCGACGAGGCGCACGAGCTGCCCGCCCGGGTCACCGGCGCGGCCGGCGACGAACTGTCCCCGCAGATGGTCGAGCGTGCCGCCAAGCGGGCCCGCCGGTTCGTCGACGACGACAAGGCCGACGACCTGATCGACGCCTCCGACGCCCTCCGCGCGGCGCTCGACGGCACCCGCGAGGGCCGCATCGAGCCGTCCAACGCGCCGGTCCTCGAGGCCGCGGGCCTGGTCCGCGACGCGGCCCGCGCGCTGTACTCCGACCTGAACAAGAAGTCCGACGACAAGGACGACGACCCGGACGGCGCCAAACGGCAGTCGAAGGGCGCCGTCAAGGAGATCTTCGACGTCGCCGAACGCGTCGCCGCGCTCAGCGACGCCGACGTGGTCTGGATGATCGACCGCGACCGCTTCGGCCGGGAGCTCCGGATCGCCCCGCTCACCGTCGCCGGCCTGCTCCGCGAGCTCGTCCTTCGCGACCGTACGGCGGTGCTCACCTCGGCGACGCTGACGCTCGGCGGCGACTTCGACGCGATCGCCCGCCAGGTCGGGCTGCGGCCGTCCGACAAGCTCGCCGACGACGACGAGATGCCGGACCTGGACGACTCCGGCGAGACCGGCCCGCTGCCGTGGCGCGGGCTCGACGTCGGCTCCCCGTTCGAGTACGAGAAGCAGGGGATCCTGTACGTCGCCAAGCACCTGCCGCCACCGCACCGCGACGGCCTGGGCAAGAAGCAGTTCGAGGAGATCATCGACCTGATCACCGCGGCCGGCGGGCGCACCCTCGGCCTGTTCTCGTCGCGGCGCGCGGCCGAGGCGGCAACCGCGGCGGTCCGCGAGGCGACCGACCTCAAGGTGCTCTGCCAGGGCGACGCACAGCTCGGCGAGCTGGCCCGCGAGTTCGTCGAGGACCCGGAGACGTCCCTGTTCGGCACGCTGTCGCTGTGGCAGGGCATCGACGTACCGGGGTCGACGTGCAACCTGGTGATCATCGACCGGATCCCGTTCCCGCGCCCCGACGAGCCGCTGATGGCGGCCCGGCAGCGCGCCGTCGACGAGGCAGGCGGCAACGGCTTCATGGCCGTCGCCGCGACGCACGCCGGCCTGCTGCTCGCGCAGGGCACCGGCCGCCTGATCCGCCGCAGCACGGACCGCGGCGTGGTGGCGATCCTCGACCCGCGCATCGTCACCCAGCGGTACGGCGGGTTCCTGCGCGCCTCCTTGCCTCCGATGTGGCCGACCGCCGATCGTGAGAAGGTGCTCGGCGCCTTGAAGAGGTTGCAGTCCGCATGAGTCCCGTGGCCGGTCCGCCGGTGCTGCCGATGATGGCGGCCCTGGGCAAGATGCCCTCCGGGGCGGGCTGGGCGTACGAGCTGAAGTGGGACGGCATCCGCGTGATCGCCGAAGTGGACGACGGCGTCTGCCGGCTCTGGTCGCGGAACAGCCACGACGTCTCGGGTGGGTACCCGGAGCTGATCGGCCTGGCGGAGGCGCCGGGCCTGCGGCATCCCGCCGTACTGGACGGTGAGATCGTCACCCTCGACGAGCACGGCGCGCCGTCGTTCGGACTGCTGCAGCGCCGGATGCACGTCCGGGATCCGCGCCAGCTCAGGCATCTGATCACCGAGGTGCCGGTATCGGTGCGGCTGTTCGACCTGCTCCGCCTCGACGGCAAGTGGTTGCTAGAGGCAACGTACGACGACCGGCGCGGGCTGCTCGAGTCACTCGACCTCGACGACCCGTTCTGGGAGGTGCCGGCCGCGCTGACCGACGGCGAGCAGGCGCTCGAACAGTCCGCCGTCCAAGGGCTCGAGGGCGTGGTCGCGAAGCGCCGCAAGTCCCGGTACCTGCCGGGCAAGCGCAGTTCCGACTGGATCAAGGTGAAGCCGGTGCTGACCCGGGACGTCATCCTCTGCGGCTGGCATCCGGGGGAGGGGAACCGGGCCGGGCGGATCGGGTCCTTCTACTGCGCGGCGTACGACGGTGACGAACTGGTGCTGATCGGCAAGGTCGGTTCCGGGCTGGACTTCGCGACGCTGGAGATGCTGAGCGCCGAGCTGACCGGTCTGGAGATCGACCGGCCGGCGTTCGACCCGTCGGGGATCCCCACGACCGACCGGCGACGGGCGCACTGGCTGGACCCGGTGCTGGTCGCCGAAGTGACCTATTCCGGCTGGGGCGGCGACGGTCGGCTGCGGCATCCGGTCTGGCGCGGTCTACGGCTCGACATCGACCCGGAAACGGTCCTCGCCGAGCGACCGTGAATACATTTCACGACATGCTGACGAGCCGCGGAATTGTTCGAAATGCGGTGAATATCCGGCGTCGCTGAGACGCTTTCTGTTCAACTGTCGCAGCAAATCGGGTATTTCAGTCGTTCGATTCCCGGGACGGGGCCGGGACCGCCAGCGCCGCCTCGATCTTGTCGGTCAGCTTCTCCGGGGCGTGGGTGGGCGCGTACCGCGCGATCACCGCGCCGTCGCGGCCGACCAGGAACTTCGTGAAGTTCCACTTGATCCGGCCGCCGAGCAGGCCGCCCTGCTCGCGTTTCAGCCAGTTGTACAAGGGGATCGTCCGCGCTCCGTTGACGTCGATCTTGGCGAACATCGGGAACGTGACGTGGTAGATCGTCGAGCAGAAGTTCGCGATCTCGTTCTCGTCGCCGGGCTCCTGGTGGCCGAACTGGTCACAGGGGAAGCCCAGTACCGAGAAGCCCTGCCGGCGGTAGGTCCGGTAGAGCTTCTGCAACCCCGTGTACTGCGGGGTCTGGGCGCACTGCGACGCCGTGTTCACCACCAGGAGCACCTGGTCGCGGAAATCGGCAAGAGACTGTTCATTGCCTTCGATCCGCCGCGCGCTGAAGTCATAGACAGTCGTCATGTCTCAATGCTGACATGACACGCCCGACTTCGCGCGCCGTCCGATATGTCAGACTCGGCGCAGAACTGTTACGACCTTTCCGAGAATGATCGCGTCCTTGCCGTCGATCGGCTCGAACGCGGGGTTGTGTGGTAGCAGCAGGATCTCGGTCTTGGTCTTCTTGAACGTCTTCACGGTGGCCTCGCCGTCGATCATCGCGGCCACGATGTCGCCGTTCTCCGCGGTCGGCTGCTGCCGGACCACGACCCAGTCGCCGTCGCAGATCGCCGCGTCGATCATCGACTCACCCTTGACCCGGAGCATGAACAGCGTGCCCTCGCCGACCATTGCCTTGGGCAACGGGAAGACCTCTTCGATCTCCTGCTCGGCGAGGATCGGCCCACCGGCGGCGATCCGGCCGACCACCGGCACGTACGCCGCGTCCGGGTGCGCGTCGCCGGCGTCGGTCTCGTCGTACGCCGTCTGCCGCACCGGTCCGAGCGCCGCCCGGCGGGCCGCGGCGTCCACCTCGCCCGGGTAGCGGACCTCGATCGCGCGCGGCCGGTTCGGGTCGCGGCGGAGCAGGCCCTTCTGCTCGAGCACGCGAAGCTGGTGCGACACCGAGGAGGAGCTGGTCAGGCCGACCCGCTCGCCGATCTCGCGCATCGACGGCGGGTAGCCGCGGCTGTCCACCGACTCGCGGATCACGTCCAGCACCCGCCGCTGGCGCGGCGTCAGCCCGGTCGCGTCGGCCGGCCCGTCGGGCAGCTCGGCCACGGTCCGGTCCTTGTCTGCAGCCTTGCCGGTCATCTTGTCCGTGCCCCCGCCCGTAGTCGTGTCCGCCACCTTGCCCGCGGTCTTGTCCGCGCCAGTGCGCTCGTCCTTGCTGGAACCGCTCGGCGTCCTGGCCATCGCTGGTTGCTCCTCGGGTCGGGCCGGCGATCACCCACCGGCCGAAGCTTGCTCGACTGAGATGACCGTAGACCGAATCCTGAGATTCTTCAAACATCTGTTCGAAGGCGTGTCGCTTCGCAACTTTGTTCGGGTTTCGAGTTATAGAGCGCACGCGGGCAGCTTCGGCGTCAGGGAATTTCCTGGGCGTGTCCCGGTTGGAGATGGTTGCGCGACGAGCGGCTGTCGGTTAATCATTCGTACAGGCGTTCGATCGAACAGGTGTTCGGTCCGGTCGAACGGCCCGCCCTCCGAAAACTGTCGGAGGCGGCCGATAGACAAAAACCAGCACCGCAGAACGCGCCCCGACCGAGGTCTTGGAGGATCCGATGAGCACAGCAGCTCTAGCGCCCAACGCGCCGTCCCCGTCGCCGGTGCCGGCGCCGGCAGGTGCGCCGCGGCGGCGGACGCGGGTCGAGGGTGCGTCCACCGATCGGATGCCGGTGCGCGCCTGCTCCGGCGAGGAGCTCGGCCGCCACGCGCAGCACCACCGCCGCATCGACCTCGAGCCCACCACCCTCCGCCTGACCCGCCGCGGCCGGATGCTTCTGACGGCAGTCTCGGTCCTCATCTTCGGCGCCGCGGTGCTAGTCCTGGGCCTCCGAGTCGCCGGCGTCCTCGAGCCCGGCCCACGCTTCACCCACACCGTCCCGGTCCAGGTAGCCCCCGGCCAAAGCCTCTGGTCAATCGCCCAGTCCACCAACCCCAACCAGGACCCCGCGATCGTCGTGGAAAAGATCGCCAACCTGAACAACCTGACCACCCCCACCGACATCATCCCCGGCCAAACCCTCCAAATCCCCATCGCCCGCTGACCACCCCACCCGCACCTGAGCGGCGCACCCGCGAGCGGCGGAACTGTCGACGGCGCGGTTCTAGTGACTGTTTGGGGACTGGTGGTCGAGGGCTGATAGCAGCTGTGGAATCAGTGGGTTTGAGTCGGTCGTCCGCCAGGCGGCGGCGACTCGGGTGTGGGTGGGGTTGGGGTCGAGGTTGCGGTAGGCGACGTCTTTGAGGCGGATTCGGCGGATACTGTGCGGGGCGAGTGAGACGCCCAGGCCGGATTCCACGAGGGCGCAGATCGTCTGCCATTCCACCGCGTGCTGAACGACCCGAGGTGCGAAGCCGGCGTCGATGCACATGCCGGTGATCTGGTCGTACAGCGGCGGTCCGACGGCGCGCGGAAGCAGTACGAATGGGGAGTCCGCCAAGTCCGCGACTCGGATCGTGCGTTGTGCCGCGAGCGGATGCGTCGAAGGCAGAACGGCCACGAACGGTTCGGTCAGCACGGTCTGGAAGTCGAGCTCCGCGTCATCGGCCGGCGGTTCGCGCAATAGGCCGACGTCGATGGTCCGGTCGCGCAAGGCGGCGAGCTGGGGCGTGGTGGTCATCTCCTGGATGTCCAGGTCCACGGCGGGGAATCGTTCGCGGAAGGTTCGCAGCAGCCCCGGAAGGACGGTGAACGCGAGCGACGCCGCGAAGCCGATCCGTAGGCGTCCGCCTCTTCCGCTTCCCGCCTGCCGCGCGGCGGTCAACCCCGCGGCGAGGTCGGCGAGCGCGTGTTGGGCGGCCGGTAGAAGTTCGCGACCCGCCGCCGTGAGGCTGATCCGTCCCGGCTCACGGATGAACAGCGCGTACCCGACCTTGTCCTCCAGTCGGCGGATCTGCTGGCTCAGCGGCGGCTGGGCGATTCCCAGGCGAGCAGCGGCATGACCGAAATGGAGCTCCTCGGCCAGTACGACGAACGCGTGCAGCTGCGGCAGTGCAAGTTCAGGCCGTTCCATATGCCTAGAGATATCACTCCAGGGTTGTAGAGCTATTAGACGTATCGACGACTGGTCCCATAGCGTTCGGCGCATGACGGAGCGACGTGCAATCCTCAGCGGTTCGACGTTCGAGGAGCAGATCGGGTATGCCCGTGCCGTGGTCGACGGCGACTGGGTCCACGTGTCCGGGACGACCGGTTTCGACTACTCCACGATGACGATCTCCGACGACGTCGTGGAACAGGCCGAGCAGTGCCTGCGCAACATCGAAGCCGCCCTGACCGAAGCGAAATGCACCTTCGCCGACGTAGTACGCGTGCGCTACCTGCTCCCCGACCGAAACGACTTCGAACCCTGCTGGCCCGTACTACGCCGCACCTTCGGCGAGGTCCGCCCCGCAGCCACCATGCTCATGTGCGGCCTGGCCGACCCCCGCATGAAGATAGAAATCGAGGCCTACGCCCGCCGCACCACCTAGCCCCGCAGCCGTACCTGCCATCCGCCCGTTAGTTGTTGGGGCGGAGGTCTAATACGGCTTGGTGGCGTAGCCCATGTACGAGATTTTTGTTGTTTTCACCTGGCCGATGTTCAGGGAGCGGCTCAGGTGGCCGGGGCTGATTGTGCCGCGGCGGGCTCGGGTGAAGTTTCGTAGTACGGCTAGTTTGTTGGCGCGCGTACCGAGGCCGGTGATTTCGCCCAGGCGGAGGCCGTGCCGGCGGAGGGCCTCTTCGAGTTCGGTCGGCTTGATGAACATCTCCCACGCGTGCAGTTCGGTGTCGACGACCCTGGTCAGCCGCCATTCCTGCATCACCTTGATCACCAGCACCTTCGACGCGAACGTCCGGTTGATGGTGTCGAAGAGGTAGAGCCCGTCCGGCCGCAGTACCCGCGCCGTCTCGGCGATCACCCGGTTCAGGTCCGACACGTGCTCGAGAACGTCGCAGCAGTACGCGATGTCGACGCTCTCGTCGGCGAGCGGCAGGTGTTCACCTGTCCCCACGACGTACTGCGCATCCAGCCCGGACGTGCTCGCATGCGCAGCAGCGGTCCGCACCGACACCTCCGACGGGTCGACACCGACCACCCGGCAGCCGAGCCGAGCGAACTCCTCCGCCATGAAGCCGCCACCGCTGCCGATATCGACGGCCCGCCGGCCGACCGGAGCCCGCCCGGTCCGCTCGAGCACCGCGCGGAAGTACGCGAACCGCCCAGGCGTGAAGCTGCCGTGCAACAGGTTGAGCGGGTTGTCCTCGTCCCACCAACTGTCGCCGATCCGGTTGTAGATCTGGTTGTCGATCCGTCGCGAGTGAGTAGTCATCGGCTACACACCTACGGCCTCTGGCGAGGCGGTCCCGGTCTCACGCTGTGGGCTGCCGGGTAGACGTTTCTCAGCCACCTGCCCGGTGTCCCGGGTCTTCTGGTCGGCTCCGCGTCCGTTTAATGTCTCCGTCCCACTGACGGCGACTGCCAGCGCGGCGAGGTTCCTTGCCGCGTTCTCATCACGATCCATCACCAAACCGCAGGATCCACACACGTAGTCGCGTTCGGACAGGAGCAGCTTGGCTTTCACCACTCCACAGCCCGAACAGGTCTTGCTGGACGGGAACCAGCGGTCGGCCAGGATCAGCCGCCCGCCGTTCCATTGTGTCTTGTATGCCAGTTGCCGCCGGATCTCGCCGAACCCGGCGTCCCCGACTCGGCGGGCCAGGCGGCGGTTCTCGAGCATCCCGGCAACATTCAAGTCTTCCACGACCACGATCCCGTACTCGGCCGCGATCCCGGTGGTGAACTTGTGGAGCGCGTCAGCTCGCCGGTAGGCCACCTGGTGGTGCACGCGGTTGCGGTGGGCCTTCGCGCGCCTCCACCTCTTCGACGGCGTTCCGCCGGTACGCCGGTCCGGACCGACCCGGCGGGATGCCCTCCGCGACAGCCTGCCGAGTTTGCGCAGTGCCGCGTCCAGGTGTCTCGGGTTCGGCACCGTCTGCGGTTCGCCGCCCGGTTCGGCCAGGATCGCCAGGGACTTGATGCCCAGATCCACACCGACCACCGCGTCCGGCCGTGCCGGGGCCCGCACGTACGGGTCCTCTTCGACGGTGAACGACACGAAGCACCGGCCGCGCTCGAACCGGATCGTCGCGGCCACGATCCGGGCGGTGCCGTCGACGAGTTCGGGTGCCGGTGTCTCGTGCAGCCGCACTCGTCCGATGCGCGGAAGGACGGCGTACCGCTCCTCGCACCGGATGACGCCGGTGGTGAACCGGCACGACTTGACCGCCCTGTGCTTGGACTTGAACCGCGGAAACCCCACCGGGCGTCCGGCCCGCTTACCCTTGCGGGAGTCGCTCCAATTCTTCAGGGCGGCGGCCAACCGGGTGAGCCCGGACGCGTAGGCCTCCTTGGAGTACTCTGCCCACCACGGCGCGACCGTCGCCTTGACCTCGTTCCAGGCCTTGCGCAGCGAATACATCGACCACGACATCGCCGGAGTCAACAGCTCCTCCGGGATGGCGTAGCTGGCTTCGGCCGCCCGCTGATCCATCACGGCCTTCACCTGTCCAAGACCCCAGTTGAACGCCTTCCGCGCCGCACCGCAGTGCCCATCCAGCAATCGAGCCTGGCGAGGCGTCGGATTCAGCGCGTACTTGTACGCCCGGAGCATCACAACACGTCTTTCTGCCGCCCGTCGACGGCGTGCCGCACTCGAGAACCGGCGGTCCCAGCACCACGTCGCGAGATGCGGCGCCGTTTGGGTTCGGACGCGAGACAGTTGCCGTCCAGGTTGGCATCGTCAGGCATACGAGCAGTCTTCACGGCCCTACCGACAGAAAACAGGGGTCGGTCCGCCTGCTCGCCGCCGTGCCCGATCAAGGCGTTTTCGCGCGCCATTCGTCCTCGAGCAGCGCGTACACGTACTCGTTCGCCCACTCGCCCTTGAAGTGCAGGGCCTCCAGATGATGCGCCTCGCGCCGCATCCCAAGCCGCTCCAGCAAGCGCGCGGACGGCAGGTTCCGGTCGTCCAGGATCGCGACGATCCGGTGCAGCCCGAGCTCCTCGAAGCCGACCCGCAGCATCTCCCGCGCAGCCTCCGCCGCCAGCCCCTTGCCCTGGTACGCCGAGTGCAGCGCGAACCCGATCTCGCCCTGCCGATCCGCCTCACTGGCCCACTTCAGCAGTACTTCGCCTATGACGGTCCCGGTCTCGCGCAGTTCGATCGCCAGCACCAGCCACTGACCGGCCGCGGTCAACTCGCCCTGCGGCAACTTCCGCTCCAGCGCGGCCCGCGTGGCCTCCCGGTCCCGCACCGGCCACGGCGTGTACCGCACGACGTCCGGCAGCGAGTGGAACGCGAACAGGTCGTCGAGATCGTCCATCCGGTGCGGCCGCAGCTCCAGACGCTCGGTCAGCAGGGGATACGCAGGTCGGAACATCGCACCTTCCTCGGCTACTCTGTCTAACGACGTTAGACAGTACCTCCCACGGATGGCGAATGACCAGACGCGACCCTTCGTCCCACGCCGCGGCCGGTGTCACCGTCGCCGCGATCGCCGACGCGGCCCTGGCCGTGATCCGCGCAACCGGCGTCGACGGCCTCACGATGCGCGCCGTCGCCGAACGCCTGCACGTCCGCGCCCCGTCGCTGTACCACCACGTGCGCAACAAGTCCGAGCTCCTCGACCTGGTCGCCCGGAACGCCTTCGACCAGTTCGCCGCCGACAACACGGCGTACGGCGAACTCAAAACCGTCGACGAGTGGATCGACCTGACACGCTCCGGCTCGCTGGACCTGCGCGCGTTCTACGCCGACCATCCCGGCCTCGCCGGCCTGATGCTGTCGAAGGCAACACCCGACCGCGATCTGGGCGAGGGCTCGCGCGCCGAACTCGTCCGCGCGCAGATCGACGCCCTCGTGCGGATCGGCGTACCCGAGCCCGACGCGCGCCACCTGTTCGAGGTCACCGCGCGCTGGAGCCTGGCGGCTGTCGTCGCGGAGCCGGCCGACGGCCGGGACCTCTTCGCGGACGGCCTCGAGTTGATGCTGTACGGCGTACGCGCCCGGCTTCTCGAACTACTCAGCTGACGGTCCGCAGCCACAACTCGGCGTACCGCTTGGCGTCCACCGCCGTGGCGACCTGCACCACCGGTGCCGGCCCCTGTGGATCGCTCGCGACGTCGAGCGCGTCCCGCGTGTCGACAATGGTCCTGCCGCGCGACCAGCCGCCGGACAACTCGATACGCACCGGCAGCGGGCGCGTCGTGAGCCCCGACGGATCAATCACCGCGCACACCGCGCCGCCGTCGCCGATGCTCCCGCCGTCGGACTGGTACCGCTCGCTGCGCTTCTCGATCAGCTTGCAGGCCAGCTCGGCCGACGGCGACCCGCTGAGCGCGCGGGCCTGCTCCAGCGTGACCACGACGTCGTAGAAGACGTCCAGCCCGTACATCGTCACCGGGACGTCGAGATCGCCGGCCGCGGCCAGCACGATCGCCGCCGCCTCCGGATCCGTCCAGACGTTGAACTCCGCCGACGCGGTCGCGTTGCCGATCCCCGCGGACCCGCCCATGAACACGATCTCCTGCAGCCCGGCCGCCACTTCCGGATAGGTCCGCAGCAACAATGCGATGTTCGTCAGCGGCGCCAGCGGGATCAACGTCACGCGCTCACCAGTCGCGGCCGCGTCCCGCAGTACGTCGCGGAGCAGCTCGACCGCGTGCCGCGGATCCGTCGGCCGCGTCGAGCGCGGCCAGTCGAGGTCCCCGAGCCCGTCCTCGCCGTGGACGTGCCGCGCCGACCGGACAGGCTGGATCAGGGGTACGGCGGCACCGCGCGCGACCGGGACATCCGGACGTCCCGCCGCCTCGAGCACGGTCAGCGTGTTGCGCACCACGTCGTCGATCCCGACGTTCCCGCCGGCACACGTCACGGCCTTCAGATCGAGGTCCGGATGCCGGGCCGCCAGCAACAGCGCGCAAGCGTCGTCCAACCCTGTGTCGACATCGAGAATCACCGGCTTCATGGCGTCCATCCTCACATCCGGCACCGACGATCACGCACTCGCGGAGGCCGTAGTTTGCGCCTCCGGAGGCCCTTCGTGGTGGCGCCACGCGGGAGTACACGGGGCCGCGCGGGTGTTGGAACCTGTGACACGCGCGGGCAACCGGAGCGTGCTTGCAAACTGTCGGAGCAGCGATCTAGGATCCCTATATCTAGTGGTTACACGGGTGTAATTTTCCACAGGTAGTGGTTGGTTGCACACAGGTTCTACACAAGTTGTCCCCAGGCCGATCCACAACCCACCCCCGCGGGGTGGTCACGGGAGGAGTGTTCGCCGTGCACTGTCCGTATTGCCGGCACGCCGACTCCCGAGTGGTCGACAGCCGGGTGGCCGAGGACGGCGGAGCGATCCGGCGCCGGCGGCAGTGCCCGGTCTGCGAGAAGCGGTTCACCACCGTCGAGCAGATGCAGCTCACGGTCGTGAAGCGCTCCGGCGCGACCGAGCCGTTCAGCCGCGAGAAGGTCATCAACGGGGTCGGGAAGGCGTGCAAGGGCCGGCCGGTGAACGCCGACCAGCTCGCGCGGCTCGGCCAGAAGGTCGAGGACGCGCTGAAGGGCAGCGGCTCGCCGGAGGTTCCCGCGCACGAGGTCGGACTCGCGATCCTCGGGCCGCTGCGGGAGCTGGACGAGGTCGCCTACCTGCGGTTCGCGAGCGTGTACCGGCAGTTCGAGTCGGCCGACGACTTCGAGACCGAGATCGCGCTGCTGCGGGCCGAGAAGGAGCCGCAGGGCACCGAGCCGGGCCAGCTCAAGCCGACCCAGTAGACGTAAACCGGGGGAACGAAAGGTAGTTCCGGCAGTAGCGGCGTTACGCAGTACTCCAACGGGGCGGTCCCGACAGACCGCGGTAGTAGACACAGGGCGAGGAGCAACCATGACAGAGACGGTGACCGGCCACTCGGGGTCGACCAAGCGGTCGGCGGCCGGGTTCCGCGGGCGGAAGAACGCGCCCACGGGACTCACCATCGAGCGCGTCTTCAGCACCGAGGGCGTCCACCCGTACGACGAGGTGACGTGGGAGCGTCGCGACGTCGTGCAGCAGAACTGGAAGACGGGTGAGACGGTCTTCGAGCAGCGCGGGGTGGAGTTCCCCGACTTCTGGAGCGTGAACGCCTCGACGATCGTCACCACGAAGTACTTCCGCGGCGCGGTCGGCCACGACAACCGCGAGTGGAGCCTGCGGCAGCTGCTCGACCGGGTCGTGAAGACCTACCGCAAGGCCGGCGAGGACCACGGGTACTTCGCCACCCCGGCCGACGCCGAGGTGTTCGAGCACGAGGTCACCTGGATGCTGCTGCACCAGTACTTCAGCTTCAACTCGCCGGTCTGGTTCAACGTCGGCACGTCCTCGCCGCAGCAGGTGTCGGCCTGCTTCATCCTCGCCGTGGACGACTCGATGGACTCGATCCTGAACTGGTACAAGGAAGAGGGCCTGATCTTCAAGGGCGGCTCCGGCGCCGGCCTGAACCTGTCCCGGATCCGCTCGTCGAAGGAGCTGCTGCAGTCCAGCGGCGGCACCGCCTCCGGCCCGGTCTCGTTCATGCGCGGCGCGGACGCTTCCGCGGGCACCATCAAGTCCGGCGGCGCCACCCGGCGCGCGGCGAAGATGGTCGTGCTCGACGTCGACCACCCGGACATCGAGGAGTTCGTCGAGACCAAGATGCGCGAGGAGGAGAAGATCCGCGTGCTGCGCGACGCGGGCTTCGACATGGACCTCGGCGGTCGTGACATCACCTCCGTGCAGTACCAGAACGCGAACAACTCGGTCCGGGTCTCGGACGAGTTCATGCGCGCGGTGGAGGAGAAGGGCGAGTTCGGGCTGCGCGCGCGGCTGGACAACTCGGTGATCGAGACCGTCGACGCCCGCGACCTGTTCGACAAGATCGCCCAGGCGGCGTGGGCCTGCGCCGACCCGGGCCTGCAGTACGACGACACGATCAACGACTGGCACACCACGCCGGAGACGGGCCGGATCACCGCGTCCAACCCGTGCTCGGAGTACATGCACCTGGACAACTCGTCCTGCAACCTCGCCTCGCTGAACCTGATGAAGTTCCTCCGCGACGACGACCTGTTCGACTCGGAGAAGTTCGTCAAGGCCGTCGAGCTGATCATCACCGCGATGGACATCTCGATCTGCTTCGCGGACTTCCCGACCGAGGCGATCGGCGAGACCACCCGCGCGTACCGGCAGCTCGGCATCGGCTACGCGAACCTCGGTGCGTTGCTGATGGCAACGGGTCACGCCTACGACTCCGACGGCGGTCGCGCACTGGCGGGCGCTATCACGTCGCTGATGACCGGTACGTCGTACAAGCGGTCGGCCGAGCTGGCCGGCATCGTCGGCGCGTACGACGGCTTCGAGCGGAACAAGGACGCGCACACCCGGGTGATGCGCAAGCACGCCGCGGCCAACGACGCGATCCGGACCATGCACGAGATCGACAAGGACGTCCAGAAGCACGCCACCGCGGCGTGGGAGGGCGTGCTGAAGATCGGCGCCAAGAACGGCTGGCGGAACGCGCAGGCCTCGGTGCTCGCGCCGACCGGCACCATCGGCTTCATGATGGACTGCGACACCACCGGTATCGAGCCGGACTTCTCGCTGGTCAAGTTCAAGAAGCTGGTCGGCGGCGGTTCGATGCAGATCGTCAACACCACGGTCCCGCGGGCGCTACGCAAGTACGGCTACACCGAGGAGACCATCGAGGCGATCGTCGAGTACATCTCGGAGAACGGCCACGTCGTCGACGCGCCGGGCCTGAAGCCGGAGCACTACGAGATCTTCGACACCGCGATGGGTGAGCGGGCCATCAAGCCGATGGGCCACGTGCGGATGATGGCGGCGGCGCAGCCGTTCCTGTCCGGCGCGATCTCGAAGACCGTGAACCTGCCGGAGACCGCGACGGTCGAGGAGATCGCCGACGTCTACTTCCAGGGCTGGAAGCTCGGCCTCAAGGCGCTCGCGGTGTACCGCGACAACTGCAAGGTCGGCCAGCCGCTCGCGGATGCCAAGGCGAACAAGGCTTCTGAGGCGGTCGCGGCCGAGGCCGCAGTCGCCGAGAAGATCGTCGAGAAGGTCATCGAGTACCGGCCGACCCGCAAGCGCCTGCCGAAGTCGCGGCCGTCGCGGACCACGTCGTTCACGGTCGGCGGCGCCGAGGGCTACATGACCGCCGGGTCCTACCCGGACGACGGTCTCGGCGAGGTCTTCCTGAAGATGGGCAAGCAGGGTTCGACCCTGGCCGGGGTGATGGACGCGTTCTCGATCGCGATCTCGATCGCCCTGCAGCACGGTGTGCCGCTGGAGACGTACGTCCAGAAGTTCACCAACCTGAAGTTCGAGCCGGCCGGTCTGACCGACGACCCGGATGTCCGGATGGCCCAGTCGATCATGGACTACATCTTCCGCCGGCTGGCGCTGGACTACCTGCCGTTCGACGAGCGGGCCGCGCTCGGCATCTACTCGGCCGAGGAGCGGTCCCGGCAGCTCGACACCGGTTCGTACGAGCCGGCGCCGGTCGAGGTGTCCGAGGCCGAGTCACTGAAGTCGGTCGAGCCGGTGGCCGAGGTCGCGGATGCCCCCGCGAAGCCGGCCGACGCGGCGGCCGCCAAGCCGGTCAAGGGCGAGGCGCACACCACGGCAGAGATGCTGGAGCTGATCACCGGCACCTCGGTCGACGCGCCGCTCTGCTTCACCTGCGGCACCAAGATGCGCCCGAGCGGCTCGTGCTACGTCTGCGAGGGCTGCGGCAGCACCTCCGGTTGCAGCTGACCGACTAGCTGAAAGCGCCACGGCCCCCGGGACTTCCCACCTTCCCCGGGGGCCGCAGCGCGTCTACCGTCGAGCTGTGGATCTCCTTGCGGTAGGGGAGAGAGCGCTGGCCGACGGTGACTGGAAGTCGGCGCTTGCGGCGTTCGGGTCCGAGGGGGTCTGTGAGACCGCCGAGGGCCTTTCCGGCTTGGGGAACGCTCGGTGGTGGCTCGGCGACATCCGGGCCGCCTTCACCAGCTGGGAACGTGCCTACGCGCTGTACCGCCGTACCGATCCCGCCGAGGCCGTCTTCCTGGCACTCGGGCTGAGCATGCTGTACGACGCCAACTTCGGCGACCGCGCCGCTGCGCAGGGGTGGGCCGCGCGGGCGGTGCGGGTGGCCGCCGAGGTCGGCGACCCTGTTGTCGCGGCTTGGGCATCGCTGGCGCAGGCAGGCGCCTCGGACGACGCGCCTGTAGCTGCTGCGCTGGCCGAGGCGGCGTACGAGGTCGGGGTCGACTCGAGCGACCGGGATCTCGAGCTCTGCGCGCTGAGCCTGTGGGGGGCTGCGTTGATCGGTCTTGGACATGTCATCGAGGGCGCCGCGCTGCTGGACGAGGCGCTGGCTGGTGCGCTGGGCGGCGAGGGTGCCCGGCCGGACACAGTCGTGCTCACGAGTTGTCTGCTGATGCGGTCGTGCGTTCGCGGTGCCGACTACCTGCGGGTGGTGCAGTGGGTTCGCTCGCTGGACGCGTTCATCGAGCGCTACGGCTGTCCGTACCTCCACTCGTCCTGCCGAGCGTCGTACGGCGCTGTGCTGGTCGCTACTGGTGACTGGTCGCGTGCTGAGGTCGAGCTGACTGCTGCGATGGAGCTGGCGCGTGATGCACTGCCGGCGGTCCAGGCGGAGGCGGCTGCTGTTCTTGCCGAGCTCCGGCTGGCGCAGGGCCGGGTCAGTGAGGCCCAGCAGTTGCTGGCTGGCTTCGAGGACCGCAGGGTCGTGCAGCCGGTTCTGGCTGCCGCCTACATGGCTGCGGGGGAGGTGGCGACGGCCGTCTCTCTGGTACGCCGTCGGCTCGCCGACACCACGCCGCTGGAGGAGGCCCGTCTGCGTGAGCTGCTTGGCTCCGCCTGCCTCGCGTCGGGCGACGTTGCTGGTGCGGTTGCGGAGGCCGAGCAGCTGTCCGCCCTGGGTACTGCGACCGACAGCGGGCTGATTGCGGCGCGGGCGGCTCAGTTGTGCGGGCGGACGTTGCTGGCACAGGGGGAGTGTCAGGCGGCGGTGGCGCGGCTGGCGGCGGCCCAGACGTGGTTCGGTCTGCTGGAGATGCCGTTCGAGGTTGCGCGGACGCGGATGCAGTTGGCGCGGGCGATGGCGTCGTACGACCCGGCTCCCGCGATTGCCGAGGCACGGCTCGCTCTAGCGGTGTTCGAGGACCTGGGTGCGGCTGCTGATGCCGATGCGGCGGCTTCCTGGTTGCGAGGGGTCGGTGTCACGGCTACGCGCGTGGGACCTCGTGGCGTGGGGTTGCTGACCAGGCGGGAGCGCGACGTACTCGCCGCGCTGGCCGAAGGGCTGCCCAATCCGGAGATCGCCTCCCGGCTCTACATCAGCCGCCGTACGGTCGAACACCACGTCGCCAGCATCCTGTCGAAGCTCGGCGTACGGAACCGCACCGAGGCGGCCGCCTACCTCACCCGGCTGCACGAATAGGCGAACTCACCGATGCTCCGCCCGCCCGTGCGGTGTGACGCTGCGGGTGAGGACAGGAGGCTGTCATGACACTGGAAGCCACCAGGCTCGAGACGTTCGGGCAGCAGATGAACGAAGTGCTCAACCACGGCACGCTCACGTTGCTGATGAGCATCGGCCATCAGGTCGGTCTGTACGACGCCCTCGCGGAACTGCCGCCCGCCACCAGCCACGAGATCGCCGGCGCCGCCGGGCTGCAGGAGCGGTACGTCCGCGAGTGGCTCGGCGCGATGACCGTCGCGCGGATCGTGGAGTACGACGCGCGCGACCGGACGTACTGGCTGCCGCGCGAGCACGCCGCCTTCCTGACCCGCGCCGCCGGGCCGCAGAACCTCGCCGCGGCGACGCAGTTCGTCGCGATGCTCGCGGAGGTCGAGTCCTCGCTGGTGCGGTGCTTCCGGCGGGGCGGCGGCGTGCCGTACTCGGAGTACGCCGAGTTCCACCGGCTGATGGCCGAGGACAGTGGCGCGGTCTTCGACGCGGCGCTGATCGACGCGATCCTGCCGCTGGTGCCTGGATTGCCTGAGCGGCTGGCCGCGGGGATCGACGTGGCCGATATCGGGTGCGGCAGCGGGCATGCGGTCAACCTGATCGCGGCGGCGTACCCGCGAAGTCGCTGTGTCGGGTACGACTTCTCTGCTGAAGGCATCGCGGCCGGGCAGGCAGAGGCGCGCGGGCTCTCCAACGCGGAGTTCTACCTGCGGGACGTCGCCGATTTGGGGGAGCACTCGCGGTTCGACCTGATCACGGCCTTCGACGCGATCCACGACCAGGCGCACCCTGCCCAGGTGCTGGCCGGTGTCTGGGAAGCGCTGCGGCCTGGGGGAGTGTTCTTGATGGTCGACATTCAGGCGTCCAGCAACCTCGAGGAGAACCTGGACCACCCGTTCGCCACCTTCCTCTATGGCGTCTCGACCATGCACTGCATGACCGTTTCGCTGTCCCTCGACGGCGATGGGCTCGGGACGGTCTGGGGTGAACAGAAGGCCTGCCAGATGCTCGCGGACGCCGGCTTCAGCTCGGTCGAGACGACGCACGTGGAGGCCGACGCGTTCAACACCTACTACATCTGCCGCAAGGACTCAGTGGCCTGAGCGGTCCGAGTCGGCTGCCGGCCTCGCCGTACCGTCGAGCGCGGTCAACGCCGCCAGCTCGACCGCGGTGAGGTCGAAGTCGAACACCGCCAGGTTCTGCTCGATCCGTTCCCGGTTGGCCGACTTGGGAATCGGTACGACGCCCTGCTGCGTCTCCCAGCGCAACACCACCTGGCCCGGCGTGCGGCCGTGTGCGTCGGCGATCTCCCGCACCACCGGGTGGTCGAGCAGGTCGGTGCCCTTCCCCAGCGGGCTCCAGGCCTCGGTCACGATCCCGTGCTGCCGGTGGAACTCGCGCTCGGCCGGCTTCGCCCACACTGGGCTGAGCTGCACCTGGTTCACCTCGGGCGCTACGCCGGTCTCGTCGATCAGCCGTTGGAGGTGTGTCGGTTTGAAGTTCGACGTACCGATCGCCCGCACCAGCCCGGCCTCGCGAAGCGCGATCAGCCCTTCCCATGCGTCGACGTACCGGTCCTGCTCCGGGTTCGGCCAGTGGATCAGCAGGAGGTCCAGGTACTCGACGCCGAGTTTCTCCGCGCTCGCCTCGAACGCCTGCCGCGGGCCCTCCACGCTGTGCCAGCGCTTGTTGAACTTCGACGTCACGAACACCTCGTCGCGCGGGGCGTCCTTGAGGGCGCGGCCGACGCCGACCTCGTTCCGGTAGTTCTCGGCCGTGTCGATCAGCCGGTAGCCGAGCTCGAGCGCCGTACGCACCGCCCGCTCCGCGTCCGCGTCGTTCAGCGGCGACGTCCCGAGCCCGAGCCGAGGCATCGCAGATCCGTTACTCAGTGTGACCGTCGGGACCTGGCCCATCCGTCTCCTCCTTCGTCTGCCGCTGCCCTCACACCGTACGTCGATCACCGTCCGCACCGTGCGCCGCCACCCACTCCGGCCGTACGCCGTACGGTCCCGTCTCACCCCTGTGGAAGAGGCCTGCGAACTGTCGGAGCCGTGGTTCATGATGGTCCGGTGGGGTGCCGAAACACGTTGAAGGGGTGGGCGAATGCGGAATCGTCTGATCACTCTGGTGGACCTCGGCCTGGACAGTTCGTTCGACGCGTCGATGACCTTCGTCCAGGGCATCACCGGGAACATCAACGCCGGCTGGAACCGCCCGGTGATCGACGTGAACTTCGTCCGCAGCCGCGACCACGAGACCGCGTTCTCCGCGCTGACCACCCCGTCGACGGTGCTGCACGTGATGGCACACGGTGACCACAGCGAGGAGCCGTCGTTCCTGTCGACCGACGGCGAGACCCAGGTGTCGCTGAAATCCCTCGCCGACTGGTTCCTCGACCGCCAGTGGGGCATCGCCAGCGGCGTGGTCATCGCCGACGGCTGCAAGACCGGCATCGGCAAGTGGCAACGGGCCATCCGCGACTGCCTCCAGGACGACATCACCTACATCGGCACCAGCACGGTCATCGGCTGGTACGAGGCCACCGTCTTCTGCTCCGCCTTCTACGGCGCCCTGGTCCGCAACCGAGGCCTCGGCCGCACCCCCGCCGAACAAGGCTGGGACGCCGCCAACCGAGCCATCCGAGCCTACGAAACCCTCACCGACCAACGCTGCCCCTACAAACCGGTCCTCCTCACCCCCTCCCGCCAAGCCCTCCGCTCCCTCACCGGCTGACCACGACCTCGATCGCCCGTCCGCGACACGCTGTGACGGGCTGAGGCGGGGACGTACATGTGAGACTTTTTCGTGGACTCGTCGTGGGGCGCAGTCTGTGGTCTGGGTTGCTGGTGGCTCGGGTGGTGTGGGGACGGGGAGGCCGCCGGGTGCGCCGTGGGCGACCTGCTGACCTCCGCCCGAACGCGGTGAAGGAACGCCACCATGAAGCTGCACCGGAACTCCCTTCTGACGGCCGCCGCGATCGTGTTGGTTCTGTACGTCGTTTCGCTGGTCATCGGGCTGCCGGCTTGGGCAGCCGTAGTGCTGACTGTCGTGCTGCTGGTGTTGCTGGCCGTCGTGTGGAAGCAGCCCGACGAGCCTCGTCCTGTGGTCGCGAAGCAGGCACCGGCGCCGGCGCCCTCCGTCGTACTGCCGGATCCTGAGCCGGTCTTCTCCGGGCCTCCGTCCCGGACCGTTTCGGATGTGCGGTTGCCGTCGGCGTCTCCGGATTTCCAGTTCAGCTTCTCGGCCGTGGTGCAGTGGTCGACCGTCCTGTCCGGCTCGCGCCATGCCGATCTCGGTGCCGTCGCCGTCGACGCCTTGCTGGAACGGGCGCGGTCCCTGACCGCGAGACAGCAGGTGACCGAGGAGTCGCTCAACCAGCACCGGCTGGCCGCGATCCTCGGAGAGCCCGCGCTCGACGAGAAGGGACAGGTCCGTAGCTGGGCCACCGAGGTACGACTGCGGCTGCCCGACGCGGACCAGAAGCACCTCCAGCACCTGGCCGCGCTCCACCGCCGCGAGCAGACCACGCTGCTCGAACGCCGCATGGAGCAGGACAAGCGCGCGTATCTGAAGGACGACGTGTTCGCCACGCCTGGCTCGGCTGCCGTCTGGTGGTTGGTCAACCACCCGGGCGAGGTCGAAACGGCTCTCGGTCTGCTCGACACCCTCGCCGAACTGTCGGCCGCGGCGAACGACCTCCCCGTCCGGCGGAACACCGCCGAGGAGGTCGAACGCCAACGGCCGACCCGCGCCGAACTCGCCTTCAGCACGGCAGTCGAAGAACTCACCGACGCCCGCCCGGAACCCACGGAGGCCGACGAGACCTCGGAGAGCGAGCCGGCCTCGCAGACTGGCCAGCGCCCAGTCCCGCGGAAGTACCGCGAGCAGTTCTTCACCGAGTAGGCCGGTGAGGCGGGCTGTCTGCAGGGTGGACCCGCCCCACCGGAGCCGCATGCGCATGGCTACTCGTCCAGCCAGCGGATCGTGGTCGCGCCGTTGTGCCCGTGAACGGCCAGCAGCGCGTCGATGCCGTCCTGCCAGACGGTCGTAGTCGGGTACTGACCGCCCCAGCGCAGGGCAACTGTCCCGTCGCTCCACTCGACGCCCTCCGCGACGATGCCAGTCCCGCTGACGCCGGAGTGGTCGTAGTGACGGACCAGCTGGAAGCAGCGTGGCCCGGACTTGCGCGCGACTCGTAGATGACGCCGCTGCGTACCTCGCACCAGCGTCGCGGTTCTCCCGCCGATCTCGTCCATGGGCCAAGTCAACGCCCGGACGGCTGTCCCCACCAGGAACTCAACCGGTATCCACAGCGCACAAATTCGGCCCTCCGGCGGTGACCGAATCGCCATATTCTCATTGCAGGGAGTAACCACCGACCGCCGAGGAGCGACCGCATGACAGTCATCGAGGAATGGACCGGCCGGCACGCGCATGCCTTGCGTACGGCGCTGCGGCTGACGAACGAAGCCTTCGCCGAGCAGCTCGGCATCTCGCCCCGCACGCTCACGAAGTGGCGCGAGAGACCCGAGCTCGTCCCCGGCCCCTTTCTCCAGAAGGCGCTCGACACCTACCTCGAGCAGGCATCGCCGGACGCGAAGGTTCGGTTCGCGGCCAATCTCGGCCAGCGTCGGGTGCCGATCGACAGCACCGTGCTGACCCAGCTGAACTCGGCCCTCGGCGACCTCGCCCGCGCCCTGGCGCGTCTCCAAGCCGAGGACCCTGGGCGATCACCCTCGCCTTGACTCCTCGCGCGGCAGACTGGGCCGAGCGTGGAAGGAGCAATGCATGAGGCGACGCCCGGTGAACTCGTCGAGCGTGCGTTCGGTCGGATGGTCCGACGGCACGCTGGAGCTCGAGTACGTGAACGGCGACATCTACCAGTACTTCGACGTCCCGCAGCCGACGTACGCGGCCCTCCTCGCCGCCCCGAGCATCGGCGCGTACGTCAACAAGGACATCAAGCCGTACTACGACTTCCGCGAAGTCTGAGCGGCAGCGCAGGTCACGTCGAGTTTCTGCCGAACCGGCGGAGGGCACTGGTTCAACGTTCACACGGGGGTGCGCCCAACTCGGGAGGTGGACATGCGCACTCACAGAGCGACTACGACCGGGTCCCGCGCCGTCGCGGTGATCCTGCTCGTATGGCTGTTGATCGGACTGGCAGCCGCCGCACAACGGAACTATTTCGCCGGCTCGAGCGCGACCTGCGCCAAGGTCGGTACGACGCTGGTGACGATCGTCGCCGGCCCGCTCAACTACGTCGGCGCAAACCCGAAGATCGACTGCACGGCACCGCAGCCGTCGCGGTGACCGCAGTAAGCCGAAGCTTTGCGGCGCCCGGTGCCTGCGATGACCGAAGTACTCCGAAGCACTCACTGGCGGATGTCTTGCGGTGCTCCCAGAGACAGCTGCCGCGAGCTGGTGCTTGGGAGGTCGGCCGGCGGCCGGGCGCGCCTGGGAATAGGTCGTGGGGGAGGGCAGTTACACCTACTGCCGTCCGGAACATGACCCCGGGCCTCAACCTCAGCCGCTACGAGCGGCCACTCGCCGAGAGGCGTCTGCCGGGCGGTGCGGTACGTGGCAGGTGGGAGCCGGCTACCCGGCTCCCACCTGGTCTCCGCACCCCGCACGAAAACGACTTGCGTGGTGCGGCATCATGGAGGTGTCGCTCGCGGAGACGTGAGTGAGTGAAGTGACCAGAGGGACGAGCACTGCTTCCCTCGACGCCGGATCGCCGGCGCCGAGGACGGGTGCAGGGAGCCTCGGACAGCGGTCCAGGACCCCGATTTGCATCCGCACCACGAATGTCAGTAATGTTCTTCTTGTTGGAGCGAGGCGCAGGACGCGAAAGCGGCCGGCCCTCCAACAAACTCCCTGAAGGTCTCGGAATCCGAAACACGCCTCGGCGGGTTTCGGTCACTGGGTCGCGCAGGGAGACTGGATCGAAAAGAGCCGATTTGACCGGCTCAAACCGAAACAGTAAAGTAGGGCGAGTTGCCCCGGAGCTTCAAACGAAAGTGCGAAGCGCGGTGTGCGTCCGATTCTTGAGAACTCAACAGCGTGCCGAAAGTCAATGCCGAAAGATGCATTAACCCCGTCCCCAGACATTGTCTGTGGATGGATTCCTTTGAAACATTGATTCAAGTCAGTTTGATTGTTTCTGATTCGAAGGATCTTCTCGAAGTAGTCTGTTTTCCACAGTTCGCTGTGGTTGACATATAGATTTCAACGGAGAGTTTGATCCTGGCTCAGGACGAACGCTGGCGGCGTGCTTAACACATGCAAGTCGAGCGGTAAGGCCCCTTCGGGGGTACACGAGCGGCGAACGGGTGAGTAACACGTGAGCAACCTACCCTCAACTTTGGGATAAGCCTCGGAAACGGGGTCTAATACCGGATAACACCAACTGTCTCATGGTGGTTGGTTGAAAGTTCTGGCGGTTGGGGATGGGCTCGCGGCCTATCAGCTTGTTGGTGGGGTAATGGCCTACCAAGGCGTCGACGGGTAGCCGGCCTGAGAGGGCGACCGGCCACACTGGGACTGAGACACGGCCCAGACTCCTACGGGAGGCAGCAGTGGGGAATATTGCGCAATGGACGAAAGTCTGACGCAGCAACGCCGCGTGAGGGATGACGGCCTTCGGGTTGTAAACCTCTTTCAGCAGGGACGAAGCGAGAGTGACGGTACCTGCAGAAGAAGGACCGGCCAACTACGTGCCAGCAGCCGCGGTAATACGTAGGGTCCGAGCGTTGTCCGGAATTATTGGGCGTAAAGGGCTCGTAGGCGGTTCGTCACGTCGGGAGTGAAAACTCGGGGCTTAACCCCGAGCCTGCTTCCGATACGGGCAGACTAGAGGTAGGCAGGGGAGAGCGGAACTCCTGGTGTAGCGGTGGAATGCGCAGATATCAGGAAGAACACCGGTGGCGAAGGCGGCTCTCTGGGCCTTACCTGACGCTGAGGAGCGAAAGCGTGGGTAGCGAACAGGATTAGATACCCTGGTAGTCCACGCCGTAAACGTTGGGCGCTAGGTGTGGGGGACATTCCACGTCCTCCGTGCCGCAGCTAACGCATTAAGCGCCCCGCCTGGGGAGTACGGCCGCAAGGCTAAAACTCAAAGGAATTGACGGGGGCCCGCACAAGCGGCGGAGCATGCGGATTAATTCGATGCAACGCGAAGAACCTTACCTGGGTTTGACATATAGGGAAATCCTCCAGAGATGGGGGGTCCGTAAGGGTCCTATACAGGTGGTGCATGGCTGTCGTCAGCTCGTGTCGTGAGATGTTGGGTTAAGTCCCGCAACGAGCGCAACCCTCGTCCTATGTTGCCAGCACGCCCTTCGGGGTGGTGGGGACTCATAGGAGACTGCCGGGGTCAACTCGGAGGAAGGTGGGGATGACGTCAAGTCATCATGCCCCTTATGTCCAGGGCTTCACGCATGCTACAATGGCCGGTACAAAGGGCTGCGAAGCTGTAAGGTGGAGCGAATCCCAAAAAGCCGGTCTCAGTTCGGATTGGGGTCTGCAACTCGACCCCATGAAGTCGGAGTCGCTAGTAATCGCAGATCAGCAACGCTGCGGTGAATACGTTCCCGGGCCTTGTACACACCGCCCGTCACGTCATGAAAGTCGGCAACACCCGAAGCCGGTGGCCTAACCCTTGTGGAGGGAGCCGTCGAAGGTGGGGCTGGCGATTAGGACGAAGTCGTAACAAGGTAGCCGTACCGGAAGGTGCGGCTGGATCACCTCCTTTCTAAGGAGCACTTTGGCAGCCTGCCCGTTATGGGTTTGGGGTTGTTCATGTCATCACTGCTCGAGCGTACGTCTCGGGGTGATGGTGCTTCGGAATGTGGAACATTGACCATTAGGCCTGGATCTCGAGTGATCGAGTTAGTACTGCTGCTGCTTTTCGGAGCGCGGCGTGGAACGCGAGAGTGCTTGGGTGATGGGTCGAGGCGCGCTGTTGGGTCCTGAGGAATCGGGCCCGGCTCACAGGAACTGAGGTTTCTGGGGGTTGGATCTGTTTCTTCTGGGTCGCTGGCCGATCACGTTGGTGGTTGGTTGGGTGGCTGGGGCCGGCTCTCATCAGACTGCTGGTGGGTGTGTTTGCTGGGTGTGTTGTTTCCCTGGTGGGCATATCACTACTGGTAAGTGGTGGTTCGGGGTTGGTGTTCCTGCCCGTATTTTGAGAACTGTATAGTGAACGCGAGCATCTTTGTAGCGTAATTTTTGTTCTTGGTTTTTTGTTTTTGTGACAAGCTACTAAGGGCAATCGGTGGATGTCTTGGCACCAAGAGCCGATGAAGGACGTTGGAGCCTGCGATAAGCCCCGGGGAGTTGGCAACCGAGCTGTGATCCGGGGATGTCCGAATGGGGAAACCCAGCTGGCATTCTAAAGCCAGTTACCAGTGCCTGAACACATAGGGTTCTGGAGGGAACGCGGGGAAGTGAAACATCTCAGTACCCGTAGGAAGAGAAAACAATTGTGATTCCGTGAGTAGTGGCGAGCGAAAGCGGATGAGGCTAAACCATGTGCGTGTGATAGCCGGCGTGCGTTGCGTATATGGGGTTGTGGGAGCATTCAGACACTAATGCCGTGGTGTCGGAGAGTTATCAATCGCTGTTGAAGTCGAATCTTCTGGAATGTTGAGCCGTAGTGGGTTATAGCCCTGTAGGCGTAAGACAGTGACTCTCGAGTGTTTTCCCAAGTAGCACGGGACTCTTGAAATCTCGTGTGAATCTGGCGGGACCACCCGCTAAGCCTAAATACTTCTTGGTGACCGATAGCGGACTAGTACCGTGAGGGAAAGATGAAAAGTACCCCGGGAGGGGAGTGAAATAGTACCTGAAACCGGTTGCCTACAATCCGTCGGAGCATCTCCTTGTGGGGTGTGACGGCGTGCCTTTTGAAGAATGAGCCTGCGAGTTAGTGGTGTGTGGCGAGGTTAACCCGTGTGGGGTAGCCGTAGCGAAAGCGAGTCTGAATAGGGCGTTTTAGTCGCATGCTCTAGACCCGAAGCGGAGTGATCTATCCATGGGCAGGTTGAAGCGTGGGTAAGACCGCGTGGAGGACCGAACCCACCAGGGTTGAAAACCTGGGGGATGACCTGTGGATAGGGGTGAAAGGCCAATCAAACTCCGTGATAGCTGGTTCTCCCCGAAATGCATATAGGTGCAGCGTCGTGTGTTTCTTACCGGAGGTAGAGCACTGGATGGTCTAGGGGGCTTACCGGCTTACCGAAATCAGCCAAACTCCGAATGCCGGTAAGTGAGAGCGCGGCAGTGAGACTGCGGGGGATAAGCTCCGTAGTCGAGAGGGAAACAGCCCAGATCACCAGCTAAGGCCCCTAAGCGATTGCTAAGTGGAAAAGGATGTGGAGTTGCCCAGACAACCAGGAGGTTGGCTTAGAAGCAGCCACCCTTGAAAGAGTGCGTAATAGCTCACTGGTCAAGTGATTCCGCGCCGACAATGTAGCGGGGCTCAAGCAATCCGCCGAAGCTGTGGCACTCACACTTGTACTCGGCCTCACCTTTGGGTGTGGTCCAGGTGTGTGGGTGGGTAGGGGAGCGTCGTGCAGCGTGTGAAGCAGCCTAGTGATGGAGTTGTGGATGCTGCACGAGTGAGAATGCAGGCATGAGTAGCGAATGACGGGTGAGAAACCCGTCCGCCGGATGATCAAGGGTTCCAGGGTCAAGCTAATCTGCCCTGGGTAAGTCGGGACCTAAGGCGAGGCCGACAGGCGTAGTCGATGGACAACGGGTTGATATTCCCGTACCGGCATTAACACGACCCGACCGAACCCGCTGATGCTAAGGAACTGAAGCTGTGATGTCTTCGGACGGATCGGTGGATGTTCTGACCCGAGGTGGTAGTAGGTGCATTGAGGAGTGACGCAGGAGGGTAGTCCAACCGCGGCGATGGTAGGCGCAAGCTGATCCGCGGGCAAGGTGGTAGGGCGAGGCATAGGCAAATCCGTGTCTCATTGAGCCTGAGAGCCGAGGCGGACCCGTTTAGGGGAAGTGGATGATCCCATGCTGCCGAGAAAAACTTCGCAGTGAGTGTTAGAGCCGCCCGTACCCCAAACCGACACAGGTGATCAGGTAGAGAATACCGAGGCGATCGAGTGAACCATGGTTAAGGAACTCGGCAAAATGCCCCCGTAACTTCGGGAGAAGGGGGACCTGATCCGTTAGGTGACTTGCTCACCGAAGCGGTGATGGTCGCAGAGACCAGGCCCAAGCGACTGTTTACTAAAAACACAGGTCCGTGCGAAGAAGTAATTCGATGTATACGGACTGACGCCTGCCCGGTGCTGGAACGTTAAGGGGACAGGTTAGCTGGTTTCGGCCGGCGAAGCTTTGAACTTAAGCGCCAGTAAACGGCGGTGGTAACTATAACCATCCTAAGGTAGCGAAATTCCTTGTCGGGTAAGTTCCGACCTGCACGAATGGCGTAACGACTTGGGCGCTGTCTCAACCATGGACTCGGCGAAATTGCATTACGAGTAAAGATGCTCGTTACGCGCAGCAGGACGGAAAGACCCCGGGACCTTTACTACAACTTGGTATTGGTGGTCGGTACAACTTGTGTAGGATAGGTGGGAGACTGTGAAGCTCGGACGCCAGTTCGGGTGGAGTCATCGTTGAAATACCACTCTGGTTGTTCTGGCTGTCTAACTTTGGTCCGTTATCCGGATCAGGGACAGTGCCTGGTGGGTAGTTTGACTGGGGCGGTCGCCTCCTAAAAGGTAACGGAGGCGCTCAAAGGTTCCCTCAGCCTGGTTGGCAATCAGGTGTCGAGTGTAAGTGCACAAGGGAGCTTGACTGTGAGACAGACATGTCGAGCAGGGACGAAAGTCGGAACTAGTGATCCGGCGGTGGCATGTGGGAGCACCGTCGCTCAACGGATAAAAGGTACCCCGGGGATAACAGGCTGATCTTCCCCAAGAGTCCATATCGACGGGATGGTTTGGCACCTCGATGTCGGCTCGTCGCATCCTGGGGCTGGAGTAGGTCCCAAGGGTTGGGCTGTTCGCCCATTAAAGCGGCACGCGAGCTGGGTTTAGAACGTCGTGAGACAGTTCGGTCCCTATCCGCTGCGCGCGCAGGAGACTTGAGAAGGGCTGCCCCTAGTACGAGAGGACCGGGGTGGACGAACCTCTGGTGTGCCAGTTGTTCCGCCAGGAGCACGGCTGGTTGGCTACGTTCGGGAGTGATAACCGCTGAAAGCATCTAAGCGGGAAGCACGCTTCAAGATGAGGTCTCCCACCGGGTTAACCGGGTAAGGCCCCCAGTAGACCACTGGGTTGATAGGCCAGAAGTGGAAGCGCGGTAACGTGTGGAGCTGACTGGTACTAATAGGCCGAGGGCTTGTCACACACTCATCATCGTTTACGGTGATGGAACAGAAGGCTTCGAGCTGCGCTATGTAACAGGTGTTCGCGTTCACTGTACGGTTCCCGGAATACGGTCAACCCAGCCCACACTTCACGGTGGCTTGTGTTGGTTGATATGTGTTCTCATAGAGTTTCGGTGGCCATAGCGTCGGGGAAACACCCAGTCTCCATTCCGAACCTGGAAGTTAAGCCCGCCAGCGCCGATGGTACTGCGACCGGGAGGTCGTGGGAGAGTAGGACGCCGCCGGACATTCACACTGTTAAGGGCCACCCCACGGGGTGGCCCTTAACATTTCTCTAGCTATTTGCGCCGGCAACCTGAGCTCCAACCGGACCAGCAGCCCAGCCTTTGCGCGAACCGGTGACCAGTCCCTGTGCGAACCGGCAACCCAGCTCCTGCGCTGACCCAAGCCGGCGTCGCCGCGCGACCGGCAGGACGGCGGCCACAGCGCTCGGACAGACGGGGCCCGGTCCGACAGACAGACGAGTTCTGGTCCGACACCTTCTGCCCGGTACTGCGGCGCCCCTCTGCGCGGCTCGCCGCAGTGCCCCGTCCTCCGACACCTCGCAGTACAGGCCCAGGCGCAGCACGAGCCAATCGCAGCACGAGCCAATCGCAGCACGAGCCAATCGCAGGACTGGCCAACCGCAGGACGAGCCAATCGCAGTACGGCCCGCTCACGCGAGCCGACGGCCCTGCGTCACCCTCGTCACCCTCGGCAACTGCCCGGCCCCGCGGCTCCTGGCCGGCACCGTGTGCCGGCCAGTCCGCCGGGACGGTGCCAGTCGCTGGTACTGAGATGACCTCCGGCAGCACTTCGGTGGTTCACGCTACAGCTGATGCTGCGGAGTCCGGGCCAGCACAGCGACGTACCCACCGTCGTCCTCTGGTGCCGCGTGATCTGCTGTCTCGCGGTACAGGAGCCTGTTCACGTCAATCCGTAGGCCCACCGCTGCGTCGTTCGGCATCGGTGTCTCTGGTCGGCGTGACGTGCTCCGAGTGGCGCGCGACCCGGCGCATCGCCGTACACGGGGCAGTTGACGGCCGTCCGTGCGTGCTCGGTGCTTCTCGTGTGCTTGCCTGCGCGGCGGCATCCGACGGGCGGTGCAGTCCGTTGGGCGCACGTCCCGCCATGAGGTGTGCGTCTCCGGTGTCGAGTCAGTCAGACGGGATCGCGGTGTGCGTCCGCTGGCCTGTGGTTGGCGCCGGCTTCTTCGTGGAGCGCGGCGGCGGTGGTGGCTACTAGGCTCGGGGGATGGTTGGGATGGTGTTGGTTGTGGGGTTGCCGGGGGCTGGGAAGACTTCGTTGGCGCGGCGGATGGAGGAGGAGCGGAAGGGGTTGCGGTTGACGCCCGACGAGTGGATGGAGGGGTTGTTCAATACGAATGAGTCTGATGGGCGTCGGTGGGTGCTTGAGTCTGAGTTGTTGTGGGGTGTTGCGGCTCGGGTGTTGGAGCTTGGGGTGGACGTGATCCTTGACTATGGGTGTTGGTCGGCGGAGGAGCGGGAGCTGTTTCGGACTCGGGCGCAGGCTCTGGGGGCGAGTGCGGAGATCGTTGTGCTCGATGTGCCGTTGGAGGTGCTGTGGGGGCGGCTCGAGCGGCGTAATGCGGATCTGCCGGCGGCGACGTTTGCGGTCAGTCGTGAGGAGCTCGTTGAGTGGAGCGGGAAGTTCGAGGTCCCGACCGCGGAGGAGCTGCGGCGGTGGGATCGGCACCTCGTCGTGACCGACTAGCTGTTCCCCGGATTTGGCTAGCTAATCGACGGACCAGTTGCTCCCTGGTCCAGCTGTTCCCGGGCTAGCTGGTTCCCGGCCTGCTGGTTGCCCGGCCAGCTGGTTACCCCGCACCTGACTGTTCCCCGGACTGGCTAAGCCCGGGCCTGGGCTGGTTCCCTGAGCTAGCTGGTTCCCCGGGCTAAGTGGTCCCCGGCCTAGGTGGTCCCCGGGAGTCTGGTCTGTGGGGCTGGTTATTGCTCGGGGGCTATTCCGACCAGGGCGGCTGCGGCGCAGATGTGGACGGGGGTCAGGTCGACGGGGGAGACCGGTGCTTGGAGGAGGGTGCCGCGTTCGTACGGGGTGAGGGTGATGTCGATGCCGGGGGCACCGGCCACCATCCCGCGGACGTATGTGAGCCACCCCATCATCGGGATGCCCCGGCGGAACACCCCGGCCGCGGCCGCGAGTTCGGTGTCGGCGATGCTGGCCCACTGGGGTTCCCAGATCGTGACGACTGCGCGCAGTACCTGGGCGAAGCGTTCCGACTGCTGGAGCGCGTCCTCGTCGCTCCAGTGCAGCGTGAGCTGGTCCGAGACAGTCGTCATCGTGCCGCCCATGGACAGGTCGAACAGCCACGGGAGCTCGCCGGTGCTCTGCAGGTGCAACCGGGTCGTACTCGTGCCGTTCGCGAGCACCTTCGTCGTGGCCTCGACCATCTCCTGCAGCGGCGTGGAGCCGTCGGCCTCGAGGACGTGGTACCCCCAGCGCTCGTCCTGCGTCCAGTTGTGGACCTCGGGGAAGGCGACCGCCACCGCGGTCAGGGTGCGGCCGACGCGGAGTGCGCGGTGTTCGACGGTCTCGTCACGGTGCGGCCATTGGGCGCGGAGCAGCCAGGATGCCATTCACGCCCTCCGATCTTCAGGCGGCCGGTTCGACGGAGACGACGCGAGGCCGGACGGGGTACCGGATGCACGCGACGGTACGCCGTCGTACGACCGCTTGACCAGAGTTCCGGCTCGGGTACGGCGGCTCTCCGGAAACGTCACCGCCCCAGTCTGCTGCACCCTCGGGTCTCAGGTCTGCACCGGGGTCCGATTTTGGTAATAACGCATCGAAATCTGGACAAGTGTCAAGCTCAGCTCCTGGGAACCGCCGCGAGCAGGCCGCCGAGAGCGCTCGCCTGCGTACGCCAGTCACGCGCTCCGCCGCCGGTCCAGCGCAGCCCGAGCCGGTTCAGCGGGTCGCGGCCGTGCTGCCAGATGGAATCCGCCTGCCGCGTGGCATACGTCCGGTACGACGTATCGCCCGTCGTGTCGGCCAGCTCCATGAAGTACCGCATGAAGATGCCCTTGAACTGCTTCTGGTTGTCGTCGCAGGGATCACACGACTCGGTGAGAACGCCGCCCGGGCTCAACAAAGCTATCGCCGCGTCACCCAGCTGCCGAGCCCTCGACAGCAGCGCGGGATCACCGGTCGCCCGCCACAGCTCCAGCGCCCCGCCGATCGCCAGGCCCTGGTTGTACGTCCACACCGTCTGCCCGTTGTTGGCGCACGACCCGGTCAGACCGTCGTTGACCAGCTGCGACGAGTTGATCATCCCGCTGCCAACGAACCAGTTCCAGCCCGTCATTGCCCGCTGCAACCACACGGTGTCGCCGGCCAGCCGGTTGTGCAGCGCCGCCGTCAGCCGGATGTAGAGGCCGTTCGTCACCGCGTTCTTGTACGTGCGCTCGCGGTCCCACCACACCCCGCCGCCGCACGTGCTCGTGTCCCAGTACCCGTGCACGTAGTTCGCGATGGTCACCGCCATGTCCAGGTACCTGCGCTCACCGGTCAGGTCGTACGCCGCGACCCACGCGATGCCCCACCAGGCGGTGTCGTCGATCGCGCGGCTGATGAAGTTCCCCTCCAGCGCGTCACCGCTCTTCTCGCCCGCCGGGAACACGCCGCGGTTCTTCTCGAACACCTCGTTCACGATCCAGCGCAGGTCCGTACGGCGAGTCCGTTGCTGATAGTCCATCAACGTCGTCACGGCCACCGCGGAGTTCCACCAACTCGACAACCACCACGCGGTGTGCGGCTGGTACGAGTACATCAGCGCGTCCGCGGCCGCACCGACGCGATCGGTGGCCGGCCGCGCCCACGCCGTACAGCTGCCGTTCTGGCCTTCGACGGCTCGCCCGCACGAGCGCACCGCTCCGCCGTACAGCCGTAGCGACGGATCGGCCACCGCGTAGAGTCGGGTCGCGGCTGTCGCGGCGCCCGGGCCGACGCTGGTACGGCCGAGGGATGAGCCGCCCGGCCAGGACGCGCCCTCGTTCCAGGAGCGGTCGAGCCAGATCTCGTCGCCGGCGGTGCCGTTCTCGATGGTGCCCCAGGCCATGCCGCGGTTGTCGACATGGAGGGATATCCGCCGGTTCGACAGTGTCGTAGACGGCACCGGCTGGTTGTCGCCCGACGGTCCGGTGCTGCCGTCGCAGGCCGCGGCGCAGACGATCGGATCGAACCAGTCCGTGCATACGACGCCCGCCGCGTCGCCGCACGCGCGCAGCAGGCCGCGGCGATGACCTGCCGGGTCGGCGAGGTTGTACATGAGCGTGCGGGTGCCGGTCCAGCCTGCCGGGATCCACGCCTTGCCGAGCAAACCCTCCCAGGTCGCGCCGCCGTCCCAGCTGCGATCGAGCCAGACCGAGTCGTTGGTCGCCCCGTCGTCGATGCTGGCCCACGCCATCGCGTCCTTCCCGGACACATGCAGTACGACGCGACGCCCGTTGATCACCTTCTCGGGCACGGGAAACGTCTCCTCCAGCGCCTTCGAAGGATCGAGGGTGTCGCACGCGACCGAGCAGACCACCGCTGCCTCCTGCCGTGACACAGCGGGAGCATCTACCGGAGTCACGGGCGTCAACAGCAGGGCCGCCGCCAGGAGAGCACGCATGTCAGCCTCCGAGTCCGGGCTGATCCGCCCACGTCGTGTCGGCGTCGTACGACGCTCCGCCGTCCCAGGCGTTGGCTCCGCCGACGGTTGCGATGTAGACCAGCTCATTCGCGTGCCGGACGTAGTACGCCGGATAGTTGATCGACTGCAGCGAAACGTTGCCAGCTCCACCTGCCCGTGGTGGTTGTGCGCAGAACGTGGCGTCCTTGCGGAACGTGTCAGTGCCGTCGTTGGACGCCTTCTGCAGCCGGTAGTTGCTGTGCCGCAGGTACTGCCCTGGGAAGTTGACGGACTCGAGCGAGTAGCAGCTGCTCTCGGCCAGCCCGGGCCGGATCATGAAGCTGGCGTCCTGCCGATCCGTCAGCGACGAGTTGGCGTCGATTACGTCCGTGCGGGCCAGGCCGTCGCGATGCCGCAGTACCCGGTTCGTGTAGCCGGCGGTGGTGACGCGGAACGTCCGGACCTGCCCGACGGCGAGGTCCGCGCCGCTGCGCCACCAGGCCGGGACGAGGTTCCAGGTCGCGTCGTCGCGGTACGAGCCGCCGGTGTCGGTGTCCAGCCAGACCTCGGCGTTGCGATGCCGCAGGTAGTACCCGGGCCGTGCCGCCGACTCCAACGAAGTACCGCCGCCGCTCAGGCCTGGACGGCTGCAGAAGGTGGCGTCGGCCGCAACGGGATTGGCCTCTTTGTAGACACGGAGATCTCGCTGCCGGAGGTACTGGCCGGGGAAGTTGCGTGACTCGAAGGAGTAGCAGCTGCTGTCGGACAGCCCTGGCCGGACCCAGTACGTCGCATCCTGCTTGAGCGTCTGGCTGCTGCCGCCGTCGACCACCTCGGTGTTGACCACCCCGTTGACGTGCCGCAGGTACCTGTCCGTGTAGCCCGGCGTCGTCACGCGGAACGACACCAGCTTGCCGGTCGGCAGCGCCGTGCCGTTGGCGGCCGCTAGCACCTGCTGATGTGCGGCCCGCACCCGCGCGAAGTCCATCTTCCGCACCTGGCGGTCGTAGGTGAAGAAGCCGTTGATCTCGTCCTCGACATCGGTCGGCTCGGTGTAGACCGAGCCGGACAGCCCGGTACCGTTGATCAGCTCGGGCAGTTGGCTGGTGATCTGCACGTAGCGCGTCGTCAACGCGTCGCTCGTCGGCAGCATCTCGTAGGCGAAGCTGTTGCCGCTCGGCCACTCGTGACCGGGCACGTGCAGGCCGAGGCCGCCGTACTCACCGAGCTGCAGCACGCGGGTCGCCGACGGCGCCCGCGTCACTCCGGGGCCGACGTACAGGTGGTCGTCGATGACGTCGCCGTTGCCGGGATCCGGATCGGAGTCGCAGCAGTTCGACCCGGAGTTGTGGTTGACCAGGCGGCTCGGGTCGAGGCTCTTGACCAGGTCCGCGATCCGCCCGGCCTGGAACTCGCCCCAGCCCTCGTTGAACGGGATCCACTGCACGATCGACGTGATCTGCTTGTGGTTCTCGACCATCCGGCGCAGTTCGGTCTCGTACCGCGCCTCGCCGGCGGCGGAGGCATTGCGGCCGGCAACCAACGACGGCATGTCCTGCCACACCATCAGCCCAAGCCGGTCCGCCCAGTAGAACCAGCGCGCCGGCTCCACCTTGATGTGCTTGCGGACCATGTTGAACCCGAGCGCCTTCTGCTGCTCGAGGTCGAACCGCAGGGCCTCGTCCGTCGGCGCGGTGTAGAGACCGTCGGGCCAGTACCCCTGATCCAGCGTGCCGAGCGCGTAGACGAACTTGCCGTTCAGCGTCGGCCGCAGGAAGCCGCCGAGCATCGCCTTGCCCACGGAGCGCATCCCGAAGTACCCGCCGACCGTGTCGCTGCCCATTGTCACGCGCAGGTCGTACAGGAACGGATCGTCGGGCGACCACAGCCGCGCATTCGGTACGGCGATCCGGAACGGCGTCCCGCTGACGCCCGACGCCTCGCCGACGATCTGGCCGCCGGACAGCACCTGGGCGCGGACCGGCTGCCCGGCCGCGGACGCGCGCACCGTGAGATCGAGTCCGCCGGCCGCGACGTTGGGGATCGTGTCCAGCCGGGTGATCCAGGCCGGCGCGGTCGGCTCCAGCCAGACGGTCTGCCAGATGCCGGACGACGGGGAGTACCAGATGCCGCCGCGGTTGAGTCGCTGCTTGCCGAGCGGGATGTCCTCGGTGTCGACCGGCGCCCAGACCCCGACGACGATGTCGTTGCTGCCGGCCCGCAGCGCCGCCGTGACGTCGTACGAGAAGGCGTCGTACCCGCCCTCGTGGGTGCCGAGCAGGACGCCGTTGACCCAGACCTTCGACTGCCACATCACCGCGCCGAAGTTCAGTTGCACGCGGCGGCCGGACCAGGCGGCGGGGACGGTGAAGGTCCGCTTGTAGTACATCCGGTTCTCGTGGCGCTGGATGCCGGAGAGCGCGGACTCGATCGGGTACGGGACGAGGACTTCTTCGGGCAAGGTTCCGGTCGGCGGGGTGTCGAGGTTGTTCGCCGGCGCGAACTGCCAGACCCCGTTGAGGCTCTGCCATTCGGTCCGGGTCAGCTGCGGCCGCGGGTACTCCGGGAGCGGATTGCTGACCGACACCTGGTTCGTCCACGGCGTGGTCAACGGTGGCGGCTTCGGTGTGAACGCCGTCGCCGTGAGTGGTGTCAGCAGGAGGGCGAGGACGGTGGTCAGCAGCAGCACACAGCGGAGTCGCGTCAGCATGTGGTTCTCCCTGGGGCGGTAGGAAGAGAGCGCTCTCACTCGTGAGTATGCGGTCCGTCGCGTCGAGGTCAAGACCTCGTGTGATTGTTTCTGTCGGAAATTGTCGGACTACGTGAGGGTCGGCGACGCCAGCTCGAGCGTAGGCGTCGACCCGCGGTACGACGTCATCCACTCGCGGAGCAGCTCCACGCGGGCCGCGTTGTCCTCGTTGCCCTTCACCACGGGCGCCTGGTTGTACGGCATGGTGTCCGAGCTGCGCCGGAGCTTGACGTACAGCCGGGACGAGGCGAGCGCGTACCGCTCCATGTCGTCCTGGAGCGCGCCGATCACCGTGATGTTCCGGTCGCGGCCGATCTGCTCGAACAGCGCCACAGCCTCGCGCCGGTGCTGGGAACCGAGGTTCCGCCCGAGCTCGTCGAGGATCAGGAGCAGCGGACGGTCCGAGCCGCCGGCCAGGGCCGCCGCGCACACCAGCTTCACCGCCTTCTCGTCCATCTGGGCGGTGTTGCCCTTCACGTTGAACGCGGAGAACGGACCGCCCTCGGAGCGGCGCCACTTCGGCGTGACCGTCCAGCGCCACGGCTTGTCGGGCTCGGCCGGCGGATCGGGCTCCGGGAACTCGAGCTTCGCGCCGTACCCGCCGTACTGCTGGTCGAGCCTGTCGAACTCCTGCGACACCAGCCGCAGCCGCGCTTTGATGCCGTCGGCAAGCGACGCGCGGTGCGCGCGGGCGGTGCTCTCCGCCTCGGCGAGGCCTTCGCGGGCACGCTCGAGCGCGGCGTTCCGCTCGGCGCGCTGGCTGGCGATCTGCTGTTGCTGCAGGCTGTCGAACGTCTCGTGCTGGGCCAAGTGGCTGCTCAGCGTCCGGTGCAGCGCCGGGACCAGACCGACGCGGTCGCCGAGCGTGCCGTTCGTCCAGCCGTCCGGGCCGTTGAGGATCTCCCACAGCTCGGTCGGGATCTCCTCGCGGGAGCGGGCGTTCGGGAAGCAGCGGCGGATGACGTCGTCGAGCTGCGTGCAGGCCTGGTGGTTCCAGTCGGCGATCGTACGGCGTTGCGCGTCGTCGGGCAGCTCGACGAGGAACGCCTCCGCGTCCTCCGGCGTGCCGCCCCACGCGGCCGCCCGACCCGCGAGGTCGAGCGTGGTCTGCTCCTCGCACAGCGCCAGCTTGCGACCGGTCAGGTCGTCGAGGACGCGGTCGTGGTCGCGACGGGTCGCTTCCAGGTTCTTCAGGCGTTCGTCGCGGACGAGTTGCTGCCCGGCGGCGGCCTCCGCGGACTCCTTCGCGGCCTGCAGTTGCGGGGCGAGCGAGTCGCGATCGGTCTCGTGCCGGTCGACGGTCTCCCGGAGCGCGAGGATCTGCTCCTGCACCGACTCCGCGTCGGCGAGCGCGCGGGCGGCCGCCGTACGACGCTCTGCCTGTTCGACCCGCGAGCGCGCCTGCTCGAGCGCGGCGGCCGCCTCGGCGCGTGCCTCGACCGCGGCCTCCAGCCGGCGCCGGGCGGCCTCGATCCGCGCGGTCCGGCCGGTGATCGGCTCGTCGAACTGCCCGACCGCGACGACACCGGCGGCGTCGTCGATGCTGTCCTTGGTCGCCCGCTCGCCGATCGCCGCGAAGAACCCGTCGAGTACGAAGCGCTTGTCCGCCGACTGCGGGCCCCGCTTCTTTGACGCCTTCGCACCGGGGCGGTTCGCCAGCACCAGCAGGAATCCGGCGTACCCGGCGTCGGCGAGCGCGGTCGACGCGAGCTGCGCGTCACCGGCATCGATGACGACGGCCTCCCGGTACGGCGCCAGGCGCGGCTCCCACTCAGCGCGCTCGGACTCGGCCAGCTCGGTGATGTCGGTGAGCGCGCCGCACTCGATCCCGGCGTTCTCCAGGACCTGCTGCTGCGGCGCCGAGACCGTCTGGCCGCTCTCGGCCTCGCGCAGCTCGGCGGTCGCGTGGTCGACCGCGGAACGGGCGGCGTGATCGCGGCCGATGTGCTCCTCGAGTACGGCGCGCGCCTCGGCCTGCTCCTCGGCCGCCGCGGCCAGATCGCGACCGTCGGCGGAGCGGCCTGCGTCGAGCAGCCTGCGATGCTCCTGGCCGAGCCGCTCCAACTGCTCCCGGACCGAGCGCTGCGCGAGATCGAGCTCGCGGTCGCGCGCGTCCAGCTTGTCCCGCTCCTGGCGGGTCAGCTGGACGTCCCGCAGCAGGTTCTCCTCGTTGCCGAAGGCATCGATCTCGGCCTCGATCGCTTCCTTGCGGGCCTCCTGCTCGGCGACCCGTTCGGCGAGGCCGGCCAGCTCCTGGACGATCTCGGCGTTCCGCGCGGAGCCGTCGAGCAGGTGCCGCGCGTTCCGCGCCTGCCACGACTCCTTGGCGGCGGCGAGCGCCTCACGCGCGGCGGCGCGCTGCAGGATGCCGGCCTCGACCGTCGCCATCTCCTGTTCCCAGCGCTGCAGGTCGGCGGACGCCTGCTTGGTCGCCTCGCGCTGGGTGTGCTCTGCGCTGCGGTGCGCCTGCTCCTGTTCGAGTTCGTGGTCGAGGCCGGTGAGCGTGGCGATCGCGTTGAAGATCCGGGCCGGGCCGAGCTCGTTGAGCGGTTCGGCGAGCAGGTTCGCGGTCGGGCTGGAGCGCACGGACGTCGACAGGAACGAGACGCAGCGGACCTGTCCGCCGTACAGCACCTGGGACAGCTTGTTGGCGTGGAAGTCGGTACGGCCGTTCGAGTGCGGGAGGGCGGCCCACAGCGCGTCGGCGCCGGCCGCGCGCTCGGCCTCGGTCGCGCCGTACGGGATGTGCAAGCCCTGTTTCCAGCGCAGATCGAGGTACGACGCCTTGCGGTTGATGCGGATCCAGACGGTGATCGCGGCGGCCTCGATCTCGTCGAGGTCGGTCAGGTCGGGGTCGGAGAAGACGCCGACGATGTAGCCGCGGTCGACGTTCGACCAGTTGCCTTCCTGGCCGGCCGCCTCGGCGGTGAACAGCAGCTCGGCCGCGCCGGGCGCGCCGCTGGTCAGCCGCCACTGGTCGTCGGCGTGCAGCAGGCTGAGCGCGGCGATCCAGGACGACTTGCCGGCGCCGTTCGAGTCGGTGGGGCCCTGGCCGGCGACCGTGATCAGGCCGCGGCCGATCATCGGGATCGGGTGCGTCGACAGGCGCGACAGGTCGACGACCTGCACACCGAGCAACACCTTGGACCCGAGGATGTCGAACGGCCCGTCCTCAGAAGGTGCGCTCATGCTTCATCTCCCGTGGTAGCGCTGGCTGGCGTGGTGGTGCTGGCTGGCGTGGTGCTGGCTGGGGCCCCGTTTCGGGCGCGGATGGCTTCGGCGATCGGGCTGGCCGGGGCGGCGGCGAGGATCAACTGGTCCTGCAGACGGCGGCGCGCGGCTGGTGTCAGTCGTTGCAGCTGCGGGCCGGGGATGTACGACGGTCCGCCCGAATGGTCGCCGGACAGCTGGATCAGTCCGGCGGCGCGCAGGCGCTGCAGGGCGAGGCGGCGCTCCTCGCCGCTGATCCGGGTGGTGCGCAGCTCGTCGACCGTGGTCGGTCGCGCGGACTTCCAGGAGTCGCCGGTGAGGATGCCTTCGCTGCGCGGGATGGCGACCGAATGGATCAGTACGAGCACCAGCACCGCGCGGTCGACGGCGGACAGCGGCTGCCATCCCTGGGCGGCGAGGCTCGCGGCGATGTCGTCGTCGTACCCGGCGGTCCAGTGGGTGCCGTCGACGTGCACGAGCGTACGGCCGATGAGCTTGAGCATCCGCTGCACCTGACGGCGCAGGGTCACGTCGCGAAGGCCGGCCAGTTGTACTTCGGCGACCGGGTGCGCGGCGTACTGCACCGCACTGAACGCAGCAAGCACCTCATCCCGCGACCGATCACTGAGATCCTGCAACAACGGATCGAACAACGCATGCTGCTCACTCATCCGACACCTCCAGCTGCTCGTCGTCGACCGGCGCCGGTTGCGTCGAGAGGACGGCTGGTGGTGGGTCGGGGAGGTGGCGGCAGAGGTCGCGGAGGGTGGAGAGGTCGGCGGGGGACCAGGTGATGACGCGGGGGCCTAGGCGGACCTCGCCGGCCTTCTCGTCCCAGCGGAGCCAGTGGGTGGCGTGCAGGCGGCGGAGGCTGCCGATGATCAGGGTGAGGTCGCTCGACTGCTCGGGCCGGCCGCGCATCCCGGCGTACACGGACCTGACTTGTGCGAGCGTCCCGGTCGCCCCGGGCCAGGCGGGTCCGCTGCGGTCCGTCCAGCAGCAGGCTACACAGATCGCGAGCACACGCGCCGTCTCGTTCGGCTGCTCGACAGCGACCGGGGGAGCGCCGAGCTCGTCGAGCACCCCGTGCCCGGCACCGGATGGCAGCGTCGGCACCAGCCACACCGCCGAGCCGTCCGGCGACGCGGCGCGGGTGAGCCCGGCGACCGCAGGCGTCTCCGGATCCACCTCGAGCGGACCGGCAGACTGCACCTTCGCCCACCAGAGCGCGTTGTACAACCGCCGCTCAACAGCCTCGGTGCTCATCGGGTCACCCGGCGGAATACGCCCTCGGTCGCCCACGGCGTGCCGGAGGTTGGGGCGATTCGCATTCCGTCGGACCACACCAGTTCGTAGTCCAGTTCGTCGTGCAGGTGGGCCGCTGTCAGCTCGGCGAGGACGCGGCGGGCCGTGAGCCAGTCGCCTGCCTCGTCGACGACCTCGACGATGTCGACCGACGAGCGTCCGGCCAGGACCCGCTCCGCCTCCGCGCGCAGGTCCTCGCGGTCCGTCGCCGCGGCCGACTCGGGCGCGTCCACGTCCGCGGTCGGACGCGGCGGCGCCATCCGGGCGGTCCCGCTGCGGCGGCCCGTTTCCACCGCCTCGACCAGCGTCTGCGCGGAGAAGTCCGGCGCGGCGGCGTCGAACAGCAGCCCGTCGAGTACGGCGGCCAGCGTCTCCGGCTCGCTGCTCCGCGCAAAGGTCAGCCACGTCTCGATCGGGAGCAACCCCAGCGCTCGCGTCGTCCCCGCGCGCTCGACCAGCCGTCCGGCGGCGAGCTGGACCGCGTCGGCGTACGCCGCCAGCGCCATCCGGAGCGACGTACAGTCGCGATGCAGCGTCGGCCAGCGGCCGAGGACCAGCCGATGCACCACCTCGGCCTGCTCGATCAGCCGCTCGTTGCCCCACGCGAGCTGGGCGTTCTCCCGCAGCTGCGCCGTCGTGCTGGTCGAGACCAGGATCGCCAGCTCGTTGCCGAGCAGCCGGAAGACCTTGGTCAGTCGCTCGATCGACGCCCGGCCGTCGTCGGCGGTCGCCTGCGGGTCGCTGACACTGTGCGCCTCGAGGGTGAGCAGCTGGTGCAGCTCCGCCTGGCCGCCCTGCACCGACATCCGGCGCAGGAACATCAGCATCACGTACGGCGCGAACGCGGCGCGGTGGCGCAACTCGTTCGGCCGGTCGACGAGTTTGGTGATCGCGCCGTACTGCCGGAGGACGTCGAAGCGGCGGACGATCACGTCGTGCGGGTACGCCCGGCAGGCGAGGGTGGCCTGCTCGACGGTCAGGCCGTCGCTGCCCGCCTCGGCGAACGCGTCCAGGATCGCCTGGTCGACGTCCAGCAGGTCGGGGTCGACGATCATCGCGCCGGCCTCGCGGGCGAGCACGGCGAACACCTGACGGTAGACGCGCAGCACCGCCGCCTCGGCCTCGGCGTCGAGCAACGTCGCGTCCATCCGCACTCCCTCCCGGGTGATAGCAAAGCCAAGAGAAAAGGACTCTAACCACCCGCACCGACAGACCAAAACTCGCCCGCCACCGGCCTGTGGAAAACCGGATGACGGCGGATCCCCCGCTGCCTACCATCCGAGATGTGATGAGAATCCTTGGCTGACGCGGTCGGGAAGGCCGCGTCAGTACCACGGCACCCGCGGAGTCCGAGAGCTCCGCGGCTGTCGCCCCGCCGGAGCGGACCGTTGGTCCCCGGCGCGCTTGCTGATTCTCTCCGTTCGGAGCCCGCACATGACTGTGCACCCCTTTGCCCGCCCGATCGGCGCGCAACACCCCCGTGTCCGTGACCTGCTGGCGCTGCGCAAGGACGGTTCGCCCGGCCGGATCATGGTCGAAGGCACCTGGGAACACGACCGCCTGCTCACCACGACCGCCACGATCGAGACCTTCTTCTGGTGCCCGGAGGCGGGCACGACCGATGTACGGCGGATCGCCGAGCGCGCCGGGGAGGTGTACCGGATCTCGGAGAAGCTGCTCGGCCGACTGTCCCGCAAGACCCGCTCCGACGGCCTGATCTCGATCGCCCGGGTCCCGGAATGGCGGCCGCAGGCGCTGCGCTTCACCAGCCAGTCCCTGGTACTCGTCGCCGACGGCGTCGAGTACGCCGGCAACCTCGGGACCCTGATCCGTACGGCGGACGCGGTCAAGGCCGACTGCCTGGTACTGACCAGCCGGCGCGCCCGCCCGACGCATCCGGCTGTGTACTCCGCCAGCCGCGGCACCGTGCTCTCGACGCCGATCGTGGAGTTCGACGACGTGCCGGCCGCCGCGGCGTGGTTGCGGAGCCACCGGTTCCGCGTCCACCTCGCCGACCCGGCGGCGACCGGTACTTATCGCGTACCGCGGTACGACGGTCCGACCGCGTTCGTGGTCGGGTCGGAGGGCGAGGGGCTGTCGCGGGCGTGGCACGACGAGGGGTTCGACGCGGTGTCGATCCCGATGCTCGGCCAGGCGGACTCGCTGAACGTGGCGCTGTCCGCCGGGATCCTGCTGTTCGAGGCACGGGCTCGGAAGGAAGGCTGGTGACCCGGCAGAATGAGACCCGCACCCCGAGCAGAAGGAGCAGCCGTGCCGTTCGAGCCAGGCGAGGTCGTCGCCCCGTCGGATCCGCGCATCGTCCTGGAAGGACAGTGGGGACAGCAGCCCGGCGTGGCGATCACCGTCAACTCGGGTTCGCGGTTCTCGTTCTCGTACGCCGGTGAGCGGGTGCAGCTGCTCTTCGACACCGACGGGCTCACGGTCCCGCCGCACCTGTGGATCACGGTCGACGACGGCGAGCCGGCCCTGCACCTGATCGAGGGGCCGGTCATCGAGCTCGAGGCGCCCGACGGCCGGCACCAGGTCGAGGTCGTGGTCAAGGACGTCAACGAGCACGTCAACCGGTGGAACCCGCCGTTCGAATGCGCGGTCGTGTTCGCCGGGCTGGTGCTCGACCTGAAGACGCGGCTGCGGCTGAGCGGGCGTCCGGGTGGTCCGCGGCTGGAGTTCTACGGCGATTCGATCACCCAGGGCGTGCTCGCGTTGAGCGACCACCCGGAGTCGGAAGGCGCGGACGGTACGGCGTCGTACGCGTATCTCACCGCGCGCGCGTTCGGCGCGACGTCGTACCAGGTCGGGTTCGGGAGCCAGGGGATCAGCAAGCCGGGGAACGGGGAGGTGCCGGCGGGCGTGGACTCGTTCGGCTGGAACTTCGCGGGCTCGCCGGCCGAGCGGGTCGAGCCGTCCGACGTCGTGGTGATCAACCTCGGCGTGAACGACCCGACCCTGGAGATCGAGGAGTACGCCGGGTACGTGCGCCGCGTCCGTACGGCGTACCCGTCGACGCGGATCGTGGCGCTGACCCCGTTCAACGGGAAGCACGCGGACACCATCCAGGCCGCGGTGAAAACACTCGACGACGCCAACCTCGTCTGCATCGACTCCACCGGCTGGATCACCGAGGACGACTGCACCGACCTCGTCCACCCGACAGTCGCCGGCCACGCCAAGATCGCCGACCACCTGATCACAGCCCTCGAAACCCACACCTCACTACGCCGCCGCGCCTAGGCGTCCGGGCATCAGCTGACCTCTTGTCAGAGGAGGTCCTGGGGGTCGGGGGAGGGCGGGCGGGTGAGGGTCCAGTCGTTGAAGTGGTTGTCGAAGCGGTACCAGAGGTTGTCCTTGCCCAGGCGGAGTTGGAGTTTGGCGGTGGTGACGCGGTTGGCTTCGAGGGTGGCGTGGGGGAGGGCTGTGGCGGCGTCGGTCAGTTGGTCGGGATCTACCTCGTGCGGGTCGTCGATGGTGACGGCTAGGCCGCCTGCGCCGGCGTGGCGCCAGGCGGTGGCCCAGGTGGTGAGTTGGCGGGCGGGGATGCCGGCGCGGTGCGCGAGGTCGGCGAGGTCCGGCGTACCGAGGAGGTCGGCGGCCCGGCGGGCCAGGTCCTGTTCGAAGGTGAGGGACAGATAGGGGTCGCCCGAGGCGAGGGACCAGGCGCGGCGGGCCGCGTCGGTGGCCAGCGCGACCAGGTCGCGGACCTCGATGCCGGACGCGCGCGGTGGGTCGAGGACCTTGACCGCCGCCGGTACGCCGGGTGCGTTGAGCGGCCGGGGTGGCGTGGGGACAGCCGGGACCACTGTGCGTGCGAACGCGGCGATCGCGGGGATGCCCGGCGGCGGGGGAGTGCGCGGCGGGGCGATAGCCGTGCGGTTGCCGCCACGGCGCGAACGGAGCGCAGCGAGTAGTTCGTCCTTGCGGCGCCCGCGGAGGAGCAGCAGCGCGAACGGGTCGTCGTCCAGCGCATCCGCCACCAGATAGCAAACAGCCGCGGAATGCTTGCACGGTACGGCGAAATCCGGGCAGCTGCAGTTCGTCAGCACCTCGCCCGCGCCGGGCAGCAGGTCCAGCCCGGCCGCCCGTACGTCGTCCACGACCTCCGGCGGCAGCTCCCCGTCGAGCAGCGCCGCGACCCGCCCGATCTGCGCTGAGACAACGTCGAGTACCGAGGACCATTCCTGCGAGGAGAACGCGCGGATCCGGACGGTCACCTGGTACGGCGTGACGCGGCTGCCCTGCACCACCGCCTCGACCGCGCCCGGGCTGACGGTCAGCTCGAGCACGCTGCCGCGGCGCGCGTACGAACGCCCGCGCGACAACCGCCCCGGATCGAGCCGGGCACGCTGCTCCAGCGCCTCCAGCCACGCCCTGCCCCACCACGTCGCGCCGAACGACCGCCGGCTGCCCGGTCCCTTCGCAGCAGGCAGCCCCGCGTCCTCACCCTTCCGCCGCCAGACCTGCCACGGCACGCGATCGTCGTCAGCCATCGGATTTCCCAACAGCAGAAGGGTTGTACGCACTCGCCGACCCGGATCGCACGGGCCCGGTCGACAGCTCGACGAGTTCGGTCAGCTCCGCGTCGGACAGCTCGCTCAGCCACGCCTCGCCCGACCCGACGACGGCGTCCGCGAGATCGCGCTTGGCGTTGATCACCGTCGCGATCCGGTCCTCCAGCGTGTTCTCCGTGACGAGCCTATGCACCTGCACCGGCCGATCCTGGCCGATCCGGTACGCGCGGTCCGTGGCCTGGTCCTCGACCGCCGGGTTCCACCAGCGGTCGTAGTGCACCACGTGGGTGGCCCGGGTCAGCGTCAGCCCGACACCGCCCGCCTTCAACGACAGCAGGAAGACCTGCGCCGCACCCGACTGGAACTCCTCGACCAACTGCTCCCGTTTCCGCACGCCGATGCCGCCGTGCAGGAACAGCGTCCGGACCTGCCGCGCCGCCAGATGCGCCTCGATCAGCCGGCACATCTCGACGTACTGACTGAAGATCAGCACCGACTCGCCCTCGGCCAGGATCACGTCGAGCAACTCGTCGAGCGCCGCGAGCTTCCCGGAGCGCCGCTCCAGCGGACCGGGCTCGTGGAGGAACTGCGCCGGATGGTTGCACACCTGCTTCAGCTGCGTGAGCAGGCTGAGCACCAGGCCGCGGCGCGCGATCCCCTCCGCGGACTCGATCTTCGCGAGCGTCTCTTTCGCGACCGCCTGGTAGAGCGTGGCCTGCTCGGTGGTCAGCGGTACGACGACATCGCGCTCGGACTTGCGCGGCAACTCCGGGGCGATCCCGGGGTCGCTCTTGCGCCGGCGCAGCAGGAACGGCCGGGTGACGCGCGCGAGCCGCGCGGTCGCCTCCTCGTCGTGGAACCGCTCCACCGGTACGGCGACGTCGTGCCGGAACCGGTCCAGCGTCCCGAGCAGCCCGGGCGCCGACCAGTCGAGGATCGACCACAGCTCGGACAGCCGGTTCTCCACCGGGGTGCCGGTCAGCGCGATCCTGGTTGCCGACGGCAACGTCCTGAGCGCGCGGGCGGTGCGGGACAACGGGTTCTTCGCGTGCTGCGCCTCGTCCGCGACGGCCAGGCCCCACGCGATCTCGCCGAGCAGCCGGTGGTCCTGGCGTACGACGCCGTACGTCGTGAGCACGACCTCGTCGGGCGCGAGGTCGCCGAGCGTCCGGCCGGGGCCGTGGTAGCGGCGGATCGGTACGTCGGGGGCGAACCGCTCGAACTCGCGCTCCCAGGTGCCGAGGAGGGTCGACGGGCAGACCACGACCGTCGGGCCGCGGTTGCTGAGCTCGAGGTGCAGCGCGATCACCTGGATGGTCTTGCCGAGCCCCATGTCGTCGGCGAGGCAGCCGCCGAGGCCGAGGCGCGCGAGCTGCGCCATCCACGCGACGCCGCGGCGCTGGTAGTCGCGGAGCGTCGCCCGGAGGCCGACGGGATCGCTGAACGGCGCCGGTTCCTCAAAGGATCGCAGCCGGGCCAGCATCTGCGCCAATGAGCCGTCGGCCTCGAACGGGACCAGTTCGCCGTCGACATCGATCGTGCCGGTGAGCGCGGCGCCGAGCGCTTCGGCGCCGGTGAGCGTGCGGGCCGAGCCGTTGCGGAGTCGCCGTACGACGTCCCGGTCGACGCGGATCCAGCGACCGCGCATCCGGATCATCGGGCGCTTGGCCTCCGCGAGCGCGGCGATCTCGGCCTCGGTCAGGTCCTGCCCGTCGAGCGACGGCTGCCAGCGGAACTGCACCAGCTCGTGCAGGCTGAAGTCTGGCCCGGTGACGGCGCCCGGTGTCGGAGTGGCGACGGTCGCGCGGAGGGCGAGCTCACCGGCGAAGAGCTCGGCCGGCCAGAGCACCTCGATCCCCGCCCCTTCCAGCGCGTCACTCCCCTCGGCGAGCTCCTCGAGCGCCGCGTCGTCGATCGGTACCTCTTCCGGCGCCGCATCCCGAAGCGCCGCACCGAGCGGCGGCCAGACGCGCGCGCCGCGCCGCAGCCCCAGCAGCAGGTCGGTCTCCGCGCGCTCACCCAGCGCGGTCAGCACGGCAGCAGGCGCGTTCCACATGTCCGCGACATCCACCAGCAAGCTCGGATCCACCCCGCTCCGCAGCTGAAGCACTGCCCGAAAACCTTCTGGATCGGGGGAGTCGGCGGGTGGTTCGATGCGGAGGACCAGACGGGTGCCGGCCTGTTCCGCGAGAGCTGTTTCGTCCAGCCAAGTTGTCGGGCCGGTGAGCTGGGTGGGTTCGGCTGCGGCGAAGGGGGCGGCGGTGGGGCGAGCTGCGACTGCTGCGGCTGGGCTGCGGACAATGGTGTCGGCGAGTGCGTCCCAGAACGCCCTGACCAGCTGCTCCGGATCGACCAGTCGCAGCGGACGACTACCTGCGATCGGGATCGCGTGACCGTACGGCGGGAGCGCGGCGCCGAGGTTCCGCAGCCAGGCGTGGTCGAGTGGATCGAGCGGCGCGACCCGCCAAGCGCCGTACCCCTCCGGGCTCTGGTCCGGCACGAGCCGACCGCGTCCGATCAGCACCAGCCCGGCGAGCCCGGCGGCGCGCCACGCGGCCCAGCTCCCGGCTTCGGGCTCGTCAGCGCCGTTCGTGCTCGTGAGGCGGTCGAGGACCTCCGGCATGGTCAGCAGCCGGGCCGGAACGGTCGTACGGCGCACCGTGGCGCCGCGGGGGAGGACCAGCTCGACGCTGCCGTCCGGCTCCTCGGTCAGGTCGCCGTACAGCGCCAGCCGGCCCGCGCGCGGCGGGTCGGCAGGAACGAACACGGCGTCGAACATGCCCCGCACAGTACGCCGCGCCACCGACAGTCAGGCGTCGGCGTGCTTGACCTGAACCAAAGTTGAGGATGCAGGCTCGGAGCATCCGTTGGAGGCACTGAGAGAGAGCGACTATGCGTGCAGCAGTAGTAACCGCGTTCGGCGAGCCGGACGTCATCCAGACCCGCGACGTCCCGGATCCTGAACCCGCCGCCGGCGAGGTGCTGGTCGAGGTCGACACGGCGGACATCATCTTCGTCGAGACCGCGATCCGGCGCGGCAACCACGGGAAGTTCTTCGACGTCGAGCCGCCGTACGTGCCGGGCAGCAACCTCGGCGGACGGGTTCGCGCGGTCGGACCCGGCGTACCGAGTTCCTGGATCGGCAAGACGGTCGTCGGCCGCGGCGTGAACTTCGGCGCCCACGCCGAACTGGCCAGGACCACCACCGACGCCGTGGAGGTACCGGCCGGGCTCGACCTGCAGACCGCCGTCGCGGTGTACGGCGACGGTTTCACCGCGCTGATGCTCGAGGAGCTCGCGCCCTCGATGACCGGTCAGGACGTCCTGGTCACCGCCTCGGCCGGCGGCATGGGCCTGCTCCTGATCCAGCTCGCGCACCGCGCCGGTGCGCGCGTGATCGCGGCGGCGCGCGGTGCGGAGAAGCTAGCGCTGAGCCGCGCCCAGGGCGCCGACGTACTGATCGACTACAGCAAGCCGTCCTGGGAGAAGTCGGTGCTCGAGGCAACGAACGGTGAGGGCGCGGACATCGTGTTCGAGGGCGCCGGCGGCGAGCTCGGCGCGGCCGCGTTCACCGCCACGAAGGACGGTGGCTGGTTCTCCGCCCATGGCGCCCCGAGCGGCGGCTTCGCGGGGATCGACCCGGCCGAGGCCGCCCGCCGCGGCATCACCGTGAAGGGCATCATGGACCTCCGCGCCGACTCGACGACGACGGCTGTCACGGGAGCCGACGTGATCGCCCGCGCTGTCGCCGGCGATCTCGTCCCGGTCGTCGACAAGGTGTACGACCTCGACCACGTGGCCGACGCGCACCGGGCCCTGGAGGGCCGCACCCTGCGAGGGAAGGCGCAGATCAGCGTCCGTCGTTGACCGAGGTGTCGTGCTCGGCTTCGTCCGGGTGATGGTCGATGATGGCCGGCGGGTTCGGGCGGGCGACCACGATCTGGTTCCGCCCGGACCGCTTGGCCGTCAGCAGTGCGTCGTCCGCGGCCAGTACGAGCTGGTCCATGGTGCTCGCGACGTCCGGGTAGACCGCCGCACCGAACGAAGCCGGCACGCCGTCGAGTTTCGCCGTACCGCCGTCGGCCGTGGGGACCGAGACGGTGAGGTCCACGAGCCGCGCCCGGATCCGCTCCGCGATCTCCAGGATCTCGCTCTCGAACGCACCCGGCAGCAGCACGGCCAGCTCGTCGCCACCGACGCGGGCGACCAGGTCGCCGTTCCGGACCTCTGCGCGGATCGACTCGCCGACCGCACGGAGCGCCTCGTCACCAGCGGGGTGTCCGTACGTGTCGTTGATCTCCTTGAACCTGTCCAGGTCCAGCATCAGCAGGCCGACCGTACTGCGCAGTGTGTCGGCGCGGGCCAGCTCCGCCGGGACTGCGCTCGCCCAGTACGACGACGTGGCCAGGCCGGTCTTGTCATCGACACCTGCGGCCCGCTGGTACTGCGGAAGCAGCAGGTCCCGGTGCAGCGCGAGCACCGTCACCATGAGCACCGGAACGACCCACGGGTACGACATCTGCACGGCGGCGATCGCCACACCCAGCCCAAGGCCCGCGCAGACAACCAGCTGGTCCGACAGCTCACCGAGCGCCTCACGCGCGGTGGCTTCCGGACTGGACAGCATGATCGCCCCGATCACCAGGGCGTAGTTCACCAGCCACCAGGTAGCACCTGCGGCCAGGACGACCAGCAACGTCCAGAAGCTCGTCGGCACGCGCGGAGCGTCCAGCAGACCACCGGCACGCAGTACTGCGGCCGCTGCAGCACTGGCCAGGATGTAGGTCGACGTAGAGAACACCTTGCGGTGCGCAACAGTCCGGCCGTACACGCGGAACCAGGAGTAGGTGTAGGCGAGGACGACCAGCGGGATCACCAGCGACAGCGGCAGCAGGAGCAGGGCCGCGAAGATCCACAGGCACTTCAGGTTCGTGTGCGGAGAGGTGTTGGCGGCCATCTCCCGGCGGCGCTCGATCCCGCGGGCGCACTCCAGGTGCAGCGTCGAGGCCACGGCCAGCACGACGAACGCCACCCACTCCTCGTGCCGGACGCCGGAATTCGGGCCGGTCGCCGTACTGCGGACCGCGAGTGTGGTAATCGTCACCGCAATGAAATCCACCGCGAGCACATAAGCCAATGCGGTCCTCGGCAACGACCAGAGCTTCCATTGCCGGGGTGGCACCCAGTTGCTCCGACCGATCAGAATCATCATGAGCCTCACACGCGGTCGACCTGAGCGGTTTATACGTACATCGTAACGGTCCGTTCACGGCAGGTCACGCCGGCGTCCGGGGCATTCCACCAGTTGGGCACTCCAAGAAGGGTCGAAATCATGCAGAAGTCAGCGCGCGTCAGCGGCACCGGCAACGACTGGTTCACCGGCGGCAACGACTGGTTCCATGGGGGGAACGACTGGTTCACCGGCGGTAACGACTGGTTCGCCGGGGGCGGTAACGACTGGCTCCGCGGCGGGAACGACTGGTTCGCGCCGACCGCCGCCAAAGACGGCAACGATTGGTGACGAAAGGTAGATCTTTACCTTTCTCTTACATTCCGGAGCAGTACTTCGCAGGCTAAACCCGACGGTCCGGATATTTACCCTACCGTGATTTCCGCAGAATCGTCGCCGTTTCGGCGGGCGCGCGCCCAGGCCGCGCCCGCCGCAGCCGCCAGCAATGTCCCGGCGGCACCCATCACAGCAACTGCGCCCGGTGCGCCGAATGGCCCGGCGAGGACGCCGGCCAGCAGAATTCCGAGGCCCTGACTGCCCTTCAGCGCGGTCCCCGCGACCCCGAAGGCCTGCCCGCGCTGGTGGTCGGGCACCGCCTGGACGAACGCCGCGCTGGTCGGCAGGTGGTACGCCGACGCGGCGCCGGAGATCGCCCACAGACAGAAGGTCACGACAGGTCCCGGCTGGAACGCACAGAACACCAGTGGAAGACAGGCGGCCACGGCCAGCGGGCCGAGCAGCTTCAGCCGCCGCTCAGGGGTCCACAGCGTGATCAGCCACATGCCCACCACGCAGCCGGCCGGGCTGGCGGCCAGCAAGAGCCCTGCGGTCGTGGCGCCTTCGCCGATGTCGTGGGCGTACGGAACCGCGAGAGCTTCCACCGTCACGTAGAAGCCGGCAATCGTCGCCAGCAGCACCAGCGTCCGGAGTTTCGGCGTACGGGCGACCAGCGAGAGGCCTGCGGTCAGGTTGCTCAGGTAGCTCTCCGATGGCGCATCAGTGCCACTTGTCGGCGCCGGGCGGTGGTGGACGCCGACTGCGATCAGAAGGGCCGACAGAACGAAGGTCCCGGCGTCGAGCAGCAGGCCTCCGGACGTGCCGACCGCGACCACGACAGCGCCGCCGAGCCCGAAGCCGAGCACCTGGCTGAACTGCACAACCATGTCGTTCGCAGCCTTGCCGAGCACGTAGTGATCGCCCGGGAGTACAGCAGGCAGCGTCGCACCGCGGGCCGCGTTGAACGGCGAGCCGAAGGCCTGCAGCGCGACCAGCAACAGAATCACCACCAGCAGCGGCAGTGCCTGGATCGCCATACAGGCAACGAGAATCGCCCTCACGAGGTCGGTGACGATCATCACCCGGCGGCGCGGGTACCGGTCGGCGAACCCGGCCAGCAACGGCCCGAACACCAGGTCCGGGACGTAGGTCAGCGCGTAGGTGAGCGCCGTCAGCCCGGCGGACGCGGTCCGGTCGAACACCAGCACCGACAGGGCGACGCGTGCGAGCTGGTCGCCGGCGACGGACAGGATCCCGGCGACGAACAACGCCCGGAACTCCGAGTGCCCGAAAACGTCCCGCCACCGCGCCCGCTCCACCACCCCGACCGACATACCTACGACGTTAACCACTATCCGTGGTCCGACACCTCCCGAGCGTGTTCGAGGCCGTGTCCTTCGCCACCTTTCGCGACTCATCAGTGCCAGATCGGGGGCCCCGGTGGCGCGCTCTTTGGAGGAAGGTTCTACTCTGGAGATCTCCGGTGGCGGGGTCTGGGCGGGGCGGCCCCGACCCTGCCACCGGAGCTCTTCTTTGTCCGGCCTCCTCTGCGCCTTCGTGTCGTGGCTCGGCCGGAAACTGTCGGTGCGACCCGATAGCGTTCTCGGTGCCAGGGGCGGCTCCTGGACGTGCTTCCTTCTCCTTCACCAGGCCAAGTAGCGCGTCCGCTCTCCGCCCCTGGCGCCTGCTTCTGCCAAGTACGCCGCGCAGTGGGGAGACGCGATGCCGGACCGACCAGTGGATCCGCGGGCCGCCGTCCTGCTGCGCCGCCGCCGGCTCGTCGACGCCACCGCCCTCACGCCGCCGGTCCGGCGGTCGGCCTGGCAGTGGCTGCGCCGCCCGCTGACCATCCAGGCGGGCCTGTCCGCGCTGCAGGCCGACCTGATCCAGCGCGGCCTGCTGCTCTCGGTCGGCCTCTATCGGTACTGCGCTTCGCTGTCGGCGCCCGCGCTGGCCGGGTTCGGCAGCGCCTTGCTCGACCTGCTCGACGCCGAATCCGGGTTCGACACCGAGCACACGCCGTTGTTCCGCGGTTTCCCGGAGAGCGTGCCGGGCAACACCGAGACCTTCTACGTGAACCGTGTCTTCGCGCGGCTGCTGCAGGAGCCGGACCAGCCTTGTGTGCTCTGCGGTGACACGACCGCCGTGCATGCGGTGTCGCCGTGCGCGCATCTGGTGTGCCGTACCTGCTGGGACGGCTCCGACTTCAGCGCGTGCCCGCTGTGCTTGCGGCGGATCGACCCGAAGGACCCGTTCCTCAAGCCGTCCGCCGTCGAGGAGCAGCCTGCGCACGTTCGCTCGGACCGGTTGCGGCTGCTCGCGCTCGCCACGGCTGATTCGGTTCGCCAGACCGTGGAGGCGCTGCTGGCGCGGCGCGCGCCGCTGTCGGCCTCGGATCGCGCGGACCTGCGACTGCTGCTCGACGACGCCGTACCGGCTTGGCTTCCCGAGGACGTCCCGGTGCGGGAGACGCGGGCGCTGGTGCTCGCGCATTTCCTGGCCGACCAGCCTGAGCTGATCGATCGCGCGGACACCGCGACCGACGTACTGCGGCTGGTGTACGCGCTGATGGACGCCGATCCGGGGCTGCGGACCGCGCCGGCCCGGCGGAAGTCGTTGCCGCGGGCAACGCGGCGGCTCGTGCTGCGGCGGCTCGACCGGCTGCCGGTCGAGACGCTGGTCGAGGACATGCTCCGCCACGAGCGGGCTTGGAAGCGGATCGGGGAGAACCTGCATCCGTTCGAGTTCGCGACCCGGTTCCCGGTCGCCGCGCTGGCGTTCGCGATCCTGCGGCGGACCGATCTCGACCTCGGGACCCCGGCGGGCAGGGCGGTGGCGGGCGAGGCGTCGCGGCATCCGCTGGTGCGGGTGGAGGCCGGGCGACTGGTGATGAACACGTACAGCTCGCGGGTCGAGCGCGCCTTCGCCGACGGCCGCCCGGAGCAGGCGCTGGATCTGCTGAGTCAGCGTCCGGGCGAGTTGGTACGTCGTCTCGTGCAGCTGGCGCGGGCGCTGCCGCCGGAGCAGCATCCGATGCTCGTGGACGCGCTGGTGACCGCGGTGTCGGACGTGGCGCCGACCGTGATCACCGCTGCGCTCGGGCAGGTCCGCACGCCGCCCGGGGATCTGCGGCTGTTCTTCCCACGCGGCGGGACGGCGCGGATCTGGACGCGCGTGGACGAGCGGGAGCCGCTGCCTGCGGCGCTGGCCGCCGAGTTGGCCGGCGTACTCGTCGGGGAAATGTTGCGGCGGGCAACGGAGCTGCCGCGGTGGCGGCGGGTGTTCCTGGACGAGGAGCTGTCGCGGCTGGCCGCGCCCGGTTCGGAGCGGAACGCGTCGTCGAGCTTGCTGCGGATGACGCGGGGGAGTGCGGTGCCGATCCCGCAGGACGAGTTGCTGCGGTTGCTCCTGCACTGGGTGGAGCCGCGCGGGCGGCGGATCGACCTGGATCTGTCGGTGGCGGTGTTTGACGAGGAGTGGGCGTTCGTCGGGCTGTGTGACTACACGCGGCTGCGGTTCGACCAGGATGCGCTGGTGCATTCGGGGGACCTGACGTCCGCGCCGGGGCCGGACGGGTCGACGGAGTTCGTGGACCTGGATCTCCGGGCGGTGCGGCGGGTGGGCGGGCGGTATGTGCTGCCGGTGGTGTTCAGCTACAACGACGTACCGTTCGACGAGTTGGAGCGCGGGTTCGTGGGGGTGTTGCGGCAGCCGTCCGGGTTGTTCGATCCGGCGGCGGTCGAGGAGCGGTTCGACCTCGCGGGGCCGGCGAAGATCCTGCTGCCGTTCGGCGTCGACCTGCACACCAAGGAGCTGCGCTGGTACGACGTGAACCTCGGTGCGGCCGGGTACGGTCACAACGTCGCGAAGTACGGCGGTCATCTCGGGCTGATGGCGGCGACGCTGGAGGAGGTCCACGGGTCGGGAGACCGGGTCAGCCTGTGGGAGATCTGCTGCTGGCACGCGGCCGCGCGATCCGAGGAGATCGCCGTGCGCTGCGCAGACGGGTCGGTGGTCGGCTACCGGCGGGGCGCGGGTGAGGACCTGGCGGACTTCGCGCGCCGCGTCACCACCCGGCTGGAACCGGACCGCACCTGGGACGCGGACGCGGCCACCAGCTCGGACTTCCTCGCGGTCGTCGCAGCCGACATCACACCCCGCCGAGGCGCAGAGGCCTACGCACTACACCCCCGCCTCCTCGACCCCACAACCCACACCCTGATCGACGCACCCCACTTGCTGGCAGCCCTCGCCCCCGACACCCGAGCCCGAGCAAGCCTGCAAGCCGGCTAGCCCCGCGCCGGAGGACCTGGCGCTGGTGAACGACGTACAAACGACGTACACCTGAGCGATCTTGCCCGGCTGCCCGCATCCCGCAGCACAACAAGCCCACGAACACCGCCACACCTTCGCGCGCCGCCACCCCTCCGCCTCGCCCGCTCACCACCTGAATGGCCCCACCGCCTCGCTCGCGCGACGCCCGACCGCTCTCCGCCGTCCCCGCCTGGCCGGCCGCCCCGAGACGGCGGTCCACCTGCCGAGCTGCCCGAGCGTCGAGTCGTGGACTCTGGCGGTGTACGGCGAGCCTTTCTCCACGACTCGGTGCATGGGGCGGGAGCCTTTCTGCACGACTCGACGGTCGGCGTGGCCCCTCGGGCGTGCGTCTGGGTCTGTCCGGTGGTGAGCCGGTCGGACCGCGGGTGTCGACCTGCTGAGCTGGTCCGGAGCGTCGAGTCGTGGATTCTGGCGGTGTACGGCGAGCCTTTCTCCACGACTCGGTGGATGGGGCGGGAGCCTTTCTGCACGACTCGACGGTCGGCGTGGCCCTCCGGGCGTGCGTCTGTACGGAGGTGAGCCGGTCGGAGCGCGGGTCGTGGGCAGTCTGGTGGGCAGTCGGACGTTGCCGCGGTGAGGCGGAGGAAGCCATCGGGGCCACGGGACGGGGGGGCTGCAGCCCGGCAGACGGATGCGGCGAGGGTGGCGGGTTGCGGGCTGGTGGGCGGCGGCGAGGTGGTGGGGGCGCTGGCGAGGTGGCAGGGGGCGGGGTGGTTGGGCGGCGGCGAGGTGGTTGCGGGTGCGCCGGTGAGTGGTGGGGTGATTTTGACAATTCGGTGTCGGAGGGGGGCTCGGTGCTTTGGTGGGGTGGGGTGCAGGAGTACAACGGAAGTGACGCGAAGGGAGCCACGCATGACGTACGACGTGGTGGTGCTCATCGAGCGGGAGATGAGTGAGGGCGACGCGCGTCGCGTTGCCGCCCTGTACGCAAAGCACGAGGAACCTGTCGAATACCACCTTCTGGTCTCCAGCCATCCGGAGAGCGGGTTCGGTGGACCGCTGGCGTTGCTGGGGTCGACGTTCGCGGATGTGGCCGGCCTGACCGGGCCGGCGGTAGGAGCCGGTTCGGGGACCGGTCCGGTGGCGGTACCGTCGGCCGGGAGCGGCGCGAGGGCCGCGGATGACACCGGCCCGAGTCGCACGCCGACCGCGGTGCTCGCGGACCCGGCCGTTGACCTCGCCTCGGTGATCGAGCACAGCGCACGGCAGCTCCGGGTCGCGAGCGGTTACCCGGTGCACGTCTCGATCACGCATGGTGAGATTCTGGTCGCGCTGATGCAGATGGTGCGCGCGACCAACAGCCACGAGGTCGTCGTGGTCGCCTGGCCGGAGACAGCGGCCCGTTTCCTGTGCTCCGACTGGACCACGAAGGCCCGCAAGGTCCTCAAGGTCCCGCGGGTCCGGATCGTCGAACACGACACCTGAGCGCGGACCGGCCCACGCCCCGTCGACGCGGCGGCGTCCTCGTACCGTCAGGGTGCGGGCTGGTGGGGCAGCCGGACCTGCGCCGTGGTCTCGCCGGGGCGTGACGTGATGGTGATCGTGCCGCCGTGGTGTTCGGTGACGATGCGCTGCGCGATGTCCAGACCCAGGCCGGTGCCCTTGCCGACGTCCTTGGTCGTGTAGAACGGCTCGAACGCGCGCGCCGCGACCTCCGGCGGCATCCCCGCGCCGGTGTCGGTGAACTCGACCACGATCCGCTCGCCGTCGGTCCGGGTCGTGATCCGCAGCGTGCCGACGCCGTTCATCGCGTCGACCGCGTTGTCGATCAGGTTCGTCCACACCTGGTTGAGTTCGCCCGCGTACGCGTCGATCCGCGGTACGTCGGCGCCGTACGCGCGGACCACCTCGACGCCGTCGCGGAGCTTGTGCCCGAGCATCACGAGCGTGCTCTCGATGCCCTCGGTCACGTCGATGGTCTGGATCGAACCCCGGTCCAGCTGCGAGTACGAGCGCACCGCCGCGACCAGTTCGGTGATCCGCCGCGTCGACTCCTTGACCTCGCCGAGCAGTGTCGTGGCAGCGAGCGTGCTGGCCACCCACTCCAGGCCGGGCTCCAAAGCATCCCCGAGTACGACGGCTGCGCGCTCACACCACTCCGCACCGGCGCCGGCGGCCGCGAGCGGAGGCGCGATGAACCAGGACCGCTCGACGCCGTGATCGTCGAGCCAGTCCGAGATCAGGTTCTCCTGATCGGCGAGGTCCACCGGATCCGGTGCCGCCGTACCCGCGCCGAGCTCCAGCCGCAGCTCGTCGAGCGCACTGAACTGCGCCGCCGTCGCGTCCCCCTCAGCGAGCCCGCGCAGCGCCGTCAGCAGCGTGGCGCACGCGGTGTCGAGTGAGCTCACCGAACGCGCCGCGGCCGCGGCAGGGTTGTTGATCTCGTGCGCCAACCCGGCCGCCAGCGTGCCGAGCGTGATCAGCGACTCCCGTTGCCGGGCCGTCGACTCGATCGCGCGCGCCGTACCGTAGACACCCTTGATCAGATGCCCCGCGAGCGGGAACCAGTCGTCGATGCGTTCCCGCAGTACGTCGGCCGGCACCCGCAGCACCCGGCCCGCTTCGAGACCGCGACCGCTCGCGAGATACAGCCCGTGCTCGTCCCACGCGCGGAACCCGCCGGCCCAGCGGCCCGGCACGTCCATCTTGCCCATCACCGTGTCCTCGCGGCCGATCTTGCGGTGCAGCGTGATCGCGCCGTCGACGAGCACCCACCAGAAGTCCGCGGGCTCGCCCTCGTGGAACAGGTCCGTGCCGGGCACGATCGGCACCTCGGTACTGCCCGCGATCAGCTCCGCGAGTTGTGCGTCGGAGACCCCGGCGAACAGCGGGATGTCGCGCAGCTCGGCCGCTTCCATCAGCATGCCCCTGTCATCTAGACCGTCGCCAGGTAGCGGTGGACGAGATAGATCGACATGGCGCCCTCACCGACCGCGGACGCCACCCGCTTCATCGAGTCGAGCCGTACGTCGCCCGCGGCGAACACCCCCGGCACGCTCGTCTCCAAGGCGTACGGCGGCCTCGGCAACGTCCAGCGCCCCTGCGTGACGAGATCCGGACCGGTGACGACGAATCCCAAGGCGTCCCGTACGACGGAGTCGCCGAGCCAGTCGGTCCGCGGGATCGCGCCGACGAAGATGAACAGCCAGCTCGCGAGCACCTCCTCGACACGGCCCGACACCCGATCGGCCAGCGTCAGCCCCTCCAGATGCCCGTCGCCACGACAACCGACGACCTCAGTCCGACACCGCACCTCGATGTTCGCCGCCGTGCCGATCTTGTCGATCAGGTACCGCGACATCGAGCTCTCGAGCGACGCGCCGCGGACCAGCAGGACCACGCGTTTCGCGTACCGGGCCAGGTTGAGCGCGGCCTGGCCGGCTGAGTTCGCAGCGCCGACGACGTACACCTCGTCGTCCTGCACCTGACTCGCCTCGCTGGCGGTGGCGCCGTAGTACACACCGCGGCCGGTGAAGCCGCCGAGCCCGTCGACGTCGAGGCTGCGGTACGAGACACCGGTCGCGACGATCAGCGCGCGGGCCTCGATCTCGCCGGACCCTTCGAGCAGTACGGCGCGCACCGGGCCGCGGGACTCCAGCCCGACGACCGAGCGGGCCAGCACCATCTCCGCGCCGAAGCGGGACGCCTGCGCGACGGCGCGCTGGGCGAGGTCAGAACCGGTGAGCCCGCGCGGGAAGCCGAGGTAGTTCTCGATCGCGGCGCTGAGTCCGGCCTGGCCGCCCGGTGCCTCGCGTTCGACGATCACGGTGCTGAGGCCTTCGGACGCGGCGTACACACCGGCGGCGAGGCCGGCCGGTCCGCCGCCGACGATGCAGACGTCGTACAGCGGCTGCTCGGCGCGGGTGCGCAGGCCGAGGGCGGAGGCGAGGTCGAGCGCGGTGGGGGAGCGGAGCGTGTCACCGTCCGGGACCAGGACCAGTGGGAGGTCGTTCTCCGTGGCCGCGGCGAGGTCTTGAAGGCGTTGGCCTTCGGCGTCGCGTTCGACGTCGTACCAGTGGTATGGGACGTGGTTGCGGGCGAGGAACGTCTTGATGTCGTGGGCGCGGTCCGACCAGCGGTTGCCGACGACGCGGACATCGGAAGTGTGCTCGGGGTTGGCGAGCTGCCAGTCTCCGAGCAGGTCGTCGACCACCGGGAACAGCTGGTCCTCAGGTGGGTCCCACGGTTTCAGCAGGTAATAGTCGAGGCCGATGTCGTTGATCGCGCGGATCGCGACGTCGGTGTCGGCGTACGCGGTGAGCAGCAGGTACTTCGCTCCGGGCGCGTGCTCGCGGGCGCGTTCGAGCAGTTCGATACCGGTCATGCCGGGCATCCGCTGGTCGGTCGCTATCAGCGCGACCGGCTGGCTGCGCAGGGCGAGTTTGGTCAGCGCGGCGAGCGCCTGGTCGCCCGAGTTCGCGCGCACCACCAGGTAGTCGTCGCCGTACCTGCGCCGCAGGTCGCGGGAGATGGCCGCCGAGACCATCGGGTCGTCGTCGACCGTGAGAATCGCAGGTTTGCTCACGCCAGTGCCCCCCACCGCGGTGAACCGTTCCCGCCAGCATGCCACGAATCCCGCACGCTGTCGCTGCACCCTCAACCCCCACTTTGTGCACCGGCCAACCGTTTCCGGGCGGGAGAAATGGTTGGCCCGTGCACAAAGTGGGGTGTCAGTCCTCGACGAGGGCGCGGAGGGTTTCCTGGTCGGAGTCGGGGACGTACCCGGCGTAGTAGTCGTACATGTTTTGGCGGGCCAGGCGGGCGGCGGCGTGGCCGTCGCCGTCGCGGATCGCGTCGACGACCTCGGCGTGGTGGTGCAGGGACTCGAGCATCAGCGCGCGGCTGTTCGGCGCGTGCGCGATCTTGTCGGAGATCAGGCCCAGGACGACACCGCGGACGACCTCGTTGCAGGTCTGGATCAGCGAGTTCCGGCTGATCCGCGCGATCAGCTCGTGGAACGCGAGATCGGCCTCGCTGAACGCGGCGAAGTCGATGTCGATCGCTTCTCGCATCGCGACCAGCGTCGCCTCGAGCTCGTCCAGCTCCTCCGGTGTCCGCAGCCGGGACGCGACCTGGATCGCGGCGCCGTCCATGATCATCCGGAACCCGATCAGCTCGCTCAGCGACAACTGGTCGACGCGCGCCAGCCGGGCCATCTGCTTGCGGAGCCCGGACGGTGAGAACGGCAGGATCTCCGGACCGTTCGGATCACCCGGCCGCGAGCGGACCACCCCGTTGCTCTCCAGCACCCGCAGGGCCTCGCGCACCGTCGACCGGCTGACGGCGAACTGCGTGACCAGCTCCCGCTCGCTCGGCAGCCGCTGGCCGGGTGTCAGGTCGCCGCGGGCGAGGGCGTCCTCGATCTGCTCGACGATCCGCTGATAGGCGCGCACGGGCTGGACAGGCCTGAACTGCGGAACTTTCGTCATCGGCACACCCCCAGTCGCTTGACAGGACCTGAGCAGAGGACAAACCTAGTGGCCCATTGAGACCTAGTCCACTGGTCAGACCAGTTGGCGGCACTGGAGGAGTAGACGTGAAGTCGTCGTTTTCCACGCGAGCGGTCGCATTCCTCGCCTCCGCGGCGCTGCTGGCCCTGACCGCCTGCTCGGCCGGATCCGGTACGTCGTCCGGCAGCACGCCCGGTGGTGACCAGAACCTGTCGATCGGCCTGGTCGCCGAGCCGGCCAGCCTGGACTTCACCACCACCGACGGCGCGGCGATCCCGCAGGCGCTGCTCGGCAACGTCTACGAGACGCTGGTCAAACAGGACGACTCCGGCAAGATCGTGCCGGCGCTGGCGAAGTCGTGGACCGTGTCGCCGGACCGCAAGACGTACACCTTCGACCTGGCCGACAACGCGAAGTTCACCAACGACAAGCCGTTCACCGCGAACGACGCGGTGTTCAGCATCAACCGGGTGAAGACCGCGTGGACCACGTCGCTCAAAGCGGCGATGGAGGTCGTCGCATCCGCGAAGGCGCTCTCGCCGACGCAGCTCCAGGTGACGCTCACCAAGCCGAGCAATGACTGGCTGTTCCGGATGACGACCCGGATCGGCGCGATGTTCTCCGAGAGCGGCGTCAGCGCGCTCGCGACTGCACCGGTCGGGACCGGCCCGTTCAAGTTCTCGAAGTGGAACCGCGGCGACTCGATCGTCCTGACCCGCAACGACGGCTACTGGAGCACGAAACCGTTCTTCCAGCAGATCACGCTGAAGTACTTCAAGGACGCCACCGCGCTCAACAACGCACTGCTCACCGGCACGATCAACGTGATCGGCACCGTCCAGGCGCCGGAAGCGCTCAGCCAGTTCACCAGCAACGACAAGTACCAGGTGATCGAGGGCACGACGAACGGCGAGGTCCTGCTGTCGTTCAACAACTCGCGCCCGGCGATGGCGGATCTCCAGACCCGGCAGGCGATCCGGATGGCGATCGACCACAAGGCGCTGCTCGACACTTGCTGGGCAGGGCGCGGCAAGCTGATCGGCAGCATGGTCCCGCCCACCGACCCGTGGTACGAGGACCTCACCGGCGTCGCGCCGTTCGATCTCGCCAAGGCGAAGTCGTTGCTGCAGGCGTCCGGCGCGGCCGGCAAGACCTTCCGGCTCCGGCTCCCGACGTTGCCCTACGCAACATCCTGCGGCCAGGTCGTGAAGAGCCAGCTGGAGCAGGCCGGCCTCAAGGTCCAGATCGACCAGCTCGAGTTCCCGGCGGCGTGGCTCACCACGGTGTTCAAGAACGCCGACTACGACATGTCGATCGTCGCGCACGTCGAGCCGCGCGACCTCGGCGCGGTGTTCAACGCGAAGTACTACACCCGCTACAACGACCCGACGCTGCAGGGCTACCTGGCCGCGGCGGACGCGGGTGACGAGGCCGCGCAGGTCGACAACATGAAGAAGGCGGCCAAGCGGCTGTCCGAGCAGGCGGCGGGTGACTGGCTGTTCCTGCTGCCGAACCTGATGGTCGCGGACAAGGGCGTCAAGGGCCTGCCGACCAACGCGATCACCGAGAACTTCGACCTCTCCAAGCTCGCCCGATGATTCTCCGCCTGATCGAGCGCACGGGAGTGTTCTTGGTCAGCCTCGCGGTGAGCTCGGTGCTGGTCTTCGCGTTCATGGCGGTGCTGCCCGGGGACCCGGCCCGGGTCGCGCTCGGCGTGAACGCCTCCGACGAGGCGGTGGCCGAGCTGCGGCGCCAGTTCGGCCTCGACCGCCCGCTGCCGACGCAGTACTTCGACTGGCTCGGCGGGCTGCTGCGCGGCGACTTCGGGACGTCGTACGTGTCGAAGGCGGCGATCGGCCCGCAGGTGTTCGACCGGCTGCAGGTCACGCTGTGGCTGGTCGTGGCCGGCATGATCATCGCGCTGCTCGTCGCCGCGCCCGCCGGGACGGTGATGGCCGCGCGGCACCGCCAGGTCTCCGGACTGGCGCTGTCCGCGCTCTCCCAGATCGGCGTCGCGGTCCCGGCGTTCCTCGCGGGCATCCTGCTGATCGTGGTGTTCGCGGTGAAGCTCGGCTGGCTGCCGGCCAACGGCTGGACACCGCCGGCCCAGGACCCGGCCATGTTCCTCAAACAGTTGATCCTCCCGGCGCTCTCACTCGGCCTGGTCCAAGGCGCCGTCCTCACCCGCTATGTCCGCAGCGCAGTACTCGACGTCCTGCGTGAGGACTACCTCCGAACCGCCCGCGCGAAAGGCCTCAGACCGTTCCAGGCACTGTGGAAGCACGGTCTGCGCAATGCCGCCGTCCCGGTCGTGACAGTCCTGGGTCTCCAGTTGGCGACGCTGCTGATCGGAGCCGTCGTGGTGGAACGCGTCTTCGTGATCCCCGGCCTCGGCAGCCTGCTCCTCGACGGCGTCTCCAACCGCGACCTGCTGCTCGTCCAGGACGTCGTGATGGTCCTCGTGATGGCCGTCCTGCTGGTCAACTTCCTCGTCGACGTGCTGTACGTCGCCCTCGACCCGCGGCTGAGGACCTCGTGATGCGGCGCCTCAACCCGAGCCTGATCGTCGGCGGCGTGATCGTCGCGGTCATCGTCCTGATGGCGCTGCTGTCGTTCGTGTGGACGCCGTACGACGCCACGCTCGTGACGCCGGCGTCGCGGTTGCTGGAGCCGTCGTGGTCGCACTGGTTCGGCACCGACAAGTTCGGGCGCGACGTGTTCAGCCAGATCATGGTCGGCTCCCGGACCACGCTGTTCGTCGGCGTCGTCGCGGTCGGCGTCGCGGCCGTGATCGGCGTACCGCTGGGGATCCTGGCGGCGATGGTGCGGCGGTGGCCGGGTGAGTTCATCATGCGCGCGAACGACCTGCTGCTCGCGTTCCCGGCGTTGCTGCTCGCGATCATGTTCGGCGCGGTGTTCGGCGCCAGCACGCTGACCGCGATGATCGCGATCGGCATCGCGTCGGTGCCGAGTTTCGCGCGGGTGATCCGGAGCGGGGCGCTGCAGGTGATGCGGACGGAGTACGTGCTCGCGGCCCGCGCCGCGGGGCGCCGGCCGTTCCCGATCGCCGTACGGCATGTGCTGCCGAACGTGACGAGCCTGATCACTGTGCAGGCGTCGGTGTCGTTCGCGATCGCGGTGCTGGCGGAGGCCGCGCTGTCGTTCCTCGGCTACGGCACGCCGCCACCGACGCCGTCGTGGGGGCGGATGCTGCAGGAGAGCCAGGAGTTCCTGTTCAGCGCGCCGCGGCTGGCGATCTTCCCCGGGATCGCGATCGCGATCGCCGTGCTCGGGTTCAACCTGCTCGGCGACGGCCTCCGCGACCGCTTCGACCCGAAACTGGAGGATCGCCGATGAGCGACGTACTCACCGTGCGCGGTCTGTCGGTGTCCGTGCGGGACACGGCGCTCGTGTCCGACGTCGATCTGACGGTCGGCGCGGGGGAGCGCGTCGGGCTGATCGGGGAGTCCGGTTCGGGCAAGTCGCTGACAGCGCTGAGCATTCTCGGGTTGCTGCCGGAGGACGTGCGCGCGGTCGGCTCGGTGCGGCTGGACGGGGTCGGCCACGAGCTGGTCGGCGCGGACGAGCGCCGGATGTCGCGCGTCCGCGGCCGCGACATCGCGATGGTCTTCCAGGAACCGATGACGGCGCTGAACCCGACGATGCGAGTCGGCGACCAGATCGCCGAAACCATGCTGATCCACAAGGCGCTGTCCAAGCCCGCCGCCCGCGCGGCCGCCGCCGAGCTGCTCGAGCGGGTCCAGCTCCCCGCCGAGACGCTGCGCGCCTACCCGCACCAGCTCTCCGGTGGCCAGCGGCAACGAGTCGTCCTGGCCGTTGCCCTGGCCAACGATCCCGCGCTGCTGATCTGCGACGAGCCCACGACCGCGCTCGACGTCACCGTCCAGGCGCTTGTCCTCGACCTGATCGTCCGCGGGGTGATGGAACGGTCGTCCGCCCTGCTCTTCATCACCCACGACCTCGCCGTCGTCGCCACCGTCTGCGAACGCGTGCTCGTCATGTACGGCGGACGCGTCGTGGAGGCAGGCCCCGTCGAAGAGGTGTTCACCCGGCCCCGGCACCGCTACACCGAAGGCTTGCTGGCGGCGTCCGATCTGGAGACGACCTCACGCAGACTCACCACGATCCCGGGCAACGTCCCACCCGCCGGCAGGTTCCCGTCAGGCTGCGTCTTCCGCACCCGGTGCGCGCACGCCACCGCCCTGTGCGAGGAGACGCCGCCGTGGACCGGAGCCGAGACCCGCGGGTTCGCCTGCCACCACCCGGCGGGAGGCGGCGATGACTGAGACCACCGAGCCCTCGACCGCGATCCAGGTCGTCGATCTCGTACGCGACTACCACCGCCCACGCACCTCGCTGCTCAAACCGGCCCCGGTCGTGCAGGCGCTCCGCGGGGTGAGCCTGGAGGTCAAGCAGGGCGAGCGGTTCGGCATCGTCGGCGAGTCCGGTTGCGGCAAGTCGACACTGCTCCGCATCATCGCCGCTCTGGACCGCGCCACCTCCGGGCACGTGATCGTCGAAGGCACCGACATCACCCGGCTGCCCGAACGCCGGCTGCGCCCGCTGCGCGAGAACCTGCAGCTGGTCTTCCAGGACCCGATGAGCTCCCTCGACCCGCGGATGCGCGTCCGCGACATCATCGCCGAACCGCTCGTCGTCCAAGGGCATCCGGCCTCGGGGCAGCGCGTCCGCGAGCTGCTCGAGGCGGTCGGCCTCTCGGCGGACGCCGGCGACCGGTACCCGCACCAGTTCTCCGGCGGCCAGCGGCAGCGGATCTCGATCGCGCGGGCGCTCGCGCCGCGGCCGCGGATCCTGATCGCCGACGAGCCGGTCAGCGCGCTCGACGTGTCCGTCCGTGCCCAGGTGCTGAACCTGATCTCCGACCTCGTCGACGAGCTCGACCTGACGCTCGTCTTCGTCTCGCACGACCTGTCCGTCGTCAAGCACGTCTGCGACCGCGTGGCCGTGATGAACGCCGGCGAGATCGTCGAGACCGGCTACACCGGCGACGTGTACGCCGCCCCGCGGCATCCCTACACGCAGCGTCTCGTCTCGGCGATCCCGACGTTGCACCGGGCACTCGCCGGCGCGACCACGTCCGACCTGCTCGCGAAGGGAGATCCCGCATGAAGTTCCCAGCCGGCCTGCCGATCGGCGAGTCGTGGATCGAGGCGCCCGCCGCGGCGCCGGTGATCTTCCCGTACGACGGATCGACCGTGGCGGACGCGCCGGTCGGGGACGTCGAGCTGGCGCGGGCGGCGCTCGAGAACGCCCTCGCCGTCCGCGAGACCGTCGGCCGGATGCCGTCGTACGTGCGCCGGAAAGTCCTGCAGAGCGTGCATTCCGCGATGCTGGCCGAGCGGGACGCGTTCGTCGACCTGCTGGTGCTGGAGACCGGTAAGCCGCTGGTCGACTGCCGGGTGGAGATCGATCGGACGCTGCTCACGCTGGAGACCTCGGCCGAGGAGGTCGCGCGGCTGCACGGCGAGACCGTACCGCTCGACCTGCTGCCGAGCGGCGAGGGCCTGCAAGGGTTCTGGGTACGCAAGCCGATCGGTGTGGTCATCGGCATCACCGGCTTCAACTACCCGTTGCTGCTCGCGGCGCACAAGATCGCGCCGGCGTTCGCGGCCGGCTGCCCGATCATCGTGAAGCCCGCGCCGCAGACGCCGCTGGCCACGCTCTGGCTCGCGCACCTCATGCGCTCGGCGCTGGCTGATGCCGGCGCACCGGAGTCCGCGCTGCAGGTCGTCACCGGCGGCCCCGAGGTCGGCGCGACGCTGACCACCGACGACCGCATCGGCGCCGTCTCGTTCACCGGCTCGGCGACCGTCGGGCACCGCATCGCGCGCGACGCGGCACCGACCAAGGTACTGCTCGAACTCGGCTCCAACTCGGCGCTGGTCGTCGCCGCGGATGCCGACCTGGACGCGGCCGCGGACGCGATCGTGCGCGGCGGCTACTACGCCTCCGGGCAGGCCTGCATCTCCGTGCAGCGGGTGATCGCGGTCGACTCGATCAGGGACGCGCTGCTGGAGAAGCTCGGTGCGCGGATGCCTGACGTGATCGTCGGCGATCCGCGCGATCCGGCGACGCGGGTGTCCGCGCTGATCAATCCGGCGTCCACGGATCGGGTCCGGCAGTGGGTCGGCGACGCGGTCGATGCCGGCGCCTCGATCGCCTACGAGGCCCCTGGTGACGTCCTCGGGCCGATCGTGCTGACCGACGTACCGGACGGCCTGCAGGCGTGGGACGAGGAGATCTTCGGGCCGGTGATCGCGGTCCGCTCGGTGCCGGACGTGGACAGCGCGCTGCGGGCCGTGAACGAGACGCGGTACGGGCTGCACGCGAGCGTCTTCACGTCCTCGCTCGACACCGCGTTCGCCGCGATCGACCGGCTCGACGTCGGCGGCGTGGTGATCAACGAGGTCCCCGGCTTCCGCTCCGACGTGATGCCGTACGGCGGCGTGAAGGACTCCGGCACCGGCCGGGAGGGACCGCGTTTCGCGATCGAGGAACTGACCACGACCCGGATGGCGATCATCCGCCCGCGCCCGTGACAGGTGACCCCATGGACTACACGAACCTCTTCCGGCTGGACGGCAGGCACGCGGTGGTGATCGGCGCCGGGAGCGGGATCGGCCGGGAGAGCGCGCTCGCGCTGGCGGCGCACGGCGCGCGCGTGACGTGCGCCGACCGGGACCTCGCCGCCGCGCGCGAGACAGCCGGCGACGCGATGGCGGCGTACGCGCTGGATGTGCTGGACGACGCGGCGGTCGAGCGTGCCGTCGCGGACCTGGACCCCGTCGACGTGCTGGTGTTCACGGCGGCCACGAACGTGCGCAAGCGGATCCTCGACTACACCGGCGAGGAGTTCGACCGCGTCGTCTCGCTGAACCTGCGGGCGTCGTTCCAGCTGGTGCGCGCGTTCGGGAAGGGCATGGCGGAGCGCGGGCGCGGCAGCATCATCGGGTTCAGCTCGATCCGCGGTACGACGGTCGAGCCGGGACAGTCGGTGTACGCGGCAACGAAAGCCGGGCTCGTCCAGCTGCTGCGGACCGCGGCCGCCGAGCTCGGTCCGTCCGGCGTCCGCGCGAACGCGATCGCCCCGGGCGTCGTCGAGACCCCGCTGACCGCGCAGATCAAGGCCGATCCGGGCTGGTACGACGCCTACGCGCAGAAGGGTGCGCTCGGCCGCTGGGCGCAACCGCACGAGCTCGCGGGCGCGGTCGTGTACCTCGCCTCCGACGCCGCGAGCTTCGTGACCGGCAGCGTGCTCGCGGTCGACGGCGGCTGGACCGCGGTCGACGGCCGCTTCGAACCACCGAACTGAAGGGTTTCCGGATGAACCTCGCCGACCTGACCGCAACCGAACTCCTGGCGAAGTACCGCGACGGCTCGGTGTCACCTGTCGAGGTCGTCGAGGACGTGCTGGCGCGCGTGGACCGGTGGGAACCACAGCTGTGTGCGCTCTACGCGCCGGATCCGGCGGGTGCGCGATCGGCGGCGCAGGAGTCGGAGCGGCGGTGGCGGGACGGTACGGCGGGCGCGCTGGACGGCGTACCCGTGACCGTGAAGGAGAACATCGCGACGCGCGGAACGCCCGTACCGCAAGGGACCGCGGCGACCGCGCTGGTTCCGGCGGCGGAGGACGCGCCCGCTGCGGCGCGGTTGCGGGCGGCCGGGGCGGTGATCTTCAGCAAGACGACGATGCCGGAGTACGGGATGTTGTCGTCGGGGGTGTCGACGTTCCACCGGTTGACGCGGAATCCGTGGGACCTGTCGAAGACGGCGGGTGGTTCCAGTGCGGGCGCTGCCGCGGCGGCCGCGGCCGGGTACGGGCCGATCCACGTCGGCACGGACATCGGCGGGTCGATCCGGTTGCCTGCGGGATGGTGCGGACTGGTCGGGCTGAAGCCGACGCACGGGCGGATCGCGGTCGGCAACCCGTACGCCGGGCGCGCGATCGGGCCGTTGACGCGTACGGCGGCCGACGCGGCGCTGGCGTTGTCGGTGATGTCCGGGTACGACGCGCGGGACCACACCTCGCTGCCGGCGGCGTCCGACGTGTTCGAGGCCGAGGTACGCGGCCTGCGCGTGGCGTTGCTGCTCGACGCGGGCGTCGGGCTGCCGGTCGATCCCGAGGTCACGGCGGCGGTCTCGGCCGCGGCCGACGTACTCGCCGCGGCCGGTGCGGTCGTCGAGCCGATCGGGCCGGTCATCACGCGCGAGATGCTCGACGGGCTCGACCGGTTCTGGCGGATCCGGTCGGCGACGGACATCGCGGCGCTGCCGGAGGAGCGGCGCGCGAAAGTGCTGCCGCAGATCCGCGCGTGGGTCTCGTCGGCCGCGGACCTCACCCCCGCGGACGTCTTCCACGGGTACAGCCAGATGGGCGCGATGGCGGCGGCCGTCGGCCAGGTGTTCACGTCGTACGACGTGATCCTGTCGCCGGTCGCGCCGATCACCGCGTTCGCCGCGGAGCTGGCCTACCCGACGGACGATCCGGGGCGGCCGTTCGAGCACATCGGCTTCACGGTCCCGTACAACATGTCGCATCATCCGGCGACCACCGTGAACGTCGGGTGGTCGGCGTCCGGGTTGCCGATCGGGGCGCAACTCGCCGTACCGCATCATCAGGACCTGCGGGCGCTGGCGCTGGCCGAGTATCTCGCGGCGCACGGCGCCGAGGTCCGCCCGTGGCCGACTCTCGACAGCACCCGGACCGAGCGCGAGACTGGCCCGTGGGGGTGACGACCTGGTCCGATGAACGGCTCCGGAGGTACGGCGTACCGCGCTGACGAACTGCAGCGCGGCCTGGTCTCGCACTGCTACCGGATGCTCGGCTCGATCACCGAGGCCGTCGAGATCGCCGCCGGCGTGACCGGGTACGAGGACGCGACCCGCGCGTGCCTGGAACGGGCTGGCACTCGTCCGCTCCCGTCGTCGCTGGGCGCACCCAGCGCCCATCCTGAGGGGACGCTCGCCGAGGACCACGAGATCCTCTGGCTCGAGCCGATCCCCACCCACCTGATGGACGACCATCCGCTCGACCTGGGCCTGATCGCCACCCTCCAACGCCTCCCACCGCTGGAACGCGCCGCCACCGTCCACCTCCTCGAGGGCCTCGATCTCCCGCGGGCCGAGGTTGCTCCGGCGCCGATCGTCCCGTCCGCACTCGTCGCGCCCGACCCGGCGCTGCTGGTCCGGTACCGCGCCGCGTTCGAGCAGTACGACGTACCCGCGATCGCCGCGCTCTTCACCGCCGACGCGATCTGGGAGATGCCGCCGTTCACGTCCTGGTTCCGGGGCGCGCGCGACATCGGCCGGCTGATCTCCACCCACTGCCCGGCGAAAGCCCCCGGCGACCAGTGGCTGATCCCGCTGGAGGCGAACGGCCACCCCGCGTTCGCCGTCTACATGCGAGACCCGAACGACAACATCCACCGAGCCTTCCAACTCCAGGTCCTCACCCTGACCGCCACGGCGGTGGTCCACGCCGTAGCGTTCTTCGACCTCACCCTCTTCCAAACCTTCGCCCTCCCCGAGGCCCTCGCCTCCCTACCCCCAACCCCCTACGACGGCACCCCCAAACCCCACATAGAACGCCTCCCGAAGCACTAACCCACCGCGTCGAGCCGCGCCACCGCCTTGCTCACCAGTTGGGCGAAGACGGCGTCGGTGATCGTCTCCCCCTGAACTTCGAGGTAGACGACCGTGCCACCGCGCACCACATAGGCCGAATAGATGACGAACGCCGCAGGTTCGCCGGACTCGGTCGAAGCGTCGTACCGGAGTGCGAGCCCGTTGGACAGTCCACTGACAGGCAGTCGTGTCGCGGCCCATCGGTACTTCTCCTCGTCGGGCGCCACCATCGTGTAACTCGAGCACTTCCCGAGCCCGCTGACGAGGTCCGGAACCAAGCTGTCGGGCTCCGTCGGCCAGGACCAGACGAACTCGGTCACCGTCTGGAGCGGTTGCCTGGTGAAGTACTGGCCGCGGACGGCTGTAGTGGGCTTCCCGAGAGGATCCGTCGGATGCCGGAACGCCACGCACTCAGCCGGGTCGTACTGACCGCGAGGCCCCGGCGTCGGCCGCGGATCGACAGCGACACCACCGTCCCACCCCTTCGGCAAGTCGCTGACGCGCAGGGCTGCTTGGGTTGCCTGGGCGACGGTGAGGGGGACGACTGTTGGTGTCGGGGTGGGGGTTGGGAGGTCTGCCTGGTTGGTGCAGGCGGTGAGGAGTAGTACGGCGACCAGTGCGAGGCGTCGTACCGCCTTCGTCGGGCTCGGCACGGCGAGCAGTCGACCATGGTGGCGCGCGGGTTAGCAAGTCGCGCTAGCTCGCGAAGAATGTGCGCAGGTGCTGGTTGACGCGGTCCGGACAGTCCAGCTGGGGAGCATGGCCGCAGCCGTCGAGGATGTGGGTCTGGTCGTGGGGGAGGAGTTCGGCGAAGCGGTCGGCGCGTTCGACGGGTTGGATCGTGTCCTCCCGGCCCCACAGGACCAGCGTCTCGGTTGTCGTCCTGGGGAGCGCCCGTTCGGTGTCCGACCAGTCCAGGCGACGCTCCAACAGGTAGGTGGCGCGGATGTTCTCGCGGAACGTCATCGGCGCCCACCACTCGTCCAGCAGTTCGTCGGTGACGCGGTCCTGGTTGACCATCATGCCTTCGGCCAGCTTGCGTACGGTCGACTTGCCGGTCGACAGCTTGGTGGCGAGTTCACCGACGACGGGGATCTTCAACGCCTCCCACATCACCGTGCCGCGCAGGTCGAGCCCGGTCGCGTCGAGCAGCGCGAGCTTGCTGACGCGCTCGGGATGCCGTTGCGCGAACGCCAGCGCCCAGCCCCCGCTCCACGAGTTCCCCGCCAGAGCGGTACGTCGTACTCCGACAGCGTCCAGGAACGCGCGGACGGCGGTCGTCATCGCGTCCAGGTCGTAGCGGAAGTCGGGGTCCTTGAGCTGCGTATAGCCCTGACCGGGAAGGTCGACGACGTACACGGTGTGCTCACGGGACAGCGCCGCGAACTGTTCCCGCCACCCGACCACCGACGTACCACCAGGCGACAGCAGCACCACCGGGGATCCCGAGCCACCGCGGATGTAGTGGAACCGGGCGACCGACGTGTCGACGTACCGGGAGCCGACCGCGGCCAGGTACGGCGACCGGAAATCCCGCCCGGCTTCACTCGGCTGCCACCCGTAGGCCCCGAACAACGCCACGCCCACGACGAGCGCAAGCACCGCCGCAACCCACCGCACCCACCGCCACCGTCGTCCATCCGCCGCCATGATCGTCCTTCAGTCCTTGGAGATTCGTCGCAGCGGAGGACACGCCGGCCACCGTCCCCTGTGACATGCAAGCCGCGTGAACAGGTTCACAGCACTCTGGGTTGCGCGCTCCGGAGTTGAAGGGAGCGGTGGATGAAGGCGATCTGGTCGTCGAGGACGTGTTCGCGGACGGCTTCGTCGGTGTAGAAGCTGAAGTGCGTGCCCGGGTAGCTGCGGAGTTCGCCGGCCGGGGCGCGGTCGGCGAGCGCGCGGTTCGTCTCGATCGGAGTCTCGTGGTCGTCGGCGGCGACGCAGACCAGCAGCGGTACGGTCAGGCGGGCCGCGTCCTCCTCGGGGCGATAGCGCATCATGCCGAGCAACGCCCGCGGGGCGATGCTGTTGCGCCACAGGGTTGTTGCTTCACCGCTCGTCAGTGCCTGGATGTGCTGGTCGGCTTCGTCCGTGGCCGCGACCGCGAGCTGACCGGGACGGCCGATCATCGGGACGTAGTACGGCGGGAGACCGAGCTTGCCGCGTACTGCGTCCCAGCCGATGGCGCTGAGCAGCCGGAGCGTCTCCCACGTCGAACGGCCCTCGACGCGCTTCGGGAACCCGTTGAACGGGATCTGCGCCACCACCGCGACGACGTCCGGGTCGTCGGCGGCGACTGTGATGACGTGAGCGCCGCCGAGCGAGTTGCCCCAGAGCACGATGGCGTCGGGGTCGACGTACTCCTGCCGACGAGCGAACGCGACCGCGGCCCGCAGATCCTGCTGCTGTCCCACGACGTCGGCGACCTGACGCGGCTCACCACCACTCTCTCCAAAGCTCCGGTAGTCGAACACCAACGCCGCCATCCCCGCCGCCGCGAACCGCTCAGCATGCGAAAACAACCGATCCATCGTCCCGCTGAACCCATGACACAACACAACACAAGCCACCCGCCCGCTAGCCGAGGTCGCCGTAAGCGCTGAGTTCCTCCCCGCCGTGTCCGCGTCCTGCTCCGCCGGGCCCGCGGTCCGCGCTGCCGGGTCCGCGCTTCGCCCTGGCGGGCCCGCGCTCCGCCCCGCCGGGCCAGAGTTCCGCCCCGCCGCGTCCGAGTTCTGCCCCGCCGGCCCCGCGCTTCGCCCCGCCGGGCCGGAGTCCTGCTCCGCTGGCCCCGCGCTTCGCCCCGCCGGGCCGGAGTTCTGCTTCGCCGGGTTTGCGCTTCGCTCTGCCGGGAGGTGGAGGTATCCCGCGCAGGTGGTGCCCTCGGAGTCGAAGGTCACCTTGATCCGCTCGACCATGTCTACCCCTCTACGCTTGACTGGCGTTCAGTCATCGTAGGCCAAGAACTTGACCGATGGTAAGTGCCCCTGGCAACACCTCGAGGAGCTCACATGAGCGGGACCCCGGACCGGATCCTGGCGGCCGCGCGCACCCTGTTCGTCGAGCGCGGCTACCGCGCGACGTCCATGCAGGCGATCGCGGACGAGGTAGGGATCACCAAGGCGGCGCTGTACTACCACTTCGCCGCGAAAGACGACATCCTCCGCCGCCTGACGCTCCCACTCCTGGACGAACTGGAGCGCACCCTCGCCGACGCAGAGAAGGCCGGCGACCCCGAAACCGTCCGCTGGACCGCCATCGAAGGCTACGTGGACGTCTACCTGAAGCACCGCCAGACACTCGTCATGCTCATCCGCGACATGACGCTCCTGGTAGAGGCCCCAGTCGCAAGCCGCTTCGTAGCAGCAATCGCCCTCGCCAACGACCTAGTCGCCGGCCCCACCCCCACCCTCGAAGCCCGCGTCCGAGCCTCCCAGGTAGTAGCCGCGCTGGGCGACCCAATAGCCCTCTTCCGCGACCTACCTCCCACCCACCTGAAACACCTGATCCTCACCGGCGCCCAAGCCCTCCTACAAGCCGCCCCACCCCCGGCTGGTTCGCTGTACGACGCGACGTTGGGTCGAGCGCCGCACAAGGCTTCACGTGGGCCCACATCCGCCGTTGGGTTGGGCAAGCCGGACCTCGACTCCAGTGAGGCGGCGGACAGCCGGGGGGCCGGCGCGACGGCGCACGGCGAAACCTCGCGCGGAGAGGCATCCGACGACGGGCCCCCGGCGTCAGGTGGAGCGACGTACGACGCGACGCCGCCTGAGCCGACGTATCACGCGGGTTCCGGTGGATCGGCGTACGACGTGCCGTCGGGTCGGAGGGCTCATGGCTTGGGGGCGGCGTACGGCGTGGCGGTGGGTGAAGCGGGCTCTCGTGCGACGGGCCGCGGGGACGGCGAGGCGGCCGGGCGGGCGAGTTCCGGCGAGGGTTCTCGGGGGTTGCCGCGGGGGCGGGGTGGGGGGCGGCCTGCGGTGTTGGGGGAGGTGGGGGTAGCGCGGGCGCGGGAGTTGTATGCGGCCGGGCGGCCGGTGGCCGAGATCGCCGCTGACCTCGGGGTGTCCCGGGCCACGGTCTACCGGTGTCTCAAAAACTAGTTTTGATTTCGAAATCAAAAGCCTGAGGCCAGAGACACGCTTCAGCGGCGCAGCGTGGTTTCGGTGTGGACGCGGGACAGTTTGTGGGGATTGCGTACGGAGTACAGGCCGGTGATCAGGCCGTCGTCGATGCGTACGGCGAGTACGGCGTCGATCTCGCCGTCCAGGGTCAGGATCAGGGCCGGGTAGCCGTTGATCGGTGCCGGGTGCAACGATCTCCGGGCGAGGTTCGACAGTGCTGCCGAGAGCGCGCCCGCGACCGCCTCGGCTCCGACGACAGGCGCCAAGGCCGCCTGTGCGACCCCGCCGCCGTCGGTGAGCAGTACGACGTCCGGTGCGAGGATGTCGACCAGCCCCTGCAGGTTGCCGGTCTCGACGGCCTGGCGGAACGCGTCGAGCGCGCGGCGGGACTGCGAGGGTGTCATCCTCCCCGGGGCCGGCGCGCCGCGACGTGCGTCCGGGCGCGGTACGCGAGCTGGCGTACCGCGGTGGGACTCTTCCCGACGGCGTCCGCAATCTCGTCGTACCCGAAGTCGAACACCTCACGCAGCACGAAGACCGCGCGTTCGATCGGTGTCAGCGTCTCCAGCACGAGCAGCATCGCCAGCGAGACGCTGTCGGCGAGTTCGACGTCCTCGGCCACGTCAGGTGCGGTGAGCAGCGGCTCCGGCAGCCACGGTCCGACATAGGTCTCCTTGCGGCGCCCGAGCATGCGGAGCCGGTCGAGCGCGAGCCGGGTGACGACCCGGACGAGGTACGGGCGAGGTTCCCGTACGGCGCCGTGGTCGACGGCCGCCCACCGGAGCCAGGCTTCCTGCAGGGTGTCCTCCGCGTCGGCCGCCGAGCCGAGCAGCTCGTACGCGACGGTGAAGAGCAGGTTGCGATGGGCAAGGAACGTCTCGGTGGCCTGGGACGTGTCGGCCATGAATGTCTCCCTCGTCGGCTCGGGCAGGTCTCCACCAGACGCCGCCAGGAGCCGTCCTGTGACACAAGCCCGTGTTACGCGACCCGGACCGCCGTCGTCTTGAGGTCGTTCACCCAGAAACGACGAATGAGGCGCGAACACCAGCCTGGCCATCGCGCAGTCCTCCCTGCCGGCAACCACCCTGGAGCTGGTGGAACTCCGCGCCAGCCAGATCAACGGCTGCGGCTACTGCGTCGACGCCCACTCCAAGGAACTCGCTGCCCGCGGCGAACCGGCGGTGCGGATCGACCTGGTCGCCATGATCAAGGCCGCCAACCGCCTCCTCGTGATGACCCGAACCAAGGGCGGCTCCTACGAGCCCGCCAAGCGGTCAACCGGGCGGTAGCGGACGTTGATCTCGGCCGAAGGGCTGTCGCCATTGAGCAGGTGGAGGTTGACGGGCGACCCGCCGGGGTTGTCGAACAGCCGGATGCCGTCGCCGAGGAGGACCGGCGCGATGTGCAGGTCGATCTCGTCGATCAGGCCGCGTTCGAGGAGCTGCCGGCCGATCGAGGCGGACATGACCTCGACGTTCTTCCCACCGGCGGATTCCAGCGCGATCCGGACCGCTTCCGCGACGTCGCAGTTGAGGAAGACGGTGCTGGGCGTCGGCGACGCGTCCTCGGGATGGTGGGTGAGGATGAACACGGTCCCCTGCCACGTCCCGTCGTACGTCGCATCGGCGTCCGGGAAGGCGTCGAACCCGTCGCGCCCGCCGAGCACCGCACCGGTGGTGGCGAGGTACTCCTGGATGATGTCCGGCCGCGGATTGGTGATCCCGGCCATCCAACTCATGTCGTGGTTCGGACCGGCGATGAACCCGTCGAGCGACATCGTGAAGTGCCAGAGCACCTTGCCGGCAGCGGTCTGCGGTTCGGTGTCCGGGAGTCCGGTCGTCATCGAGGCCTCCTGGGCGAGTGATTGTCGGTACGTCGATCCTCGCCTAGGAGCGGTGTCAGGTGTAGGTGAGCTGCGCCGTGGCGGTGCAGGACGTGGAAGCGACCAGGCGGATCCAGTGGGCGCTGAAGCCCACCGGAAAGGTGAAGGCCTCGTAGCCGGCCGGGCCGACCGTCAGGGTGCGGTAGCGGTGGAAGGTCCCGGTGCCCTGGAAGTCGACCTCGACGTGGAAGTCGACGGCGGTGTCCGAGGTGTGCGTGAGGTGCAGGCACTTGTGCTCGAATCCGGTCATCAGATACGGGTCGGACGGTACGTCGGCCTGCACCGAGCTCTCCCACCACGGGCCGCCCCAGCCCTGCGGCTTGCCCCAGGACCACAGGTCGTCGGTCTTCCCGAACCACAGGTTGGCCTGCGGCTGGCCGGCGACCGGGTTCGCGTCGCCGATCGGTGTGGTCTGATCGCCCGCGAGGACGAGCAGCCCGTTCCAGGAGCAGAAGTCGCCGACGACGCGCAGGTGCGAGGCGATCGGCCGGATGCCCCACACGGCGTTCGCGTAGGTGAGTGACGGCAACTCGTAGAACATGCCGCTCGCGTCCATCAGCAGTCGCTCGGACTCCACCTCGCGGATCCGCGGCCATTCGGTGGTGAACGCATGGTCCTGGGTGTGCGTCGACTTCGGCAGCCGGTACACCTTCCAGCCCGTGTCGGGCAGGTAGACGTGCAGCAGCGCGGACGCGCGGTCCTGCCCGACGGCGTACAGGCCGGGACCCATACCGTTCGCGCTGCCGAGCGTGTTGAACTGCGTCTTCGCCAGGATCGTCCAGGTCTGCCCGTCCCACTCGGCCAGCCGCCCGTCGCTGGAGCCCGCCAAGAAGTCCTTGTCGTAGTACGAGTTGTTGACCACGACGACGCGGCCGTGCCGGGTGTACATGTCCTTGAAGTGCGGGTAATCGTGGACGTCCAGCTCGTCGAGCAGGTCGTACAGCTGGGTGGCCTCGAGGGTCTGTACGTCGACCTCGAAGAACTCGCCCTCCATCCCGAGGAAGTACACCTTGCCGGCCTCGTCGGTGAGGTGCCGGGCGGTCGCGGTCAGCCGGACGTCGACCAGCGCCTCGATGGTCCGGACGTTGCCCTCGACATCGATCGCGTGCGGGCCGATGAACAGCTGGTTGCTCTCCTTGTGTACCAGGCGGTTCGCGTACGTCCCGACGACGCTCGCCGGGTGCTTGCTGAGCTGCAGGTCGTCGTCGATCGTGAACAGCCCGGTCCCGCCGCCGGTGCGCTTCTTGTGCGCGACGTACGTCACCATCCACAACCGGTCCGCCCACGGCATCAACGCGCCGATCCCGGTCTCACTCCGCGGCACATGATCGGCCTTGACCGCCAGCCGCGGTACGACGCCACTGATCGCGCCCGGAACACTCATCTGATTCCCCATCTCGGAATGGTGCTGAAATAGCATCATGAAATGGCTCTACTATAGATACACTCAAGGAGATTGCAAGGGGAGGTCCGGGGGTCAGGCGGCGTCGATCGCGCGCGCGACCTTCTCGAGCCGGCGCAGGATCGCCGGGATCCGCCGGTCGGTGAAGCGGCCCGCGACGCCGATCGCGGCCTGGTCGCGGTCGAGCGTCACCCCGAGGGTCCGGACGCCTTGTGATTCAAGGGTTTGCGGCACCGCGTAGCCCTGTTTCCGCACCTCGGCCAGCTGTTCCAGGAGCTCGTCGAGATCCACAGCGGGCCCGGTCGGCGCCACCAGGTGCCGTCCTTCGGCGTACAGCGAGCGGACCTCGTCGTCGGTCAGGTCGGCGAGGAGCGCCTGGCCGAGCCCGGACCACGCCGCCGGGTACAGCGGCGACTGGCCGATGCCCTCGGCGGCGGTCTCGCCGGGGCTGTGCAGGTACAGGTAACAGACCTGGTCGCCCCACAGGACGCCCATCGCGACCTGGAGTTCGAGGTCGAACAGCGACTCGAGCGGCCCGAGCGCTCGCCGGATCAAGCCCGATCCGCGCAGGCTCTGCGCGGCCAGCGCGTGGATGCCCGGACCGGGCAGGTACTTGCGGTTCTCGTCCTGCTGCGCGAGGCCGACGAACGCGAGCGTCTTCAGCAACCGGTTCACCCGCGTCGGCTCCAGGCCGAGTGCCCGCCCGAGCTCCCGTGAGCCGATCGGCCGCCCGTGCGCCGCCAGCGCCTGCAAGCACGCCAGCCCGTCGATCAAGGACTGGTTGGGCTGCGCGGGCTTCACGGCGTCAACCTAGCACCGCGCCACCCGCTCTCCGCCGGACTCACACCAGCAGCGGTCGGCCGTCGAGTTGCCAGGTGGGGTCGGGGGTGACACCGAAATGGGACAGGACGGTGACCGCGATGTCGACGTTCTTCGGCTCGGTGGCCGGTGTGGTCGGCGGGATGCCGGGGCCGGTGTGGATGATGAAGGAGGCACGTTCCGGTGCGCTGCTGCCGCCGTGGCCGCCGGCGTCGGTGTGGCCGTGGTCCGACGTGACGACGTACGTCCAGTCCTCCTCGGCGTACGTCGGGCGCGACCTGATGCCGGCGAGCACGGTGCCGATGTGCCGGTCGGTGTTCTCGATCGCGGTCCGGTAGTACGTGCTGGCGGCGCCGCTCGTGTGGCCGGCGTGGTCGACCTCGCCGAAGTACACGAACGAGGCGTCCGGGCCGACCCGTCCGAGGTAGTCCGCCGCCTCGGCCGCGACGCGCGTGTCGGCGACGTCCAGGCCGAGCGTGTCGCCGTCGATGGTCACGCGGACGTCGATCGCCGCGGAGAAGATCGCCTGCCCGGCGCTGTCGCTGGTCAGCGGCGGCCAGTCGGCGATCGCGTACGTCGTCAGCGAGCTGTCCGCGCGCTTCAACCGGGTGAGGAAGTCGGGGTACTGCGTGAGCCCGGTCGCGGGACCCCACTCGTTGTCGAGGACTCGGTGCTTGTCCGGCCAGACACCCGTGGCGATCGTGGCCCAGCCCGGACCGGACACGGTGGGCGTCAGCGGATCGAGGTACAGCGTCGTCCGGCTGGCGTACCCGGCCGAGATCATCGACCGCAGGTGCGGGGTATCGGATCGCACGATGTGGTCGAAGAGCGCGCCGTCGATCCCGAACACGACAAGCTTCTGCGGGCGGCCGTTGCGCGAACTGGTCATCGTCGAGCTCCTGGGGAGAGGTGGGCCGAGTTCCTCCGAAGGCTACTGACGACGGCACCGGTGCGGATCCCCGCGCGCGGCTATGGGGCCGATAGCCAAAGTCGGGGTTCCCGTGGGCCGGGTGGCCGGCGAACAGTGAGGACACGCCACCACGACCGCGAGGAGACGCTCACCGTGAGCCCGACGACCTTCACCGTCAACGGACGGACCTACACGACTCACGGGACGCCCGTCGTCGTCATCTGCATCGACGGCAGCGAGCCGGACTACCACGTCGAGGCGATCGCGGCGGGCCGGATGCCGTGGCTGAGCCACGTCCTCGAATCGGGACAGGGGAGTTCGTGGGCCGCGCACTGCGCGATGCCGGCGTTGACCAACCCCAACAACCTCTCGATCGCGACGGGCCGGCCGCCCGCCGTGCACGGCATCTGCGGCAACTACCTGTGGGACGCGACGACGGGGGAGGAGGTGCTGATGAACGACAAGCGGTTCCTGCGCGTCCCGACGCTGTTCGCCGCGGCGAACGACGCCGGCCTCGACGTCGTCGTGGTCACGGCCAAGGACAAGCTGCGCCGGCTGCTCGGCGCGGGGCTCGTCGAGTCAGGCCCCGCCCTCGACGGCTCCGAGGCGTTCGTCGAGCCACGGCGTACCGGCATCTGCTTCTCGGCCGAGAAGGCCGACGAGGCAACCGTCGAGGTCAACGGGATCGGCGACGTCCTCGAGCTGGTCGGCAAGCCGCTGCCGGACGTGTACTCCGCTGACCTGTCGGAGTTCGTCCTCGCCGCCGGCGTGCGGATCCTCGAGACCCGCGGCGCCGACCTGATGTACCTGTCGCTCACCGACTACATCCAGCACAAGCACGCGCCCGGCACCCCGGTCGCCAACGACTTCTACGCGATGATCGACGCGTACGCCGCGCGGCTCGAGGCGCTCGGCGCGATCGTCGTACTCACGGCCGACCACGGCATGAGCGCCAAGACCGACGAGACCGGCACGGCCAAGGTCGTCTACGTCGAGTCCGAGGTACGCACGTTGCTCGGCACGACGGACCAGGAGGACGGCGTCCGCGTCATCCTCCCGATCACCGACCCCTACACGGTCCATCATGGAGCGCTAGGGTCTTTCGCCAGCATCTACCTGCCCGCGGACGCGGACCGCGACGCGGTCATCGAGGGACTGCGCGTCATCGACGGCGTCCAGGCGGTCATGACCCGCGACGAGGCGGCCACCACGTACTCGCTCCCGCCCGACCGCATCGGCGAGATCGTCCTGCTGGCCGAGGCGGGAACCGCGGTCGGCCGGTTCGCCGCCTGGCACGACCTCTCCGGACTCGACGTCCCGCTGCGCTCGCACGGGGCGCTCGGCGAGCTGCAGATCCCGTTCGTCATCAACCGGGTGCTCCCGCGCCCGGAGCAGCTGGACGAGCCGTACGGCGATCCGGCGTACGTCCACAACTACGACGCGTACTGGGTGGCGACGACGCTCGTCGCCGAGCACGGCGCGGCGGCACCGACCGCCGCGGCGTCTGCCTGACGCACCTCCCGGGGGTTCGAGCCGAGTGGCTTCGTCAAGAACCTCACCACCGTCGTCGGCTCGCACAACTACCGCGTCGACGACCTCGTCGAGGCCGTCGACTTCCTGCGCCGCAGCAGCCACCGGCAACTGTTCGCCGACCTCGTCCCCGAACCGCTGCCGCTGGCCGACATCGTCGACGCCGTGCAGGTCGCCAGGACCGGGTCCGCCCCGCGCATCGCCGTACGTCCCTGACAAACCTTGTATCTCCAGGAGCCTTCTCGTGACTCAGCTCGCCACCACGACCCTGACGTTCCCGGTCCGCCAGGACCACCTGCGCAACTTCGTCGACGGACGGTGGGTGCCCGGCGCGGGCGGGGCGACGCGCCGCAACCTCAACCCGGCGGACCTCGACGACGTGATCGGTGAGTTCGCCGAGTCCGGCGCCGCCGACGTACGAGCGGCCGTCGACGCGGCCGAGGCGGCGCAGCCGGGCTGGGACGCGATCGGGCCGATCGAGCGGGCGAAGTACCTCTCCCGCGCCGCGCGCATCCTGGAGCAGCGGGTCGACGACCTCGCCGCGGCGATCACCCGTGAGCAGGGCAAGCGGCTCTCCGAGGCCCGCGGTGAGGTGACCCGGGCGCTCACCGTTCTCGAGTTCACGATCGGCGAGGCACGCCGGATCAACGGTGAGACCACGCCGGCCGAGGAGCCGCGGACGGTCGTCCTGACGTTCCGCAGGCCGATCGGGCTCGTCGGTCTGATCACCCCGTGGAACTTCCCGGTCGCGATCCCGATGTGGAAGATCGCGCCCGCGTTGTTGTCGGGTTGTGCGGCAGTCCTCAAGCCGAGCCCGCTGACTCCGCTCACGTCGGCGCTGCTCGTGCAGGCGTTCCACGACGCGGGCGTGCCGGCCGGCGTACTGAATCTCGTCCAGGGTGATCGCGAGGCGGGCGAGGCGCTGGTCGGCGACCGCCGGATCGCGGGTGTCTCGTTCACCGGCTCGTTGCCCGTTGGTCTCGCCATCAATCAGGCCGGCGCGGGGCGGCTGCTGCGCACGCAGCTCGAGCTCGGCGGCAAGAATGCCCTCATCGTGCTCGCCGACGCCGACCTCGACGAGGCGACCGACGCGATCGTCTTCGGCGCGTTCGGCCAGAGCGGCCAGCGGTGCAGCGCGACGAGCCGCGTCGTCGTCGACCGCGCGGTGCACGACGAGCTGCTCGACCGGCTCGTCGCCCGGGTCGGACCGATGCGCGTCGGGCGCGGCGACCAGGACTGGGCCGACATCGGCCCAGTCGTGAACGAGGAGCGGCAGCGAGCTTGCCTCGACGCGATCGACGCCGCGGTGGCGGGCGGCGCGACGATCGCCGTCGGCGGCGGGGCGGCCGCGCTCGACACGCGCGGCTGGTTCGTCAATCCGACCGTCCTCGACAACGTCGCCTGGGACAGCGAGATCGCGCAGGAGGAGGTGTTCGGCCCGGTCCTGTCGGTCATCACCTGCGACGGCTACGACGACGCGATGCGGATCAGCAACTCCGTGAAGTACGGCATGAGCGGCACGATCTTCACGCGGAATCCGGCGTACATCTTCCAGGCCCTGCAGGACTTCCAGGCCGGCATGCTGCACGTCAACCGCCCTGGTGTCGGCGCCTACTCGCACCTGCCGCACATGGGCGCGAAGGCCTCGCAGCTGGGAGCGCCCGAGTGCTCGCCGGATGTGTGGCAGTTCTACACCGATCTACGATCCGCCTGCATCAGGTACTGAATCGGGTCAGACCGGCCACGAGCCGACGGCGCGCAGCAGCGTCACGAAGGCTTCCTCCGGCGGCGTGAACCTCCGGTCTGCTCGACGTACGAGGGAGATCTGCCGGCTCGGCGGCGGCGGATCGACCTCGACCGCGGCCAGCAGCCCGGCGGCGCGTTCGCGGGCGGTGACGTGCTCCGAGAGCAGCGCGATCCCGAGGCCGGCCATCACGGACTCCTTCAACGTGTCCGGCCCCCAGAGGTCCCAGGTGTCGGCCTCCTCCAGACCCCACAGCCGGAGTACGGCCTCCTGCTGACGCCGGGTCGCCGAGCCCATCTCGCGCATCAGGAACCGCGCACCCGTCAGCTCCGCGGGTTCCGTACGGCGCCCGGCCAGCGGCGATCCGGACGCGGCCACGAGGATCATCCGCTCGGTGAACAGCGGCTCGGCCAGCAGCTGCTCCTCCCGGGGCTCGTCGATGCAGAGTCCGAGCGCGACCTCACCACGCAGCAGCCAGGCCTCGACGGTGTCCTCGTTGCCGACGCGGATCTGGCATGCGACGCGTGGCGCCTTGGCCGCGAACTCGCCGACGAGGCGCGGCAGCAGGTAGGTCCCGGTCGTGGTCGTGCCGGCGACGACGAGCCGCCCAGCCTCGAGCCCGCGGTAGCTCGCTGCTGCGGTCTCGAGCTGCTCGAGAAGCTTGAACACCTGTCTGGCGTGGTCGGCGACCACCTCACCGGCGGGTGTCGTCGTGGCGCCCTTGCTGGTGCGTTGGACAAGCTGTACGCCGAGCGAACTCTCCAAGTTGCGGATGTGGTTGGAGACGGAGGGCTGGCTCATGTACAGCGCCTTGGCGGCCCCCGAGAACCCGCCCGCCTCGACGACCTTCAGCAGAACCTCGAGCTGGTTCAAGCTGACCATCGGTCTCCTCCACGGTGTCTGGCCCGGCCGCTGGACGGCCACAGCCTAGCCAGTTCAGCAGGGTTCATGGCCTAGAGTTGGGAGCCGGATTCCGGTTCCGTGGAAGGGTGCAGATGGCCAAGGCGCGCAGCGATGCCGAGCGCAATCGTGCTCGGGTGCTGGAGGTCGCGCTGGAGCTGTTCGCGGAGCGCGGGGACGAGGTGCAGATGGCCGAGGTGGCCCGGGCCGCCGCGGTCGGGGTCGGGACCGTGTACCGGCACTTCCCGACGAGGCAGGCGCTGGTCGAGGCGGTCACCGACGAGCGCTTCGGGGAGATCCTTGCCTTCGTCAAGGACGAGTGCCTGCCCAACCCGGACACCCGCGCGGCGCTGACGTGTTTCCTGGCGCATGTGGCCGAGATCCACCAGAAGGGGCGCGGCCTGTCCGGCGCGATCGAGGCGACGTTCGGCTCGACCGCGCCGCGCGGCTCGCTGGCGGCCGAGTTGCTGGCCGTCGGGGGAGAGCTGATCGATCGCGGTCACGCCGACGGCACGGTCCGGACCGACATCACGGTCGACGACCTCTACATGGTGGTCGGTGCGCTGGCGATGATCAGCCGCGGGGACGTCGGCGACTGGCGACGGTTCATCGAGATCGCCCTGGACGGTATGCGTCCACGCTGACGAGGCCCCGTCGGCGGATCATCCGGGTGAGGTCAGCGGCGGTTCCAGGCAGTGGCCGCGGCCGCGAAGCTGACACCCAGCAGCAGTGCCCCGAGTGGTACGTGCAGGGCTGTCACGCCTGCTGCACCTAGTACGGCTTCGGCGATCGTGACGGCCAGCAGCAGTACGCCGAACACGGCCAGGCGTGGAGTGCTACCGCTTCTGCGCCAGGCGACCAGTGCGACGACCAGCAGCACGACCTCTGTGAGTAGTACCAGCGGGATCGTCGCGAAGTGCGCCGTACGTCCTCCGGGCACCGACAACAACAGGCCGGCGGTGACCGCTTGGGCCAGAAGCGCGATCGGTGGCAGCGTCGCCGCGATGCGCACACCTTTGGTGTCAGTGGTCGATGGCATGGAGCGCCATCCTTCCCGCGAGATCTCGCAGCGCATCGGTGTACTGCAGGATCGAACGCAGGTGCGGTTCCTGATGATCGAAGCTCTCGTACGGCGACCCCGACCCGTACTGACCGCCCCGCGCGGTGACCGTCCAGCCCGCCGCCTGCTCAGCGGTATGCCGTGACTCCGGGACGAATCCCGCCGCGTACGCATGGGCGTCGGTCGGAGGGACCGGGGCGGCGGCGAGGTCGCGGTGGACGTACTTGCCGTCCGGATGCAGCTCGCGCCACCGGTCGGCGAACACGGATCCCAGCTGCCGGGAGATCGAGTCGGCACCGTTGAAGCTGCAGTCGAGATGAAGAAGGCAGCGCACGCGATCCCCTAGTTCTCGTCGTAGACGACGTGGTACCGGCGCGTGTGGCGGTTGAGGGCCGCCGGGTCGAAACGACCGCCCTGGCTGACTTCGGTGCGGTGCTCGATCAGCGCCTCGACCACGCACTCCCAGCCGCCGGGCGACGAGATCTGCAGAACCCGCGGCGGCGGCGTGGACCCGGGCCGGATCGCATGCGGTACGCCGTGCGGCAGCAGGACGAACTGGCCGCGTTCGGCGGTGTGGATCCGGTCCTCGAACTCGACGACCAGTTCGCCGTCCAGCACGTAGATGCACTCGTCGGCGACGTGATGCGTGTGCCGGGGGACCGGTTGGGCGACGGTGACCTCCAGGACGGAGAACAGCCCGTCGGAGTCCTCGGTACGCGCCTTCACGTTGAATGCCGGCGGCAACTGAATCCGTCCGGGCCGCGCCTCGCCCTTGTCCAGCAGGTAGAAACGCTCCGGGTCGCCCCACTCGTCCGGGTCGCCCTCGCCGAGGTGGTAACGCATGCCGTAGGGCTTGCCGAGCTCGTTCGCCTGCGCCCAGTCGCGTTGCATCCCCTTCCATTCGCTCTTGGCGCCCGCCTCGGCGACGGCCTCCAGGTACCGCTCCCAGCCGCCCGGCGCCGACAACTGGAGGGCGTGCACCGTACTGCCCGCGCCGCCCGCGTTGCGCATCGCGTGCGTGACGCCGCGGGGGACCATGGCGCACGAGCCGCTGCTGAGGTGGTGCGTCGTACCGCCGAAGTCGATCGCGAGGTCGCCGTCGACGACGTACACGAACTCGTCGAAGTTGTCGTGCACGTGGGCGGGGATGGACAGGTCACCGCGGTTCTCCAGCAGCGAGAACCGCCCTTGGGTGTCGTCGATCCCGGCCTTGACGGCCGCCCACGGCGGCAACGGCACCCGGGTGGGCCGGGTGGCACCGGCCTCGAGCAGGAAGAAGCGGTCTGCGGACATCTCTGGCTCCCTTGTCGTTAAGCGGATCCGGAATCGGATTCCGCCTCCAGGTATAACAGGCGAAGGTAGGGCTCCGTGAGTGCCCGAGAGGCTTCTCACATTTCTGGGACATTTGTGCCAGAAGATAGTGGGACGTATGTACCGTTTGTTGCATGGCGACGGACGGACGGCTGGCCAGGGGCCAGGCCCGGCGGCAGGAGATCCTGCGGGGCGCGATCAAGCTCATCGCGGAGCAGGGCGTCAGCGCGGTCACCCATCGCGCGGTCGCCGAGGCGGCGGGGGTGCCGGCGGCGTCCACGACGTACCACTTCGAGACGCTCGACGCTCTGCTGGTCGCGGCGTTCCACGAGGCCAGTAGCCAGATGCGGCGCGAACTGGCCGAGCTCACGGACCGGGCGGTCCGCGAAGGCGCGGACGTGGTCGAGGTCTGCGGGGACTACGCGGTCACGATGATCACCGACCGGCGGGACGGCACGCTCGCGTGCATCGAGCTGGCACTGGCCGCGGTACGACGGCCGGCGCTCGTGCCCGTGAGTGCCGAGCTGTTCGAGCGGCTCACCGACCTCATCGCCTTGTACGTCGACGAGCGGCGCGACGCCGCCACGCTCGGGGCCGCGATCCAGGGCCTGCTGCTGATGGCGTTCCTCGAACGCGACGACGGTGTGCGGCTCCGCGCCGCCGTCGTCGACCTGCTTCATCACTACGGGGTTCACAACCGCTGAAACTGTTGAGACGAAGGAGATCACCATGGTGTGGCCGACCCGACGGGGCGACGAGACAGCGATCCGCGCCGAGTACCCAGGGCAAGCCGACTACCTGCTGCGGATGCTGTCCGCCGGCGATCCGCTGGCCGACGCGGCCGTCGCGGAGCTCGGCGGCCGCGGTCGCGGCTTGCTGCTGGACGGCCTCCGCAACGGGTTGGACTCGCTGGACCGTCCGCCCGCGGGGCTCGCCGCGCTCCTCGAACAGGTGGAAGCGGTCACGGCCGCGGCCGATCACGACGACCTCGACGAGGGCTCGGCCGCGTACCTGTCGGTCCCGTACTTCACCCAGGTGGTGGCGCTCGGCCAGGGTTCCCTGATCAACACCTACAGCGCGCCGTCGATCAGCGCGGTACTGCTGCGGACCGGCAGGCTGATCACGATGGCCGAGCAGCGGCTGAACGAGACCGGCAAGTGGAGTACGCAAGCCATGCTGCCCGGCGGGATGCGCCGAGGCGCTGGCGGGTACGTCGCCACGGTGATGGTCAGGATCTTGCACGCGTACGTGCGGGCCGGCGCGCTACGCCACGGCTGGAACACCGCGGAGTGGGGCGTGCCGATCAACCAGGTGGACCAGGCGCGGACCTGGCTGGACTTCAACTATGTTCCGTACCGGGCGCTGGCCTTGATGGGGTACGACTTCACCGACGAGGAGCTGGCCGCGGTCTACCGTCGCTGGCGGCACATCGGCCAGGTGCTCGGCGTGGACGAGGGGTTCCTCCAGGGCGTCGACAGCCACGACACCGCGAAGCCGCTGTCCGACCTCATCGAGACGACGGTCGGCGCTCCGGATGAGGGCTGTAGGCAACTAGCGGCCGCACTGTGCGAGGTCAGCGTGAACATGATGAGCCCCGCCCTGGGGATTCCCGAGGCGCTGACCGACGACCTGATGCGCGCCTACATCTGGCTGATCCACGGTGCCGACCGCGCCCAGGCGATGGGGATCGACCGCAACGACCTGGTCGACATGATGCCGCTGTTCGTCGAGAACACCCGCCACAACCGCCGCCTGCAACGCATGCTGCCCGAGGTCTGGCGCGAGCAGCAGGCAACCAACCAGGCGACGATCGAGCAACTCCTCGCCCAGCAACAAGCCCCCGCCACCTACGAAACCGCCGGCGCCACCTCGTAGACGTGTGAGGTTCTTCGGCTTGGTGATCGCGATGACGTACGTCGTGATGCTGGTCGCGGGCGATCCGCCGCAGGGATCCCACGCGCCGCTACTTGCAATTCCGGTGCTGCTGGTTCTGTACGGGACTTGTTTCGGGCTGGTCAGCCTGTCGGTCGGCGCAGTGCTGTGGTGGGGTCGGGGCGGGTGGCTAGCAGGCGCTGGATGGGGCGGAGGGCCACGCTGATGCTCGTTACGCGCAGTAGGGCGTCCCGCAGTACGGCGAGGGTTTTGCTGCGGTGGAACATCATTCGGGCCAGGGTGCGGGAGGCGTTCTGGGCGGCTTCCACGCGGGGGCGTTGGGTTCGCTCGTAGGCCTGGAGGAGCGGTGCGACGGTATCGGGCCGGGCCTCGCGCAGCATGGTCGCCAACACCCAGGCGGACTCCATCGCCATGCCCGCGCCGATTCCCGCGGTGGGGAGGAATCCCGCGGCCGCGTCGCCGAGGAGGACCGAGCGCCCGCTGCTCCAGCCGGGGGAGCGGGAGTCCGCGAGCGGCCAGTAGAAGCTCTCCGTGGCGTTGCGTACCGCGTCCAGTGCGCCGTCGATCCGGGCGTTGGACGTCGTCAGCTGCGACCTGATCCTGGCGACGAACGCCTCAGGTCCGGCCGCGGTGTCCTCGCGGTGGCCGCCGAGGAAGACGCCGATCTTGCCGGGCACCGGGTAGGTGCCGAGGAAGAACCCCGCGCCCCAGAGCTCCTCGCCGAGATCGGTGTCGGCGTCCGCGGGCGCCCAGACGACCCAACCGCCCCACTGCGTGTCCAGCTCCGCCGCGGGCTCGGACACCAGCTCGCGGGTCGCCGAATGGATGCCGTCAGCAACAATCACGCAGTCGAACTCGAGTTCGGCGCCCGATCGCGTGCAGGTCACCTTGACGCAGTCCTGCTGCTCGTCGAGTCCGCTGACGGTGATCCCGTAGCTGACCGGGCAGTCCGTCGTCGTCAACACCTCCATCAACCCGCCGCGCCCGATCCCGCGGTACTCGCCGTACCGCGCCAGCACATCGCCGAGCGAATCCACCCGGACGGTGCGTCCACGATGGGCATGTACGGCGTACCGGTCGAACGGGACGCTGCTCGCGCGGTACCGGTCCCAGAGGCCGAGCTCGTCCAGGACGGGATCGATCATCGGCATCAGCGCGAGCATGTACCCGGGGTGCGCGCCGGTCTCGGAGCGTTCGATCAGCACCGGATGGCGTCCTCGGCCGCGCAGCAGCTGCGCGACCGTCACGCCGGCGATTCCCGCTCCGACGACGAGGATCCGCAGGTCGTCGGTGCTCGCCGCCGCGTACTGATCTCGGAGTGCGGTGGGCGTCAGCATGTGAGCAGCCTGTTCAGGACGGTGCCAACTCCTTGTGAGGACAGCGTGGGATCGAGGGCGCGGTGCAGCATCAGCCCGTCGAGGGCGGCCGCCAGGACAACAGCGGACGGCTCGGGCAACTCGATGCCGTTGTCGTCCAGCAGGCGGGCGAGCGTCTGCCGGAAGTCAGCGGCCAGCCTGCTCAACTGCACACGGAGTACGTCGTCCCTAGTGGCCGCGAGGTAGGCCTCGACGAACAGTAGCGAGACGGCACCGTCTTCGCGGTCAAGCACCTCCAGCAGCTCACTCAGCCCGATCTCAGCCGTATCTGCCTGCTCGACCTGCTGTCGCGCGGCGTCGAGCAGTTCGGTCAGCACCCCCATCGCCGCCTCGCGCCGAAGGACGTCGATCGACGGGAAGTGGTAGTGCACGAGGCTCGCGGCGACGCCCGCCCGGGCGGCAACCAGCCGCGTGCTGACCGCCGACCACCCGAGTTCGACGATCAACTCGGCCGTCGCCGCAGCGAGCTTTCGCCTGATCTCCCGCCCTCGATCCGCCGCCTTCACATCGCCTCCCACCGCCTAGGCGATCGCCCTGTACGATCGCCCAGGACGATCGTACAGCGCCACGGCTCACAGACCGCAGTCGAAGCCGTCGTCGTTGGGGTTGGCGTCCGCCAGGCGGTCGAGGATCTTGGACGTCCGCCGGAGTTCGTCGGCGGGCGTGTGGTCCGCGAAGAACGTCGCCACCACGGCGTCGACCACCGGTTCGGCCGTGCGCAGGGCTTCGCGGCCGGCGTCGGTCAGCTCGGCCCAGGTGGCGCGGCGGTCCTGGGGGGAGGTGGTGCGGACCACCCAACCGTCCTTGTCCTCCAGCTTGCCGACCAAGCGGGTGGCGCCGCTGCGGGAGATCATCAGCGCCTCGGCGAGCGGCGCCATCCGGAGCCTGCCGCCTGCGTCGGCGATCGCGCGCAGCACCTCGTGCTCGAAGTACGTCATCTTGGCCACGCTGCGGAGGTTGTTGTCGAGGTGGGCGAACAGCAGCGTGTCCGCGCGGTACAGCGACCGCCAGGCCTCGAACTGGTCTTTGCTCATCCGTAGCGTTGCCATGACCTGAGTATACGCAAAAACGGTTGACACGTGAACTGTTCATGTGAGTAAGGTGTGTGCACATAGTTCACTCGTCAACTCTTGAGGTGTGCATCGTGAGTAGGGTTCGCTGGAAGGCCGTCCGCCCGTTGCGGCATCGGGACTACCGGTTGCTGTGGATCGGCCTGGCCGTCGCCCTGCTCGGCAGCGGACTCTGGCTGGTGGCGCTCGCCTGGCAGGTGATCGAGCTCGGCGGCGGTCCGGTGCAGCTGTCCGTCGTCACCACGGCGTACTCCGTCGGTCTGCTCGTCTGCGTGCTGTTCGGGGGCGTCGCGGCCGACCGGTTGTCGCAGCGGACGGTGATCGTCGCCGCCGACTCGGTCCGCGGCGCGGTACTCCTGGTCGTCGCCGCGCTCGCGCTGACAGGGCTGCTCGAGGTCTGGCACCTGGCGGCCGGCGCGGTGATCATCGGCGCGGGCGAGGCGTTCCTGATCCCGGCGTACACCGCCTTGGTGCCGCGGCTGCTGCCGCCCGAGGAACTGCTCGCGGCCAACGGCCTCGAAGGAACCTTGCGCCCGTTGGCGCAGCAGGCGACCGGCCCGGCGCTCGGCGGTGTGGCGATCGCGGCGATGTCGCCCGGCGTCGCGATCCTGGTGGCCGCGTTGACGTACCTGTTCTCCGCCGCCTGCGTGCTCGCGATGCACGTCCGGCCGGAACCGGCAACAGTTGAGGTAGACGCTGATGCGGCGCCGACCGGTCTGCGCGCCATGGCCGCGGACCTCCGCGAGGGCTGGACCTACGTACGGCGTACGCGCTGGTTGCTGGCGTCCTTGCTCTTCGGGACCGTCTTCGTGCTGCTGATCCTCGGGCCGCTGGAGGTGCTGCTGCCGTTCGCGGTCCGCGATCAGCTGGGCGGCGACGCGCGCGAGTTCGGCCTGGTGATGGCGGCGTTCGGGATCGGCGGCGCCGCGGGTGCGCTGCTGATCTCGTCGCGCAAGCTTCCGCGCCGCTACCTGACCGTGATGACACTGATGTGGGGTGTCGGCTCGGCGCCGTTCGTACTGCTGGGGATCGCCGAGGACCTCTGGGTGATGGCGGTCGGCGCGGCGGTCGTCGGCGCGACCGGCTCGGCGGCGATGGTGATCTGGGGAACGCTGCTCCAGCGCCGCGTCCCCGACCACCTCCGCGGCCGCATCTCCAGCCTCGACTTCTTCGTCTCCCTGCTGCTGATGCCGGTCTCGATGGCCCTCGCCGGGCCCGCCGGCTCCGTCTTCGGCGTCACCGCGGTCTTCGCCGTCGCCGGCATCGGCCCGGTCATCGTCAGCCTGCTCGTCGTCTGGCTCGGCCGGATGCCCGCGGACGAGATCGCCCACCCCCTCGACCACGAGGACCACTCCGACGACCTAATCACGGCCAACGCCTGACGCTCGTCAGCGGCCGAGCCGGAGGGCCTCCTTCAGGAAGACGGCGCTCCCTCCGACGGCCTCCGACGGCCTCCGACGGCCTCCGGCGGGCAATAGGGTGGCGGCCGTCTCTGATGAGCGCGTGGTGATCGACGGCAGGTTCGAGCGGACCGACCAGCTGGCCGGTGACTGGATCCGTCGGCTGGACAACGCGCTCGGCCGCTCGCACCGTTTCGACGTACGGAACCTCTACCGCTGGACCGGGCCGGATCGACGTTCGGTCGCGCACGCGGATGGTTCGATCACGCTGAACCAGGAGACGGCACTCTGGATGAGCGTCGTCGGCGATCGGCTCTACAACGCCCACTACCAAGGCGAGTTCCCGCCGCCGGCGAGACGGGAGCTGGCGAGCATTCGCGCCGCGCTGGCCGATTTCGGTGACACCTATCTCGACGCGGTCCAGCCGCAGGACCGGACGGCCGGCCCCGCGGCTCGGGCGCTCGATGCCGGCGTCCGCGCGAACACCGTCGACATCTCCGGGATTCTAGACGGAATGTACGGCCTGTCCGGCGTCTATCCCGGCATCGAGCAACTGGAAGGTCCCGACCGCCAACCGCTCCTCCAAGGCGCTGCCGCCGCACTCACCGAGCAGCTGAGCCGGCGAGTCGGGATGCGGCCCGGCGAGTTCGACGCGATGCTCCGGCAAACGCCCGCAGCACAACGCTTCGACGTACTCGCGGATCACCTGATCGCGAAGGACCCGCAGCAGCCGCGGCTGCCGGACGGCTCACCACGTCGGCTTCCAGCGGATCATCTGGACCGGCTGAAGGCTTTGCTCGCCCACGAACTCGAGACGACGTTCCAGGACCTGAGCGAGCAGGACCCACAGGGCTCCCGGCAAGCCGGTAGGGCGGCCGTCGAGCGGGCGGTACGGAACATCGCACGGCGTACCGCTGACTTCCGGGAGACGATCCAGACCGATCAGCGCGGATACGCGCAGGTCGCGAGCCTGATGTCGACCGTCCAGACCGCGTTGTCGACGAGCAGGGCCTCGACGGCCGCAGGCCGGGAGTCCGGAGCATTGACGCTGCACCGCAAGCCCAGGACGAGTTACTGGAGCGGCGAACTGCGGGAGTCGGTGGATACGCCCGGCGCCGCTGGACCGGATCGGTCGCTGACCTTCGATCGCGACCGCGTCATCGCCGTACTCGCGGCGGTCGATCCGTCCCAGCCGCCATCGCAAGCTTTCAGGTCGGCTGTTCACACGGTGGCCGCGCGGGCTGCGCGGCTGTGCAACCCGGAGGGCGCCGTACCGGCAGATGATGTGGGCCAGGCGTTGGAGGACGCTCTGACGCGGGACTTCGCGGCCCAGCCAGGAGCCGCGCCTTCTCTCCGCCCTGGGCTTCGAATCCCAACACCTTCGTCCGGATGAGCGCAGTTCGACGGTGACTGCGCAGGTGGTGGCGACGCTCACGTCCGAGGCCGGACGGAACCTCGGTCTGGAACCGGACGACGTCGCGGCCCAGTTGCTCACCACGCCGCCGAACGAACGCCTGGACAAGGCGGTCGCGCTCGGCGTCGGCGACTCGGCTCCGCAGCGAGAGCAGCTCGCTGCAGATCTCCGATCCGTGCTGACGAGCGCTGTGCAAGCCGGACGGGCGCATCCAACGACCTGCAGCTCGCCGGCGGTCGATCGGCTCCACGCATGCGGCCGACTTCCTCGCGTTGTCGAGCGAATCGCCGCGGCCGCGACCTCCGGTCGGGCGCGGTCTTCCCGGAGGTGTCTGAACGTGCGGGGCGCTGCCACCGCACATTCGCAGAAGTCCAGCCAACCGACCCAGGCCAGGGGCGGCCGCTAGTCTCCCGGCGCGGCTGATCGGCGCGCGTCACGATCGCAGAGTTGATCAAATGTTGGACGGCCTTGTCCGTGGCCGGACCGCGAGCCATCGTGGGGAGATGGACAGGTCAGATGAAGAGCGTGCGATCGGTGAAGTGGTCGACCGGCTGGCCAAGCAGTTCCCCGCGGTTCCCACCGACGAGGTCGCGCAGGTCGTGAGCCAATCCCGTCCCGAGTTCGACGACGTCCCGATCCGGGACTTCGTACCGCTGTTCGTGGAGAGGGGCGCGAAGGCGCGCTTGCGGCAGCGGGCATAGTCGCAATTCGCGTACGACGCGGTGAAGCGCGTGCCAGTCCAGAGCGGGGACTGGAGGCGTCACTGCGTCGCATCTCGGCGCGGTGTTGTCCGGATGGCAGTTGAGAGTTGTGCTCCGCGCTCGGCTTGTGGTGGGGTGTTCGGCGGGTTCCCCGGCTGTCAAGGGGATGTTCCGGCTGTGAGGGGTTCCGGTCGGACCGTGGCCGGGGAACCCACCACAACGGCTCCGGTCCGATCTGGGGGATGTCGGCCAGTTGTTTTGGTGGTGCGGCAGCCGGGCGGATCAATGCGGTCCTGGTCGCGGTGCGCGAGTTCCTGAAATACGCAGTCGCTGCCGTCCGCGCTCTGCCGCGGGTTCTGTCGGCGTTGTACGAGATCGGTGACGATCGCTGGATGCCGGACGAACTGCGCGGCGAGCGCCTGCGCGGCCGCCTGCCGTCTCGTTCTGCACGAGCAGCGCCATCAATGTCCAATGAAAGAATCTATACCCCCACTATTGTGCGGAGTCGTGGAACATCTCGGCTGCCAATGATCCCCGCCTGACCCGCACCCCGTATCGGCCCGGCACACGCTATGTGGTCGGGCCGACGCGTGCCCGATCGGACAGGTCGGGTCGGCCGTGCCGGGGTGCTACTGAACCGCAACCTGCTATTGAAAATCAATTCCAATAGACGCTAGTTTGGGACATGGACATCGATCATGTCGTGCTGGCAGCGCGGACCCGGGAAGCAGCCGAGGAGGTGCTGGAGAGTGCTGGGCTGGCCGCTGCGCGGGGCCGAGTTCTGCCAGGGCTCGGCTTGTCGAACCTGGTGGTGCCGCTGCGGCACGGGCAGCTTCTGGAGATCCACTACCCGAACGGTGAGGCATCGGCGCCCGAGGCTCCGCCGCTCCTCGCTTTCGACCAGGAGTCGCTGGATGCTCATCCGTCGGACGAACTGGTGCCGATGGCCTGGCTGGTCGTGATCGAAGAAGAGCAGCGGTTGCGCGAACTCGCCGCGATCCACGGCATGCCAGTGATTGAGGCGCCCGCCGAGGGTGCGGGCTTTCCGCCGTACCTCCTGGCCGGTTTTGGTGCGAACTTCGCCCGGCGCTATCTGCCCTGCCTCATCCATTGGCCGCAGGGCCAGCCGATTCTCACCGCTGCCCATCGCCGCGCCCCGGTCGGCATCACCCGGATCGACGTCGCCGGCCCGGCCGACGTCATCGAGACGTGGTGCGGAGGTCGCCCGAACGGCTTGCGCGCGATCCCGGGGACGGCGGGTCCGCGCCGTGTCGAGATCGCGTTCACCGACGGGGCGCGGCACACCTTCGGGGTAGCCGACTAGGGACAGCCTGGCAGCAGCCGCAATCTGAGCGAACTCGCGTTCTCGCGTCGGCGAGAACCTTCCAGGGGGCGGGACTGCCGCTGCCTGCCGATCACCACCTCTGCATCGTCGACGCGTGGTGTCTCGGAACCCATCGGACGCCGTTCCGGGAACGCGTCTCGCCCGAACATCAGCTGTCATCGGCGGCAGACCGATGGTCTCCAGGGTTGGCCGAGCACGAGAGCGAGGAGCAGAGGTTTGGTTGGGCGGCGTTCGTCAGGAGCAGTGGCAGGTCGCGGCTCGCGGTGAGTCGTCAGGCGACCGGCTGGCATGGGAGGCCGTTCCAGCCGGCGAGGCCTCGGTGCATGCCTGGGCTGTGTTCGCCGCTGAAGCCCATCGACTGCTGTCTGGCGCGCGCCTACAGCCGCGAGTCCCGAGGGCCGGTCAATGGTGGCTGGTCGGTGACGGCTGCGGGACGGGTGCTACCGGTGCGGGCGTCGTAGGAGGCGGGGTGGGCAGCCGAAGCCGCCGGAGCAGGAGCGCGTTGACGGCGACGATGACGCTGGAGCCGGACATGGACAGGGCGGCGATTTCGGGGCGCAGGACCAGGCCGGTGGCGGGTTCGAAGATTCCGGCCGCGATGGGTAGTGCGATCGCGTTGTAGCCGATGGCCCAGCCGAGGTTTTGGCGCATCTTGCGGAGGGTGCCTCGGCCGATCTGGAGCGCGAGGGGGACGTCGAGCGGGTCGGAGCGCATGAGGACCAGGTCGGCGGTCTCGATCGCGACGTCGGTGCCGGCGCCGATGGCGATGCCGAGGTCGGCTTGGGCCAGGGCGGGTGCGTCGTTGACGCCGTCGCCGACCATCGCGACTCGTTTGCCTGCCTTCTGCAGTTCCGCGACCTTGGCGGCCTTGTCGCCGGGAAGCACCTCGGCGATGACCGTGTCGATCCCGAGCTGGCCGGCGATGCGGTTGGCGGTGGCCTCATTGTCGCCGCTGAGCATGACCACTTCGATCTCCAGCTCGTGGAGTGCCGTGACGGCCTGGGCGGAGGTCTCCCGGACGGCGTCGGCCAGCGCGATCACGCCTGCGGCGCGGCCTTCGACGGCGACCAGGACCGCGGTGCGGCCGGTCGAGGCGAGCTGGTCACGGGTGGCCGCGAGCGGTCCGAGCTCGATCCCCTCGGCAGCCATCAACCTGCGGTTTCCCACAATCACGCGGCGGCAGTGGACGGCAGCCGTCGCGCCGTGGCCGGGCACGTTGCGGAAGTCGGTCAACGACAAGACCGGGACACCGCGCGCCGCCGCATGGCTGACGATGGCTGCGGCCAGGGGGTGCTCGGACTCGCGTTCCACGGCGGCGACCAGGGCCAGCAACTCGTCGGTGTCGATGTCGTCGGCAACCACGTCGGTGACCTCAGGCTCGCCCTTCGTCAGGGTGCCGGTCTTGTCCATCACGACGGTGTCGATGCGGGCGGAGGTCTCCAGCGCGGTGGCGTTCTTGAACAGGACACCGCGTTTGGCGCCCAGCCCGGTGCCGACCATGATCGCCGTCGGTGTCGCCAGGCCGAGCGCGTCGGGGCAGGTGATGACCACCACGGTGATCGCGAACAGCAACGCGGTCTGAACGCTGGCGCCTGCCGCGAGCCAGACCAGGAAAGTGCCGCCGCCTCCGACAAGGGCGACGAGGACGAGCCAGAACGCCGCTCGGTCGGCGAGCCGCTGCCCTGGAGCCTTGGAGTTCTGCGCTTCCTGCACCATCGCGACGATCTGCGCAAGGGCAGTGTCGGAGCCGACCTTCATGGCCCGCACCCGCAGCGTGCCGGTGGTGTTGATCGAGGCGCCGATGACTCCCGAACCGCGGCTCTTGCCGACCGGGAGGCTCTCCCCGGTGACCATGGACTCGTCGACCTCGGACACACCGTCTTCGACGATGCCGTCGACCGGGATCTTCCCGCCGGGCCGGATCAGCAGCAGGTCACCGACCACCACGTCAGCCGTGGGTACCTCGACCGGTTCACCGTCGCGCAGCACGACCGCGGTCGGTGGGGCCAGCTCGAGCAGGGTCCGGATCGCGTCGTTGGCGCCGCCGCGGGCCCGCATCTCGAACCAATGCCCCAGCAGCACGAACGTGGTGAGCACGCTGGCGGCCTCGTAGAACACCTCGCCGCCGCCGGTCAGGGTCACACCGACGCTGTAGAGCCAGCCGGCGCCGATGGCCACCGCGACCAGCACCATCATGTCGAGCGTGCGCGCCTTCAGTGCCCGGTAGGCGCCGTCGAAGAAGATCCAGGCAGAGTAGAAAACGACCGGCAAGCTCAGCAAGAACGCAAAGACGTCATCACGCAGGTCGAACGGGGCCGCGGCGGCGAATCCCAGCATGTCGCGACCCATCGGCGACCACAGAGTGATCGGGATCGACAAGCTGGCCGCGGCGAGGAAGCGGTTCCGCATGTCGCGCACCATGCCGGCCATCGACATCGCGGAGTGGCCGCCGTGGCCCATGGTCTCGTGCGGCGATCCGTCCGCTCGTCCGGCGTGCACATGGCCCGCCCGTTCGGGGTGGACACGGCCGGTTGCAGCACCCTTGCCGGCGCCGGGCGGGGCGGAGACCGCGGTGGGCTCGGTCATCGGGTCGCACACGTGGTTGGGCACCGATCGGCCGGCGCAGTGGTAGCCGCAGTCCCGTACCCATCCCGTGAGGTCGGCGACGGAGGTCTGGCCTGGGTCGTAGGTGACGGTCGCGGTCTGCGAGACGGCGTTCGCCTCGACCGCCACGACGCCGGGGCGACGCCGCAGAGTGGCCTCGATGACGCTCTCGGACGTTGCCCAGTGCAGGCCGCGCACCTGCAGGATCGTGGTTTCGGTCATCTCGCGGACCTTCCCGTTCTCGCTCGATGGGGCACCGTCATGCTGGGTGGTGTCCGGTGTGGTCTTCGGTCGGTGTCTGTGCCGGCGGAGCCGGGTTGTCAGCGGGGCCGTCGCCGGTGATCGCGGGCCCGATGACGAAGGCCGACAGGGAGAACATGCCGGCGAAGACCGCGACCGCGATCGCCGGTGCCCGCCAGGTCCGGAATCTCCGGTACAGGCGCCGCAGGAGCGGGATGGAGAACCCCAACCCGATCACGAAGAACAGCGCGTTCCCGGTCGCCCCGGTGATCAGGGCCGCGCCGGCGAGCAGGCCGATGTGGTGCAGTACGTGGGGGACCAGCCCCAGAACCGCACCGGCGACGGCGCCGACGGCATCGCGGATCGCGGCGAGCCTGCTGCGCTCGATCCGCCGGTCCGGCCGCGAGGGAACAGGCGCGACGGCGCCTCTGTCGCGCCCGCCAGGGGTGCCGTCGCCAGCAGTCGTTTCGATGCCGATCTCGCTACTGCCTCGTCGCCTTGTGACGAAGCTCGTCATGACTGGGATGATTGCCCGGCGGCTCACGACACGACCAGCACGGCCGCACAGGACGGCGTGGGCCGTGCCAAGGCCGACCACGGCCCCGACAGCGACCAGCGCAGCCACCGCTGCGGCCGCCGTCACGGGTTCGCTCGCCGCCGCGATCTGTATGACCAGGATCGCGGTCACTCCCGCAAGGACGAGGCCGAGCAGCAGTTCGATGCCCCGTCCACCCGGTCGCCGCACGGCTCGCGGCGACCTGTCTGTTTGTGCTCGCTCGGCGGCGTCTGCTGAGCGCTGTGGGCGCGGCACCACCACCGGGGAATGCCTCCGGTTCATCACGCCTCCCAAGTCGGGGATTCATCGTCAACTCTGACTTTTGATACCCCCGGGGGGTAGGGACTATTGGGTGGGTGGCAAGGGACCTTGTGCCCTGATCCGGAACGCGTTCGGGGATCAGTCTGGGATCGAAGGACCAGGTGAAAAGGAGTGCGTCATGAAGCCCCGGAATATGGCTCAGTACGCGATCGCGTTGGCGATCTTGATTGTTGGCCTGGTGTTCGCCGGGGTCCCGGCGTCCACGCTGTTCCTGGCGCTGCTCGTGCTGGTCTGCCCGTTGATGATGCTGATCATGATGGGTGGGATGCACGGCTCCGGGGACGCGGGCCGCAAGGTCGATGAACCAACCGAGCACCGCCCCGGCGATGACGACCGCCGTCACCGCTCGCCGAAACCCTGAGCTGGCATCGATGATCAAAGGCAGGTGGCGAGGAACCGATGACACAACACACCACCGCGACGAAGCGACCTCTCGACGTTGCCGTCGGCGCTCAACCAGCGAGCCCGGCAACCGTGCTGGATGCCTCCGGGGTCGAGAAGGTGTACCGGCGAGGCCTCTGGCCGGTACGCCGGTCACGGCTCGTGCTCAAGGGCGCAGATCTGAGACTGGCACCGGGCGAGGTGGTCGGTCTGGTCGGCGAGAACGGCTCAGGGAAGTCGACGCTGATGAAGATCCTGGTCGGCGCGCTCGCAGCCGACGCCGGAACGGTCTCGGTGAACGGGAAACTTGGCTACTGCCCGCAGGAGCCGGTCGTGTACGAGCGGCTGACCTGTGACGAGCACTTCGAGTTGTTCGCCCGCGCCTACGACCTGCCCACCGAGGCCGAGCACCACGTCCGGCGCGAGTTGTACGAAGCACTCGGCTTCGAGCGGTACGCCGGAACGCGCGCCGACCAGTTGTCGGGCGGAACCCTGGCCAAGCTGAATCTCGCACTCGCCCTGCTGCCCGATCCCGACGTACTGCTCCTGGACGAGCCGTACGCCGGCTTCGACTGGGACACCTACCTGAAGTTCTGGCAACTCGTCGAACAACGCCGGCAGGCGGGTCGCGCGGTCCTGATCATCAGCCACTTCGTCGCCGACGAGGAGCGGTTCGACCGGATCGTGCACCTTCGAGAGGGGCGAACGAGATGACGGCGTCCTACGTCCTGGCCCGGCGGTTCCTCGCCGATTACGCGCGCAACCCGGTCAACCTGCTCGTGCTGATCCTCATCCCGGCCGTCTTCGTCGTCGCCGTGGCCGGGTCGATGGCCGACGCCGCACGGTTGCTCGGCGGGTCCGGCGCAGACGTGCCCACGGCAACGGCCGGCTGGGCGGCCGCCTTCCTCGCCGGCGTGGCCATGTACTTCCAGACCCGCGCGGCGCGTGCCGCCGACCGTCGCCTCGTGCTGGCCGGGCTGGCCGTGCGCCGGCTCGTCGCCGCGCGGTTGGCGACCGGCCTGGCCCTGTCGCTGCTGGTCACCGCCGTCGCGCTGGTGGCACTGAGCCTGCGGACCGGCATCGACCAACCGCTCCGGGTCGCCGCCGGCACACTGATGTTCGCCGTGATCTATCTGGCCATCGGCGCCCTCGTCGGGGTGACGGTCCGCAACCCGGTCAACGGCACCGTGATCATCTTGTTCGTCTGGATCCTCGACGTCTTCTTCGGACCCGCCGTCGGCTCGCCGGACCGGCTGGCGACCCGCTGGTTCCCGACCCATTTCACGACTCTGTGGATGGTCGACCTGCCGTCCCGCCACGGCGGCCGGCCGGGCGATCTCGGATGGGCTCTGCTGTGGACCGTGTCAGCGTCACTTCTGGCCTGGGCGGTGCTGGTCGCGACCAGTCGGATCTCCCGGCGTCACAACCGTGGTCATGGCCGTTTCGCCACGGGACTGCGCATGGGTCTGCGCGACAATCGGCGCAACCTCGCGCTGCCGGCGCTCATGGTGGTCGTCCCGGTGGTGTTCATCTGGCTCTCCAAGGTGGTGACCGAAGACGGCTATCTCACCACGCAGGTTGTCGACGGCGGGCAGACGACGACCCGGTCCTTCTGGCTGCCCGACGTACACGCCGGCACCATGACGCCCATCGCCGTTGCGTCCCTGGCCGCATTGGCAGGCCTTTTCATCGTCCTTGACGCACGCAGCGGCGACAGCCGGCTCGCCTTGGCCGGATACCCCAAGACCGCGCTCCTCGTCGTCCGTCTCTGCATCGTCGCCCTGGCGGCCGCCGTCGTCACCGCGGCCGCCCTGACCGTGACCGCGCTGGTGTTCGACGCCCGCCAGCCCGTCATCTATGCCGTAGGCAACATCCTGATCGCCGCCACATACGCGATGATCGGAGTTTGCCTCGGACCCGCCTTCGGCCGGGTCGCGGGAGTGCTCATCGCCTTCCTCGTACCGTTCCTGGACCTCGGCATCGCCCAGAGCCCGATGCTCCAGAGCCAACCACCCGGCTGGGCGCGCCTCCTCCCCGGATACGGCGCCGACCGCGTCCTCCTAGACGGAGGCCTCACCGCTGACTTCGACCAGACAGGACCACTACTGCTGGCTCTGACCTGGCTGACCACGCTCACCCTCGCCGCGGCGCTCCTCTTCCGCCGGGCCGCCACCTGACGAGCCGCCGGCTCCGACACAACCTCGGGCGCTACGAGGTGCCGCTGACCAGCGGCGAGCATTCGGCCACGAGCCTGCCACGTAGCCCTGGGTGGTGGACAGGTCGAGGTGGCCGAGGAGCTTGGCGCCGATCGGTTCGCGTTGGCGGGTGATCGTTCCCGCACGCTCTGAAAGCGCAGCGCGCCGGCGCTCCAGCTCGGCCACATCCCGGCACCACCAGGAAGCTGGTCACGAGAGCGGTCGTCCGCGGATCATCCGCGCCGCGGACGCACCGCTCGGGTCCTGTGGTGGGGGGAACCGTTGGGCTTGGAGGGTTGGCCGGGACGAGTGAGTGCAGGAGCTCGTCACCACCGGCTGGATGCCGGCTCCTAGCTCCGAGGATCCGGCCGATACGATCGCCAACCCTGGGTTGCGGGCTTTCGTCGCAGCGCGGGAGCGGAGGGACCCGACCGCGACCAGCACGCGGGTTCTCGTGCGATCGGAGTCGCGGGGCCGGTGCTGCTGCTTGCCGCCGTACATCTGGTCTGTTCGGCAGCGGAGCGTCCGCCGGCGCCTGGCACGCCCGTTCGGTGCTGGCGCTGCGTGACGGCGTGACGCTCGTGTCCGACCAGCTCCGGCCGCGCGACACCGCTGCACACCGGTACGAGCAGAACCGGCACTTCCTGCCGGACGCCGACCTCACCCAGACCAGCACGTCCAAGGCGGCGGTCACGCGGTTCGGTTCTGGTGCGAACGTCGCGGTCGTTCCGGCCGACCCGGAGAAGCTGACCGCCACTGTTGCCAACGGCTACTACTCGCCGGAGTTCTACCGGGTCAGCAGCGCGAAGTACTCCTCGTACACCAAGACCGTTGCGGGACGTACGACGTTCGACACGCTGCTGCTGTCGTCGCCGGCGGCCGCGGACAGCGCCGTACGGATCAATCGGGTGCCCGTCGGGACGCTGACGCCGGACCTGGCGACCGCGTTGGACATCCGGTACGGCGACGGCGGCCGCGGCACGTACTACAAGTCCTGGGCGGCCAAGGCCAACCGCGCCTTCGGCACGTATACCTTCGACGGCAAGATCGTGTACGTCCAGGACACACCGGCCGGGACCGTCCAGTCCCTCGCCCTGTACGACGGCTCGACCGTGAAACGCGCCGGCAAGGTCCTGATCAGCTCACCAGTCGCCGTGCACAACCTCGCGGTGACCTACGACGGAACCACACTGCGCATCGATGGCAACGGGCTGACTGCATCCACCGACGCCACGAAGGCCATCGGGATCGCCGCCCAGACGCCACCGAAGTCGTCCTCAACGGCACCCCCGTCAACTTCACCCGCAACGGAGACCTCATCCACGCAGCCGCCGCCAGTTGAGCCCCGGCATGGATTGGACGTGCCGCACTACGCCGGCTCCACTGCAGGTCGCGGTCGCCGCGGAAGTATCCGACCGTCGGCACCGGGAGGCAGTCGCCGGGGCAGGCGGTGGTGCCAAGCAGTGCGCAGCCGCAAGCCACCCGCTCGCGGGACCCGGGCCGTGGAATGGTGCACCCGGTGAGCAACTGCTCGTGCGACCGTCTCGAAGTCCGCTCGGTCGTTCAGACTCGCGCAGGACAGCCCAGGGTTCCCTGCTCCGTCACTGCTCCGTCGGACGCTGACAAACGTCACTCATCATTGCGTGCCGGGCGAGCACGAAGATGTACCGGGCGCAGGCAAAGCCCAGCGTCAGTAGTCGCCGTACACCTGGACCTTGGTGCCGAGCGGGGTTTCGTTGAAGATGTGGTGGATCTCGGGGCGCGTGACACGGACGCAGCGGTGGCTGGCGGGGTACGGCTTGATCAGCGAGTTGACGCGGGAGCCGTGCAGCGCGATGCCTGGACGGTCCTTCAGGAAGTAGATCGAGTCGTACATGTACGCGTCGTCGTACAGGCTGCTCTCGTGGGCGCCGGCCCACTTGCGCCAGACCTTGCCGGTGCGGTTCGGGGTGTCGTACCCGGGGGCGCCGGTGGAGACCCAGACGATCCGCTTGTAGGTCTTCCCGACGATCTGGTACATGACCTGGCAGGTCTTGTTCACGTAGATGCCGGGTTCGCGCGTCGGCGTCGGGCGTTTGGTTGCGTTGAGCACCGAGTACGCGTCGTTCAGGGTGAGGCCGCCGCGGCTGACCGGCAACCCGTGCGTCTCGCGCCACGCGCACAGCGCCTGCTTGGCGCGCGCGGAGATATCGCCGTCGACGTCGCCGACCGGGTACCCGAGCTTGTCGAGCTGGCGTTCCACGCGCAGCGCGTAGTACTGCGGCCGCTGCTTCACCTTCGGCTTCGGCGTGGGTTTCACCGTCGGCTTCGCACTCGGTGAAGCCGTCGGCGTCGGGCTGGGAGCGTTGCTGGACGGTTGTGCTGGGGACGGTTGTGTGGGGGACGGCGTCGATTCGCTCGCGGCCACGTCCGAGCAAGCCGACAGACCGAACGACAGGACGACGGCAGCGGCAGCAAGACCACGTCGACGAGACACAGGTTCCCCTCTCCTCAGCACTTTTCAGCGTCGCAGAAGCACGCCCGGCGAACGCGCAGCGACCCGCCGAGACTATGCGCCCAAAGGTTCCTCGACGGGGCCTCAAGCGGGTGCCGTCACCGAACCGTTGCCTCCGCGCGATCAGCCGGGGACGACATCCGGGGCTGCCAGACTAGGCGCATGGAGTTCCGCATCCTCGGCCCGCTCGAGATCGTCGTCGACGGACGCACCCTCCCCACGCCTGCTCCGCGGTTGTGCGCGCTCCTCGCGATCCTCCTGCTGCGGCCGCATCGGGTGGTCTCGGTGGATGAGCTGATCGACGGCCTCTGGCCCGACGGCACGCCGCAGCCGGCGAAGCCCACCGCGACCGTCCATACCTATGTACGGCGCCTGCGCGACATCGTCGGCGCCGACGTATTGCAGACCCGCGGGCGCGGCTATCTGCTCGCCGCCGAGCCGACCGATCTCGTAGCCTTTCGCTCCGATCTCGCCACCGCGTCCGCAGATCCGGCCCAGCGCGTCGAACATCTCCGCAGCGCCCTCGCCCGGTGGCGCGGCGATCCGGTCAGCGTCGAGCCCACCGTTGCCGTCGGCCTCAACGAGGAACGGCTGACTGCGCTCGAGCAGTACTACGACGCGCGCCTCACGCGCGGCGAGCACGCCGCCATCGTCCCGGACCTCCAGACCATCAGCGCACAAGAGCCCCTGCGCGAACGCCTGACCGCGCTCCTGATGACAGCCCTGTACCGTAGCGGCCGGCAGTCCGAGGCGCTGTCGACGTACGACGCCGTCGCCGAACGGCTCGTCAACGAGTTCGGCCTCGACCCGACCGACAACCTCCGCGAGCTCCGCCAGGCGATTCTCACGGGCACCCTCGACGACTCCCCACAGCGGGACGAATGGCAGCGTCAGAATCAGCTGCCGCTCGACATCCGCGACCTGATCGGCCGCACCGACCTCGTCGACGAAGTCACCAAGCTGGTGTGCGCGGCCGGCGGCGTACCGGTCGTCGTTCTGTCCGGCACGCCTGGCATCGGGAAGACGGCTGTCGCCGTTCGCGTCGCGCATCAGCTCGGCGAGCAGTTCCCCGACGGGCAGTGGTTCGTACGGCTGCGGGGCGCGTCCGATCAACCGCGGCGCAGCGGCGACGTCCTCGTCGAACTGCTCCGCACCTCCGGCCTGGACCCATCGATGATTCCCGGTGATCTGGACGCTCGTGCCGGTCTGTTCCGTGCCCGGCTGGCCGGCCGCCGCGTTCTGCTCGTCCTCGACGACGCCCGCGTCGCTGACCAGGTCCGGCCGCTTCTTCCCGGTACGCCGGGAAGTGCCGTGATCGTCACGAGCCGCGGGACACTCGATGGCCTGATCGCTCTCGACGGTGCGGTCGGACTCCGCGTGGCGACGTTGACCCCGGACGACGGGGCAGCACTGATCGCGACCTTGGTGGACACGACTGACGACCTCTCCGAGTTGGTTTCCCTGTGCGCCGGGCTGCCGCTCGCGCTGCGCATCGCGGGTGCCAACGCAGCCCGCGACTCGGTTCCTGCGTACGTCGCCCGGATACGGACCGTCGGCACTCTGCCGGCTCTTGCCATCGACAACGACACAGCGATCGGTACGGCGTTCCGGATGTCCTACGACCTGCTCGCGCCCGACGTACAACGTGGTTTCCGTCTGCTGATGCAGTTCCCCGGCGCCGAGTTCGGGCGCGGCGCTGCCGAGGCGCTGATCGGACCCGGGTATGCCGTCGTGCTGAACCGGCTGGTGACTGCCGGCCTCCTGCAACCCGTCGGCAGCGAACGCTACGTCATGCACGACCTCGTCAAGCAGTACGCCGGCCTGCTCGGCGAGCCCGAGGTCACCGCATGGAACGCGCTGTGCTCCTGGTACGTCGGTACCGCGGATGCCGCCGTCACGGCCCTCTTCCCGAACGCGGTCCGCCTGCCGATCGCGGCGTACGACGGTGTTGCCCCGCGCGATCCCGCCGCGTGGATCGAACTCGAACTGGCGAACATCGAGGCAGTCGCCACTGCCGCGCTCGCCTCCGGGCCGCGCGACGTGGTCTGGTTGCTCGCGGACGTCGTCCGGCCATATCTGTATCAGTACAGCCTCAACAATGTCTGGCGAAACCTTGTCGAGCTCGGTTTGGCCGCGTCGCCGGACGTCCTCGGTCGCGGCGCCATGCTGCACGCCCTCGGCGTCCTCGCGCGGGTCACCGGTGATGCCGCGCTGTCGATGACGCACACCGGTGAGGCGATCGAGCTGTACCGCGAGGGCGGATTCGCGGTCGGCGAGGCCGCGCTGCTGTGCAACCTCGGGCTCGCGTACAACGACGCCGGCCGGCTCCGGGAGTCGGCCGACCTGCTCGCGTCCGGGATCGCGTTGCTGAGGTCGCTCGGCGAGACGCCCCGGCTGCCCACCGCGTTGCTGAACCAGTCGATGAACCATCTGCACCTGGGCAACTTCCGCGACGCAATCGACACCGCGACGGAGTGCCTGGCCATCGGCACCACCGCCACCGGCGGCTGGCTCGCGCGGACGAACCGCGCGGCGGCGTACATCGATCTCGGTCTCGACGACGAGGCCGAGGCGGAACTCGCAGACCGGCCGGGCGACAGCCGGCTCGAGCTGATCAGCTGGCTGCTCGTGAAGGCCGAGTTGTGCCGCGTGCGCGGCGACCACCGGACCGCGGTGGAGCATGCGTCGTTCGCGCTCCGCGACAGCCTGGAGGTCGCCTCGAACTACCACGAGTGCTTCAGCCGGCTGGTGCTGGCGGAGCTGTACCTCGGGATCGGGGAGCTGGCGACGGCGCGCGAGTACCTGACGCAGGTGGAAGAGCTGTCGAGCCGATCCGGGTACGCCACGCTGCTGGCCGACACCCGATGCTGGATCGCAGACTGCATCTTCCGTGAGGGGCACCCCGCGTCTGCGCTGGAACTCGCGCTGGCTGCCCTCGCTGAGCTAGAGGCCGTTGCGTACCGGGTCGGTGAGCATCACGCACACACGTTGGTGGCCGAGTGCTGTGAGGCGCTCGGCCGGCTCGACACGGCGCGTCGGCACCGCGAACTCGCCGACGAGTTCGTCCGCTCGTCGGGGTACGTCCCGCGATGAGGTTCTACAGCCCCAGGTCGCGGAGGAACTCGGGCTTGTAGGCCTGCAACACCACATACCGCGGGTCCGGAACCTCCATGTCCGCGTTCTTCGCCGCGTCGCCGGCAGCGTCGTGCGGCCCCACCGGGACGCTCGGGTCGGTCCAGGCCTGCTCGGCAGGATTCCAGCGGGTGATCGTGTACGCCGCCTCGAGGTGGTCGTCCGCCACCAGATCCTTGGCGGTCCGCTCGGCCTCCTGCGCGTCCTCGAGCGTATGCGTGTACATCAGCATCCGGTTCCCGTCCCGGGTCACCGTCACCTGACTCCCCAGCCGCTTCTGCGCATCGTCATCCAGATCCAACGCCCGCAACCGCTCCCAGAACGTCAACCCGTGCTCATCATCCCCAAGCACAACCTCAACCCGAAACTCCTCATCCGCCATAACGCACACCCTACCGACCGCAAGCTCGTCCCCGACGCGCAGACCCGCTGGACCCAGGCCTGCGGCATCACCCCGGCCGGGAAGCGGATCGCCAGGCCATCACAATCACGGTTCGTCAGCGGCCCGCAGCCTGGGCGGTGCGGGTTTCGAGCGATTGTGATGGGCCGGCGGTCGCCCGCGAAGGGGCGGGCGGCCGGGTCAACATGCGGCGCCGCAGAATCCTGCTGGTTCGATCGACTAGAGTTCTTAGTCATGGAGCTGAGGCATTTGGAGCACTTCGTGGCGGTGGCGGAGCAGAAGCACTTCACGCGGGCCGCGGAGGCGATGTCGATCTCGCAGTCGGGCTTGTCCGCCTCGATCCGGGCGCTCGAGCGGGAACTGCGGGCGTCGCTGTTCGTGCGGAACACCCGGAGCGTGGAGCTCACCGAGGCGGGGCGCGCGCTGTTGTGCGAGGGGCGCCGTACGCTCGCCGCCGCCGAGGCCGCGAAGGATGCTGTCGCCGCGGTGCAGGGGCTGCTGCGCGGGCACCTCACCGTCGGGTTGGAGCAGTGCCTCGGGGTGGTCGACGTACCGGCGTTGCTCGCCAAGTTCCGGTCCGCGTACCCGGGGGTGGAGATCGAGGTGCGGCAGGGCGGCTCCACGCCGATGCTCGACGAACTCGCCTCCGGGCGCCTCGACGTCGCGTTCGTCGCGACCGCGGGGGACCCGGTCGACGGGCTCGATCTGCGGCCGTTGTCGCGCGAGTCGATGGTACTCGTCTGCGCCCCGGACCACCGGCTCGCGAAGGCGTCCGGGGTGACGCTGGACGACCTGGCGGGGGAGTCGTTCGTCGACTTCGACCGGACGTGGGGCGCCCGCGCGATCTCCGACCAGGCGTTCGCCGCCGCCGGCGTCGCGCACCCCGTGACGATCGAGGTGAACGACGTACACACCCTGCTCGCCCTCGTCGCGCACAACCTCGGCGTCGCGCTCGTCCCCGAGCGCATCGCCGCCAAGCGCGGCGACCACGCCACCGTCACGCTCGCTCCTGGTACCGCCTCGCACTGGCAGGTCTCGGTCGCCGTACCCACCGGCACCGCCGCCTCGCTGGCTGCTGACGCGTTGCTCGGAATGCTTCCGACGACGGCGGTCCACGCCTGACCTTCGGCGCTGTGATGATCTGTGGGTGATCACTCCCGGTCCACTCGTTCCGGACGGTGGGGGCTATCGGCATTCGGTCGAAGTCACCGACGCCCGCACCGTTTACATCTCCGGTCAGATCCCGGTGTCGCCTGCCGGTGAACTCGCGCCGGATTTCGCCACGCAGTGCCGCCAGGTCTGGGCCAACATCGCGACCGCCCTGAGCCATCACGACATGGCTCTGACCGATCTGGTGAAGGTCACGACCTACCTGTCGGACCGCGCGTATCGAGCGGAGAACTCAGCCATCCGTCGCGAAGTCCTCGGTGATCACGCGCCGGCGCTCACCGTGGTCATCGCGGGGATCTACGACGAGGCTTGGCTGTTGGAGATCGAGGTTGTCGCCGCCAGGTGAGCGGTCACGCATACTGGAGGTTCGCCAGTTCGATCTCGGTGCCCGCGACGGTGAAGTCGTAGTGCGCCAGCCAGCCGTCCGAGCCGGCCGGGGCCCAGCGGACGAGCAGCTTCTGTCCGTCGGGTCGCCGTTCGACGATTTGTACGACGGTCAGACTGCCGCCGATGACCTCGTTACGGGCCCAGGTCCGGATCGCGTCCCGGCCCGCGATCGTCCGCGAGACGTCCACGATTTGTCCTGCCGGTCGGAACGCATTCACCAGCCCGTCGAGGTCCCGCCGATTGACAGCATCGACGTACGCCCGCACCGCCGGCAGCACATCGCTGGCCGCTGTACTGCTCGAGGCCGCGGGACCGGTCGAACGCCCGGCTGACTCGCCAGGGCTGGGCGATTCACCCGGCCCGGCTGATTCGCTGGGGTTGCTCACGCAGCCGGCGAGCGTTAGGACGACGGCTGCGGAAGTCAGCGCGCGGACAGCGATCACCGCTCGTCCTGCAGCAGCGTCGCGCCGACCGGTGTGATGCGGGCGAGTACGGCGTCGATCCGCTCGAGCGTGTCCGGGTGCAGCGTGAGGTCCGCGGCCGCCAGGTTCTCGACGATGTGCGCCGGCGTACGGCTCCCCGGAATCGGTACCACCGCCTGATCCTGATGCAGCAACCACGCCAGCGCCAGTTGACTGCGTGTGATCCCGAGATCCGCCGCGAGCGCCTGGAGTGCGTCGTACGACGCATTGTTCGCCTTCAAACTCTCCGCATCGAACCGCGGCGCGTTGTTCCGGAAGTCGTCCTTGTCCAGCGCCTGCACCGTCCCGGTCAGGAACCCCGCGCCGAGCGGACTCCACGGTACGACGCCAACACCCAACTCCCGCGCCACCTCGAGCAACGCCGGGTCGATCGGCCGCCACATCGACCACTCGGTCTGCACCGCGGCGATCGGATGGACGGCGTACGCGCGCCGCAGTTCGTCCGGCGTCACGTTCGACATCCCGAGGTGCCGCACCTTGCCCTCGGCAACCAATTCGGACATCGCCCCGACGGTGTCCTCGATCGGCACCTGAGGATCGGGGAAGTGCAGGTAGTACAGGTCGATCACGTCGGTCCCGAGACTGCTCAGGCTCGCCTCGGCGTACCCGCGAACGTACTTCGGCTCCGCATTGACCTGCAGCCGCTCGAACGCGTAGCCGACGTCGATGCGATGCGGTTCCGCCCCGTCCGCGAGCCGCAGCCCGAACTTCGTCGCGACCGTCACCTCGTCGCGCCGCCCGCGGATCGCGCGCCCGACGAGCTTCTCGTTGTGCGCGTCGTCGCCGTACCCGTCGCTGGTGTCGATGAACGTGCCGCCCGCGTCGATCGCCGCGGTCAGCGCCGCGAGCGCCCGGTCGTCGTCGATCGCGCCGTACATCCCGGGGGAGAGCACCATCGCCCCGAACCCGATCGGCGGTACGTCGAGCCCGCCGAGATTCCTGGTCTTCGTCATGCGCCCAGCATCGACGCGGTACCTGCCGCCGCACCAAGACCTGTTGGTATAACCGTTGGCTATGGATGCGCACCTGCGGGAACTCCGGTACTTCGTCGCGGCCGCGGAGGAGGCGACCGTGACCGCGGCGGCCGCGCGCCTCTTCGTCTCGCAGCCAGCGCTCTCCAAGCAGCTCCGGGCCCTCGAACGTCGCCTCGGCTTCGACCTCTTCGAGCGCCGGCCGCGCGGGCTGGCGCTGACCGCGCAGGGGAGAGCCTTGCTGCCGGTGGCGCGGGATGTGCTCGCGGTTTGGGACCGTGGGTACGCCGATGCGCGCGCGGCCGCCCACCCGCAGCAGCTGGTCGTCGGCATGCAGACCGCTGTCGGTCGCGATCTCCAACGACCCGCCGTTGAGCGTTTCCGCGCACGCTTCCCGGGCTGGACGGTCTCGCTGCGCCTGGTCGGCTGGGACGATCCCACCGCCGGCCTGGCCGACGGCACGAGTGATGTGGCTTTCGTCTGGCTGCCCACCGCCGCGGACCTCGCGACCCGCATTCTGATCACCGAGCCGCGCTGGGTGGCGCTACCTACCTCTCACCCGCTGGCCGACCGCCCCGAGATCCCCTTCGAACTCCTCGTCGACGAACCTTTCGTCGCCCTGCCCACCACCGCGGGCCCCCTCCGCGACTTCTGGCTGGCCACCGCCGACCGCCCCCGCCCACCGGTCATAGCCGCCGAAGCAACCGCCGCCGACGAGGTCCTCGAACTGGTCACCGCAGGCGTAGGAGTAGCCCTCCTGGCCGAAGGCAACACAGGCCTCTACCAACGCCCCGGCCTAACCTGCCGCCCCGTCCCCAACCTCCCACCCGCCCAACTAGCCGCCGCCTGGCGCCAAACCGAAACCCGCGAACCAGTCCATCACTTCATCAACTGCATCCAGCCCTAACGATCCTCGATCGTGTGCCCGCGGCTATTACCGAAGGCTGCCTTCGGCTCGCCCTGTTCGTCGAGCAGCCAGGCTTCGAGGGCGCCGCCGCTGAGGGAGCCTTCGATCTCGGTGAGGATCCTCCGATAGCGAGGGAAGTCCGGCAGCGCGATCACCACGCGGGCTTCGGAGTCCGCTCCACGCATCCGCATTGCCTTCAGCAGCGCGTTGGCGAGCCAGTGCGACGCCTGCAACGTCGGCGGCGTCGGCTTCGGCTGCCCGGCCTTTGCTCCGCGAGCGTACGTCGTACCCGGGTATCCCTTCACCTCTACCAGCAGCTTCGTCCCGCCCCGCTGCGCGATGACGTCGGTACCTCGCTCCTGGATCTCGGTGTCGGCCACGCGAAGGATTCGCCATCCTTGCTGCGCGAGCCAGCCAACGAGAGCGCCCTGCACTGCTGACTCATGCGGCCAGCCGCGGTCGGGCACGACTGGCGCGCCTGCTGAGGGCTGGGCTGACGCCACGGTTGACGGCTGGGGAGCGGTGGCGACCGGCTCCGATCCGTTGAGTCGGTTGACGATGATTCCGCTCGAGGCATCCCGCACGATCATGCCTTCGGCCGCTAGTTGCCGACAGCGCTGATTGATCTGCTGATGGAGCTTGCCGAGTTGGGAGGCAAGTTGTGCATCCGTCATTCCGACGGTGCTACCGCGAAGGAGCTGAAGCACATCGTCGCGGAGGGTCATTTCGCCTCGAACCATTCGGGTGCTGACGGATTGCTCATCACGATACGCGTGACCGTCCGTGAGGTCAGCAGGCTCGGACATCGACCAGCCGCCGCGCCGCTTACGGCACGACGGCTGGGTACAGCGGACCGCAGGGCTGTCGACGACTACCAGGCGTAGTCCTCCGGGGCGGTCTTGTAGCCCGGGAAGATTTCGTCGAGGCGGGTGAGGGTCTTCTCGTCGAGCTTGATCTCGACCGCGCGTACGGCGGACTCGAGCTGCTCCATGGTCCGCGGACCCACGATCGGACCGGTCACCGCAGGCTGGTGCAGCAGCCACGCGAGCGCGAGCTCACCGGGCTCGTGCCCGAGCTCGTCCGCGAACGCCTCGTACTGCTCGATCTGCGGCCGCAACTTCTCGAGCGTCTCCTTCGCGCGACCCTCGAGGCGCCGTACGCCCTCGTTCTCCTTCCGGATCACGCCACCCAGCAGCCCACCGTGCAGCGGCGACCACGGGATCACGCCCAGCCCGTACGCCTGCGCCGCCGGCAGCACCTCCCGCTCGATGTCGCGCTGCGCGAGGTTGTACAGCGACTGCTCGCTGACGAGCCCGACGTAGTTGCGCCGCGCCGCAGCCTCCTGCGCCTGCGCGATGTGCCAACCCGCGAAGTTGCTGGACCCGGCGTACAGCACCTTCCCCTGCTGTACGGCGACCTCCATCGCCTGCCAGATCTCTTCCCACGGGGTGTTCCGGTCGATGTGGTGGAACTGGTACAGATCCACATAATCCGTCTGCAGCCGCTTCAGACTCGCATCCAGCGCCCGCCGGATGTTGAGCGCCGACAACCGACTGGTGTTCGGCCACTCCTGCCCCATGTCCCCGTACACCTTGGTCGCGAGCACCGTCTTCTCACGGTTCTTCGCATCCTTCGCGAACCACTCCCCGATGATCTCCTCGGTCCGGCCCGGGTAGATGGCCCGCCCGTACCCGTTCGCCGTATCGAAGAAGTTGATCCCCTTCTCATGCGCCGCATCCATGATCGCATACGCATCCCCCACCTCGGTCAGAGGCCCGAAGTTCATAGTCCCCAAAACAACCCGACTAACCGAAAGCCCCGTCCGCCCAAGCTGAGTAAATTCCATACCTCCCACCCTCGCGCGCCCCAGCTGAGACTTCCAACAGGAGGATCCACTCAGTCCGATCACTCGGGCTTCTGGATCCCGGGAGCTACGCCGCCAACGACCGCGTGGATCGCGAGACGACAGTGCGGTGGGATCTGGATGGATCCATCGACTGCGGCTGTAACAACCGGCGCAAGATGCCGATACATCAGTTGTCACGCTGGGTGAGGGGTGGTCTTTCGGCGTTGCAACCGCATGTGGTGCCGGTCGTCTGTTCCCGGCTTGGGTCCCACTGACGGATGCAAAGCGTCGTCCTGGATTTGGGGGGTGTGGTCAGTCGTCCGAGGAGGCCCTCGGAGTCACGTAGTTGCACGATCTCCGCAATGCTGAGGTGCGCGCGACCCGTACAGGCGTACGAGGCGGATCGCAGAGCCGGTGCGCACATCGGACGTGAAGGCCGTAGGAAACGCCGTCCGGCCGATCAGTCGAGTGGGTGTCGGCGAACTATTGCGGAGTCTTCAGGATTTCGGAGGCTTCCCCTAGGCTAGATGTGATCTAGACCAGCGCAGAAATCAATGGCCGGCGACGGTCGCTCGTTGCTTGGAGGTTGGGTGCGCGCTTGGAAGCGTGGTGATGCGGGGCTCGCGAGGATCGTCCGGGAGCAGACCGACATCTGCCTGAAGGTTTATTCGGAAGACCCTAGTCGGGTCCTTCAGGACGCGAACAACGAGAGGCGAATCTCCGAGGGCGGATATGCCACGAGGCAACTCGAGGAGTTGCTCCAGAACGCCTCCGACGCGGCCCGGCGAGGCGGCACCCGCGTGGAAGTGCTCCTCACCAAGGACACCTTGTACGTCGGGAACGACGGAGAGCCCTTCAACGAGGAAGGTATCCGGTCGGTCATGGCCTCGGACATCTCCACGAAGGACGACCAAAAGATCGGCAAGTTCGGCATCGGTTTCAAGTCTGTCCTTGCAATTTCGGACAGCCCAACGGTTTTCAGTCGGACTGTCTCGTTCGGGTTCGACAAGGCTTGGGCGGCGGAAACTCTCAAGAGCGCCGGTTACAACTTCCCTCGGTACCCGACGATGCGGTTGGCGCGCACTCTCGATCCTCACACGGACGCCGAAGTGCCGGACCGACACCTCCTGGAGTTCATGGAGTGGGCGAGCACGGTGATCGTGCTTCCGCTGTCGGTGTCCCATCACGCGCTGTCCGATCGCTTGTACCGGTTTCCTGCGGAGTTCGTGCTGTTCTCACCGCACATCAGACAAGCGCGCCTGCGTAACCTCGCGGAGGACGATCCGAAGGTCAAAGGGAAGGCGGTCGACCGGAGGATAAGCCAAGATGTTCTGTCGGACGGTACGGTGCTGCTCAGGTCTGGCGGATCGACAACCAATTGGTCACTGACTCGCGAGATCCATCATCCGAGCAAAGTCGCACGGGAGGAGGGTGGTCATGTAGCAGCTCGTCAACAGGTCGACGTTCAGTACGCCCTGCCGATTCCGCCCGGCAGCAACAGGCTGGGCCGATTCTGGGCCTACTTTCCAACCCACTTCGAGACCACATTGACGGGTCTGATCAACGCTCCATGGAAATTGAGCGACGACAGAACAGGACTGCTCGAGGGAGATTTCAACTACGAGCTTCTCAGCAAGCTGCCGAAATTGTTCGGCGACGCGATCCAGATTTTGAGTGGAACAGACGAGGCCGTCTCGGCCATCGATGCCATGCCGGCACGCGGCCTTGAATCTCGCAACTGGGTCGATCGCGAGATCAACGAACCGATCTTCCGGCGTCTTCGTACTGTGCCGTCGCTCCCTGACGGCATGAATGTTCTCAGGATTCCATCGGATGTGAAGTGGGTTGGTGACGTCCCGGCGGATTGGCTGGCACAGTGGGCCATGGTCGATGGCGCACCGGTCGACAAGTGGCTCCATCCCAGTGCGTACTCCAGTCCTGAGCGCCGCAAGAAGATTGTCAGGCTGATGTTGCCTGACCGTTTGAGCAGCAGTAGCGAGCAGAGCACGGCCGGTCTCGACGAATGGCTTGAGGCATTGATTTCGGATGGCACTGCCGCTGCTTCCTCTGCCGCAATTCTGTTGGCCGCACGCATCGTGGAGGACGCCGGCGCTGCAGGCGACGCCAGGGCGACCCAGGCCCTGTCGGACGTGCGCAAGGCGAAGATCATCCGCCTTGAGGACGGCGAGTTCAGGGCGCCGGCCAAGGGGCAGGTTTTCGTTCGCGTGGACGGCGATCAATCCACGGAAGTCGACTTCGTCGACCCTGAGCTTGCCTCCCATCCAGCGGTACGAGAGGCGCTACGACGGCTCGGGATTGTTGTCATGGACAGGAGCGGCGAACTGCACCGGCTGCTGGCTCGCGCCAAGACGCCGGCCGGACTGAAGGAACCGCAGAGTGTCTGGCCGAACATCTTCAACGTGATGCGCGACATCCCGAGGGAAACTGCGGTCAGGATTCTCTCCGAGGATCTCGGCGAGCAGCTGGAACTCCACGTCCGGGTGCGAACTGCCGCTGGTTCATGGGTCCCGATTGCGCAGGCCTACCTCGCAGGTCGGATCATTCCTGCAGATGGTAGCCGTGACCGCCAGTGGCTGATCGACCCCGGCTTCCATGCCCGCGACGAGGACTTGCTTCATGAGCTCGGGGCTGTTGATGCGCCGGTCTGGCGTCACAACGCTCCGAGGGAGGCGTGGCTGAGTACCTACGAGGACGATATGCGGGACGCCTTCATCAAAGCTCAACCCAGCAGTGCCAGTAAGCCGGATCGCTCGAAGATCCAAATCACCGAGGGCACGAAGGGTGCTCCTCCGCCGTGGCCGTTGGCGCCCATCATGAGACTCAGCCCGGAAGGTGTTGCTGCAGCGACCACGCATCTTCTGTCCCGCCCCGTACCAGGATCTTGGCGTGCACGCCACTCGTCGAACGCGAGCTACGGCTCGTATGCACTGAGGGCACCTGAGACTTGGTTCATCCACAGACACGGCCGGCTGTCGACGACATTCGGCATCCGCCGACCGACCGCCGTTCTGAAGGCGAGCGAGGCTGTTGCTTCCGACACACTTCCGGCCGTCGAGTTGTCTGAGGAATGGGCTGCGGCGTTGGGCGTCGTGTCGGACCCCGAGGACCTTCCCGTCGAGGAATGGTCGGCGCTCAAAGCCACGGCTGACACCTGGCGCGGACCGGATGACGACGTCCGAAGGGTGGCGTTCTATGCATGGCTGCCGGGACGCATCGACTGCGACAGCCTCGTTGTTCGTGTCGGCGCCCAGCTTCAACCTGTCGACGTCAAGAACATCGGCGTCACCCACGAACCGGCTGTGTACGAATCGATGCTCGAGGCTCAGATCCCTGCTTTGCTCGCGCCCGACCAGGACGACGCCGAACGCTTCATCGCCGCCTGGAAGATGCCCAGAGGCAAGGATCTCCTCCAGGAGGAGATCCTCATCGAGACGTCCGGTGAACGTAGCTACCTGACAGACCTGTTTCCTCCTCTGAAGCTCCATCTCGACCTGGCGGATCAGGACCTCAAAGTCCAACCCGCGGCTCGCATCGTGAAGATGATCGCGACGCCACGAGGGCAGGTAGCGCATCCGATCGCCGCCCGCCGCGACGGTGACACCCTCGTCGTCACGGCGACGGAGCCGCACCGGCAGCTTGCGCAGATCTCCGCCACCCTCGGCCTCGAGCTCGACCAGGCGGGGATTGCGAAGGTCCTTCAACAGATCGAGCAAGCCGCCACCAACAAACTACGCAACGACATCAAGCGCGCAGCGGACGACGACGCGCGCCTCGTAGCGGCCGTAGGCGCCGAGGCGCTGCGACGCTGCGTCCCAGCACAAGCCCTCGAGGTACTCGACAATGAGCGCGGTGGAGCCATCCCGAACGACGTTGCGGCGCTCGCCCGCGCCGTCCATGGCGTCGGCATCCTGAAGCAACTGCGACCCGCGCTCGAGGAACGCGGGCTGGAGCCCCCTCGGGAGTGGTCTGGTCGGCGGGTGACGCGGCAATGGGTCGCGTCGCTGGGTTTCCCACTCGATTGGGCCGGCTTCCCTGGGGCGAGCCGCGCAGCAGTCGAGCTGATTGACGGTCCGGCCGTCCTCAGTCCGCTCCACGACTACCAGGAGTTCGTGACCGATCGCATCACCGGCCTGCTTCGACGCGTGGGCCCTGATCGCGGAATGGTGTCACTTCCGACGGGTGCGGGCAAGACCCGTGTCACCGTGCAGGCGCTCGTCAATGCCGTTCGTGAACGCGACGTGGCCCCAGGTGTTCCACTGGTCTGGATCGCTCAGACCGACGAGCTGTGCGAACAGGCTGCCGAGACGTGGACCTATGTATGGCGCGCGATCGGACCGCAGCTACCGATGCGGCTCGGGCGGCTCTGGGCAAACAACGATGTGCCGGAGGAGCCAGGTGTCTTCCAGCTCGTGATCGCGACGATCGACAAGCTGGGCTCGCTCATCTCGAGGGCGAGTGGCGAGTACGACTGGCTGCGTGACGCTTCGGTCGTGGTGGTCGACGAAGCTCATACCTCGATCGCCCCCTCGTACACGCGAGTCCTGGAGTGGCTAGGACGCAGCAGTCGTCTGCGCAGCAGAGATGAGCGAAAGCCACTGATCGGTCTCACAGCGACCCCCTTCCGCGGCACATCCGAGCAGGAAACCGAGCGGCTGGCAGGTCGATACGGCAAGAACCGATTGGACCGGGGAGCGTTCCGTAAAGAGGATCCGTACGAAGAACTCCAAGACATGGGTGTGCTCGCCCAGGTGCGACACGAGATCCTCGGCGGTACGGAAGTCGAACTTACTGCGTCGGACATCGCCGAGATCGAGCAGCTACGCCGTCTGCCCTCAGCTGTCACCGAGCGCCTGGGTACCGATCTCGCCCGAACTCTGCGCGTGGTGGAATCGATCGGTGACAAACCGGATCACTGGACAGTCCTTGCGTTTGCACCGTCGGTCGAGAACGCGCGTGTACTGGCTGCACTTCTGTCGCACCGGGGAATTCCTGCGGCCTGCGTTTCCGCGGACACGGAGCCGGCAGCTCGCCGTCATTACATCGACGAGTTCAAGGCCGGGCGCATCCGGGTGTTGACGAACTACAACGTACTGACACAAGGTTTCGACGCTCCTCGGGTGCAGGCAGTGTACGTAGCGCGACCGACCTTCAGCCCGAACGTCTATCAGCAGATGATCGGTCGGGGTCTTCGGGGTCCGAAGAACGGTGGTTCGGAAGAGGTCCTGATCGTCAACGTACTCGACAACTTCCAGAAGTTCGGCGACCTGCTTGCCTTCAACGAGTTCGAGTATCTGTGGACCAAACGGTGAGCGAGCCGGCGCTCGACGACAGCCAGCTGGCAGCTGTCGACATCCCCGCGAAGACGCGTCAGATCGTCATCGCCGGTCCTGGCTCGGGCAAGACCGAGGTCGTCTCCGCACTGCTCGGGCACCTCGTCGACGACGAGGACGTCGATCCGATCGATGGCATCTTGGTCATCAGCTTCTCGAATGCCGCTGTTCACGCCATCCGCCGGCGCTTTCTCATGCACATCGGCAGACAACCGGTCGGCGTACAGACGCTGGACTCCCTGGCTGGAGAAGTCCTGCGCGATCTCAGCACGGAGGACTATGAGCGCTTGACGTTCGACGGGCGAATCGCGCTGGCCACTCGGTTGCTCGCCGAAGAAGGCTGGGGGCGTACCGGCGATCTCGAGCACTTGGTCGTGGACGAGGTACAGGACGTTGTCGGCGTTCGCGCTGACTTCCTGCTGGCGATCATCGGGCGGTTGCCGACGGAGGCTGGGTTCACCTTGCTCGGCGATCCGGCGCAAGGGATCTACGACTTCCAGCTCCGTCCGAACCGCCATGGGCAGAGACCACGCTCGTCCACGACATCGCCGGAGCTGGTGAATTCCGTAGCCGCTCTGAGCGGGACAGAGATTCGGCACCTGACCGGTCAGTATCGCGCGGCGAGTCGCGAAACGAGGGCGGCCGCCATGTTGCGCGAGGCGGTTCTACCTGGCGGCGACCCGACTTTGCTCGAGGATTTCCACGCCGCTGTCGTCCCGGCTGGCACCGTCGAGGATGTCGTCGAGCATTCCGGGCGGTGGCAGGGAACGACCGCGTTCCTCACGGCGACGAACGGGCAGGCACTCCTGGTCGCCGGGGCGCTGAGGACCCGAACGGCGGTGGAGGTACATCGCGGCGCTCAACAGCGGGTGATCGGTGCCTGGATGGCCCGGCTGTTCGGTGATGATTCGGCGGTCACGATTGCTCGCCGAGAGCTCGACGCGCTGGTTGCGGAACGATGTCCCGAACTCGACCCGGCGATGCTCTGGCGAGTGTTGCGGGAAGTCCAGGTCGGCAAAGGCACAGAAATCGACTTGTGGCGTCTCGCGCAGCGCCTCCGCGGTCCGCGTCCGCTGCCGCCCGAGATGATTGATCACCCCGCAACGCCTTACGTGGTGTCGACCGTTCATCGCGCGAAGGGCCTCGAGTTCGACAACGTCGTGCTGGTCGACTTCCCTGAGCACGGCTGGCTCGAGGACAGTGCGGAGCCCGAAGAACGGCTTCGCGCGCTCTTTGTGTCTCTCACCCGGGCGCGACAGTTGATCGCGCGTGCGGACGGCCCCGACGACAAGTTCGTACGTCGCCTTCACAAGCCCGGTCTTCATGCAGAGCGTTGGTACCTTGGCGGGCCCAAGCAGTGGATGACCTTCGGTTTCGAGATCGGTGTCGCAGACACCGTGCCGGCACTCGACTCCGCTCGCGCGCAGGCGCATCTGACAGCCGAGGTGTCGATCGGGGACTCCCTCGATCTCAGGCTCGATCGCCTCCGGTCGACACTGAGTGTGCCCGTTTACACGGTGTTGCACGACGGCGTGCCCGTCGCGCAGACGTCGTCGCGCTTCGGCGAGGACCTGGCTTCCCGAATAGGCAGCTTGACAGACCGGAAGGCATCGTGGCCGACTCTGCGCGGGGCGCGGGTCGAGAGCGTTGCCACGGTGATCGTCGACAGTCATCACCCGGGATCCGCGGGCCGTCCGAGATTCCGGCTGATCCCAGTGATCACCGGTCTGCTGCACATCGACTGGAAGGAATCGACCCCCGATGACTGACCTCGCCCCGTGGTACGACGCACGCGACCGGATGGTCGAGGCGGTTGTCACCGATCTCTACGGCGGCGTAGGTGATGAAACCTTGTCTGAAGAGCCGCTGGAGCGTTTTGTGGTCGGAATACTGCACCCACGCTCCACCAGCGGTTCACGCGACATCGTCGAGGCGGCGAACGAGACCCCTGAGGAAGAGGGCAGCACCGGGCCCGACAGCGAATTCGACCCTGGTGTCTCATTCGCCCACATGCGTTATCCGTCGACGATAGGCCTGACATTCGGTCTGACCGAAGCGACCCAACAGCTCGAAGTGGTCATCGAAGCTGACAGGTACGAGCCCGACGACCAGAGCGTGGCGCTCGAATCATCGAGCGACCGTGTCGTCAGCCGTGCTCATTCCAAGCGGGTCAACCGCTGGCGAAGAGTCCATGTCGGGCCTGTGAGCAAGACGATCGTGGTCAGGCCGGGCCAGAGCGAGCTCAAGATCGCCGACGGGCTCGCTCTGCGCGTCGTCGTCCGGCCACCACGCGGTCGGGTTGCCAACGTCACGCTCGTGTTGGTCAACATCTTCGAGCGGCCGGAGAAGGGGCGTGCCGACGGTCTGTGCTGGTTCCGCCCGCAGATCCGTGTACATGCCGTGGACGGTGAGCTGGCCGATCGGCGCCCCGAACGGCTCCTCGAACACATGGATGTGGACGAGCTCGGAGGTGAGCTGCTCTACCGCAAGGAGCGCCACCTCGCAGTCGGGCACGGCGTCGCAGTCACTTGGAGTGAGAGTAGGCACGTCACGGACGTCGAGACCACATTCTTTCCACAGCACGATCTGCAGCTGGCACAAGCCGATCGCGACGATGTCGAAGCACTCGGCATGGCTGAGCTCACGGAGCCGCGCTATTCGGAGCCGCTGGAGCGACTGGTCGATCGATACGAGGAGTGGATCGCGCAGCAAGGGGCGATTATCGACGGCCTCGCCGAGTTCCACGCAGAAACCGCCCGCAGCCACCTTCGCGATGCAACCGCGGCCGTCGAACGCATGCGTCGTGGGATCGACCTGCTCGCGACCGATCAGCGGGTGGATCGCGCGTTCCGGGTGATGAACCTTGTCATGCAACAACAGCGGGTGCGACAGGAGATCGTCCGACGCGGACTTCGCACGCCACCCACGGATGTGGTCTGCGTGTGGCGCCCGTTCCAGATCGCATTCATCCTTCTCAACCTCGAGGGTCTCGCGGATCCGAGCACATCGGACCGGGACCTTGCCGATCTTCTGTGGTTCCCGACTGGTGGCGGCAAGACTGAGGCCTATCTCGGCCTGATTGCGTTCACGCTGGTCCACCGTCGGTTGAGGGGGGCCGGCGTGGACGGTGACGGCGGGGGTGTAGGCGTCATCATGCGTTACACCTTGCGTCTCCTGACCTTGCAACAGTTCGAGCGTGCCGCCGGCCTGATCTGTGCGCTCGAGGACTGGCGCATGTCCTCGCCTGACATGGTGGGGAAGCGGCCCTTCTCGATCGGCCTCTGGGTGGGTCAGGGCGCCACTCCGAACAACGCCGCCGATGCGGCCAGAGCGATCAAGAAGCGGCGCGGAGGTGAGGACCCGGGTGACCTGGGCGATCCGGTTCAGCTACTTCGATGTCCCTGGTGCGGATCCGGACTTGGGCCGGAACAGTATGAGGCCGACCCTCATCGCGACCGTGTCTGTGTCCGCTGTCCCGACCCTCTGTGCCCGTTCAGCAAGAACGAAGGTCTCCCAGTACACCTGGTCGACTCAGATGTATATCGTGAACGACCCTCCCTCGTAATTGGCACTGTAGACAAGTTCGCGATGCTCGCCTGGCGGGAGGAGAGCGGGCGGCTGTTCGGCTCGGGGCACGACGCGCCACCTGACCTCATCGTGCAGGACGAGCTCCATCTGATCAGCGGGCCGCTGGGCACGCTGGTCGGTCTGTACGAGACAGCCATCGACCACCTCGCTACCGATCGCAAATCCGGTACCCGGCCCAAGCTGGTCGCATCGACTGCGACCATCAGGCGCGCGTCCAAGCAGGTCAGTGCCGTCTTCGCCCGTGAGGCACGTCAGTTCCCACCGCCCGGGATCGACTCCGCCGACTCCTTCTTCGCGGTCGACGCACCTGCAGATGTGAAAGGAACCCGGCGATATGTCGGATTGATGGCGACGAGCACCAGCCACGCGACCCTGCTGGTTCGCACGTACGCGGCTCTGCTGCAGGGAGCAAAGGATCTCGATGCCCCTGACGAGGTCAGGGATGCCTACTGGACGATGTTGGGCTACTTCAACAGTCTTCGAGTCCTGGGTGCCGCCTACATCCAGTCGATCGACGACGTGCGGGACCGCATCAAGGTCGTGGCCGGACGGAACGGCACGGAGCTCCGTGAGACCCGTGATCCGCGAGAGCTGACATCCCGCAAGCGGTCCAGCGAGATCCCTCACGAACTCGATGCCCTTCAGACACCGTGCACCGAGCCTGGCAGTCCGGACATCGTGTTGGCGACCAACATGATTTCCGTTGGCGTCGACGTCGACCGCCTCGGGCTGATGGCTGTGATGGGCCAGCCGCAAACCACCTCCGAGTACATTCAGGCGACCAGCCGTGTCGGGCGTCGGTATCCAGGCCTCGTATTCACGCTGTTCAACGCCTCCAGGTCACGCGACCTCTCGCATTACGAGTCGTTCACGTCTTATCATCGCGCGCTCTACAGACACGTCGAAGCCACAGGCGCAACTCCCTTTGCTCTGCGCGCGCTGGACCGCGGGCTGCACGGACTGTTGGTCATTCTGGCGCGGCACCTGGTGGCCGGCGCAGCTGGTGACAAGTCGGTCGCCGTCCCGGTCGAATCTGACGAACTCGGTCGTCTCGTCGACATCGTCGTGGCCAGAGCCGCGCAAGTGGAGCCCGGCTCCGAGTCCGCCGTCCGGGCGGCACTTGTGAGCCTGATTGCCAACTGGAGCGACGCTGTCGCTGGAGGACATGTGCTGCAGTACGCCCGGTGGGCCATGCAGGGCCACGACGTCAAAGGGCTGATGGTTCCAGCCGGCAGCTCTGTAATGAATGCTTCCACCGGCGAGCTGCTCGCCGACATCTTTCCTCCGTCGGAGCCGCCGTGGGCAACGCTGACGAGTCTCCGCAACGTCGACCGGGAGAGCACACTGAAGGTCATCTCGACGAAGAAGAGCAAGGATGTGGCTGATGGCAACAGCTGATCGTCCCAAGGCGAGACAGAGCCAGCTCGTCACGACCTACGGGGTCGGTGCGCTGTTCCCTGCCGGCGACCAGAGCTTCATGATTTGTGGGATCGACCAGTGGGACGACAGGTGGTCGCCGACCGTCGAAGAACCCAGACTGGCTCGTTCCCTCGGCGTACACACTTTCCGCTCGCCTGCCAGCGGCAAGAGAACCGGTGACGTTCCGGTCGTCCGCTTCCCCACCTACCATTACTGCCCGGGCTGTCGCCGGCTCGACCGCTACTGGATGTTCGACCCGAGGAAGATGCAGTGCCAGAACTGCGTGCGTGACCTGACGCCGTCGCGCTTCGTAGCATGCTGCGAAAATGGTCACATCGAGGACTTTCCGTACTTTCAGTGGATTCATCGCGGATCCGAGCTGCCCGCCGGTCCCCATGAGATGACGCTCGAATCTCAAGGCGCTTCCTCCTCGCTCGCGGACATCGTCGTCAGATGCTCCTGCGGTGCACCGCCGCACAACCTCGACGGCTCGTTCGGCCGGAGTGCTTTGAGCGATATCAAGAAATGCGGCGGCAAACGGCCATGGCTTCCCGACGCACCCGACGAGTTGTGCGAGAAGCCTCTCCGGACCCTCCAGCGAGGATCATCGAACGTCTGGTTCGGAGCAGTGCGATCGAGTATCTCGATTCCGCCCTGGTCCAGTCCGAGCGCCCAGTTCGTCACCAAGTATTGGGCCGTCCTTGAGCACCTACCCGAGACAGCGCTCGTTCAAGCGTTGCCTGGCATGATCGCGGGAAGAACTGGTCTCGCAATCGACAGCGTTGTCGACGTCGTGCGCCAGCGGAGAGGGCTGGACACCAGCCTTCAACCGAGCGACAAGGATCTGCGCGACGAGGAATACCGTGCCTTGCTCGACGGGAACGACGGCGGTCCGCTCGACACCTTCCAATGCGTAACCGTCGATGTCGATGTACGGGTGAGGGCGCTTGTCGCTCAGGTGTCCAGGGCGAACAGACTGCGCGAGGTTCGTGCACTCCATGGCTTCTCGCGAGTCACCCCGATGCCGACCGACACCAGCAATCCGCGGCTGGCCCGACTCAGTGAGTCCCACCTCAACTGGCTGCCCGCAACAGAGATCCTGGGGGAAGGTATCTTTGTCCGGCTCGACGAGAGCGCGGTCTCCGAATGGGAGGAGCAGTCGCTCGCAGAAGAGCGGCACGAACTCCTGGCTCGATCGATGCAACGCCGCTCGACAGAGTCAGGGGCACCAGGTGTGGCAGCCCCTTCTGCCCGATTCGTCGCAATTCACTCCCTTGCCCATGCTCTGCTGCAGGAGCTCAGCCTCGATGCCGGCTACCCGATCGGGTCGTTGCGCGAGCGGATCTACGCAGAGGAAGGCCAGGCCGGTCTACTGATCTACACTGCCTCTTCGGACGCCGCAGGTAGCCTCGGAGGGCTCGCCGCACTTGCTGACGAGCAACGATTCGCCGATTCTCTCATCGCAGCGCTGAGCCGAGCAGGTTGGTGCTCCAACGACCCGGTTTGCAGCGAGTCCGGGCCGTCCGGCACCGACGGGCTCAACCTGGCTGCGTGTCATGCTTGCCTGTTGCTTCCGGAGACAAGTTGCGAGCACCGAAACATCTTCCTGGACCGGGTCGCTCTGGTCGGCGACATCGACTCGATGACGGGCGGGCTGGTGAGCGATTCGTGGTGAAGTCGGCGGAGTTCGCTCGTGGTTCAACGGCGTGCTTCTTCTGAGGAATCAGGGAGAACTCGGAAACTCGACTGCCGGACAGCACATACCTGCCGCTCGCGGACGCCTCGAAGCTGCGCTCTGCTGCAGTCACCGCACTGAGCTGATCGCCGCGCGGGAGGATGCTTCCCCGGCTCGACGCCAGATCATCGGTCCGAACTCGGACGCCTGCGCCGTCGACGGGATCGGCTCGATGTCGCGAGACCGTCGGCTGCGCAGGTGGCCGATGCAGGTGTGATATCCCGGGCCTGCCAGGTACATGCGGTCGGGCGGTGACCCGGCCCCTCGTGGCCGAAGATCGGGGACCTCCTGTGCACGGCGCGCCTCGAGACCCGCCGTACCGAGCCCGCTGCAACAGTCCGGCCGGATCATCCGAGACGACCACTGCTCCGTGGCCACCGCAGCAACTCAGCTGTCAGTTACGCGGCAGGCTCAGATCAACGTCGTGGCTGCTCCTACGTTCGGTGTCGACACGACCACCGGGGAATCGGGTCTCGCGTCGGACCAGCTTCGCGTGATTGCCTCGTCGAGGGATTCCTCGTTCACGGTTCGGCCGAGGGCGGACGCGAGGACGTGCACCGCGAGACGCGGTGGGATCGCGTTGCCGATCTGTTGGGCGATGTCGCGACCGGACCACGGGTAATCTCGTGGAAAGGTCTGCAGCATGCCCGCCTCAGCGGGCGTGAACCGGTCGTAGCCCCCGCCGGCTGTCTTCACCCGGTTACGTGAGACCTTGCCGGTTACGGTGAACGCCGGCTGGTCGGACGTTCGGCGTCCGCGGTTCTTGGGATCGCCGCCGGTCCCGTAGTTCGAGACGACCGTGAACGGTTCCGGGCGGTCGTGAGCCAGGGCTTCGTGCATCGTCCGCCAGGGCCTGAGGGTTGCGTCGCCCTCATCGCGCGGAACATCTCGGCGGAACGGTCGGTGGGTCGGTGCAGGTAGGGTCGCCTCTGCCCCCAGTCGCGCGATGAGGATCGCCCGACGGCGGGTCTGGGGGACTCCGAACTGCTCCGTGCGGAGGATTCCGCATTCGCAGCGGTAACCGATACCGATCAATACTGCTCGTACTGTTTGCCAGACCGGCAGGACGGCCGGCACCTGCTCGAGCACAACTGCCTGGTACGGCTCGCCCGCTCGATATGCCTCGAGCGCCCATCGCAGTGGTTCGAGTACAAGTCTCGTCCGTTCATCGACGGTTGTCAGCACGGTCTCCGGATCCTCTCCGGACGCCATACTCTCAGCGGCCCTGACCACCAGCTTCAGTGCGCGCCGGCCGTCACCGGTCCCGGCGACCGTATAGGTCTGGCAAGGCGGTCCACCTGCGAGGATCCTCGCACCGCTGTACTCTTTCGGCGTGTGATCGCGCACGTCACCTTTCTCGGTTGCCAGACCTGCCATGACGCGAGTCGCGCAGGCATTCGTGTCCCACTCGATTCCGAGAGCAGAAACGCCGAGCCAGCGTGCAGCGACGTCGAGGCCGCCCGGTCCTGCGAACAAGTCCACCATGTCGACTTTGGCAGGCACACCCCGGGTCATGACGCGAGAGTATATGGGCTGTCGGGCGTCCGGCGATTCGCAACGCCAGCAGGTCGGTCGGTGATGCGAACGGGTTCGAGGCTGTGCCCGGATGGGCCGGTTGCGGGTATGACGCCCGCGGACACCGCTCCGCGATTCGGGCTGCCAAGGCGGTGCAGAACGTGAGAAGTTGGATGGTGTATGGACATGAACGACTCGACTGCTGGGCCGGCAGGGTTCCCTGTGGCGCCCCGGCGAATCCTGCAGACCTCGGCACAGACCTCGGCGAGGATGTCCCGGCAGGCGCGGCGAGACACCAAGCCCGAGATCGAGCTTCGGCGCCGTCTGCACCGTCTCGGGTATCGGTACCGGGTCAACAGCCCGCTACCCGGCCTGTCGCGGCGCCGCGCCGACATCACCTTCACTGCCCGGCGCATCGCGGTGTTCGTCGACGGCTGCTTCTGGCACGGGTGTCCGGAGCACGGAACCAGCCCGCGGAACAACGGAGCGTGGTGGGCCCAGAAGCTGAGGAGGAACGTCGACCGCGATCGCGAGACCGACTCGTATCTGCGCGAAACAGGCTGGACCGTCGTACGCGTCTGGGAACACGAGGATCCGGACTCAGCAGTTCGTCGGGTGGTCGAGGCCTTGACTACGGAGCGGAAACCGGGTGACTGTACGTAACGTTCGGTCATCGGTCGCGATATAGCCGCATGGGGGACCACGGGGAGCGAACGGCCTCCGTTCAGACGCGCAGCGTCCGTTACGTTTGTCGACCGCAGGAGCGGAGCATGTCAGATCCAGAGCTGTACGCGGTGTTCGCCGAGTTCGCGAGAACCCACGGAGCAGCAGCGGCGGCCGACCGGTTCAGACGGTCGCTGCCCGAACTAGCAGAGGTGTTCCGCAAGCAGTTCGAGGACGACCTCGTGCGCGTTCAGGCCGGCGGGCCGCCCGTCATCGCGGCGGGGCGAAATGCCTGGTACAGCGGCCCGACGGACGCGGATCTCCACTGGCCGGCGCTGCGGCGGGAGTTCGAGCGCATGCATTGGCCCGAGGACCGGATCGGGTCGATCGACCGTGCATCGAGCACCGTGGTGGCGCACACGCCGCGGCCGGATATCACGACGTGGGACGCGAAGGGCCTGGTCGTGGGTTACGTGCAGAGCGGTAAGACGACCAACTTCACAGGCGTCATCGCCAAGCTCGCCGACGTCAAGTACAAGATGGTCATCGTGCTCTCCGGCATCCACAACGGGTTGCGCCGCCAGACCCAGGTCAGGCTCGACGAGCTCCTGAAGAACCTCACCGCCGATCAGTGGGTCACGATGACCGACGAGTCGACGGACTTCGTCGTCCCGACACACCACGCGTCGGCTCTTCTGAGCTCGGGCAAGCCGATCCTGATCGTCGCGAAGAAGAACGCCGCGGTGCTCAAGCGAGTCGTGAAATGGCTCGACACCACGAACAGCCGGGAGGCACTGAAGTCCGCGCCCGTCCTGGTCATCGACGACGAGGCTGATCAGGCCTCAGTTGCGACTGCGCAGATCAACCCGCTCATCCGGCGCATTCTCAAGCTGATGCCGAAGTGCACCTATATCGGGTACACGGCCACTCCGTTCGCAAACGTCTTCATCGAGCCGAATCAGGACGATCTCTACCCGAAGTCCTTCATCCTGAACCTGCCGCGGCCGGAGGGCTACTTCGGACCTGAGATGATCTTCGGCCGGGACGAGGTCGAAGGTGAGGGAGACGGAGCCGCACCCGACGGGTACGACATGGTGCGGATCGTGTCCGATGACGAGGTTCCGATGCTCAGGCCGGTCGGCAAGATGTCGGCTGCCGAGTTCGAACCCGAGATGACTGACAGTGTCGTCGATGCCGTTCGATGGTTCTGGCTGGCGACGGCCGCTCGGCGATCTCGCGGCGACTTCGGCCACAGCACGATGCTGATTCACACCTCGGTCAAGATCGACGTGCACGAGTCGTTCAAGGATCCGCTGCTCGGTCTCCGTGAGCAGGCAGCTCGGCAGCTCGCTCGTTCCGAGCACGCCGATATCGCGGACTGGCGGAAGCTGTGGGAGCAGGAATACGTGCGAGTGCCGTCCGCGGACTGGGGGCGCGACCCTCTGACGTTCGACGAAGTCCTGAGCTATCTGCCGGCCGTCGTCGACGAAACTGCCGTCGTGCTCGACAACTACCGCAGTCAGGACCGCCTCGACTACAGTCAGGGCCCGGTCGTTGCCATCGCAGTCGGAGGTAACACGCTGTCTCGAGGTCTCACGCTCGAAGGCCTCGTAGTCAGTCTCTTCGTCCGAGGTGCCACGGCCTACGACACCCTCCTGCAGATGGGCCGCTGGTTCGGCTATCGCACCGGCTACGAAGAACTGCCGCGGATCTGGATGACGAGCAGTCTTGCCGCGGCGTTCAGACATCTGGCGACTGTCGAGCACGAGATGCGCGACGACATCGACCGGTACCAGCGACAGGATCTGACGCCGACGCAGGTCGCAGTACGAATTCGCACGCACCCGTCGCTCCGGATCACCGCGAAGATGGGCGCCGCGCAGCCTGCAGAGGTTTCGTATGCCGGCAGTCGTCTGCAGACCCGGTATTTCTTCACCGAGGACGCCGACTGGTTGGGGGCGAACTTCGAGGCAACTCGCGCCCTGATCCAGGAATCGGTGAGGCACGGCACCCTCGACGGCAAGGGAGCTGCGGTCGTACTGCGTGAGGTGCCCGCACCAGTGGTTCAGCGGTTTCTGTCCAGCTATCGAGTGCATCCGGATTCGCCGGACATGGACCCGTCGTTGCTGAACAAGTACATCGACCGGCAACTCGCTTCGGACTCCCCGAGCCTTTCGCGGTGGTCGGTGTGCGTCGTGCCGGGCACCGGGCCGACAGTGGATCTGGGAAGCGGCATACAGGTCGACTCCGTGATTCGTTCGCAGCTCAACGACGACGAACCCGGTCGTGCCGACATCAAGACCCTGATGAGCAAGCAGGACCGGGTCCTGGACCGTTCCATATCGGTCGGCGATGCCCAGAAGCACACCGAGGCACAACTCAAGGACCTGCGCGACGCCGACCCCGACCTCCGGGAACGTGGCCTGCTCGTCATCTATCCGATCGATGCGCTGAGTGAACCTGTGCAGAGAGCGACTTCGCAGTCCGAGCCGAGGAACCCTCGGCGCCCGCTCGCTGCGGTCGGCACGGTGATCGGCGTCGGGCTGGTCTTTCCGGGACAGCCGGCCGAGAAGAACAGCGTGATCGCTACCCACCTTGCGGTCGACCTCACCGATGTCGAACAGGACGACGTCGACGAGGCCATCGAGACGGACACCGAGAGCGTGGAACAGTGACGACACGCGAGTTGCTCGGTCGAGGGTGGGCCGTGCTGTCGCCGCCCACCGACCACCGCAGATACATGTCGTTCCCGCTCGATCCGGACGCCGGCCGGATCAGTTGTCGGCTGGCCGTGGATCGTTCCGGCGCCAGGCATGTGCTCGTACCGGTGGAGCAGGACGACGTGTTGCAGGCACAGCGCGGATCCGCTCTGACGGTGGAGCAGCGCGATCTCGTCTTCGGCGGCACGGAACAGTCGTACGTGGATGTCAGCTGTGTCCGGTCCGATCTGTACTACGAGTTCGACGGCGTCGTCCAGGACATCCTGGAGGCGGTGCAGGATTCGTCGGACGCACGGCGCTCGACGCTCGACGTGGTCTCGCGTTGGCGTCGCTTGTTCGGCGCGGCGGCCGTACGGGGACTGTCCACCGAGGCGCGCCGCGGTCTGTTCGCGGAACTGGCGTGCCTTCAGGAGTTTCTCACCGTCGACCCCGAGTTGAGCGTCGACGGCTGGCGTGGTCCCCTGCGCGAGCCGCACGACTTCGAGCTCTCGTCCGTCTGTGTGGAAGTCAAGGCTTCCGGCGCGATCTCGGAAGCGGTGCGCGTGCACGGGCTCGAGCAGTTGGACCTGCATGACGACAAGAGCCTCTACCTTGCCGTCATCACGGTGGTCGAGGACGCGGAGGGGCGCACGATCCCCGAGCTTGCGGAGGATCTGCGGAGCGCCGTTACGGATCCGTCGCTCTTCGCGGGCAGACTGCTGTCCGCCGGCTGGAGCGACGAGGACCCTGGTGCGGACTCCCGCTATCTGCTCGGTGCGGTCTGCGTGGTTCCGGTCGCCGCGGGGATTCCGCGCATTGTGCGGAGTTCTCTGGTTGCGGGTGTGCTGCCGACCGGCGTCGGCCGAGTGGAGTACTCCATCGATCGGGACGCACTGGTTCCGCTCGCGGCAATGTCCTCGTTGACCGAGCTCGCAGCGGAGGCCCTGGCATGAGCACCCGGTGGTGGTCCCAGCCGTTCGCACCTGAAGGCTCTGCTGCTGCCGAGGGCATCGTGAAGCAGCTCGGTCGACCGATGTTGGACCCGCTCACGGTCCTCGTCCGTGAGGCAGCACAGAACAGCTGGGACGCGCGCTCAGGTGGCGGACCGGTCGACTTCCGGATCAGCCTGAGATCCCTCGGAGCTTCGACAGGCCCTTGGCGTGAGCTGATCCTTCCCGGCCCCACGGACGAGGCCGAGTTGCCCCTGGAATCGTCGATCACGCAGGAGGCGGTCCTTCTCGTTGTGTCCGACCGTGGTACGCGTGGCCTCGGTGGTCCGCTCAGAGCGGGAACGAGACCGGCCGGCGACGAGAAGGCCGACTTCGTGCAGTTCCTGAGGAACGTCGGCGAGGCGAACGACAACGAGTTCGGCGGCGGGACGTACGGATTCGGCAAGGGGATCTTCTACCGCCTGTCGAGAACCTCGGCGATCCTGGTCGACACTCTGACCTCCCAGGGCGATCGTCGGCTGATGGGCGCAGCCCTCGGGAACAGCTGGTACGACGACAACCAGCGGTACACCGGTAGGCACTGGTGGGGACGTGTCGCCGGGGACGGCATCCCGGACCCGTACGTCGGGACCGAGGCCGAGGAACTGGCCGAGCGACTCGGGCTGCCGGGCTTCGAGGACGGATCGACAGGGACCGATATTGCGCTGATAGCCGTTGACCTCGGCATGTCGGACGATGCCGGCGGGGCTCGGCCGAGGACGCTGCGGGAGGCCGGTCTCTTCGTCGCCTCCTCGATGCTCTGGCACCTCTGGCCGAAAGCGGTGGCGGTCGACTCGGCGCCGCTGATGCGGTTCTCGGTCGACGTCGGCGGTGAACTGTTGCAGGTTCCGGATCCGCGGTCGGTCTCGGAGCTGCGTCCCTTCGTCGAAAGCCTCGAGAAGGTGCGGAGCGGGGCTTCGCGCGGGTATCGCCGTACCGTGGCTCCCAAGGACGCCGGCCGATTCGCGCTGTCCGTGGGTGCGGCGAGCACGACGCAGCCGGCGGACGATGTCGTGGAGATGGCCAAGCCGTACGAAGGACCGTCGCATCATGTTGCTCGGATGCGCGTCGCCGAGCTCGTCGTCGACTATCTGCCGACCAGCGTTCATCCGGACGGGTTGCTGCGGTACGGCGCCGTGTGCAGATCGACGCTCGAGTCGGACCAATTCTTCGCCGTGTCCGAGCCCCCGACCCATGACAGTTGGGTCGAGAAAGGGCTGAGCGGTACGGCACGCGGCGTGGTGCAGGGCGCGCGGAACTTCGTGGTCAAGACGGTCGATGCCGATCTGGGGCTCGGTGACGGGGCAGGTGGCGGGCAGGCGAAGGGACTGGGCGCGCTCTCGTCACGACTGGCCTCGCTTCTGCCCTCCGTAGGCTGGACAGCGTGACCATCGAACTCGGTCTCCGCAACCGGAGCAGCGGCTCGGCCGTCGCGGCCCTCCGGCGGGTCCGGCGGTTCCGGCCAAGGCCGCATCGCACCACGGATCATCGAGGGCCCGACACTCCACAGGCACGACGGAAAGCTGCATCTTGTGGCCAAGGTTCACGTTCCGCCGTCGTCGACCGATCGGACAGTGCGAGCCGAGGTCGCCGTCGTCGTCGAGGGTGGCGGCCGCGAGTCCGCGCCGCCGGCGGGTGCGCCTGTCCCGGTGGTTACGGGATGGCGCACCCAGGACGACCGGGGCGTCGACGGCGCCGAGGTCGTCGTTCACCCGGGCGACTCGAGCGACTGGTGGGTCTTTGCGAGCTACGTGCCTGATGCCGTGGTTCGCTTCAAGGTCTCGGAGGGCTCCGCAGATGGCAAATGAGGTCCGGCCCTATGTGCTTCCCGGCCCCGGCTGCGTTTCGTGGGGTCCTTGGCAACTCATCGACGGCGATGAGCCGACTGTCCTGCCTGAGGTCCTCGAAGGGTGGGACTCGGGGACGGACCTGATGATCCATCGGGTGGTCGCTGTGGACCAGGAACGTCTGCGACGCGAGGCTGAGATTCCTCCCGAAGTCGGCCTGGTGGCCACGGTCTCCTGGACCAGTTCCACATCGCAGATGAGCGATTCGACGAGGCCGATCTGGTTGACGAACTCGGGTCCTTGTCTCCTCGACGCGGTCCTTCCCGGAGACAAGGTCGGGGGTGTCCTGCGCATCAGAACCACCGTTGCGATCGCCAATGCACCAGACTCCCGAGCGCTCGGCATCGCGCGCCTGCCAGGTTCGGTCCTGGCGGAGGACCGCGCGGAGGTCGCGCTCGAGGGCACCATGTCGATGTTCCCGGTTCATGGCGTCGACTTCAGCCACACGAACCTGCATCCCTCGGCGTCCTGGCATCTCGAAGGGTCGCCCGACCTGCACGCGCCGTTCATGGGTACCTTCCGGTTGCTCTTGAACCGCCTCGACACCGAGCTGATGAAGGCGGTCGAACGCGGCGCCAAAACAACGCGACAACAGGCGCTGGTCGACGAGTTGACCCATGGCGTGGCGGTGCTGCTGCTGGAGCTGGCGGTTGCACATCGGGACGAGTTGTCGGACCGGGACATCTGGCCCGCCGACTCCGTGGGAGAGGTCTTGAGCCGATGCCTCGCGCAAGCAGGCGATCTCCGCGAGCCGTCAGGCCCGCAGGACCTTCCGAGGTTTCGATCGACTGTGGCCGGCATCGTGCGTGCGGGCGGTCAGGGAAGGATGTTCGAATGAGCGTGTTATGGCCCCGGCTTCCTGAGCCTGTCGCGCTCGAGGAATACGAAAAGGTACGAGCCGGTTCGGAGTTGCAGTCCGCGACACACCATCCCGAACAGGTCTACGCACCGGTCGGTGAACGAGTCGAGAGTTCTCGGATCACACATCTCACCAACGAGATCATCGATCTGGCTGAGGTTCACGGCTTTCCGGCCCCCGTGCCGGATCTGTCGAAGATCGCCTTCGACCGTGCATGCGCGCCGCTGGTACGAGGGCTGATGGACATCACCTGGGCAGAAGCCGGGACACGATCGATCTGGTCGTTCGTGGCTCTCGTCCCGCTCCCTGAGGTCACGTACTGGCGCTTCGGCGTGACGAACGTCGAGCGGTGGGTGGCGACGGACCTGACCCGGCACACCTGGGCACGGCTGTGGTGGCAGGCGGTGGTCTTCGAGTCGGATCCTGAACTGCTCGGGTTGCTGACCGAGAGCGACCTCAACCAACTGCTCGAGCGACGCGCGATAGGTGGAGATCCGCGGCTGGTGCGATGTATCGCCAGGGCTGTCGTCCAAGGTGATCTGGCGGGGATCCCGCGGCGTCGCGTCATTCGTGACGTGTCGCAGCGGCTGGTCCGTCATCTGGCCTTCGTCGACGTTCGTGCCCTCGACGTTCGGACGTTGATCGACTGGTGCACGTATCTGGTCGGTGAATCTGTCGCAAGCATCGGCAGACTTCCTCCGCCCGGACCGGGGCGCTGAGGTCCGTCGGATCTCTGCACGGCGGCTGCCGACGAGGTGGGGACGGGCCGCGCCGAAGCGAGTCCTGACACGCCTCATTCGGGCGCAGGCATGCGTGCAATTCGATAACGTTGAGAGGTTCGACAACAACATGGCCGGCACGTCGCTCTGACTGCGCCGGCCCAATTATCGTGCCATGCGACATCCGGGGACGTCCCGGCCAATACAAGGACGACGTTGGTGAGTTCTCCGCTGACCCTGAAGTTTGATCCGCTGACCATCGAGCACCTGGGATACAAGATGTACTCCCATCTGCCGAACGCCTTGGCGGAGTTGATTGCGAACGCCTATGACGCCGATGCGACAAGGGTGAGAGTGATCCTCCGGGACGACCTGGGCGATCGGGCTGTTGTTGTCGAGGACAACGGTCACGGCATGGGACTCGGCGACCTGCAGGAGAAGTATCTTCGCATCGGTCGTAATCGGCGTGCAGACGGCAACGGGCGGTCGGAGTCGGGTCGGCGCGCGGTGGCCGGGAAGAAGGGCCTTGGGAAACTTGCCCTGTTCGGCATCGGCGAGGCCATTGAACTCACCACCAAGAGAGGCGGGGACTCCGCTGCACTTCGGGTCGCACTGAACTGGTCAGAGATCAAGAACGCCACCGGCACGGAATACCATCCACCGCTGTCGTCGCATGCGGCACCGTCGGACGACCACGGGACCACGGTGGAGCTGACGAGACTTCATCGAAGAACACCTGTGAACGCGCGGGAGCTGGCTCAGAGTCTGGGCAGGTTGTTCGGCTATCTCGACGACGACTTCGAGATCGAGGTCGTCGACGCCGCCGGCGTCAGCCGACCGGTCAACCGCGACTCCCGACTCGATTCGCTCCAACAGGACATCGGCTGGCGCGTCCCGGGCGACTTGCCCGACGATCTCAGGGCCAAGATCCCGAACGACAAGATCAGGGGACGGATCGTCGCGGCGGCGAAGCCGGTGCCGCCAGAACAGCGTGGCATCGCTCTCTACGCGCATGGCCGGTTGGCGAACGAGCCAGAGTTCTACGGAGTACCGGAGTCCAGTTACGCCTACTCGTACCTGACAGGCTATCTCGACGTGGACTACGTCGACGACGGTGCTTCGGACGTGATCTCGACCGACCGCCGTTCGATCAGTTGGGACGGCGACGTGACAGCTGAGCTCAATCAGTACCTCCAGCAAATTCTCCGTTGGGCCTCGCAGGAGCGCCGTTCGGCACGAAAAAAGGCAACGAAGGAGCGCATCGAGTCAGATCACGGCGTCGACCTCAATCGGTGGGTCGGCTCGATCCGGAGTGAAGAGCGGGACGCAGTCGGCCGAGCCGCTTCTGTTCTGACCTCACCGGACTCGGCGCTCGACGACGGGGACCGCAAGGTTCTGTTCGAGAGTCTCCGATCCATCGCCCCGGACTATGCAGATCTGCATTGGAGACACCTCCACCCTGCTATCAAGCGAGTGTCCGAGCGGTACTACGAGTCCGGGCTCTTCCATGCTGCTCTGGCCGAGGCGTTGAAGCGGTTCGTCAACGAGATCCGACAGGCGACCGGCATCGAGGGCCAGGAAGCATCCGCAATCGTCAACCAGGCATTCAAGGTCGACGGTGACAAACCTGTGAAGATCGACATCGCCCGTCCCTATGCCGATGCCGGGTTCGACATCAAGACGTTGAAGAACATACGCAACGGTCAGTGGAAGCTCTCGGACGGCGTCGTAGCCGCGTTCCGCAACCCGGGCGCGCACGAGGAAGAGCTGCTGTTGATCGAGACCGAGGCGATGACCTATCAGGATTGCTTGGACGCGTTGAGCATCGTGTCGCATCTCTATCGACATCTGGAACGCGCACTCGAGGCGTCTGTCGGCTCAGAACTCGGTGACGACATCTGACGCTTCGAACCGGTCTACCTACTTTGGGAGGGGCCTCGGTTTGGTGGTTGGCGCCGGGATGCGGGTCGGGGGGTGCTGGACTGTGGTTCTGAACTGGTGGGAGGGGCCAGTCCTTCCATGGCCTTGAAGGCCTGGATCAGGTCGGGTGGCAGGGGCATGCGTGGTGGTGTCACAGGTCGGCCGGCTTCTTTGACTGGGCCAACGGCCGGGCGGACGGTCGGGAGGTGGTCGAGCTCGTCGAGGGAGACGCCCTTCGAACGGCCGAGCCGGTTCGCGGTTACGTCGAAGATCTCGCCGTCCTTGCGCGGCGCGAAGGCGACCACCTGGCGCACCGGAAGGTGCGACTCGGACGGGCCTTCGAACTCTCGGTAGGTGAGCCGGTGCGAAGGCCCCATCGGCTGCCCGCGCCTGTTGAACTCTTCTACGACCGGGATCTTGATCTCTGCGCAGTCGCGGAGGTCCGGATGGTTGTCGGAGCGGCCGAGGCGTTCTCCGGCGAACTCGGCCTCGCGCCCCTCGCGCAGGGCGCTGAGACCGCGGCGAACGGCTTCGAACTGCCGGGCGGCGGGGCCGTTGGGCTCGGCCTGAGCGCGGGCATGGAGGGCCCGGAGCTCGTCTCGGAGCTCCGGATCGATGATCAGGTGGTACTTCGCCGTCATCGGGTTGCGGGAGGCTCGTTGTCACTGTCGAGGTTCCAGCCGAACTCTGTCGCCAGAGCGTCGGCCGAGGCGTAGTCCTCGACAGGATTCGTCGCCAGGCGCCGCCTGGTGACCTCGCGAACTTCTGCGGCCTGCTCTGCGTCCGCTGCAAGTTCCTCCAGTTGCTCCCACCGGTCGAAGGGAATGATCACACCCTCGGGTCGGCCCTCGTCGCCGAAGATCAGCGGCTCGGCCTGACCTGCGCGGAACCGTTGCAGCATCCGAGGCAGGTTGTGCGCAGCAGTTGCGGCGTCAATCACGTTGACCCGGTCACCGTTGGGCCGATCCTGCGGTGTCTCGGTCGACATCTGAACTCCTTCGCTGGCCGTCGTTCCAGCCTAGACGAGTCAATGGACGACTCGTCGTAGATATCCACAAGGTCGGCCGGAGCGTGCTGGAGGCGGATGGCTACTGACCGTTGCGGATGGACGTTGGAGCGAGGATCATTTGGCGCGGGTGGAGGGTTGGGAGGGTGGCGTGGGGGTTTGGGTTGAGGTGGTGCTTGTCGACCGGGATCCGGAGGTGGCGGATCGGGGGATTCGGCAGTTGCGGCGGGAGTTGCAGGGGGAGTTCGCTACGCGGGATGTGGTGACGGTCGCGCCTGAGGGGATTAAGGGGGACGCGGCGGCGGTTGGGGCCGTTGCGGTGGCGTTGGGTGGGGCTGGGGGGATGGTGCCGTTGTTGATTGCGGTACTGCGGGACTGGCTCGGGCGGAGGAGTTCCGGGCAGCGGGTGAAGTTGACTGTGGGGGACGAGTCGATCGAGGTGGATGCGGCTTCGGCGGAGGAGCAGCGGGCGTTGGTCGAGGCGTTTCTGCGCAGGCACGAAGCGGGCTGAGTCATGCGTCGCGCTCTGCTGGTTGCCACCTACGAGTACGAGGACGCCGGGTTGCGGCGGCTGGCGGCGCCGGAGCGGGACGTCGAGGCGTTGGCCGACGTACTGGAGGACCAGGCCGTCGCCGGGTTCGACGTACAGGTGGTCGTCAACAAGCCGACGCATGAGGTGGGGAAGGCGATCGCGGACTTCTTCGCCGCCGGTGAGCGGGACGACCTGATGCTGCTGTATTTCAGCGGGCACGGGTTGAAGGACGACAACGGCCGGCTCTACCTGGCGATGAAGAACACGGTGCGCGACAGCCTGCGGTTCACCGCGTTGTCGGCGCAGTTGGTGCGGGAGACGGTGTCCGAGAGCCGGCCTCGGCAGACCATCCTGATTCTCGACTGTTGTTACAGCGGCGCGTACGCCGCCGAGCAGTTCGCCAAGTCGGACTCCGCCGTCCATACGAAGGAAGCGTTCGGTGGGCGTGGGCGGATCGTGCTGACCGCGTCCGACTCGACGCAGTACGCCTTCGAGGGTGCGGAATCGGTGTTCACGCACCACCTGGTCGAAGGGCTGCGCACCGGTGCTGCCGACCTCGATTCCGACGGCGACATCACGACCGACGAGCTGTACGACTACACCTACAAGGCCGTCACCGCCGAGCAACCGAACCAGCGTCCGCGCCAGTTCGCCGAGGTCGAGGGCCGTACGGTCGTCGCGTCCAACGCGCGCTGGGCGCTGCCCGAGCAGCTCGCGAAGGCGATCAACAGCCCGCTCACCGAGATCCGGCAGACCGCGCTGGCGCCGCTCGGTCAGTTGCTGCAGGCAAACAACGAGCTGGTACGGCGTACCGCGCGCGAGCAGCTCGAACTACTCCGGGACGACGACAGCCGAAGCGTCGCGGCCGCGGCGCAGGCGTACCTCGACAACCCGCCGCCGCCCGTGCGTCCGCAACCAACGATCACGCCGACGCCGAGGCGTCCTACCGGTCCGACGTTCAGCGCCGCGGCCAGAGCCTCGGCGCGGCGATGGCGCAGCCGTATCGTCCTGCCGCAGCTGGACTGGCCGATCTTGGGCCTGGCCGTGGTTGCCGCCGCTGCACAGGTTGTGTGTGCGGTGGTCGCGACGCCGCTTAATTGGGCGATGATCGTCGCCGCGGCGTTCGCGGTGGCCGTGGTCCCGGCGGTGATCCGGCTGCGCGCCGAGGCGTCGGCTTTCGCGGTCGGGCTCGCCGGGCCGGCTCTGCTGGCTGGTGCTCAGGCGATCGGCTGGATCCTGCATCAGTTCACGCGAAGCCTGCAGCCGTTGCCGGCGACGTGGTACCTGGTCGGGTCGGTCGCCTGGGTTGCTGCGGGCGTCGTCGGTGTACTCCGGTTGCGCCGTACGCCGGACCGCGAGCCGCCGCACAAGTTGCTGGTGGCACTCGGCGCGATTGCGGCGATTCTGGTGCTGCTGCTCCTGGTGTACGTCGACCGCCACGCCAGGGGTTACCCGCTGTCGACAGCTGTCGTCTATCTGCTGGCCGCCGAGGTCGCGATCGTGGGTCCGTTGATCCGGCCCAACCGGCACTTCCTGATCGGCTGGGTCGTGAGCGGCTTCGTACTGCTGCTCGCGATGCTGCGAATCGACAGGGAAACCGGCCTGCCGCTGTTCGGTGCCGTCGCGTTGCTCGCGGTCTGGCTCGGTCTCGGTGTTGCTGCGGTGCTGCCCCTTCGGTCGGATCGACCGCCTAGGCGATGGGTAACCGCGGCCGCGCTCGTCGCACCTGCCGTCCTCGGCGTCATCGCTGTCAACGTCGTGCCACCCGAGCCGCAGCCTGCATCCGCGCTCGGGCTGGCAGTCAGTCCCGACGACCGCTTCCTCTACGCGACCGACGCCTCGAACGGCCGGGTGATGAGGTTCAGTACTACGACCCAAGAACGCGTCGGCGATCCGCTGGAGGTCGGCGAGTTCCCGAGCAACCTGATCGTCACGCCCGACGGATCCCGGCTGTACGTCGCCAACTCGCGGTCGAACTCGATCTCGGTGATCGACGCCGCCTCCTGGACCGTGGTCGGTCAACCGATCGCGGTCGCGCCCGGACCGACGAAGCTCGCGTTGAACACCGCGACGGATCGCCTGTTCGTGCTGAGCCAGAATTCGTCGACGATCACCGAGATCGACACCGAGACCCTGGCGACAGTCGGCGGTCCGCTCGCCGCCGGCTCCACACCAACCGATGTCGCCGTCGACGACCGCGGCCGGCTCTACGTCTCGTCCCGTGACACGGACACCGTCGCGGTCCTCGACGCCAAATCCCGGCAGGCAGTTCGGGGCCCGATCGAGGTCGGCGACGGGCCGAGCGAGCTGATCCCGGGCCCCGGCGGAGCGCTTTACGTCGTCGGACCGACGTCGTACGCCGTGATCAACACGAAGGTCGAGCAGTCCAAGCCGAAGCCGGAACCACTGCAGGGTGGCCACATCAGAGGCGGAGCGGTGAGCAGCGACGGCAAACGCCTGTACCTGTTCGGGCGGTCAGGGAACGACGACACCGTCCAGATCGTCGACACCGGCCGACAGGACGTCGTCGGGTCCCTGAGCGGGAACCTCGGCCTGCCCGGACGGATGGCGATCAGCTCCGACGGGCAACGGATCTATCTGAGCCGCTTCTTCGAGCCCGGCATCGCCGTGCTCGACAGTTCCGGGCCGAAGCAGATAGCAACCATCGACCCAGCACGCTGAAAGGGCCGGCCCTGGAGGCCGGCCCTTTTCAGGATTGGTCAGTGGAAGAACTTGCGGAGGTCCGCGGTGACGTCGTCCGGGCGTTCGAGGGAGGCGTAGTGGCCGCCCTGGTCGAAGGTGGACCAGTGGACGATGTTGGTGTTGTCGCGTTCGGCGAGGGGGCGGATGGTTTTGAAGTCGTCGGCGAAGACGGCGACCCCGGTGCGGGCGTGGTTCAGTTGGGGTTCGGCGCCGGACTTGGCTTCCTCGTGGTGGTAGCGGCCGGCGGTGGCCGAGGTGTTGGTGAACCAGTAGAGGGAGACCTCGGTGAGGATCTGCTCCGCGGTGACCAGGGAGGTGCCGTTGCCGAAGTTGTTGAAGAGTTCGTTCCAGGCGAGCTGGCCGACGGGGGAGTCGGAGATGCCGACGGCGACGGTCTGCGGGCGGGTGGAGTTGATCGCGTTGTACCCGCCGACGGACTGGAACCACTGCAGGTGCTCGAGCGCCGCGTAGTCGGCCGGCGTGAACTTCTCGAACTCGGACGGGTCGCCCGACGGGAACGAGAACAGCTGCAGGACGTGCAGTCCGAGGAAGCCCTCGGGGTTCAGCACGCCGAGCTCCCGCGAGATCATCGCGCCGGCGTCCGAGCCGTGCGCGCCGTACGACTCGTAGCCGAGCCGCCGCATCAGCGTGTCGAACGTCCTCGCCACCCGCGCCATCGTCCAGCCGCGGTCGGCGAGCGGGGTGCTGAACCCGAAGCCCGGGATCGACGGCACCACGACCGAGAACGCGTCCGCATCAGAGCCGCCGTACGCCGCGGGGTCCGTGAGCGGGCCGACCATGTCGAGGAAGTCGACGAACGAACCCGGGTACGTGTGCATCAGCAGCAGCGGCTTCGCGTTCTCGACGGCCGACGGTACGTGGATGAAGTGCACGGTCTGCCCGTCGATCTCGGTCAGGTAGTGCGGGAACTCGTTCATCCGGGCCTCCTGCGCTCGCCAGTCGAACCCGTGCTGCCAACGGTCGACCATCTCGCGGAGGTAGTGGTTCGGAGTGCCGTAGTCCCAGTCGTCGCCCGGCGCCGGCTCGGGGAGCCGGGTGCGCGCGAGCCGCTGCTGCAGGTCGTCCAGGTCGGCCTGGTCGATCGTGACGGTGAAGGGCCGGATGCTCTCGTTCGTGTTCATGGCTCTACCGTAGGATCAGTATAGGAACATTAGATTCCTAATTAGGAGACTGATTTGCTGGAGACTTCGCAGCGCCTGCTAGCACTGCTCGGACTGCTCCAGACCCGCCCGGCCTGGACGGGTTCCGAGCTGGCCGAGCGGCTCGAGGTGTCGACCCGGACGATCCGCAACGACATCGACCGGCTCCGCGAGCTCGGGTACCCGGTCGACGCCACCCGCGGCCCGGCCGGCCACTACCAGCTCGGGATCGGTGCGAAGCTCCCGCCGCTGCTCCTCGACGACGAGGAGGCGGTCGCGGTCGCCGTCGGTCTGCGTACCGGTGCCGGCGTCGTCGGTATGGCGGAGAGCAGCGTCCGCGCGCTGACGAAGCTCGAGCAGGTGCTCCCGCACCGCTTGCAACGCCAGGTCGACGCGATCAACAAGGCGATGGAGAAGGGCCCCGACAACACCCGCTCGAACGTCGACGCCCCCGAGATCGACACCGCCGTACTGTCGACGATCGCCGCCTGCATCCGCGACGAGCACTACCTGCGTTTCGAGTACGTCGTACCGGCCGGCGACTCGCTCTACAAGGCAGGGTCGAGCGCCACGCAGGAGCTGCCGATCCTCGTCGAGCCGTACCGGCTGGTGAGCTGGCACGGGTACTGGCACCTGGTCGCGCGGGACGAGCAAGGGAGCTGGCGGACGTACCGCGTCGACTGGATGTCGTTGCGGATGGCAACGGGCCGGCGCTACAAGCCGCGGCCGATGGAGGACGCGGCGTACACCGATTTCGTACTACGGGACGTCGCCTCCGCCGGCTGGAAGGTACACGCCCGGATCACCGTCGACGCCCCCGCCCAGGAGGTCCTGTCCCGCATCCACGCCGCCGTCGGCATCGTCGAGTCCGTGGACGACAACACCTGCGTCCTCGTCACCGGCGCCGACTCCCTGGAAACCGTCGCCGTCTACATCGGCATGCTCGGCCTCGACTTCCACGTCGACGGCCCACCCGCCCTCGTCACCCACCTCGAAACCATCGGCAACCGGTACCTCAGAGCGATCGAGGCCGTACCGAAGAACGGGTAGTGGTAGCGACCCTGAGCGGCCGTGCTGAGCGGATCACCCGGGAATCGGGGACCACTACTCGTCCTTCGGTACGCCCAGGCCGGCGTTGCGGGCCTGGATGATGGCGGTGGCTCGGTCGGCGGTGCCTAGTTTGGTGAAGATGGCGGAGACGTTGTTGGCGACGGTTTTGGGGGCCAGGTCGAGGCGGGCGGCGATCGCGGGGTTGGACAGGCCGGCGGCGAGCAGGTCGAGGATCTGGCGTTCCCGGGCGGTGAGTTCGGGGAACGGGTCGGTGGGCGGCGGCGCGGCGAAGAACGTGAGGACGCGGCGGGCGACGCCGGGGCCGAAGATGGCTTCGCCGGCGGCGACGGCGCGGATCGCGCGGGCGATCTCCTCCTGTTCGGCGCCCTTGACGAGGTAGCCGCGGGCTCCGGCGCGCATCGCCGCGAACACCGAGTCGTCGTCCTCGAACATGGTCAGCACGAGCACGGCGACCTCAGGCGCGGAGCGGGCGAGTTCGCGGGTGGCGGCGAACCCGTCGAGGTCCGGCATCTGCAGGTCGAGGACGGCGACGTCCGGGCGGTTCGTGACGACTTCGCGGATCGCCTCGCGACCGGTCGCGGCGACGCCGACCACCTCGATCCCCGGCAGCGAACTCAGCAACGCCTCCAGCCCCGCGCGCACCACCGGATGGTCGTCGGCCAGCACAACCCGGATCACGGCACCTCCACGGTCTGCACAGGAATCGTCGCCTGGACGTGCCCGCCCCGGTCGGTCGGCCCGGCCTGAAAAGTCCCGCCCAACTCAGATGCGCGCTCCCGCATGGCCTGCAGCCCGACCCCGGGACGCCACGGCCCGTTCGGCGCGCCGTCGTCGGTGACCTCGATCTCCAGTTGCGAGCCGCACCGCAGCGTCAGTACGGCGGACGACGCCCGCGCGTGCCGGACGACGTTCGTCAGCGCCTCGGTGGCGATCCGGTACGCCGCCACCTCCAGCGCCGCGGGCAGCGTCGGCAGGTCCTCGGCCGCGACGTCCACCTGGATCGCCGTACCGTCGGCGCGGATCGACATCTGGTCGGCGCGCTGCCGCAGCGCCCCGATCAAGCCGAGCTCGTCCAGCGCCGGCGGCCGCAGGTCGTCCACCAGCCGCCGTACGTCGGTGATCGCCGCGCGCGTGTCAGCACGCAGCCGCGCCAACAGCTCGACTGCGCGATCCGAGTCGACGGCCACCAGATTGGCGGCAGCGTCCGCCGAGAACGCGACCCCGGTCAACGTAGGCCCGAGCCCGTCATGAAGGTCCCGACGCAGCCGCCGCCGTTCCTCCTCGCGCGCCGCCACCAGCTTCTCCCGCGACGCCTGCAGCTCCGCCGACAACCGCGTCGCGTGCACAGCGACAGCCAGCGGTACGGCGACCAACCCGAGCACACTGCGATCCGCCGCCGACAACCCCGACTCGCCCGACCGCACCCCGACCTCGAGCAGCCCCACCACCTCACCGCCGTACGAAAGCTCCAGCGGTACGACGGAACTCCCGACGGCGCCGTCCGACGCCACGACAGCTCCGTCGACCGTCAACCCGGCGTACGGCAATCGCAGCGCGGACCGGATCGCGGCCACCACACCGGGCAGACCAGCCGACAGCTGCTCACCGACCCGCGAAGCCACCCGCGCCGGATCGTGCCGGTCGCCGTACAGCGCGCGATCCACGAGCTGCTGCAGCCGCGGCAGCACGGGCGCGATGATCAGCGCCACGAACACGGTCACCGCTGCCGACCTCCCGACCTGCGACGCGATCAACGAGTCGAGGACCGCGACGAGCGCTGCATAGATGCCGATAGCAACCAGTGACAGCAGCGCCCAGGTCAACGCCCGCGACACCACCAGCCGGATGTCGAGCAGCTGGTACCGGACGATCGCCACCGCGACCGCGACCGGAATCAGCGGGATCGCCAACAGGACAAGGATCGGAGTACCGGCGACCAACGACCAAGGTGTGATGAACAAGATCGCCACGACTGATGCCAGCAGCAACCACAGCAGTTGCCGTCGGCCCACTTCGTCGGCGTGTCGGTAGCGCAGCGCCAAGCAGACGATGGCCAGCAGGATCGCGACCAAGTTCCGGATTTCGGTCGCGGTCCACAGCGGCTGCAGCGCGTCGAAGTTCGGCAGCGTCAGGTATCCGCGGGGCAGGTCGGACGAGACCGACTCGCCGCTCCCGGACATCTCCAGCACGAACAGCGGCGACGTCACCACGATCCCGGTCGCGGCCCACCGCCACCGCGGCGACAACAGCCGCCCGTCCGGGAACAGCAGCAGAGCAAGCGGCAGGAACAGCCCGATCGACCATGGCCAGGCCGCCAGCGAGACCGTCACGAGGACCTGCTGCGCGAGCTGGCTGTCCACCACATGCGCGAGGGCGTCGGCGAACGGCGTCGTCGCGTGCCCGATCCCGTCGGCGAGGAAGAGCCAGCCGATCGGATTCGCCGGCCGGTGCCACGCGATGACCGCCCCACAGAGACCGAACGTCAGCGCCATCAGCGCGTTCGTCAGCACGAAGTTGTCGACAAGTTGCTGCCAGCCCCACCCGGCCGAGACGGCGTACGCGAACGCGAAAACCACCTCTGCCACCAGGAGCGCGACCAACGCTCCGGCCAGGCCGCGACGGTTCCCGGACGTTGTCATACCGGCAGTGTGCGCCCGGAGGGGTCCCGGCGTCTCGGGAATCCGATCCCGGATCGCCCGGGGAACTGCCCGCCCTGGCGGGAACCCACGCCCAGGCACTCGGTCCGGCGCACCGCCCACGCTGGTGCGACACCGATGAAGGGGGTAGGGAGATGTACAGATTCGGGCTCGTCCTGCTGGGGCTCCTGGCGCTGGGCGACCTGGCCACACCGCTCGTCACGGACGGGGAGCACCCGCCGATGAGCATCGCGATCGGGGCCGCGGTGGCCGGGTTGATCAGTGTGGTGCTGGTCGGGTTCGCCTGGCGCGGCAAGCGGTGGGCGCTCGCGCCGCTGATCACGCTGCGGTTGGCGTCGGCGTTGCTCGCAGTACCGGCGTTCTTCGAGTCCGGCGTACCGACAGGTGTGGTCGTCGCGGTCGGAGTAGGCGTCGCCGCGACAGTCGTCGGCGTCGTCGCGGTACTGCTGCCGCAGCGCGAGCTGGTCGGTGCGCGATGACGCAGACGATCAGCCGTACGACGACCCGCGCCGACAGCCGTACTGCGTGGCGGTGGCTGGCTGCGCTGGTTCTGCCGATCGGACCCGCGGCCGTGGCGCTGCTGCGGTTCCTGCTGCCGTACGACACGACGGACGACGTGCCGACGATTACGAGCAAGGTCGTCGGCAACCTCGATCGCGGCTCGCTGGTGATCTGGCTGGCGTACCTCGCATTCGTCACGCTAGTGCCGGCCGTGTACTTCGTCGGCCGGTTGACGCGGCGAGGTACGCCGTGGCTCACCGGGATCGCGGTGTGCCTGATGGTTCCGGGGTACCTGTCGTTGCCGACGACGACCTCGAGTGACGTGCTGATCTGGTCCGCCGGGACGGCTGGCCTCGACCAGGCGGCGATCGCGAGTGCGGCGGGGGCGACGCACGGTTCGACGGACTTGGCAGCAGCGGTGTTCGTGGTCGGTCATGTGCTGGGCACGATCCTGTTGGGGATCGCGATGTGGCGCTCGGGGATCGGGGGACGCTGGGCTGCGGTGGCGGTCGCGGTGTCGCAGCCGCTGCATCTGATCTCGGTCATCCTCAGCAATCACACGCTGGACCTGGTCGGCTGGGGTCTGCAGGCAGCGGGGTTCGCCGCGGTGGGGTGGGCGATCCTCCGGATGCCGAACGACGAATGGCAGCCGTTGCGGTGATACCGGCCCGGGCCCGTCCGGGGCTACGCTCGTCGTACTGGAGGGGGAGATCCGTATGACCGACGTACCGGACGGGTCCGGGTTGCTGACCCGGCGTGCCAGCTTCCGCGTGGCGCACGCGGCCGAGCAGAGTCTCGAACAGCAGGTCTTCATCCTGGACGTGCAGGCGAAGCGGCCCGCCGTCCGCACCTTGAAGTCCTGGGCGCTCGACCAACTCGCGCCGGCCGCCGGGGAGACGGCGGTCGACGTCGGGTCCGGCACCGGCGAGGACGTGGTCGCGTTCGCCCGGCGCGGTGCCCGCGCGATCGGCGTCGAGCCCAGTCCCGCCCTGCGGGCCGAGGCCGTACGACGTGCCGCCGACGCGGAGGTCGAGTACGTCGAAGGTCACGCGGAGGCGCTGCCTTTCGAGGACGAGTCGGTGGACGTACTGCGGTCCGAGCGGGTGCTGCAGCATGTCGACGACCCGGCGGCGGTGGTGCGGGAGATGGCCCGCGTACTGCGGCCCGGCGGCCGGATCGTGCTCATCGACACCGACTGGGCCACGGCGATCGTCCACCCGGCGGATCCCGACGTGCTGGCACGGATGGTGGATCACTTCCTGGCGGAGTCAGCCAATCCGTACTCCGGGCGTCGGCTGCGCGGCCTGCTCGCGGGTGCAGGTCTCGAGATCGTCGACGAGACCGCGGCGACGATGATCGAACCGCAGGAGGGCGCGCGGCAGGGATTCGTCGGCATGATGGTGCAGACCTCCCTGCAGGCCGGAGTCATCACGCAGGTGGAGGCGGAGAGCTTCGCCGGTGCCCTCGCGGACGCCGCCGATCGCGGCGGCTTCCACCTGTCGTTGACGATGTACGCCGTCAGCGCTGTCAAACCCCGTGCTGCTTCAGGAAGCTGACGGTTCGCGCCATCGACGTCGGCCAGGCCGGGCCGAACGCGTGCTCCTCGCCCGGATAGGTGTACATCGTCGCGTTCTTGCCCGCGCTCTTCAGGGCGGCGAGCGTCGTCCGGGACCAGGCGATCGGGCAGGTCGAGTCGGCCTCGCCGTGGTGGATCAGCAAGGGCTCGGTGATCCGGTCGAAGAAGTTGACCGCGGAGATGTTGCGCCAGAACCCCGGGTTGCGCGCCGGTTCGCCGTACGTGCGCAGGATCTGGGTGGCGATCGCGCCGTCCGGCCGGGTCCAGCGGTTGAAGTTGTCGACCGCGTTCGAGCTCACCGGGGCGAACACGACGCCGGCCTTGACCAGCCCTGGCTGCACGGCCAGCACGTTGTATGTGATCCCGCCGCCCATCGACCGCCCCAGCAGGCCGATGCGGTCCGGATCGACGTACTCCGAGGTGCGGAGGGCGAGCACCGCGTTGATGACGTCCTCCGTGTAGCCGAGGCGCAGGTCGAGTTCCGACCGCGGATCGTCCGACGACTGGGCGTGGTTGCGGTAGTCGGTGTGCAGTACGACGTACCCGCGGCGCGCGAGGTAGTCCTGCTCGCGCATGAGTCCGCGTCCATTCGTGTAGACGGCGGGGTCGATGTAGCCGTGGTTCAGGACGAGCGCCGGGTGCGGTCCCGGGGTGGACGGGACGTTCATGATGCCGGAGATCGTCAGCGCGCCGCTGCGGTAGGTGACGTGGTAGCGGGTGTACGCCGGGTTGCGGGCGAGGACCCGGGCGAGGCGGAGGTTGCCGCCGTTGTACTTCTTCGTCATCAACGCCTGCAGTGAGACGGGATGCGGTGCCGCGGAAGGGGCAGTAGTCGGCACAGGCATGGTGCGAGGTGGTGACGTGCTGGGTTGAGCGGCGGACGGCGTGGCGGAGGTCGCGGTCGACGACGGCGCAGGGGGAGCCGCGTCGTCGGTCGTACAACCCGTCGCGGCCACCGTCATCAACGCCACCGCTCCTGCCCACGCCATCCGCCGGCTCATACCGTCAAGTCTGCCGTGGGCCTCCCCGAAGTCCGCGAAAGTTCCGGCAACGATTGGCGGGCCGGCCACTGCACGATGAGCACGGCGGACAGCACCAGCGCACCGCCCAGCCATTGAGTGGCGCCGAGCTGCTCGCCGAACACCAGCGCCGCCGCGCCGACCGTCACCACCGGCTCGAAGATCGACAGGATCGAGGCCACCGACGGCCCGACGCGCGCCATCCCCGCGAAGAAGAACAGGATCGCCGCCACGGTGCTGACCAGTGCGACGGCGGCGAGCCACAGCCAACCGACCGGCGCGAATGTCAGGTCGGTGCCGCGGAAGAGGCCGAGGATCGCGAAGGTGCCGAACGCGCCCGTGCACACCAGCGCCGTCAACGCGAGCGGCGGCACGTCGGCGGTCAGCGAGTCGCCGACCAGGATGTAACACGTGTAGACGATTGGCGCGCCCAACGCCAGTACCACCCCGAGCAGGTCGAACTGCCCGCTCACCGCGCCGCTGAGCACCAGCCCGATCCCGGCGAGCGCGACGCCCAGGGCCCACACGCGCCGCCGCGACGCGCGTTCCCGGCGCAGCGCGATCGCGCCGGCCATCACCAGCACCGGATACAGGTACAGGATCAGCGCGACCAGGGAGGCGTCGATCCGGGCCAGCGCGGAGAAGTAGAAGGTGGATTGCGCGGCGTACCCGAAGGCGCCCATCGCGAGCCCCGTGACCACGGCCCGCCGCGGCAGGTTCCGCAGTACGCCACGGGTGAGGGCGACGGCCAGCAGCAGTACGCCGGCCAGCCCGAACCGGACCAGCAACAGCGCGTCGACCGACACGCCCGCGTCGTACGCGAGCTTGCCGAACACGGCCATGACCCCGAAGGTCGCGGCGGACAGAAGGCAGTAGAGGCGTCCCACGCCATCGATGGTCGGACCAGTGGACCGTTCACGTCCATCGCGGCTTCACGCACAGCATCGTGAAGCTAAGCTGAACAAATGATGGAGCTGCATCGCCTGCGCCTGCTTCGCGAGGTCCACGGCCGGGGCACCGTGCACGGAGCTGCCCGCGCGCTCGGTTACTCGCCCAGCGCGATCTCCCAGCAGCTGGCGGTGCTGGAGCGCGAAGCCGGTACACCGTTGCTCGAGCGGGTCGGGCGCAACGTCCGGCTCACCGCGGCCGGCGAGGTCCTGGTGCGGCACGCGACGACGCTGCTCGAGGGCGTGGAGGCGGCCGAGGCGGAGCTGGCCGCGGTCGCGGCGGGACGGGTCGCCGGCGTCGTCCGCATCGCGTCGTTCCAGTCCGCGTTCATCCGTGTCGTCGCGCCGGCGATCCGCAGTCTCGCGACGACGCATCCCGACGTCCGGGTCGAGGCCGCCGAGCTCGAGGTCGAGCAGGCCGCGCCCGCGCTGCGGCTGCAGCAGCTGGACGTGATGGTCGGCGACGAGTACGACGGCCGGCCGCGCGCCGTACACACCGACCTGCATCGCGAACACCTGCTCCGCGAGCACATCCGCGTCGTACTGCCCGAGGACCATCCCGCGGTCGCGGCCGAACGCGTGCCGCTCGCCGATCTGGCAGGGCTGCCGTGGGCCGCGTGCCAGCCGCGCACCGGTCACCGCGAGATGCACGTCCGTGTCTGCCGCGAGCTCGGCGGCTTCGAGCCCGACATCCGCTACAGCTCCGACGATTTCCTGATCCTGCTGGAGCTCGTCCGGACGACGGGCGCGGGCGCGCTGCTCCCGGACCTCGTCATCGGCACCGGCGCGCCAGGTGTCGCCGTACGGCTGCCGGCCGAGGGCGACGTCGGGCGCGAGGTCTTCCTGCTCACCCGACGTACCAGGACACCCGCCGTGGCCGCCGTGGCGGACGCGCTCCGAGCCGCGGGCACCGGAAGGACCACGTAATCGCCCGGGCATTGACGAAAGTGCCGCGGCTTGGGAGGGTCGAGGGGCAACGGGTGGGTCTGGGGGAGGGCCGGCACCCGTCGGGGGTTCAGGCGCTCTCTGGGGTGAAGTTCTCGCGCCGTGCTCGACGGCGGCGACCGGTCTGCGCGGTGCGCCGTACGCGCGCGCCGATCTGCGACGGGCTGCAACAGGGGAGCGAGCACATGATCGACAGCCTGCGGGAACGCACGCGGGGGCAGGTCATCACGGCAGGTGACGAGGAGTACGACGCGGCGCGCCGGGTCAACAATGCGATGCACGACAAGCGGCCGCAGGTCGTCGTCCGCTGCGAGAACGTCGGCGACGTGATCGCGGCCGTCGAGTACGCGCGGACGAACGAGCTGGACCTGGCGGTCCGCGGCGGCGGGCACAGCGTGCCCGGGTTCGGGACGGTCGACGACGGTGTCGTCATCGACCTGCGCGCGATGCGCAACGTCCGGGTCGACCCGGTGAACCGGACGGCGCGGGCCGGCGGCGGCGCGACGTGGGGCGACTTCAACGCGGCCACGCACGCGTTCGGCCTGGCCACGACCGGCGGCATCATCTCGACGACCGGCGTCGGTGGGCTGACGCTCGGCGGCGGGATCGGGTACCTCGCCCGCGGTCTCGGGTTGTCCTGCGACAACCTGGTCTCGGCGGACGTGGTGACCGCGGACGGGAAGTTCCTGATCGCCAGCGAGAAGGAGAACGAGGACCTGTTCTGGGCGCTGCGCGGTGGCGGCGGCAACTTCGGCGTCGTCACGGCGCTGGAGTTCCGGCTGGCGCCGGTGGCGACGATCTACGGCGGCCCGATGTTCTTCGAGCTGTCCGACGCGACCGCCGTACTCGCCGGGTTCCGGGAGCTGATCAAGGACGCGCCCGAGCAGCTCGGCGGGTTCCCGGCGTTCCAGATCGCGCCGCCGCTGCCGTTCATCCCGGAGGACCGGCACGGCGAGCCGTTCGCGGCGATCGTCGGGTGCTGGGCCGGCGACCTCGACGAGGGCGAGACCCAGATCTCGAAGTTCCGCGAGTTCGCGCCGGTGATGGCCGAGCACGTCGGGGCGATGCCGTACCCGGCGCTGAACAGCGCGTTCGACGCGCTGGTACCGCCCGGGCTGCAGCACTACTGGAAGGCGAACTTCGTCAGCGAGCTCACCGACGAGGCGATCCAGGCCCATCTGCGGCACGCGGACGGGCTGCCGTCGGTCAACTCGACCGTGCACATCTACCCGATCAACGGCGCCTGCCACCGGGTGACCCCGGACGGTACGGCGTTCGCGTACCGGGACGCGAACTTCGCCACGGTGATCGCCGGCATGTGGCCGGACCCGGCGCAGAACGACGCGAACATCGAGTGGGTGCGGTCGTACTACGACGACGTCGCACCGCACTCCGAGGCCGGCGGCTACATCAACTTCATGGCCGGCGACGACCAGGGCCGGATCCGCGAGAACTACCGGCAGAACTATGACCGGCTCGCGGAGGTGAAGCGCAAGTACGACCCGGGCAACCTGTTCCATCTGAACCAGAACATCGTGCCCTAGGTTCGGCGGGCGCGGCCGGGAGCGGCCGCGCCCTTGCCGGTCAGTCGGCGATGTGGGCGGTGTTGTCGAGCCAGTGCTTGGCGAGGTCGACGTCGCCCTCGACCTGGATACCGGCGGCGCCGTCGAGCGGGAGCCGTCGGGTCAGGACCTGCAGCAGTGATCCTGCCGGGCCGCTCACCGTCACATCGGCCTGATCGGCTCCGGCCTGCTCGGTCCCCGCCTGCCCGGTTCCGGTCCGCCACGCTGCTCCGTCGGGTCGCCGCTCGACCAACCAGGTGCCCGCGTCGGTGGCCAGCCACTGCAGGGTCTGGCCGGTGCCGCGGACGGCGTGGGCGGACTCGGGTCGCAGCATCTCCCAGGTCGGGGAGGTGAGCATCGCGAGGTGATTGCTGATCAGCGCCGCGGCGACGTCCGGCTCGACCTCGGCCGGTCGGCCCGCCGCGCCGGCTGCGTCGAAGCCGTGGACGACGGCCTCGTTGACGGAACTCGACAGCCAGAACTCTGTCCCGGACCGCTCGTCGCCCGCGGCGTTGAACACCGGCGCGTCGAGCGCGTCGTCGGAGCAAGCGCTCGCGACCCGCTGCGCGGACTCGGACAGCCACGCCTGCCAATCGCGGGGGTCGGTGGGGAGTGCGGCGTACTCCGTGGGCAGCTGGGTGGGGTCGGTGATGCGCCGCTCGATGATCTCGGCGACCCAGTTCTGGGTCTGGCCCACGTGCTCGACCAGTTCGGTGACGGTCCACTCCGGGGCCGTCGGTACGGCGGCGCCGGGCCCCGCCGCGGCGGCTGACTCCGCCAGCCGCCGCGTGTGCTCGAGGATCGCCTGCCGGGCGCGTTCCGGGTTGAGCTCGGTCATCAGCTGCCCTAGGACTTCGGGCCGAGCTTGTGGACGACGATGCCGGACTTGAACGTCGTCGTACCGAGCAGCTCGAGGTGGGTGGGGTCGATGCCGGTGCCGTGGAACATGTTGACGCCCTCGGCAACCACCGGGAAGACCCAGAAGTGGTACTCGTCGACGAGCTTGTTCTCCAGCAGGGTCTTCGAGAACGACCCGGTGCCGAACTTGATCAGGTCGCCGCCCTCGGACTCCTTGAGCCGGCGGACCGCGTCGGCGGCGTCGCCCTCCAGCGGCTGCGCGTTCCACGTCCACTCGGTGACGGTGCGCGAGGCGACGTACTTCGGCATCGCGTTGAAGTTGTCGGTGAACGGGTCCCCGCTGCGCGCCGACCACGCCTCGGCGAAGCTCTCGTAGGTGACCCGGCCGAGCACCTGCGCGTCGACGCCCTCCATCAGGCTCTGCGAGTAGCCGGCGTGCTCGTCGTCCCAGTACGGCGGGCTCCAGACCTGCGGGTCCTCGATGACGCCGTTCAGGGTGACGAAGGTGGATTCGATCAGCTTCCTCATGGTGCTTTCCTCTCTCACGGTTGGTACGGGCGCCGCTCGCGGGCGTCCTGGAGTGCTGCGGCCCACCAGACGAGCTGGTCGAGCATGAGCTTGGCTGCTGCCTCGTAGCCTGCCGACGGCTTGGGCCAGCCGCCGTCGGCGGTGAACTGCTCCCAGTAGCAGGGCAGTGCGACGGTGTTGCGGATGGTGACGGCCTGGAGTTCGGTGAAGACCTGGCGCAGCTGGGCGGTGGCGAGGCAGCCGCCGCCCTCCCGGCCGTAGCTGACGATCGCGACCGGCTTGGCGTGCCACTCCTCGTAGTACCAGTCCAGTGCGGTCTTCAGCGGTGCCGGGAAGCTGCAGTTGATCTCCGGGGTGACCACGGCGAACGCGTCCGCGGCGGTCAGCCTGGTGCTGAGCTCTGCGACCTCCCGCGGTGTCTCGTCGTCGGTGTCGGGCAGGGTGACCGGCAGTCTCGCAGCCGCCAGGTCGACCAGATCGACCTCGAACTGCTTGGCTGCCTGCTCTGCGAGCCAGTTGGCCACGGTAGGTCCGAACCGGCCACGCCGGGTGCTTCCGATGATCACTGCCAGTCGCATCTGCTGCCTCCCTTCCGTCTGACCCAGACTCTGTCAAAGGGCGTTTACGGTTTCTTTCCGGTGCCGCGCGGCCGGACCGGAATAAGGTGCGGTCATGCGCTTCGGGGTGTTGGGGCCGGTGACGGCGTGGACGGACGCGGGGACACCTGTGGTCGTCCAGGGGCTCAAGGTGCGGGCCCTGCTCGCCGACCTGCTCGTTCACGAGGGCAGGCCGGTGCCGGCGGACCGGCTGATCGACGACCTGTGGGGCTCGGAGCTGCCCGGGAACCCGGCCGGCACGCTGTCCGCCAAGGTGTCCCAGTTGCGGCGTGCCTTCGAGGATGCTGAGCCCGGCAGCCGGGCCCTGGTGCGGTCCGGACCGGCCGGGTACTCGATCGCTGTCGACAGCTCCAACTACGACGCGCTCCGCTTCGACGAGCTGCTGGGCGCCGGTGCTGTTGACAAGGCGCTGGCACTGTGGCGCGGTCCGGCGTACGCCGATTTTGCGGACGATGCGTTTGCCGAGACGGCAGTGGCGCGGCTGACTGACCTGCGCCTGACGGCACTCGAGCGGGCAGAGCTGCCGGTGGTCGATCTCGCTGCTCTGGTCAAGGAGCACCCGCTGCGTGAGGGCTTGCGAGCCGCGCACATGCGGGCCCTGTACCGGGCTGGTCGGCAGTCCGAGGCTCTGGAGAGCTACGAGCAGCTGCGGGAGCTGCTGCTGGAGGAGCTGGGGCTGGATCCCAGTCCGGAGCTGGTCGCGCTGCAGCAGTCGATCCTGGCGCAGGAGCTGCCGCACGCGCGGAGCAACCTGCCTGCTGCTGTGACTGAGCTGATCGGACGGTCTGATGCATTGGCTGACATCGGCTCGGCGCTGGGCACCTCCCGGCTGGTGACCCTCACTGGGCCGGGCGGTGTCGGCAAAACCCGTCTCGCGCTGGCCTCGGCTGCTGCGGCGGCGGACCGGTTTGCTGACGGGGTCGTCCTGGTCGAGTTTGCGGCCATCACGCCTGATGCGCTGTCTGTCGCCGACGCGCTCACTGACGCTGTGCAGACAGCACTCGACCTGCGTGACACCGACGACTCGCCTGTTGCCGATCGGCTGGCAGCCGTGATGGGCTCCCGGCTGCTCGTGCTGGACAACTGCGAGCAGATCGTCGAGGAGGTCGCGGCGCTCACAGACCGGCTGCTGGCGGCCGCGCCAGGTCTGCGCGTGCTGGCGACCAGCCGTGAGCCGCTGGGCCTGGCCGGCGAAGTCGTCTGGAGTGTGCCGCCGCTGTCCGTCCCTCCGCTGTCGGGTGGTGTGGAGGAGGTCGCGGAGTGCAGTGCGGCGCAGCTGTTCGTCAACCGAGCGGCCGCGGCGTCGCGGGGGTTCGCCCTGACCGAGGAGACCGTGGCTGACGTTGCCGTGTTGTGCCGGCGGCTGGACGGGATTCCGCTCGCGCTGGAGCTTGCGGCGACGCGGGTGCGAGCGCTGGGAGTACGTGGGCTCGTAGCGCGGCTGGACGACCGCTTCCGATTGCTGGCCACAGGTCATCGCGGTGCCGCACCACGTCAGCAGACGTTGCACGCGATGATCGACTGGAGCTGGGAGCTGCTCTCCGACGAGGAGCAGACTGTGCTGCGGCGTCTCGCAGTACATGCGGACGGCTGTACTGCGGAAGCGGCGGCGGCTGTTTGCGGCGCGGACGACGTACTGGATGTGCTGGTGCGCCTCGTCGACCGGTCGCTCGTCGTACCTATGGAGGGCCGGTTCCGGCTGCTCGAGTCGGTGGCGGCGTACTGCGTGGACAAGCTGCGGGCGGCGGACGAGCTGGAGTCGACCCGTCAACGGCACATGGCGTACTACGTGTCGCTGGCTGAGGAGGCCCGGCCGGGGCTGTTCGGTGGGGAGCAGAGCCGTTGGTTGCAGTTGCTCGACGAGGACTCTGCCAACTTCCGGACCGCGCTGGACCGTGCTGTCGCTACTGGGCAGGTGGAGCTCGCCGAACGGCTTGTGGATGCGCTGGCTTGGTACTGGTTCCTGCGCGGCCGCTATGCCGAGGCGCTGCGGTCCCTGGAAGCTGTGCCGGGGTCTGCGCGGGCTGGTGCGTGGCGGGCCGGCTACTTGTACCTGCTCGGCCACCCTGGTGCTCCGGCCGAGCGGGACCGCTGGGTCGACGAGGCGGACGCCATGGGGCAGTGGTGGATCGCCAACGCTGCCAGCGATGTCGGCGAGCTCTCGACGTGCCTGTCGCTGCTGGAACAGGCGCTGAAGGGCTTCGAGGCCGAGGGCAACCAGTGGGGCGTGGCCGCGGTGCTGGCGGCCCGGGCGAAGCATGCGCATGTGCGGGCGGACCTGTCGGCGTTGTACGACGACGCGTCCCGGAGCATCGCGATCTTCCGTGCCCTGGGAGACCGCTGGGGCGTACTGCAGGCGACGGGGTGGTTCGGGGCGCACGCGGAGCTCGTCGGTGAGTTCGGGGAGGCGGAGCGGCTGCACCTCGAAGGCGTCGAGGCGGCGGAGGAACTCGGGCTGTGGCCGGAGGTCGCGAGCGGGCTGGGCATGCTCGGCTGGACCGCGATCCGGCAAGGCCAGTACGAGTCCGCGCGGAGGTACGGTGAGCGCGCGCTGCGACTGGCCACCGAGCAGGGGCAACGGTCGATCCAGGCCCTGGCGGAGCTCGTGCTCGGCTTCGCGGCGCGTCGTACCGGTGCTCTGGACGAGGCTGCCGAGCGGTTGCAGGCGCTGATCGACACGGCCCGCCAGCAGAAGGAGGCGGTCCTCTACCTGTCGATCGTGCTGGTCGAGCTCGGGTTCGTCAGGGAGCTGCAGGGCCGTTCGGAGGAGGCGCTGAAGCTGCACGCGGAGTCGTTCCGGGTGTCCGAGGAGTTCGAGTCGCTGCGCGGGATGTGCTGGTCCCTGGAGGGGATCGCCGGGTGCCACCCGGACAAGAGGCTCGCGGCGACGCTCCTCGGGAGTTGTGCGGCGACGCGGGCGACCGAGAACTATCTGATGGCCGCCACGGAGGCTGAGGATCTCGACCGGGCGGTGACGGCGGCGAGGTCAGCGTTGTCGCCTGCGGACTACGAGGACGCCTACACGCGGGGAACGGCCCTCAGCCTGGGCGAGGCGTTCTCGCTGATCCGTGACTAGATGTTCTGTGGTTGAGATTATCTGTTTGGCCAAGTAATTTGTGCGGTGAGCCCACTTCGACAGGTGAAGGTGAACCATGGACTACGGCCACGAGTTGGTCTTCGGCACGTTCCTGACCCCGGCGGTCGACGCCCCGGACCGCGTGATCGCGCTGGCCCAGCTGACCGAGCAGGTCGGTCTCGACCTGGTGAGCTTCCAGGACCATCCGTACCAGCCGCGGTTGCTGGACGCGTGGACGCTCTTGTCCGTGGTCGCCGCCCAGACCCAGCGCGTGAAGCTGACGACCAACGTCGCCAACCTCCCGCTGCGGCACCCCGTGGTCCTCGCACGCAGTGTGGCCACGCTCGACCTCATCACCGGCGGGCGGGTGGAGCTCGGTCTGGGCGCCGGCGGCTTCCTCGAGGCGGTCGCCGCCAACGCCGGGCCCCGGCTGACGACCGGGCAGAGCATCACCGCGCTGGAGGAGGCCATCGCGATCATGCGCGAGGTCTGGACGCCTGAAGGCGGCGGCATCCGGCTGCCCGGCAAGCACTACACGGTGTCCGGTGCGAAGCGCGGTCCGGCGCCGGCGCACGACGTGTCGATATGGCTGGGTGCTTACAAGCCGCGGATGCTCGCTCTGACCGGACGCCTCGCGGACGGATGGCTGCCGAGCAGCGGGTACGCCGGTCCGGACCAGCTCGCCGCCATGAACAAGGTGATCGACGAGGCGGCTGTGGAGGCCGGGCGGGACCCTGCGGAGATCCGGCGGCTGTACAACGTCGGCGGTCGGTTCAGCGGCGGCGGTGGGTTCCTGCAGGGGCCTGAGGAGCTGTGGATCGACCAGCTGACCGAGCTGACGTTGGGGGAGGGGATGAGCACCTACATCCTTGCCTCCGACAACCCTGACGACATCCGGCGGTTTGCTGAGGTGGCTGCGGGGGTGCGTGAGGCTGTGTCCGTGGCGCGCGCGGGTGGGCGTGTTGCTGCTGCTGGTGGTGCTGCTGGTGGTGCTGCTGCCGGGCGTCCTGCGGGTGGCTTCACCGTCGTACCTACACCGCCTCCTGCTGTGCGGCGTAGCGCAGTACAGCTGCTGGACGAGGCGGAGCGGCCGACCGGTCCGGTGCCGGACCCGGGGCGGACCTATACGCCGTACCAGCTGCAGTCCGGTCAGCACCTGATCGACGTACACGATCACCTGCGTGCTGAGCTGGAGCAGGTGCGTGACCTGGTGGAGCAGGTCGCCGCCGGGACGCTCGGGGTGGGTGCGGCGCGGTCGCACATCAACACGATGACCATGCGGCAGAACAACTGGACCCTGGGGACGTACTGCGAGTCGTACTGCCGGCTGGTCACGACGCATCACTCGCTGGAGGACGCGTCGCTGTTCCCGCATCTGCGCCGGGCGGATCCTGCTCTGGTGCCGGTGGTGGACCGGTTGCAGGAGGAGCACAAGATCATCCACGACGTGCTCGAAGGCGTCGACAAGGCGCTGGTCGCGCTGGTTGACGGATCAGGAAGCATCGACGGCTTGCGGGCTGCCGTCGACCTGCTGGACGACACGCTGTTGTCGCACCTGTCGTACGAGGAGCGTGAACTGGTCGAGCCGTTGGCGCGGCTCGGGGTCTTGTGACTGTTTGGTCTCTGGCTACTTGGCCTCGCCCAGCAGGGAGGCGAGGATGTCGAGGAGCCGGAGCGTGGGCACCTCGCCGAGCAGGCGGGCGGCGGACGTCGCCGGCTCCGCGATCAGCCGGACCTGCAGCAGCTTGAAGTCGCGGACGTTGGCCGGGTTCACCAGGTCGTCGCGGACGGCCTTGAGGAACTCGGCGCCGGCCGACGCGCTGCCGTAGGTCATCCGGATGAAGCTGTCGGTGACGGGGTAGAGGTACGGCCGCTTGAGGTGCAGCAGCTTGGACTTCTTCGCGTGCCCGAACCCGCGGTGCCCGGTGAACTTCTCGTCCAGCACCATCGCCGACTCGAACAGCTCGCTGCCCGGCTCGGCGTCCTCGAGGCGCGCGTCGACCGGGATCGCCGCGAGCGCCTTCTCGGCGTCCACCTCGAGCAGCCACGGGATGTCGTTGGCGCGCAGGTCGGAGCCGATCACCATCGTCCGGGCCAGGTCCTCGAGCGTGATCCGGTTCGGGTCGGAGCCGCCGACGGTGGTCATCCCCGGCAGCCCGTCGTAGTACTGCAGCACGGCGCCGTTGGTCTCGGCGTACAGCCGCAACTGCGCGATCGCCTCGTCGACGACGATCTTCCGGGTACCGATGTTCATGAGCCACACCCTCACACTCGTGGTGGCATACCCGCCAGCGGGCGGACCATCATTCGAACGTTCCTCACACTGTTTCCGCAGATCGTAGCGACTCCCGCCCGACCTGCACGCCAGGGTCACTGCCCGTTATCCACAACCCGTAATCATCCGACCCGCGACCGCACCCAACTCCGTAAACTCTCTGTCACCACCCCACGACTGAACGGAGGCGGCCGTGCGGCACCGGCTTCTCGCGCTCGTCCTGGCTGTCCTCCTGCTGGTGCCGCTCACACCGGTCGCGGAGGCGGCGCCGCCGGACGCGTACTCGTGCCTGCACGCGGACATGTCCGTCTCCGCCGACGGCGTGGCGTTGAGCACCGGCACGGAGATCGCCAACGACGGCGGCATGGCGCACGCCGGGACCGGCGTCACCCTGACGTTCCAAGCTCGCACGTTCAATCCGCCGATCGATTTGTGCTACCTGCGCATCACGGACGCCCGCACGTGGCAGATCGGCCACTGGCCATGTGAGAACGTGCCGAAGCCGAAGCCGGCGCGGACCCAGTCGCTGAGCTGGTCGGTCTCGGTGCCGCTCGACTGCAAGTTCGTCGGCTCGCCGAATCTGCTGTCCGTCACCCTGACGAACGGCAAGGGCTCGGCCGGGGCTTCGGTGATGATCTACGCCGGCGCGCCCGGCTTCGCGCTGCCGGACAAACAGGCCCGGGCATTCTTCGGGCCTTTCGCGATGCAGTCCGACCCGGTCAACTCGCTGACCGGCGCTTTGACCGCCGTCGCCACGGACGCCTCGGTGACGGCTGTCGGCGTCCCGCTCACGGTGACGCGGACCTACAACTCGAACGACGAATCCACTGGTCCGCTCGGGGCCGGCTGGCGGTTGTCGTACTCCGATCGTCTGGAGCTGTCGCCGACCGGTGCGCGGTATCACGCGTCAGACGGACGGGAGATCGGGTTCCTGCGGAAGGGCACTGCGTTTGCCGTGGAGCCAGGGGCCGCGAGGTTCACGCTCGCACGGGCGGGCTCGACCTATGTACTGACGAGCGTCGATCAAGTGCGAATGCTGTTCTCCGCTGCCGGCGAGTTGCAGGCGATCCGGGACCGAAATGGTCAGGGTGTGACGATCGAGCGGGTCGAGGGACGGGTCCGCACGGTCACCAACGGTCGGCGGTCGCTGTCCTACGACTACGACGGCGAGGGGCAGGTCGTGTCGGCGCGGTTGTCGGGGCCTGGCGTCGCGCCGCGGACCGTGCGGTACGAGTACTCGGACGGGCGGCTGACCGGCGTGACGTCGCCAGGTGGGATCCGGACGCGGTACGAGTACGCCGACGGGCGGCTCCGGTCGGAGACCGTGGGCGACGCGGCGGTGCCGTCGTACGTCACGGAGTACGACGAGAGCGGGCGGGTCGTCGCGCAGACGGACGGCAAGGGTGGTCGATCCACCTGGTCGTGGCAGACCGAGGGCATTCGCGGGACGTCGACGATGACCGATCCGACCGGCGGGAAGTGGCTCAACGAGTACGAGCGGGGCTGGCTGATCCGGCAGACGGATCCGACCGGCACCACGGCGACGTTCCATTACGATGCCGACGGCAACCTCATCCGCGTCTTCGACACGCTGGGGCATGGCGCGCGGCACGAGTATGACGCATTCGGGCGGGTCGTCGCGTCGACGGACGCGCTGGGAGCGGTGAGCCGACGGTCGTACAACGCGCGGAACGATGTTGTCGCCACAGTGGATCCGCTCGGGCGGCGAACGACGTACAGCTATGACGCCCGCGGCAACCTGACTGGTACGTCGTACTTCGGTCGCTCCTCGTCTGTCAGCTACGACGCGCGTGGTCTGGTCACGGCGTCGCGCGATCCGCTCGGTCGTGTCACGCAGTACGCGTACTCCGTCGACGGCGATCTGGTGCGCGTCACGGATCCGCTGCGGCAGGTCACGCGGATCGAGTACGACGGGTGGGGCCGACCGGTCAAGGTGACGTCTCCGCGTGGTGCGGTCAGCACGGCCACGTACAACGACGACGACCAGCCACTCGAGCAACGCGGTGCGCTCGACGTGTCCACGCGGCAGACGTACGACGCCCAGGGCCGCGTGTCGACACTGGTCGACTCGCGCGGCGGCGTCACCCGGCTGCGGTACGACGAGACCGGCGCCGTGGTCGGCGTCACGAGACCGTCGTTGCCCGAGGCCACCACGACGTACGACGGCTCCGGCCGGGTCACGAAGACCGTCGACGCGAGCGGCCGCGAGCAGACCTTCGTCTATGACGGCGCCGGGCGCACGACCTCCACGACGTACGGCGGCCGCACCTGGAAGTTCTCGTACGACAAGTCCGGCCGTCTTGTGCGCACGACGCTGCCGTCGGGGAAGACCGCGTCGTTCGTACTGGATGCGCGTGGTGCGCCGCTGCGGATCACCTACTCCGACAAGACGCCGGCCGTGAGCTACACCTGGGACGCCGCCGGCCGCCGTACGTCGATGACCGACGAGCTGGGCGCCACCCGTTTCGGCTACGACTCCTTCGACCAGTTGATCTCAACCGGCGGCACCGTCACCTACCGCTGGGACGCAGTCGGCAACCTCACCGGCCGGACCGCCGCGGGCCGGACGGAGTCGTACACCTGGGACGCCGTCAACCGACTGTCCTCCGCCATGGCCGACGGCAAGCCGCTGGCCTCCTACCGCTACGACCTGTCCCGCGGCACGATCACGACAACGCAGCCCGGCGGACTGGTCAAGACCGAGCGATTCGATCTCCGCGGCCGCGCGACCTCGATGTCCATCACCCAGAACGGCCGCCCGCTCCGCACGATCACCTCGACGTACGACACCGCCGACAACGTCACGCGCTCTGACGACTCCGCCGCTGGCAAGTCGTCGTACACCTACGACCCCCTGAACCGCCTCACCGGGACGTGCTACGGCGTCGACACCTGCACGGACGAAGCGCGCGACTACATCCGCTACGCCTACGACGCCAACAACAACCGCACCTGGGAGCAGCGCCCCACCGGCAGCACCTGGTCCCTCTACGGCGCCGGCAACGAGCTGCTGGCCTCCATCACGGCCCCCGCCACCTACCCCCGCACCCCACCAACCACCCGCGCCTACACCTACGACCCAGACGGCAACCTCACTGGCGACGGCACAACGACGTACACCTGGTCCGCCGCCGGCAAACCCCGCACCTCAACCACCGCCGGCACCACCACGACCTACACCCACACCGGCGACGGCCGCCGAGCCACCTCCACCACAGGCAAGCAATCCACGCGCTACCTCTGGGACCCCCTCTCACCCCAAATCCTCAGCACCACAGGCGAAGCCCCCACCACCCGCTACCTCTACGGCGCCGGCCTCCTAGCCCAACAAACCCCTACAGCCCTCACGCCGCTCACCACAAACCCGAACGGCTCCATCCTCACCACAACCCCCACCAAGCCGACCCACCACGACTACGAGCCCTACGGCCAAACCCGAGCCGGCCCTGGAACTTCAACCACAACCCCCGGCTACATCGGAGGCCTCCACCTCCCGAACGGCAACTACCTACTAGGCCAACGCGAATACAACCCGAACACCGGCACCTTCCTGACCCCAGACCAGGCCGGCTCCACCAACCCCTACGCCTACACGACGGGCAACCCCCTAAAATCCACAGACCTCCAAGGCCTGAACGGCATCGAGGGCACCCTCACCGACGTCTCCCACATCTCCGCCTACATCTCCACCGGAGCCCTGGCAGGCGCCGTAATCTGCACCCTCGCCCGCCCCTGCGCCCCCGCAGTCCCCATCCTCCTCCAACTCTCCTCCGCCACCGGAGTCCTCTCCGCCGGCACAGCCGGCATCCTCGACTCCCAAGCCTGCGTCCTAAAAGGCAACTGCTCCCAACTAGCAGCCGACATCTCCGTAGCCCTCGTCGCCAGCCGCTTCCCAGCCTTGGCGCGTGGCGGCGCCAGGCTTCCTGCCGGGGTGCAGAGCGTTTCGCCGTACACAATCCGGTTCAGTCAGACCACGGTGAATGGAGCAGGCGACATCGTCGCCAGCATGCGGGCCAACGGCTGGGTCGGTGACCCCATCGACGTCGTTCGGATGCGCGACGGCAACCTGACGACGGTCGACAACACCAGGGTTCTCTCGGCGGCGTTGAGCGGTATCAACGTGCATGTTCGGGTTCACGAATTTGATAGCGTGCTGCCCGCTCATCTCGCCGAACGGTTCGCGGATCGTAAAGGCGCATTGCCAACGACGTGGGGCGGAGCCGTTGTGAACCGCATCAACAACCAGAGCTCGAAGTATCGCAACCAGTACCCGCTGGGGTCGCCGTTCACCGGTTGGAAAGGAAACTGACCATGGGATATCTCCTCGGCCTGTCCGATGTCCCGGATGGTTTCGCGTACCCTGCGTCGTTCATCCGTGTGGTCGAGCTTGGCTTGGTTGATCTGGAGCCTTGGCGGATTCTCGAGGGCGATTCGCTACATGCCCGCTACAGGGGACTGGCAGCACGCTATCCCCAGCGCCGGCTGGTGCCCTTCGCGCGGCGTCAGGACAACGATGACGTGGCTTGCTGGCAAGCCGGTGCGCGGGAGGTGCTGATCATCCACGACTTCGACGATTCCGGTCGCGAGCTTCGGGAAACGCTGCCGTCTTTTTACGCCTGGCTGCGGCGTGCGATCGATGACTTGATCGAATTCGAACCTGACGACTGACCCGCGGGGAGACGCTTCTTGGGACCTCACCTACTTGAGGAGATGCAGCATGTCAGCGGGAGACCGGGTTGTTGAACCCTGATGAGGAACTCCGGCGTGTGCTGCACGCTGGCCCTACTGCAGCGCTGGAGGCAGGTGTCCAGTTGTCCGCGGAGTCGCCTGACAGCAAGATCCTCCTGGCACGGTGCCGTGAGGTGATGATGACGATCATCCTGAAGCACGGAGCGGATGAGTGGCCGGGCCTCAAAGGCTGGCAGGCGGAGCTACCCGAGTGGTTCGTCTTGGCATGTGCGCCGGAGAAGACTGCGGCGGAGGAGCAGGCTGAGTTGACGTGGTGGCGGAGCCTGTCGCCCGACGAGCAGGTAGCAGCGGATGAGTTGAACCGCCCCGGATTTCGTGGAGGCTCGGCTACGTGGTTCCGGCCTCTGTGAGGGCGGGGATTTCACTGTAGTGGTTGGCTTCGAACTCGGCGGGTGGGATGTGGCCGATCTCGCCGTGCAGGCGTCGGTGGTTGAACCAGTCGACGTACTCGGCGACGGCGATCTCGACGTCGGCCACGCTCTTCCAGCCTCCGATCGGACGGATGACGGGGTTGCGGATGAGCTCGGCCTTGAACAGCGAGTTGAACGCCTCGGCCATCGCATTGTCGTAGCTGTCGCCCTTGCTGCCGACGCTCGCGACGGCGTCGGCCTCGGCGAGCCGCTCGGTGTAGCGGACAGCGCGGTATTGCACTCCGCGGTCGCTGTGATGGATCAGCCCGCCGACGTCGTGGCCGGCTCGCTGCCGGGCCCACAGTCCCATGTCGAGGGCGTCCAGGGCCAGGTCGGTGCGCAGGCTGGTCGAGACCTGCCAGCCCACCACCGGGCGGGAGAACACGTCGATCACGAACGCGGTGTAAACCCACCCGGAGTGGGTGCGGATGTAGGTCAGGTCCGCCACCCACAACTGGTTGGGAGCCTCGGCGACGAACCGCCGCTCGACCAGATCGGCCGGCCGCGGTGTCTCAGCCCTCTCGGTCTGCGTGGTCTTGCGGGTCTTGTCCCGCCTGATGCCCCGCAGGCCCTCGGCGCGCATCAGCCGCTCGACGGTGCACCGGGCGACTTCGATACCGCGCCGGTTCAGTTCGGCGTGGACCTTCCGCGCACCGTAGACACCCAGGTTGTCCGTGTGCACCTGGCGGATCGCCGAGACCAGTTCGGCGTCCCTGACCGCCCGGGCAGACGGCGGCCTGCTCTTGGCGGCGTAGTAGGTGCTCGGGGCAATCTTGATCCCAGCAGCCGCCAGGACCTGACAGATCGGCTCGACCCCGAACCGGTCGCGGTGCCGGTCGATGAACTCGACCAGCACCGCCACCGGAACCCGCGTTACTCCACCGGCTGCTTCGCCGGCTACTTGATCTTGCGGTCGAGCTCCGCCGCCGCGAAAAAAGCCGACGCCGTCTTGAGAATCTCGTTGGCCCGCCGAAGCTCACGGTTCTCCCGCTCCAGCTGCGCGATCCGATCCGCGTCGCTGGTCGTGGTCCCCGCACGCGTCCCCTCATCGATCTCGGCCTGCCGGACCCACCCCCGCAACGTCTCACGGTGCACACCGAGCTGCTCCGCGATCCGCGGGATCGCCCCCGCCCTCGTCGCCGGGTCCTTCCGCGCGTCCACCACCATCCGAGTGGCCCGCTCACGCAACTCGTCGCCGTACTTCCTCGGTGCTGCCATAACTCTCATCCTCCATGGATTGAGAGCCTCCATCAGACCCGGGGCGATTCAAGTCGGCGCGTTGGTCACTCTCCGACTGGTTGTGGTGGCTCGAGCCAGAGAACCGGACGTGGTACTGGCTCGGGTCTGAAACAGTCGACCCGCAGCACCTCGTGGTCTACGTCGACACAGATGGTGCGCCCTCACCAACCGGTGCACTGCACTGGCTCCTTACAGCCGCTGGCGCGATCAACATCGAAGAGACGCCATAGGCGGCCACCGATGATGATGACGAGTACGAAACGATCCGATGACGCAGTAATCGATGCGCACACCGTGGAGCCGTTGTCCGAACCTGGCGGTGCCATCGACCATGAATCTCGACGCGGGTTGCACTCTTCGGGGGACTAAATGACGGATCCAACTGCGTCCCGGATCGAAGTACTGCTGTCGTTTCAGCGCGCCCTGTGGGATTTGGTCACTCCCAACCTCAGACGTATTCGCCGTTCGTCCCACCTTCCCGCTGATCGAGGCACGGTTCATCTACGGCGCTGTCGCCGTACCGCCTGATCAGCCACGTGAACTCCTGGAAGGCGAGGAATGGGCGTACCGGCGACGCGGGACGACCCGGAGCGCGGCGACCGTCCGCGCGACGACTGATACGCGAGAGACTTTCTCAACACGTAGCCAGAGCTCATGGACGACGGGGTCAGAACCAAGTGGAAGGCATCAGGTGACGGCAATTCGGGCTCGGGACGCACTCGTCGTCGTTGACGGCGATGAGGTCCCGGGCATCACGATCTATGGGCTCGCCGGTCGCGGTCGTCGGCAGGCGGCCGCGTTTCCACGACAGGTATGGATCGGCGAGCCAGGCGTCGACGCGTTCCTTCTTCGAGGGGACGCGTGGGAGATCCTGTCCTGGGATGTGCCGATCATCGTGTGGCCGACGGGTGAGTACTTCACTGCAGCCGTGCGGGACTCACTCGCCGCGCGGATTGGTGCGGGATGCTCCGTGGCATGGGTCGGCGCGGAAGGTCTCCCGTTCTGCGATCCACCTGAGTTGTTCAATCCGACCTGCATGTCGGGCGGCGTGTTGGCGTGGATGACAGCCGGCGGCCAGTTCGAATGCGCCCTGGACCCGGACCGACCACTCTCGCCCGCTTCAGACCGTCTGTTGTCGAGCCTGAGGCAGTACGCCCAGGGACTCGCGGACGTCACCTAGCTGGGGGGAGACGAGATCGTGCGTGATGGTGAAGTGTCCCGCCACATGGTTTCGTCCGTGTCGCGGTACGTCGTACCGCGACGACGCATGGTTGGGAGCCGACCCAATGAACTGGGATGAGCTGAATGGCAAGCTCCGTCGAGTGGTGCCGGAGCTGGCGCCGGGGTTGCCTGTGTCGGAGGTGCAGGACATCTGTGAGTACGTCGACCACGACGAGCCCGGCCTTGCGTTCGAGATGCTCTGCACCCAGTTGTACGAGCACGACGCCGGCATCCGGTCGGAGACTGTCGCGAGGCTTGCAGAGCTGGGAGTCGCGATGGGGTTGGATCCACGCCAATGGCAGATGCTGAGGGTCAGTCCATGAGGTCTTCGCCGGCCGGACGGCGCAGATCGGCGGTTGGCCAGAATAAGGGAGTTCAACCTGGATCCGAATCCCGCCCCGTCGCCAGTGCGGCCGGCGGCCAAACCTGCAGAGCTGCGGATCTCGACCTGCGGGTCTCGCAGTGTTGGCGGACTTGCTCCAGGCCGTTCTCGAGCAGTCGAGGAGCGGCTGTTCCGCGCTTGGCTCGGCATGCTCGAGCTTCATCCGCCGCGTCAGCGTCGCGCTCGGAGCAGTTGACCCCGAGCTCGCGCTGGCCGTTGCGCTGAGGACAGGTTCATCGTCGGCCGCACCCGACCTCGCCCGCACGTGGTTCGCGACCCCGGGCAACCGCCGCGATCCACGCCGAGCCGCCCGTCCAGGATGCGACGTCGTACGAGAGGCTATGGGAGGTCGACTCGGAGGCGGGTGTCTACGTTCTTCTTGTTGGCGGGGTCTTTGCCTCGGAGGTGGATCTCGTGGGTTTGGGCGGTGGCTCGGTAGAGCCTCAAGTCGGCGTCACCGGTTAGCTCGTGGGGAGTGAAGGCTCGGGCGCCTCGGCGTTCGGAGTCGGTGAAGGCTGTGGGGCAGGTGGCTTCGAGTTCCTCGTCGGGGACTTGTTCGGCGGTTGCCGAGATGTAGACGGCGTCCTTGTCCTCGACGGGCGGTTTGTCGCCGTCGAAGATCACCAGGGAGACCTTGGGGCGGGCGGTCAGGTTGCGTGAGTGTTGGGCGTCGGGGGAGGACACCCAGTAGAACGTGCGGGCGTCGGTGTGGGTGAAAAAGACGGGGGAGAGGCGGGCGGTTCCGTCTGGTTCGGTGGTGCCGAGGACCATGTAGCGATTGCGCTCGAGTGCACGCCGTACGGAGGCTACGGGGTCGTCCATCGTGCGGCCCTTCCTAGGCGGGGTCGGTGTCCTTGGTTCGGCCGGCGAGGCGGTGGAGTTGGCCCTCGTGTACGTCGCTGACCCACTCCCAGTCGGGCTTCGCCGACGACCCGATCCGCGGGTCGTCGGGAGCTCGGCCGTCGCGCAAGGCCTGCACGTATGCGCGGTCCTGGTCGATTCTGGCGCGCAGTTGGTTGGCGCCGCCGACGGAGCCGTGACCCGGTACGACGACGTCGACCTCGCCGGCTACGGCATCGAACAGTTGAAGCGCCGCAAGGTAGTCGTCGAGCGGATCCGCCGTGCCGCTCAGGTCGAACATCGGAATCAGTACGTCGGACAGCATGTCGCCGGCGACCAGAACCCGGCGTTCCTCGATCAGCAGGGCGGCATGGCCCGGCGCGTGGGCACGGTGCTCGATGATCCGTACGGTGGGGCCGTCCCACGGAATCTGCGCGGCGCCGGCGGGCAGACCGGTGATGAGGCCTAGCAGTTCGAGCGGTACCTGCCCGGCGATCTCCGGCGGAAGGTGCTCGTCGATCCGCGCCTTCGCGTCGGGGTCGGACAGTTCATCGCGGATGGCAGCCGCACAGCGTTCGGTGCCGTACCGAGGCGGCGAGCCGAGGCTCTCCTGCCACAGCACATGATCCCAGTCCGGATGCGTCGAGAAGCCCGCGACTATCGGTTGGCCTAGCGCGCGTATGTCGTTCGCGAGGCAGTCGATCTCGGTGCCTGTGATTCCCGGGTCGATGAGCAACACGCCGGATCGGCCCTGCACCACAACGGCGTTGCTCTGCACGAACTCGCTCTCGTGGACCAGCACGCCCTCTGCGACCTGCGTCAGCATCAGCTCGCCTCCTTGACGTCGCCGATGGAGTAGCGATGCATCGTGACGCCGGATCCGAACGAACGCTGCTCGAGCAGGTCGAGATCGATCGGTACGTCGTAATCGTCGAACAGCGGCCTGCCGAAGCCGAGGATCGAGGGATGCGTCCAGAGCATCAACTCGTCGAGGAGCCCTGCCCGGAGCAGCTGCGTGGCCAGCGTCGCGCCGCCCACACCGATCAGGCCGTCGGTGTCGGCGCGCAAGACCGCGAGCTGCTCGATCGCGTCGTCGCCGCCGATGATCCGGGTGTTGTGTTCGGCCGTTCGGCGGGTGCGGGAGACGAGGACCTTGGGCTTGGCGGTCCAGATCTCGCCGAACTCACGCAGGAAGTCCGGCAGCGTGGCGTCCTCGCGGGACCGCGGCCAGAACTCCTCCATGACCTCGTAGAAGACCCGGCCGTGAACCAGCAGCGCGGCGGCTTCGGCCTGGGCGTTGGCCGCGCGGTGCAGTTCCTCGTCGATGCGCAACCACTCGCCGGCGCCGTTGTCCCCCGGTACTTGCTCGATTCGCAGGTCGAGGGACACCTGCATCGAGTACACGAAGCGGCCCATCAGCTCATCTCCCCCATAGTGCTTGCATTTCGCAATCACTATAGTGTGCACGAACTGCCTGTCAAGGAGGAGTCGTGGAACCACGGTCCGGGTGCCCGATCAACGCCGCCGTCGAGGTGTTCGGGGATCGCTGGTCGATGCTCGTACTCCGCGACATCATCTTCGGCGACCGCCGCTTCTTCCGGGCGCTGCTCACCGGGTCGCCCGAGGGCATCGCGTCGAACATCCTCGCCGACCGGCTCGTACGGCTCGTCGAAGCCGGCATCCTCACTCGCGGTACTGCGGCGCGGGGGCAACGCGCGCGCTACAGCCTGACGGAGGCCGGCATCCAGACCCTCCCGATCCTGTACGCCCTCGGGAACTGGGGTCTCGACTGGCGCTCCGGGAGCCCCGAACTTCGGGTGCGGCAGCAGCTCATGCGCGACGGAGGACCGGCGTTCCTCGAGGAACTCATGGACGAGCTCCGCGCCCGGCACCTCGACGCAAAGCCGAAGCCATACGACGGCCCAAGCCCGCTCGAGCGCCTCGACGCCGCGTACGCCGCGGCCGCGGAGAACGGCGAGGCAGAGCAGCCCTCCAGCTAGCACCGGAGCCCGGCCGGCGGGTAGGTGGCCGGGCTGGTACTGGAGCACGGCTGGCGCTGGAGCCTGCGCGGTGGCGGAGTCGTTCGGCCGGCACCGGAGGTGAGCTCGTGCTGGAGCGCGGCTGGCGTCGGGGACGGTGGGTGAGGAGTGGCTTGGGTGGTGCAGGACTGCGGCCGTGCTTGTAGGCGGGCGGTGGTCGAGCCGCGTGTAGAGCGTCGCTGGTGCCGGCGCCGGTGGGCTGGGGTGTCGCTCGAGTGGTGTTGAGCGTGGCTGGTGTTCGAGGGTGGCTGGTGTGGAGTCGGTCGGGTGGTGGAGGTTGTTGTTGGGGGCAAGTGGTAATTGGGTTGAGTGGGGGTTGGGTGGTGTTCATGATGGGCGCATGATGATGACTGCCTTTGGGGTGTTGCTGGTTGGATCTGTGGCCTTGGTGGCTCGGGTTCAGCAGCAGGGTGGTCGTTGTGGGGGGTCGATGCCCGGTCAGTTGTGATCGAGGTGGTGGTCGCCGGGCTGTTGGCTGGGTATGGGGTTGCTATGCCGGTCGGGCCTGTGGGGACCTATTTGGTGGCGTTGACGGCGCGGAGTTCCTGGCGGATCGGGGCGTTTGCGGCGTTGGGTGTTGCGTCGGCTGATGGGCTGTACGCGGCGGTGGCCGCGGGTGCCGGGTCGGTGTTGGCTCCGTTGTTGGTGCCGGTTGTCGAGCCGTTGCGGTGGGCCTCGGTCGTGGTGCTGGTCGGGCTCGCGGTGATGGGGGCGGTCCGAGCGGTACGGCGATATCGCGAGCGGCGGATCGTCACGCTGCAGCAGGAGATGCCGATCGGCGCGTGGACGGCGTACTTCGGGATGCTCGGGATGACCATGCTCAACCCGTGGACCGTGATCTACTTCGCCGCGTTGGTGCTCGGCGGGTCGGAGATTGCGGGCGTTGCGGAGCGGATCGTGTTCGTGGTCGCGGCGTTCGTGGCGTCGGCCAGTTGGCAACTGTTGCTGGCCGGCGGTGGTGCGTTGCTCGGGCGGTTGCTGACCGGTCCTACGGGGCGGTTGGTGACTGCGCTCGCGTCGTCGGCGGTCATCGTAGTGCTGGCGGTCCGGATTGTTGCCTAGGGCACCTGGCGTTCGATGGCGCCGGCCGGGTTGAGGAACAGCAGGATCGGCGGTGCGGTGTTGGGCAGAATCTCGGCGTACGCGCGGAGCTGTGGGGCGTAGTACGCGACGCGACTGTCCAGCGCCGTGGCCGGGATGACGTCGGTCTTGTAGTCGACGATGGTGAGGCGGCCGTCGTCCTCGCGGTAGATGAGGTCGACGAAGCCTTCGAGGACGGTGCCGTCGGGTTGCAGCGTGCCGACGTACGACTCGCGCCAGTGTTCGCGGGCGGCGGCTCGTTGTACGACGTCGGAGGCGAGGGCCGAGCGGGCGAGGGCGGTGACCACATCGGCGTACTCGAGGACGCCTTCGGCGAGGCACTGGGTGGCGACGGCGGGTTCGAGGCCGGCGCCGGTGGTGAGGTCGACGACTTGGAGTACGGCGTGCACGGCGCGGCCGATCGCGGTGCCGTAGCGGCCCTTGGACCACGGCGGGAGTTCCAGGTCGCGGGCGGCCTTCGCGGTGCCCGGGTCAATATGCGCGACGGATCCAGCGTCGGCGTCAGGCGCGCCTGCCGGGGCGGCGGTGGGCCCGGTGAGGGCGAGTTCGGGGTCGGTGCCTTCGAGGCCGGAGGCGGATTGGGCTGAGGGGGTCCGGCTGGCGGATTGGGCCGCGGTGGCGCGGGTTTCCCATTCGCTGCGGGGGATCGGCGGAGTGACGTCGGGGCCGGCGGTGGGTTCGCGGTCGGGGACCGGTGGGCTGGTGAACAGCGTGACATGCGGTGCTTCGACGCCGCCGGCGGTGGCGAGGAGCTCGGCGTTGCTTGTGTGGCGGCGGTTGCCGGAGCGGTGCAGGGAGACGACGAGGTGGTCGCGGGCGCGGGTCGCGGCGACGTACAGCAGGCGGCGGCGTTCGTAGTCGTCCATCTGCTCGTCGACCGGTTGTACCAGGTCGAAGTCCTCGGTCTGCACCGACGACTTGAGTTTGACGGCGTATCCGCCGGACTGCGGCCACAGCACCTGGACGCCGCGCTGGCGGTTCGGGGAGGCGGTCATGCCGGACAGGATCACGATCGGGAACTCGAGCCCCTTCGCGGCGTGGATCGTCATCACCCGCACCGCGTCGGCATCGGTCTCGGGCAGGACGGCCTCGGCGACTCGGGAGGTTTCCTCGCCCTGGTGGGCGGCCCAGGCGAGGTACGAGCGGAGGCCGCCGTGCTCGACCTCGGACCAGGCGCGGGCCTGGTCGACGACGAACCGGATGCGGCGCCAGGCGTCGCGGGCGCGCGGTCCGATCGCGGCGACCTCGAGCATCCGCCGGTCGGCGACGATCTTCGCGAGGACCTCGCTGGGGGTGAGCCAGCGCGCGGCGTAGTACGTGCGGCGGAGCCACTCCATCGCATCGGCGACCGGGTGGGTGAGGAGCTGGTCTGGGACCGGGGCGGTCAGGAGGAATCTGCCGCCGTTGACCTTCCAGGTGTAGAGGTCGTCGTCGCCGCAGCCGAACAGCGGGGAGCGGAGCGTGGTGACGAGCGCGAGTTGGTCGCTCGGGTCGCCGAGCGCGCGGGCGCACGCGAGCAGGTCGCGGACCTCGGCGGTCTGGTAGACGAGGGAGCTGGCTTCGGCGCGGTACGGGATGTCGGCGCGGTCGAGGGCGTCCTCGAGGAAGGGGAGTGAGGTGCGGGCGGGGACGAGTACGGCGATGTCGCCGGCCTCGGCGCGGCGCCAGGTTTCGGTGCGGTCGTCGTACACCAGCCAGCCGTCGCGCAGGGCTTCTTCGATTACGGAGGCGACGTCGGTGGCTTCGCGCTCGCGGAGGACGGAGGCTTGAGCGCGGGGGAGGTCGTTGTGCGGCTCGGCGCCGAGGATGGTGACGGCGGGGCCGGCTGATGGGTCTTCTGGGGTGTCGGTCGGGGGTTCTTCCAGCGGTACGTCGATCGCGTCGGTGCGGCGGCGGAACGGGAGGACGGCGGCGAGATCGCCGAGCTGGTCGTCGTCGCCCGCGGTGGCTGTCGAGTCGGTCGAGGTGCCGTAGTCGGTTGAGTCGGTCGTGTCGTCGTCGAAGAGGCTCGGTTCGTCGAAGATCGAGAGCTGGTCGCCCTTGACGGGCTCAGCAGGTTGCTCAGAGGGCGTGCGGGACGCGGCTCCGGAGCCTGAGCGGCTGGAGTTGGTGGCGGGGTCGGAGGTGGTTGGGCCAGGGGTGGTGGCTGGGACGGCGGGTGTTGTGGGGGTGGTGCGGTGGGGGGAGAGGGACTGGTAGGAGGGTTGGGCGGATTCCTGCGGCTGGATCAGGGTGGCGAAGACGGTGTTGATCCAGTGGAGGATCGGGGGGACGGTGCGGAAGTTCGTGGTCAGGGCGACGGTTTCGCCGAGGAGGTCCTGGGCCGTCAGGTACGTCGCGATGTTGGCGCGGCGGAAGCGGTAGATCGACTGTTTCGGGTCGCCGACGACGAACAGCCGGCCCTCGGGGACCTCGAGGTCGCGCCAGTCGGCGGCATCAGCCTCGGCACCGCCCGCGATCCGGACCGCGAGCTCGATCTGGATCGGGTCCGTGTCCTGGAACTCGTCCAGCAGCAGCCGCTCGTACCGCTCCTGCAGGTCCGCGCGCACGTCCGCGTCCCGCCGGAGCAGATCGCGGGCGAGCACCAGCAGGTCGTGGAACTCGAGCCGCCCGTCGGCACGCCGCAGCTCCGCCGACTCCAGCACCCGCTCCGCGATCCAGTGCGAAAGATGCCGCAGGCAAGCATCGAGCAACAGCTCGACGAGGGACGCCGCGACGTCCACGACCTCGGTGCAGTCCGCGCGCACCTTGGCGATGTCCGGCCAGTTCTCCTTGCGTCCGATCCGCCCCACCTTGAGCCCGCGGAACGTGTGCAGGATCGCGAGCTGCGTCTCCTGGTCGGACGCCGCGTCCAGCATCACGCCGAGCTCGCGAATCTGCTGGACCTTCGGCAGCAACCTGTCCTCGGGGTCCAGGCAGGACTCGGCCAGCCCGCCGATCTGCGCGGCCGCGGCCACCAGACCGGTCAGGTCCGGCATCGCCACCAGCTCCGGCGGCTCGACGAGCACCCGGTCCGCGATCAGGTCCCAGTCGTTGCCGAACAGCCGGGCAAGCGACCGGAGATGCTTCAACTCGACCCCGACCGCCATCGCGAGCAGCAGCGGCTCGGCGATCGAGTCGTCGTCCAGCAACTGCTGCTGCAACTCGGCCCAGCGTTCCTCGAAGGCGACCGAGGAACCGACCTCGTCCAGTACGTCGATCAGCGGCGGCAGCCCCGCCTCGATCGGATGTGCCAGCAGAATCTGCTGCGCGAACGAATGCAGCGTCCCGATCGACGCCGAGTCCAGGTCGTCCAGCGCCGCGTCGGCGAGCTGCCCGACCTCAGTCCGCCGCGCCTTCTCGAACTCGACCCGCAACCGGTCCCGCAGCTCCGCCCCGGCCTTCTCGGTGAACGTCACAGCAGCGATCGTCCGCAGCGGTACGCCGTCCCGCAGCACGAGCGTACGCACCCGCTCGACGAGCGCATGGGTCTTGCCCGACCCGGCGCCGGCCTCGACGAAGAGGGTGCTGTCGGTGTCGGAGCGGATCCGGTCCCGGGCCGGAGCGTCGAGCAGTTGTTCACTCATCGGCGGGCTCCAGTGCGGTCGGGTCGATCAGCCGGACCAGGCGCTCGAGCACCGGGTCGTGGCGCTTGCGGTCCCAGCGCGCCCGGACCTCGCTGTGGCCGAGACCGTCGGGGTTGCAGTACGGGCACTGCACCCACAGGAAGTCCGGGACCTCGGGCGCCTTCGGCGGGAAGTACCCGGCCGCGATCGAGGACACGATCACGTCGAGCGTGTCGACGTACCGTGCCTCGACCTCCGGGGTGAGCGGGACCGGGATCCGCTTGCCGCCGCGCCGGACGAACCAGTACGACGCCTCGACCGGTGTGGACGGTTCGCCCAGGCGGGCGCGGGCGGCGTACGCGTACACCGGCAGTTGCAGCTTCGTGCCGCCGGCGACCGGGTCGGTCTCGATGCCTTCGTACCGCGAGAAGCCGCCGGTCTTCACGTCGGTGACGTAGATCGTCCCGTCCTCGCCGAGGTCGACCTTGTCCGCCGAGCCGCGCAACCGGACCCGCCCGGACGGCACCGGGATCTCCACCGGCGGCTCGCCGTCGAACCCGAACCGCAGCTCGCTCGCGACGACCGACGCGGACCGCTCGGCGCGCCACCGGTCGTCGTCGGTGAGCAGCACCATCAGGTCGCCGAGGATCCGCATCCGCTCGCGCTGCCACAACCGCGGATGACCCGTCAGCCCCTCGGCCTCGAACTGGTCCGCGAGATCCGCGCCGATCGCGAGCAGCAGCGACCGTTGCTCGTCCGTCCACGGCTCGCCGTACCCCGGCAGCGAACCGGACAGCCGCTGCACGAACGCGTCCAGGCTGTTGTGGATCAGATTCCCGATCTGGACCGGCGAGATGACGAGCAGATCCTCCGGCGCCTCCAGCGGCTCCACCTGCAACAGACGCTCCACGAAGTACGCGTGCGGGCACGTCGCATAGGACTCGAGCGAGGTCGGCGACGCGATCCGGTCCTCAACAGCAAAGGCAGGAAGTCCTGACACCCCCGACAAGTCCCCGTCGAACCGAGTGAACGCGTTCGAGGCGCGTCCGCGCAGCAGCTCCCGCGCACGCACCAGGACGCCGTCGTGCACCCACAACCGCGCCGCGGCGGCGCGGGTCTGCCACTCCTGCTCGGTCGCCGGCATCGTTGCCGTGGTCAACGAACCGGCGTACGACGCCGACGTCCGCAGCACGTTCTCGTACCGGTCCCACTGCGTCGCCGGCAACGCATGATCACCCGTCAGCTCGCGCAATGACCCAAGCAACCAGCGCGTCGGCAGCCGCCGCGACGACCGTCGCAGATCGCCGCGCGGGAACGACGCCACCACCCGCGCCCCCGCGGAGAACGCGACCAGGAGATGCCGCTGCTTCTCGTCCAACCGGTCCCGGAACGACGCCAGCTCGGGCGCCGCGGCCTCACGCACCCGGTGGGGGAGCAGCGCGTCCTCGTGCACCCGCCCCGGATACAGATCCTCCGACAGCCCCACGACGTACACGATGTCGGCCGCCAACCCGACGCTCGCCGACAGCGGCGCCACCAGCACTCCGGTACCGAAGGTGCCGACCCGAGGCAGTGACTGCTGCAACTCGAGATCCAGTACGTCACGCAACACCGCCAGGCCGGCCGGCGTACCGAGCTCGTCCAGCGTCGACAACCCGGTCAACGATCCCTCGACCGCGGCCGCGGCGTACTGCTCCTCGATCGGCAGCGACGAGTAGTCCCCGAGCAGATCATGGAACAGCCGCAGCACCCCGGCGGAAAGCTCCGCCCAGGCGTCGAGCTTCGCAAGCTCGTCCAACCGCCGCCGCAGCGTGGAAGCGAACGCATGCAGCCGCTCGGCCATCGTCGCGTTGTACTGCGCGCGCCGCACGGCGGCCGGCCGCGGATCCTCGGCCGCCTCCTCCTGATCCGCCGTCCGCCGCTCGGACTCGGCGTACCGCGCGAGCCGCGTGTCCCAGTCGTCGCCGCGCACCACCCCGGCCGCCCGCGACATCCGCTCCCACTGCGGCACCGGGATCCGCTCGCCGGCGAAGTCCCTGGTCGGGGCGTTCGCCAGCGCGCGGAACACATCCGCCCGCGGCAAGTCCTGATCGACGAGCGCCAGTACTTCGAGCAGCGTCCGCGCGATCGCGCGCTCGTGCACTGGACGCGTGCCCGGACCGTTGACCTGGATCTTCGCGGCGCCGAGGTGTTCGTGCAGGAGTCGCGCGTACGGCGAGGCAGCGGCGTACAGCACCGCGATGCGCTGCGCGGGCGTGTGCTCCAGCGCCGCCACGACGTCGCGGACCACGCACCGCACCTCGTCGTCGGCGTCGGACGCGTTCAGGATCTCGGTCGCGACCGGGTAGTTCTTCGAGATCGACGGCGGCAGGTCGATCCCGATCCGCGTGAGCGACCGCCGCACCGCCCGGTCGGCCCGCCGTACGTCGGTCAGGCCGACGATCACCGTCAGATCGGCCGCGGCGCCGCCGAGCGCGGCCACGAACGCGGCCTGGGACTGCGTCAGCTCCTGCGGCAGGTACAGCACCAGAGCGCCCAGTTCGTGCACTGTGGCAGGCGATGCCGCGATCCGCTCCGCGGCGGCCCGGAGCAGGTCGGTCTCGTCGTACCAGTCGGAAGCGAGCTCGGCGGTGACATGGCGGTGCAGGCGGATCAGGTCGGGGCCGAGCGCCGAGGCGTGCGCGACGTTGTCGAGCGCGGGGTCGGTGAGGTCGCGGAGCTCGCGATGGGCTGAGGCAAGCGCTTGGATGGTCGACGGATGCCCGGCGACCTCCTCGAAGATCCCGGGCGCCTTCGCCAGCGCCGCTCGCCAGGTGGCGGCCACGATCGGACGGGTCGCGGGACGTCGCGGCGCGAGCTGTCCGGCGGCGATCTGCTCGGCGAGCCGCTCCAGCGTCGCCAGGTACAGACCGCCGATCGTGGAGCGGGCCAGATGCCGCCGGGCGACGACGCCGGCCAGGTTGTTCGGCAGCAGCAGCGTGACAGGCGTCATCGGATCGTCGGCCTTGAGGCGCGTGACGACGGCCTCCAGGCGCTCCAGAGCCGCGGCGCCGTACGCCGTGCTCTCGATCCGGGTGCTGCTCACCTCGAACCCCCGATCTGATGACTGTCAACGGAGACGGTAGACCCTGCCACAGACAGAAACGTGACGGGGCGCGAAACGCCAGGGTTTCTGCGGGGTCGGCGGAGGGCTCGCACAATGAAGGAATGACCAGGGACACGAGGTTCGCGCGGGTCTTGCTCGTGCTCGTCCTCGCGCCCGCCGGCGGGTTGTTCGGCAAGGCCGTCGCGGAGGCCGCGCAGGTCCGTCCGTGGTGGCCGTGGCTGCTCGCTTCGCTCGTCTGGCTGCTGGTCTGCGGTGGGATCGCGGTGGCGGTGTTCAGCCACGTCGACGAGCACAGATAATGCTCCGATGGCCGCCGCGGTGCATCACGTCGAGATCTGGGTCCCGGACCTGTCCCGGGCCGTCACGAGCTGGGGCTGGGTGCTCAACCGGCTGGGCTGGAAGGACGGTGACGGCTGGCCGGGCGGGATGACCTGGACCGCGCCGGACGGGTGCTACCTGGTGGTCGAGCAGAGTCCCGCGATGTCGGCGTCCGAGCACGACCGGATGCGGCCCGGGATGAACCACCTGGCGCTGAACGCGGCCAGTCGCGCGGAGGTCGACAGCATCGTCGCGGAGGCCGGCGGGCACGGCTGGACGCTGATGTTCGCCGACCGGCACCCGTACGCCGGTGGGCCGCAGCATTACGCCGCCTTCCTGCACAACAGCGACGGCTACGAGCTCGAGATCGTCGCTCCTGATTAGCAGGTGAGACTACTGATACCTGGAGTGACCACTGGGGCCACTGGTGTGACACGATGACGCCAGGCAATCAGTACGGTCGCGGGGCAAGTGTGTGGAAGGACGATGCTCGTGACGGAGAAGCCTGACGGAGGCCCGGCCGCACCGGAGCTTCTGGAAGCGCGGATCCGCGGTTTGCAGCACGCGCTGGGGCAACTGCTGGACAACGCGCGGCGGCTGACGTACGGCGAGCACCAGCGCGCCGTGAAGCTGCATCGTCAACTGCAGGAGCAGACGGCCGCGGCGCGCCGCGAATCACGGTCACTGGTCGACGCGAAGACCGCCGAGGCGCTGGCCGAGGCCGAGCCGAAGGCGAGACTGCTCGCGGATCGCCTGGCGCCCGGACTGGCATCGATACCGCCCAACGACGCCCGCTGGCGTTCGCGGCAACTGGTCGGCGCCGGCGTTCCGTCGTACGTGCGTGTCGGCGAGCTCGAGACCGGTACGCCGGTCGTCGCGCCGCTGCTCCGCACGAACGGATGGAAGGTGACCGGCGACCACAACGAGGCCGCCCGCCGCCTGCTCCAGAGTGTCGCGTTGCGGCTGGTCGCGGCCGCGGAGCCGTTCCGGCTGCGGATCGACGCGTTCGATCCGAAACTCACCGGGATGATGGGCCTGCTCGGCCACCTGACCACGAAGTACCCGCAATTGGTGCCCAGGGCAACACACACCGCGGAACAGCTGCACACCGTGCTGTCCGGTCTCGTCGACGTGTCGTCGTTGCGCGCGAGCCGGCAGGCGCAGCTCGGGCACGAGCGGTTCGAGGATCTGCTGAAGGAGACCGGGCAGGCCACCGATCCCTATCGGCTGGTGATCCTGTTCGACTACCCGTTCGGCATCGACACGCTCGCGCAGCGCGATCTGCTCCGGCTCGCCGCGACCGCGGGCAAGCGCGGCCTCTGCTTCCTCGTGCACTACGACGCGTCCACGGCCGCCGAGCTGGACGTCGACTCGAAACAGTTGCTCGATCTCCTCAACCCGGTCACGATCAGCGGCGACCGGGTCGAGATCGCGCAGCTGCCGCCCGCACGGCTCGATCCGCCGTTCGACGCGACTGTTGCCGCGGGCATCTGTGACGCGATCGCCGAGCAGGCCGAGATCGCCGTACTGCCGACCATCGACTTCGAGCGGACGCTGCCGGACCGCTCCACCTGGTGGCAACCGGTCAAGGACGAGATCGGCACCGTGATCGGGTACGACGACCGCACGCCGGCGCTGGTGCGCCTGCGCAGCGGCAACCCGGCCCTGCCGCACGTCCTCGTCGGCGGCGCGGTCGGCCAGGGCAAGTCGAACCTGCTGCTCGTGATGATCCACGGTCTCGCCGCGCGGTACTCGCCGTCGGACCTGGAGATGTACCTGCTCGACTTCAAGCACGGCGTCGAGTTCTCGGCGCTCGGCCCCGGCCCGGACCGGCCGCACTGGCTGCCACAGATCCGGGTCCTCGGCGTGCACAGCGATCGCGCGTTCGGTCTCGCCGTACTGCGTCATCTCTCGGACGAGCTCGCCCGCCGCAGCGAGGTCTTCAAGTCGCACGGGAACGTGGCCGACATCGCGGAGCTGCCCGCGGGCCCGGAGCGGCCGCCGCGGATCCTCGTCGTACTCGACGAGTTCCAGGTGTTGCTCGAGGATGACGACGAGCTCGCGGACGAGGCCGCGAAACTGCTGGAGCGGTTGGTCCGGCTCGGTCGCGCGTACGGCGTCCACGTGGTTCTGGCGACGCAGACGATCGAGGGCGTGAAGCGGCTGTCGACGCGGCGGGACTCGATCTTCGGCCAGGTGCCGTACCGGATCGCGCTGAAGACGACGCCGGCCGACTCGCAGGCGATCCTGCGCAGCGGGAACACGGCGGCGGCCGAGCTGCAGTTCCGCGGCGAGGCGGTGCTGAACGCGAACTTCGGGTCGCCGGACGACAACCAGCACGTGCTGGTGAGTTTCGCGGACAAGGTCGTGCTGGACTCGATGCGCGCCGAGCTGTGGGCACGGGCCGGGTCGTCGGCGCATCCTCCGCGGGTCTTCCACCTGGCCGAGCCGGCGCGGCTGACGGACACGGCCACGGCCGTGAAGCCCGAGCTGGGGCGGCCGTGGACCGGGTTGCCGATCGCGGTGACCGAGGAGCCGGTGTGTGTCGAAGTACAGCCTGAGCCCGGTGCGGGTGTGCTCGTGCTCGGCGACGGGCCGGCGGACGCGCTCGGCGTACTGACCGGACTGGCGGTGTCGACGGCGGCCGCCGCGGTCGAGCCGCCGCGGTTCCTGTTCGTCGACGGGACGAACTCGGCGCCTGCTGTTGCCGAGGGCAAGGATGCATTGGTGCAGGTACTGCGGCAACTCGGCTGCGAGGTCGAGACCGTCGACAAGCACGACGACATCGCGCCGCGGCTGTTCGCGTTGCGGGATGCGATGCGGAGCGGCGAGGCGGCGGGGACGTACCTGCTCGGGTTCGGGTTCCACGGCGTACCGCGGATGCAGGTGCACGCCGAGGGGTTCTTCGAGAGCCCGGCGAACGTACTGCAGGACATCGTGCGGGACGGGCCCGCGCACGGGCTCATCACGTTCGGGTGGTGGAACCGGCTGCACGTCTGCACCGAGCAGCTCGGGTACGGGCGCGGCAATGTGGCGACGCACTTGTTCCTGCGGCACCCGCAGGACGGCGTACGCGCTGTGGCCGGGCCGCTGGTGCGCTGGGCGTCGGAGCCGCATCGCGCGTTGCTGTGGGACGGGCTGCATCCTGAGGCGCAGGTCGTCGTACCGTATGCCGCTCTGCGGTCGGACGAGGTGGACCGCGCGGTGGAGTTGGTACGGCGATGAAGACTGAGCAGCAGGAGTGGTCCGAGTACGTCCGCGCGCTGCGGACGGTCGCGATGGCCCGCGCCGACGCGCAGCAGGCGCAGGACCGGGTGACCGCGCACAAGTCGAAGGCGGAGGCGACCGCCGCCGCCGAGGCCGACGCGATGGCCGAGCGCGGGCGGAAGCTGCAGACGCGGCTCAACGCGCTCGCGGAGAAGGCGGCGGAGAGCCTGCAGCGGGCCGGGCTCCCGGCCGAGGGAAAGCGGGCGAACCACACGCTGCCCGAGATCCGCGCGCTGAACGACATCGAGACCGTCGCCGAGCGGATCACCAAGCAGCTCGCGGAGACGGTCGACCAGCTGGAGGAGGTACGGACACAGGCCCGGGCGCTCCAGGAGCAGCGCAAGCGGCGTACCATCAGCGCGGTCCTGGCACTGGTCGGGTTCGTGCTGGTGTGGGTGCTCAGCGGTTCGTTCCTGGCGGGTGTCGAGGCAGCGGCGATCGCCGCCGTCACGATGCTGGCCGCGTCGCGGGTGCTCGGGTTGCCGCGGTTGCCCGTCGCGCGCTGGTGGGGCTGGGGCGGTGCGATCGTGGTCGTCGTCGCGATGGCCGCCGGGCTGCCGTGGTGGCTCGCCATCGCGGTCCCGGTGATCGTGGCGGGTACGGCGATCGTGCTGCCGAAGAAGCGCAACTAGTTTGGGAGTGGGTTGACGTGTCCGACGTACTGCGGCTCAAGGAACAGCTGCACCAGGTCTCGATGGAGGCCAAGCAGGCAGCGGGCGGCCTGGCCGGGTTCAAGCTCCGGTTCACGCAGCACAGCCAGCTGGTGGAGAGCCTGATCGCGGGCACCGCGACCGGTATCGACCGCGACATCACCGAGATCCTGGAGGCCGCGAGCAAGGCGGTCGAACAGGCCGCCGAGGCGCTGGAGATCGCGTCCGCCGGCTGCAAGAACTACGCCGACCAGATCTGACTGTCTTGCCGTCCGAGCTGCAGCGGGTCGCCCGCGGCCTGGTGGACTGCTTCGACGAGGTCCCGCGCGTCGTCGACCACCTGCTGCGTACGGCGGCCCGCTGCCGCGAGAACGCCCAGGTGGCCCTGCTCGCGTCCCGCGGCCAGGCAACCGTCGCCGCCCAGCAGTTGGACGCCGCGGCCCGAGCCTGCGAAGCCGCCGCGCACTACCTGTCGATGGCGCCTGGAAAGGCCCGCACCTGGGCCGAGGCCCTCACCGGCACGCCGGACCGATCCACCAACCGCCCCTCGTCGGACTCCGCCGACCGCAACAAGTTCACCACCGCCACCGAACTCCACACGAAACGACACGTCGTCACCTACGAGGACGTCGAACTGCCCGAGGACAACGAGCCCCCGCTGATCACCGTGGCACGCAAGGCCTTCGAGCAATACCGCAAGACCCAGCAGCAACCCGACGAGGAACGCGAGCCCCTGGAACTGGAGATCACCGTCACCGAAACCGGCGAGCTGATCATCGAAGACCGAGACGAAAAGGAAGAGGAGAAGCGCGCCGAACGCCTCACCCGCGACTTCGAGTTCGGCGGGGAGCCCGACGACGAGGCTCCGGAACTCGAAGAGCGCGACGAGAAGGAAGACCAGGAACGCGCCGAACGCCTGACCCGCGACCTCGAACTCGACCCCGAGCTGGCCGAGGCGGTCAAGACCTTCCTGGAAACGATGGCCGAAGACCGCCAATGGGAACACGCCATCGTCACCATCACCACGGACCAACTCGAAGTCACCTTCACCCAGCCCGAAGATCCGCAGTTCGCCCCCATCGTCGTCGACATCAACCTCCCCGACCAGCCGGACCTCGAGTTCGACCCGGCCTTCGACCCGCGTCCGTTGGACCTCGACTTCGAGCCCGGTGTGTTCGACCCGGACAACGTGTTCGAGCCGAAGGAGCGTGCGATCGCGGATCGGCTCGCGGAGGAGGGATGGCGCGTCGACGCGCGACCGGCGGACCACACCAGGGACAGGGTGCCGAACCCCGACAGCATGGTGCGTAAGACCAAAGACGCAGACGGCGTCATCGTCGAGTTCAAGACCCCGATCAGCGGGAAGTCCAACGCGATCAAGCGGAACATCCACGAGGCCAGTGAGCAAGCCGGTGAACGCAGCGAGATCCTGATCGACGGCCGACCGGTCGGCCTGTCGGAGGACGTCGCCCTGAGATCGTTCCGCAGGGCGTTGGGACAGCCGGGCGGGCGGGTCGCGGACGTCGTTCATGTCATCCTCGGTGACGGGCGTCTGATCACGTACACGAAGGAGCACTGATGTCCAACAGCGACACCATCTTCCTGGCCTCGAGCGAGCCGGTCGACGCGACCGCCGCCTGGCTCGTGGATGCCCTGCGACTGGAGCGCGTGGACGACCCGGATCTGCGGGAGGGGCAGCACTTCTTGCGCGGGCGGGCCCGCACTGCCGACGGCAGGGTCCTCCTGGTGGTCGGCCCGAACGTCTACGGTGAGACCGATCCCGAACCTGAGGATGTTTCGGCGATCGACCGTTACACGGCAGTGGTCGACGTACGCATCGCCGGTTCGAGGAACGAGGAGGCCCAGGCGAAGGAGGCACGCGCGGTCTTCGACGAACTCGCCGCCCTGCGGCCTCCGATCCCCCTCGTGCTGGCCACCGCGATGTCGTTGATCGTCGCGGCGTACTTGCCGGACGCAGGTGTCCACACCTTCCCGCCGCGAACCACACTCGACGCCGACGACATCGACGCCTGGCGGCCCTGGGTCATCAATTGAAGGACGAGGCGTGGCAGTTGCGTGAGACCAAGGCGGTCTTCGAAGAGCTCGTCGCCGCACGCCCTGACCTCCCGGTGCTCCTCGTCCACAACCTCGACACCCTCGTATCCGCCCACCTGCCCGGCGCCGGCACCCAGACCTTCGACCCGCCGATCGCCCCCGACGCCGAAGACATCGACACCTGGCGGAGCTGGGTCCGTTCGTGAGCCGGGCGGCGGATCGGCTGACCGTCCTCACGAGGTGTGAGAATTTTCTCGGGAATCGCGTCATGAACGGCTGAGTGGGCCGTCACTACCTGTGAACCCATCCCCACAGGGAAGTGGAAGTGATTGACGTGAAGGGTTGTGCGAGGTCGCTGATGGGAACCGGCGCTACTCGGTGCCGGGTGTATTGAGATGGGCGACGGTGGTGATCCTCACCCGGTCGCGGTTCGGGTGGAGCGTCGTCGGGTGCGGGTCTGGTTCGGGGACCATGTGGTCGCCGACTACCGGGCCGAGGCGGAGCTGGCCGAGCGGTACGCGGCGGCCATGTCGCGCCGGTTCGCCGGGTTGCGGGTGACGAGCGACCCGATCCCGGACCACGATCCGGGACCGGAGCGCCGGCTGCCGGGGGAGCGGCTCTGGGAGGTGGCTCCGAAATGAGTGCGCGTCGCTTCCGGCTGGTCCGGCACCGGGACGTCTCCGGGGTCAGCGGGACCGGGCCGGTCGCCGAAGGGGTGCAGTTCACCGACGGCGCGGTCGCCCTGCGCTGGTACGGCGACTACCCGACGACGACCGTGTGGGACGGCATCGAGTCCGTCGTCGCGATCCACGGTCACGGCGGCGCCACCGTGGTCGAGTGGCTGGACCCGGAAGCGGGTCCCGATCCCGACCTCAGGCTGCCGCCCCGCGAATCCCTCCCGCCCCGTCCGTGGCCCGACCTGCACGCGGCGCCCGAGCCGCACGGGCCCGAGCCGCAGGACCCGGACCCGCTGCATTCCGACGAGGACCTCGGTTCACGCGGCGCGGCGCCGCCGTCCGGTTGGTCGTCGTACCGCGCCTTCCGCTGAGTTCACGGTCCACCGGTGCCGGCCCATCACCCCTTCCGGCACCGGTCCACCTCGGTACGGCGTACGCCTGGGCGAGCCGGCGTACGCCGTACCTGAGGAATCCTCAGCGGTAGTCCTGAAGGTCCACCTGGTCGAGGTTGTAGTACTTGGCGGGGCCGTCGCACAGCGCCATCATCTTCTCGGCGAACTCGTTGGTGTCGGCGCGGTTCGAGTTCTCCATCGCCTCGTCGTACGACGCGAACTCGACGATCGCGAAGTACCGCCCGGGTTCGTCCCGGTCGGCGCCGGTGACGGCGCGGACCGGGCTGGGCCCTTCGCCGCCGGCTTCGCGTTTCGCGCGGAAGTCCTCCATCAGCGCCGAGATCTCGTCGGGTTTCGACGTCCGGTACTCGATGATCTGCAGGAATCCAGCCATGTCTCCCCCTAGCTCTGACGGACACTCACCCCTGGGTGTCCCTGCTCCGACAGTGCGCCCGGATCGCCCGTCTGGCAAGGGCATGACGCTTACGGTGACCTGACGCGGGCACCCCATCACGCCGCGTCGGACGCCCGCGGTTCTGCCCTCGGCAGAGGTGTCTGGGAATTGTCGGCGGGGCCTGATTGGCTTGCCCGCATGGAGATTCTGATCCTCGGTGGTACGGCGTTCGTCGGCCGCGAGCTCGCCGCGCAGGCGGTTGCCCGCGGCCACTCGGTCAGCTGTCTGGCGCGTGGCGAGAGCGGAGCCGTGGCGGACGGCGCGACGCTGATCGCGGCCGACCGGAGCCGTCCGGACGCGTACGACGCCGTGCCGGAGCGGGACTGGGACGCGGTGTTCGAGGTGTCGTGGCAGCCGGGGTTCGTGAAGGGCGCGCTGGCGGCGTTCGGTGCGCGCGCGAAGCACTGGACGTACGTGTCGTCGGTGAACGCGTACGCGAAGTACGACACGCCTGGCGCGGACGAATCAGCGGTACTGCGGGAGCCGACGGCGCTGGACGTGGTGGATCAGGAACTGTACGGCGAGGCGAAGGTGGCGTGCGAGGTGGCGTCGCGCGAGGCGGTCGGGGATCGGCTGGTGATCGCCCGGGCGGGGCTGATCGGCGGGCCGGGGGACCGTAGCGACCGTGCCGGTGCGTGGGTCGCGCGGGCGGCGCGGGCGCCGGAGGAGCCGCTGCTGGTGCCGGACACACCCGAGCTGGCGACCGCGGTGATCGACGTGCGTGATTTGGCGAGCTGGCTGTTGGACAACGCGACCGAGGGCCGGACGGGGACTTTCGACACGTTCGGGCCGGTCGTGCCGTTCGGGGAGTGGGTCGAGCTGGCGCGGGAGGTCGGCGGTCACACCGGGCCGGTGGTGCTCGCGCCGCGGGAGTGGCTGGAGGAGCAGAAGGTCGAGCAGTACATGGGCCCGGACTCGCTGGCGATGTGGCTGACCGAGCCGGGGTACGAGGGCTGGTCGTCGCGCAGCGGCGCGGCCGCGGCGGCCGCTGGGTTGACGCAGCGGTCGCGCAAGGACTTCCTGGTGGACGCGCTGGCCTGGGAGCGGGAACTCGGCCTGGACCGTGAGCGGCGCGCCGGCCTGAGCCCCGCGAAGGAGAAGGAGTTGATCGAAGCACTGAACCAATAGACAGTAGGCGCATGCGCCTGGTGCTGATCTCGGACACTCACCTGCCGGTGCGGGCGAAGAAGTTGCCGGAGCCGGTCTGGGAGGCGGTCGAGGACGCCGATGTGGTCATCCATGCCGGGGACTGGGTGAGCGTCGGATTGCTGGACGAGTTGGAGTCCCGTGCGGCCCGATTGATCGGGTGCTGGGGCAACAACGACGGCCCGGAGTTGCGGGCGCGGCTGCCTGAGGTCGCGCGGGCGACGCTCGACGGCTTGTCGGTCGCGGTGGTGCACGAGACCGGTCCGGCGAAGGGGCGCGAGCTGCGGTGCGAGGCGGCGTACCCGGGGGTCGATCTGCTCGTGTTCGGGCACAGCCACATCCCGTGGGACACGACCTCCCCGGGCGGTCTGCGGCTCCTGAACCCGGGCTCGCCGACCGACCGCCGGCGGCAGCCGTACTGCACCTACCAGACGGCGACGATCACCGCCGGCCGCCTGGAACAAGTTGCCTTGCACAACCTGTAGAAGGTTGCGTCCTACAACGAAAACGGCCGGGCCTGCCTGGGTGACCGCCGTACCACCGAGCTACGGCGTACCAGGCCGGCCCGGCCGATTCGTCGGCCGGGTCAGGCGTTCGCTGCTTCCTTGACCCGGGTCTTGAGGCGATCGCGGACCTCTTCCGGCGTGTACGCACGGCGCTTCCGCTCGCCCCGTGCGATCACCACCCCCGTCGCGGCGACGCCGACGAGCCCCGCAAGTCCTACCACCTTCCATACCTTCATGCCGACTAACCTAGCGACGTGACCAGCCGGATTTCACTGGATGACGCTACGGAACTGACACGAACAGGTGACATTTGGCTGTTCCGCGGTGCGAGTGCGGCGGATCGCGCGATCCAGCTGACCACGAACAGCCCGGTCAACCACGTCGGGATGGCGATCGTCGTCGAGGACCTGCCGCCGCTGATGTGGCACGCGGAGCTCGGCCGTTCGCTGCCGGACGTCTGGACGGGCACGCACCACCGCGGCGTCCAGCTGCACGACCTGCGCGACGCGGTGCTCGTGTGGGGCCGCAAGTACGGTCAGCGGGCGTGGCTGCGGCAGCTCGACCATCCCGTCACGCGCGCGATGGAGGACGCCGTACTGCAGACCGTCGCGCGGCTGGACGGTACGCCGTTCCCGTCGACGGCGCGGCTCGCGTCGCGGTGGGTCCGCGGCCGGGTGCCCGCGTTCCGGAAGGGATCGCGGGAGCTCGAACTCGAGTCGGCGTACTGCGCCGAGGTGGTCGCGGTGACGTACGAGGCGATGGGTCTGCTGCACGGGCGCCGGCCGAACTGGTACGACCCCGGCCGGTTCTGGAGCGGTGACGAACTGCAGCTCGCGCACGGCGCGAAACTGGGTGCGGAGATCGCTGTGGAGCTCCCGGACAGCTGACGTCGCGGAAACTGTCGGCGGGCTGTGGTTGGGTTGTTCCAGTCGGTCATCGACCGGAAGGAGGCCCGGGATGTACGCCGTCATCGACACCGAGACGACCGGCCTGCTGCCGAGCCATCGGCATCGGGTCATCGAGATCGCGGTCGTGCTGCTGGACGCCCACGGCCGGGTCGAGCACGAGTGGGTGACGTTGCTGAATCCCCGGCGTGACCTGGGGCCCCAACACATTCATGGCATCCTCACCGCCGACGTGCTGGCGGCGCCGGAGTTCCGCGACATCGCGCGGCAGCTGGGGTCGATGCTCGCCGGGCGGATGGTTGTCGGGCACAACGTCGAGTTCGATCTCGGGTTCCTGCGGGCGGAGTTCGCGCGGCTCGGTGTCACGGTGCCGCTGATCACCGAGCGGTCGATGTGCACGATGGCGCTCGCGGGGTATCTGCATCCGGGCGCGAAGCGGACGCTCGGCGCGTGTTGTGCGGCGGCGGGGATCTCGATCGAGGGCTGGCATTCCGCGCTCGCGGACACGCGGGCGACGGCTGAGCTGTTCGCGCAGTACCTGGGCGCGTTCGCGGCGCCGCCGCCGTGGCAGTGGGCGTACGAGGAGGTTCGGCGGTTGCCGTGGCCGGAGTTGCCGGGGACGGACGTTGCGCCGACGGTGCGTCCGGTGCATGCGGGCGGGCGGCACGGGTGGATGAGTCGGCTTGTCGACCAGTTGCCGCGGGTCCCGGAGCCGCCGCAGGCCGACTCCTATCTCGTGCTGCTGGACACGATCGTCGCCAACCGCGAGATCACCGCGGCGGACGCGGACCAATTGGTGCAGGTCGCGACTGAGTTGGGTCTCACGCGTCCGCAGGTGGACCACCTTCATCGGTACTACGTTTCTGCGCTGGCGGATGCTTCGTGGGCGACCGGTCGCATCACGCCGGAGCAGCGCAGCGACCTCGACACGGTGGCGGTGATGCTCGGACAGCGCGCGGCGGACGTCGACGATGCGCTGCTCCGGGCGAGCAGCGGGCGGTACGTCGTACCGGATCGCCCTGGGGCGCGCGGGTTTCCGCCGGGGAGCACGCTGGTGTTCACCGGCGACATGGTGGAGCCGCGCGAGGTGTGGTGGGACCGCGCGGTCGCGGCCGGCTTCGCACCTCAGGAGGCGGTGCGGCCGGACACCACGTTCGTGGTCGCTGCGGACGTCGACAGTCTGTCGGTGAAGGCGCGGGCGGCGCGCGAGTTCAACGTCCCGATCATCTCTACTGAAGACTTCCGCCGCCTGCTACCCACCGAACGCAAGGCCGGCTGACCCACGGGATCCAGTGCGTGCAGGGCACGGCCTGGGCGTTCGACGGGTTGATTGCGCGCGAGGCAGGGTGACCACGTCGCGCTGCGCAGACGCGGTCCGGTCGGCCGGGTGCGGACTGCGATGTGACCGTGGGGCGGGCCCTCGCCTGCGGAGACGGGGCGGTTAGGGTTGCCGGCGTGGAGCATGCGGAGCTTGGGCGGCGGATTTATGCGACGGCTCATCTGACCGGGGAGTTCGTCCTGCGGTCGGGGCAGACGACGGATCAGTACTTCGACAAGTACAGGTTCGAGGCCGATCCGGTGTTGCTGGACGAGGTTGCCCGGGCGATGGTTCCGTTGGTGCCGGCGGGCACCGAGGTGCTGGCGGGGCTCGAGATGGGCGGGATTCCGGTGGTGACGGCGCTCGCGCGCCACACCGGGCTGCCGTGTGCGTTCGTCCGCAAGCAGGCCAAGCCGTACGGGACCGCCCGGCTGGCCGAGGGTGCCGAGACCTCCGGGCGCCGTGTCACCATCGTCGAGGACGTGGTCACCACCGGCGGCCAGATCGTCCTCTCCACCACCGAACTCCGCGCCCTCGGCGCCTACATCACCGACGCCCTCTGCGTCATCAACCGCAACCCCACAACCCCACCCCCACTAACCACCGCAGGCCTCACCCTCCACGCCCTCTTCACCTCCGAAAACCTCACCCCCACGGCCTGACGCTCCAGCCCTCGAACCGTCAACGCCTGCACCCCGCTCTGTCGGCACGCCGTACCCCCCGGGTCCGTCAGCACGCCCCGGTCGGTCGGCGCGCAGTACCCCCGGTCGGTCGGTACGCCGTACCCCGGGCCGTCGACAGCGGCGGGAAGTTGGCTAGCGATGGCGCCAGGTGGTTGGGGGCATGCCGTAGGTAGTTCGGAAGCGGCGGGTGAAGTGGGTGGCGTCGGTGAAGCCCCAGTGGGACGCGATGGTGGCGATGGGGAGGTGTTTGCTGGCGAGGTCCGCCAGTTGGCGGGCGACGCCTTCCAGGCGTTGGGTGATCAGCCATTGTTCGAGGCTCAGGTCGTGCTCGGCCAGGAGCTTGTAGAGGTAGCGGACGGAGATGTTGTGCTCCGCGGCGATCCGGCCGGGGCCGAGGTCCGGGTCAGTGAGGTGCTGCCGTACGTACCACGTGATGCGGGAGAACAGGACGTCGGTCAGGGCCGGTGGTTGCGTGTCGTGTTCCGCGGCGGAGGTCAGCAACGCGCGGACCAGTTGCGTGGTGGCCTCGCCGACCATCTCCGCCGCCGTGCCCTGCAACGACTCCAGTATGCCCGGCAGCGCGGTGAGATGGTGCAGGACGAGCTCGTACACCGGGCTGCTCCGCAGTCGGGGAGCGGCCGCGCGGATCGTCTCGACGCTCAGCCCCAGGTCCGCGTAGTCGATCTGGAACGCCTGCGACGCCCCGCGCCCGCTCCAAGCGAAGTCGTACGGCGCCGTCAGGTCGACCAGCATCAACTCACCGGTGCCGACGCGCTGGTCGATGCCGCCCTGGCTGAACCTCCCCGCGCCGATCACGTGTACGGCGAGCGCGAGACGTTCCGGTCCGCCGATGCGCACGTGGCGCGGCGTGCGGACGAGCCGGATCCCGGAGCCTTCGTTGCGGAAGAGGTCCGGCGTACCGAGTTGCCAGAAGTCCATCCGCGCGTGCACTTCACCGTCGGGATCCTCGTGCTCGACGCGGGACGGCACACTCGCCGACATCATCGCCGCGTGGAACGCCTCGGTCCGGTCCCGCCGCGGCAGTGCACCGGTATCGAGCAGCACAGCCATGTCGCCCCCACCCCTGGAACCCCCAGCGAACTGTGCACAGAGAGCCCAGACCTGTGCAGGCACATCCTACGAAGCACGGCCGCCGCGCAGCTACGGTTTCGGCAATCTGCCTGACGAAGGAGAGCGATCATGCCGCGATCGTGCTGGTGCACGGTTTCTGGGTGACACCGCGGAGCTGGGAGCACTGGATCACCCACTACGAGGACCGCGGCTTCCGCGTCCTGGCACCGTCGTACCCGGGCTTCGAGGTCGAGGTTGAGGCGCTGAACGCGGACCCGCAGCCGATCCTCGCCGTCACCGTGCCGGCCATCGTCGAGCACCTCGAAGCGGTCGTCCGCGAACTGGACCAGCCGCCGATCATCATCGGCCACTCGGCCGGCGGCGCGTTCACCCAGATCCTGCTCGACCACGGCTTCGGCGCGGCGGGCGTGGCGATGAACTCGGCGCCGACCGAGGGCGTCCGGGTGGTGCCGTTGTCGCAGGTGCGTTCCACGTTCCCGGTCCTGAAGAGCCCGGCGAACGGCGGGATCCTGTGGGGGAGCGTGCTGGCGAACTTCCAGCCCGCGAGGTGCAGCGCTCCAACGCGAAGCACTACAAGTCGAACACGATCACCGAGATCCGTGAGTACGACGGGTACGCGCATCTGCTCCCGGCCCAGGACGGGTGGCAGAAGATCGCGGACGAGGTGCTGGACTGGGCGCTCGCGCACTCGTCGTGAGCGCCGGGGTCAGTCCTCGTCGGCGGTCGGCTCGATCTCGAAGCGGAGCTGCTTGCCGGAGCGGACGCGTTCGATCGCGGACAGGCAGGCGGCTTCGCTGATCTCGACGCCGATCTCGCCGAGCTTGTGCCGCAGCACCCGGGCGGCGTCGTCGGCGGAACGGGCGCTGGACTCGTTGATCGCCTCGATGGTGGTGGCGGTGAGTCGTTCGCGGATGTCCGGGTGCTGATGTGCGATCTCGTGCGTGATGCGGAACTCGGTCATTCGCGACTCGCTCCCTCTCGATCCCCGCGGGCCGGTTGTGCCCGTCCAGCCTAGTCCCGCGCGCTCTACGCGAGGACCCGTTGGACGAAACTCTCGAGTCGTGTCGCGAGGCGTTCCGCGCGGACCTCGGGGCCGGCGGTCTCCCCCTGCGGTACGTCGACCTCCTTCAGGCCGCGGATGTACAGCGAGCAGGCCAGGTCGGCGCAGATGTACATGCCGACCGTGTTGCCCTCGCGCCCCGCGGTCCCGGCACGCCGCGCCGCGAACAGTGCGACGTCGCTGACGTGGTGGGCGGTGTTGCACAGGTCGCACAGGCCCGCGAACCGGCGCGCCGCGCCGGACGTCTGCGTGCTGACCGCGATCCCGGTGACGCCGCCGGCCCGCCGTACGACGAGATAGCCGCGGTTGGGGGCCTTCGCGTCGCGCCAGCCGAGGAAGTCCAGCGACTCCCAGGGGAGTTCGGTGAACCTGGCCGGCAGGGTCATCGCCTTCACCTGGCTCTTGGACGAGTTGACGAACGAGCGCCTGATGTCGTCGGCGCTGAGCGGTTCCACGGGTGTTCCTCCGATCCTTCGGCCACCTATCAGACCTGCTCGCCCCGACCCCGCGCAACCGGTTAAGTCGGTTGCCGCGGGCAACAGTTCGAGGGCTGCACGGCCCGTCTTCGGCCGTGGTCCGGCGGTCCACGGGCCGGGCGGAGTGGTCCCAGGACCCGGACACGCCGGGGGAGGGGTGGACTTCTGCGGCAGAAGGGTGAAATCTGTACTGTGTAAAGTTCAACTAATCCTCTGGAGGAATCCGCGATGTCCGACGAGTACGCCGCCCTGAGCGGTGACTACACCCTCGACGCCTCCCACACCCGGATCGGGTTCAGCGCCCGGCACGCGATGGTGACGAAGGTCCGTGGTGCGTTCGACGAGTTCGAGGGCTCGTTCCACATCGACGGCGAGAACCCGGCGAACTCGTCCGGGCGGGTGACGATCCAGGCGAAGAGCATCAACACGCGCAACGGTCAGCGCGACGAGCACCTGCGCAGCAACGACTTCCTGGCGATGGACGAGCACCCGGAGATCACGTTCGTGTCGACCGCCGTGCGGCCGAGCGGCGACGGGGAGTTCGTGGTGAGCGGCGACCTGACGATCCGCGGCGTCACGAAGCCGGTCGACGTGACCTTCGAGTACACCGGCTCGGCGACCGACCCGTTCGGGAACCAGCGCGTCGGGCTGGAGGGCTCAGTCGTGATCAACCGCAAGGACTTCGGCGTCAGCTGGAACGCGGCCCTCGAGGGCGGCGGCGTCCTGGTCAGCGAGAAGGTCACCCTGGAGCTCGAGGTCTCGGCCATCAAGAACGCCTGACCCGCAGCCTCTGGTCCGCGTCCCGGCCCAGCCCAGACCGCGGACAGCCCCTGGGGACCTTGAACATCCAGCCAGATGTCCAAGGTCCCCGCTGCGTGTCCGAGGTCCCCGCTGCGTGTCAGGCGTGGCGGGTGGTCTGGTCCAGGAGAGCTTCGACTGCTTCGCGTAGGTCGGTGTCGTGGTGGGGACCGGACCAGACGAGGATCCGGCCGCGGTCGCCGAGCCTGGTGCTCATCAGGTCGCGCGCCGGGGTCGGGTCGCCCTGGTTGACGAGTACGACGAGCCGCCGGCCGTCGCGCTCCAGCCGGTCCAGGAGTGGTGGCAGCGTGGAGCCGCGGAACAGCCCGGGATCGCTCTTCACCTTGGTCTCGATCATCACGCCGCGGCCGCGCACCACGAGCAGGAAGTCAGCGCGGTCGTGCGTGAACTCGCGGTCGTGGTAGATCCGCGCCTTCGGCCACAGACGCTGCAGGGCAGCGTCGACCTCGGCGTCGTACTGCGCCGCCAGCCGGCTGACGCGTGAACTCGTCCCGCGCGGCCGGAACGTCTCCGGCGTACGACGCCCGCCGAACCACGCCGGCAGCCAGTGTCGGACCTTCGTGTCGATCATGGTGGACCCCTCGACCTCGTCGGCACTTAGATCATGAGTCTGCCCATGCCGGCAGGGCGGAATCCGCTTGCCACCCAATCGTGATCGCACCGCCACAAAGCGGTGTCAGCAGTCGGTGGGGGTGGTGGTGCCGCCGTCGACGATCCAGCGGGACTGGTGGTTGACGACGCGCATCTGGTCGAGCCAGCGGGTGGGTGTGCTGCTCGGTAGGACGCCGCGGCCGCGGACGTTCACGGTGCGCGCGGCGGTCGTGTCGTAGCAGGCGCTGACGATGACGCCGTTCGACGCGAGCGTGCGCCGGGCCCAGAGGACCTTGGTGGCACCGACGTTGCGCAGCTTGTGGGTCCGGAAGTACTTCGCCTGGGCGCCGATCGCCTGGTACATCTTCGGCGTCATCACCGGTTCCAGCTGCTTCGTGCTACGACCGCCGCTGCGCATCATCGCGTCGAGCGCGACGCGGTAGGCGTAGTACGCGTTGACCACCGGGTCGTCGGAGCCGACGGCTTCCTCGGCGGCGGTCGTGTGGGTCGCCTTCTGGGCGGCCGGTCCCGCGGCGGCGGCGACGTCGGCGTCGGTGCCGCAGCCGGGCAGCAGCAAAACCGGGATCAGCGTGGCGGTCACAGCCAGGTTCCGCATGCGCATGGTGTCCGTGTACCTCCTGTTGGACGCGATCCCCGTCCTGCAGGCCGGCGGGCGCGCACGCCCGACCGGCACTGACCGTGTAACGCGGCGCGACGCATCGTGGTCACTGTGACCTGGATCACTCCGACCCCCTACCGGAGTACTGCTCCGCGATCGGCTCCCTGGCTGGAGGTGCCGGAGGCCGCGAATTCCTACGGTCGAAGGCACCGACCTGAGACCGAGGAGAGGCCATGACCGACACACTCACGCGCCCGACGACCGAGAGCCGCCGGAGAGGCCGCTCAGTGCTGTACGGCGCCCTGCTGCTGCCGGTCGGCGTCCTCACGATGGCCGACGCGATCCTGGGGGAGCCGGAGACAGCGGTACGACGTTGGCGCCGGCTGCTGGCCTACCGCCTGGGCGCGACGGCCGCCCCGCGCGCGATGAACGCCGGACAGGCCTTCGGCTACGGACTGCTGAGTGCGCTGCTCGGGCTCACGAGCGTGTTCGTGATGCTGCTGGTGGTGCTGGCCGTGGTGCGCGGCCCGTTCTGGGGATTCGTCGAGCACGGCCCGGTCCAGCCGGGGACGTGGGGCGGTCCGACACGGGCCGGCGCGTGGACGGCGCACGCGCTGATCGCCGTACCGTGCATCATCGCGTTCCTGTTCGCGCTGCGTGGTATCGCGGCACTGCACACGCTCCTGGTCCAGGGAGCACGCAGGTGGGTGCTCCCGGCAACTATCGTGCTGGGGGTGGCCAGCCTGCTGTTCTTCTGGTCCTGGCTGCAGCAGCTGTGAGTAGGGTCCAACCGTGCAGATACCGAAGAGCTGGCCGCGTGGCCGGTGGGCCTGGGCCGCCGGCGGGGGAGTCGTGGCGCTGCTGGTCCTGACGGTCATGGACCTCCGGCAGCACTACGAGGTACCACTCGGGGCCGTGCTGGCTCTGGCGCTCGCACGGGCGTTGGCGCTGGGTCTCTCGTGGCTGCGACCGCGGGCTGCGGTTGTCGTCTCACTGGTCACCACTGCCGTCACGGCCACGGTGACCACGCCGCTGGCCCCGAGCGAGCCGTGGCCGTGGGGCACGACGGCGGCGTTCGGGCACTCGTTCGTGGTCGCGATCGCAGGTGCGCGTGGACTCGGCCGCCGGGAGCAGGTCGGCTGGTGGGTGGCGACGCAGGCAGTAGGTGTCGTAGCGATCGAGCTAGCGCCGGACCGTGGCGGCTGGGGTGGTCTGCTCACCATGGCGGTGCTGTCGGCGGTTGCTGTAGTCGTCGGCGACCTGGTGCGCTCCCGCCGCGAAACGGCCCGTCGGCTGGCTGAACAGGAGGCGGTCAGCAGGACCGAGCGGGCCGAACGTAAGGCGCTCCAGGAGCGCGCCCGCATCGCCCGCGAGCTCCACGACGTTGTCGCGCATCACCTCTCCGTGGTGGTGGTTCGGGCCGACAGCGCGCCGCACAGGCTGCCCGACGTACCTGACAAGGTCCGCGCGGAGTTCATGGGCATCGCAGAGGAGGCACGGGCGTCGCTCACGGAGATGCGTCGCGTGCTGCGGTTGCTGCGCGAGGAAGAACCGCAGCCAGGTGAGCTGGAACCGCAGCCCGGTCTGGAACAGGTCAACGAGCTCGTGGAGAGCACCCGGCGCGCTGGAGCAGACGTACGGCTGGCAGGTGCCGTCCCGACCGGCTTCGATCCGGCTGTCGAGCTGACGGCGTACCGCGTCGTACAGGAGGGACTGAGCAACGCAGTACGACATGCGCTGCACGCCTCCGTCGTGGTGTCGGTACGGCGTACCAGCACTGAGCTGGAGGTGCGGGTGGAGAACGAGAGGCCACCGCGGCCCGTCGTACCGGCTCCTGGCAGTGGACAGGGGCTGCGAGGGATGCGGGAGCGGGTGGCGCTCGTCGACGGCACGGTGCGCGCCGGTCCGACCCCAGTAGGCGGTTATCTGGTGCATGCGTTCATACCCGTGGGGGAGGAGGTGGCGAGTGACGATCACGGTGCTCGTGGTTGACGACCAGGAGATGGTGCGGGCCGGGTTCAGCGCACTGCTCGACGCGCAACCCGACATCCAGGTGGTCGGTCAGGCGGGCGACGGTGAGCAGGCGGTCGAGCTCGCGGCCGAGCTGGCGCCGGACGTGATCCTGATGGACGTCCGGATGCCGGTGCTCGACGGTCTCGCCGCGACCCGGCGCATCCTGGCCGACTCGACGCCCGGCGAACCGCCGCGGGTCGTGATGCTGACGACGTTCGACCTGGACGACTACGTGTACGCCGCCCTGCGTGCGGGTGCGAGCGGCTTCCTGTTGAAGCACTCCACGCCGGACGAGCTGGCGGCAGCAGTACGGGTCGTGGCCGCCGGCGACGCGCTGCTGGCCCCGTCCGTCACGCGCCGCCTCGTGGAGGACTTCGCCCGCGCGCAACCCGTCGTACCGAACACCCCGGTCAAGCTGACGCCGCGGGAGACCGACGTACTGCGGCTGGTGGCGCGAGGCCTGTCCAACCGGCAGATCGCGGACGAGCTCGTGCTGGCCGAGCAGACCGTCAAGACGCACGTCAGCAACATCCTGACCAAGCTGGACCTCCGCGACCGCGCCCAGGCCGTCGTCTACGCGTACGAGACCGGTGTGGTGGTCCCTGGACCGCGCCGCTGACACAGTAGGCAGATGGACGTTCTGGAGCGTGTACGCAACCTGTGCCTCGCGCTGCCCGAGGTGACCGAGCGGCCGAGCCACGGCGAGCCGACCTGGTTCGTCCGGGACAAAAAGGTGTTCGTCATGTACGCCGACCACCACCACGACGACCGCCTCGGGGTGTGGATGGCTGCGCCGCCGGGCGTCCAGGAGTCGCTGGTCGCCGAGGACCCCGACCACTTCTACCGGCCGCCGTACGTCGGTCACCGCGGCTGGCTCGGGGTGTACCTGGACGTGGACGTCGACTGGGGCCACTTCGAGGACCTGGTCGAGACCGCGTACCGGCAGATCGCCCCGAAGACCCTCGTTGCGCGCCTGGACGAGGTCTAGGTCTTCACGGCGCACCGATAGGGTGGCGCAGGTGCACAAGGGTGAGGGTAGGGCGGTCAGCCAGGAACTGGCGATCGCACTGGCGTTCGGGAGTTCGGCCGCCGTCATGGTGCTGGAACTCGTGTCGCTGCGGCTGGTGGCGCCGTACATCGGGCTGACGCTGGAAACGAACACCGCGGTCATCGGGGTCGCGCTGGCTGCGATCGCGGCCGGTGCTGCGTTGGGCGGGCGGTTCGCGGACCTGGTGCCGCCGCACCGGACACTGGGACCGCTGTTCCTGCTGGGCGGTGCCCTGGTGATGCTGGTCCTCCCGGTGGTCCGCTGGACCGGAGAGGCGCTCAGAGGTAGCGCGAACGACCTGGTGTTCGTCGTACTCGCGATCACGCTCTTCGCACCTGCGGCGCTGCTGGCCGCTGTCACCCCGATGGTCACCAAACTGCGACTGGCGACACTGGAGCAGACAGGAACGGTTGTCGGCCGGCTGTCGGCGTACGCGACGGTCGGCGGCATCTTCGGGACCGTGCTGACCGGATTCGTGTTCGTGGCGACCGTGCCGATCAGCACGATCGTCCTGGTGCTGGGCGGCGTACTGGTCGTCGTCGGTGCGGTGCTGACCATCCTGTTGCGGGGTACGCGGGCAGCGGTCAAGCCGGTCGCTCTCGCCATCATCGGTGCCACGCTGACCCTGGTGTCGCCACGTCCCTGCGAGGTCGAGACGGCGTACCACTGTGCTCGTGTCGCCGCGGACCCGAACCGGGAGGGCGGCCGGACGCTGTACCTCGACCAGTTGCGGCACTCATACGTCGACCTCGACGACCCGACGCACCTGGAGTTCGAGTACATCAAGAGCTACGCGGCCGCGATCAACGGCAGCCGGCCGGAGAGGCAGCCGGTGGACGCCCTGCACATCGGGGGCGGCGGCATGACGATGACGCGGTACCTGACGGCGACCAGGCCGGGCAGCAAGCACAGGGTGTACGAGATCGACCGTGCCGTCGTGGAACTCGACAAGCGCGAGCTGGGGGTACAGACCGGCCCGGACCTGGACGTGAGGGTCAAGGACGGCCGGATCGGCGTCCGGGACGAGGCGACCGACAGCTGGGAGGTGGTCCTGATGGACGCCTTCAGCGGCGTGTCCGTGCCGTGGCACCTGACCACCCGCGAGCTGGTGGCCGACGTACGGCGGGTCCTGCGGCCGGGCGGGATCTACCTGATCAACGTCATCGACCACGGCGAGGCGAAGTTCGCGAAGGCCGAGATCAAGACCGTGCAGGCCGAGTTCGAGCACGTCGCGGTGATCGCCCGGAAGAACGAGTTCACCGGCGAGAGCGGCGGCAACTTCGTCGTGGTGGCGTCCGACCGGCCGATCGCCGTACCGGGAATCGCCGCCAAGCTCGAGCCGAACATGGAGATCCGCGACCAGCTGGACGACTTCGTCGGCGACGCGCCGATCCTGACCGACGACTACGCACCCGTCGACCAGCTGCTCACGCCGTACGGCAGCAGCTGACCGCTTGTGGTTGCATGTGGTCATGCACCCACGCGCAGGCCAGCCGGCACAACCCGAGGACCTCGTCGACGTCGACGCCATGCTGACGGCGTACGGCGACCTCACCCCCGACGTGGAGAATCCGGCCCAGAAGGTGGTCTTCGGTACGTCGGGCCATCGCGGATCGAGTCTCGACGGCGCCTTCAACGAGGCGCACATCCTGGCGATCACCCAGGCCGTCTGCGAGTACCGGGCCGGCCAGGGTACGACGGGACCGCTGCTCGTCGGCCGCGACAGCCACGGCCTGTCGGAGCCGGCCTGGCGCACGGTGCTGGAGGTGCTGGCGGGCAACGACGTACAGACGCTCGTCGACAGCGGTGACCGGTTGACGCCGACCCCGGCGGTGTCGCACGCGATCCTGCGGCTGAACCGGGGCGCGGGCGCCGACGCGGACGGCATCGTCATCACGCCGTCGCACAACCCGCCGCGGGACGGCGGCATCAAGTACAACCCGCCGCACGGCGGACCGGCCGACTCCGACGCGACCAGCTGGATCGCGAACCGGGCCAACGAGCTGATCGCGGGCGGCAACCGGGAGGTCCGCCGCAAGCCGTTCGAGCAGGCGCGTCAGCACGCGGGGGACTACGACTTCGTCGGGCACTACGTCGACGACCTGCCGTCCGTCGTGGACCTGGACGCGATCCGCGACGCGGGCGTGAAGATCGGCGCGGACCCGCTCGGCGGCGCGAGCGTGGACTACTGGGCCGCGATCGCCGAACGCCACGGGCTGGACCTGACCGTGGTGAACCCGCGGATCGACCCGGCCTGGTCGTTCATGACGCTCGACCACGACGGCAAGATCCGGATGGACTGCTCCTCGCCGTACGCGATGGCCTCGCTGGTCGCGCAGCGCGACAAGTACGACGTGGCGACCGGGAACGACGCCGACGCGGACCGGCACGGCATCGTCACGCCGGACGCCGGGCTGATGAACCCGAACCACTACCTGGCCGTGGCGATCTCCTACCTGTTCAGCAACCGCGAATGGGGCCCGGACGTCGCGGTCGGCAAGACGCTGGTGTCGTCGTCGCTGATCGACCGCGTGGTCGCGGACCTCGGGCGCCGGCTGTGGGAGGTGCCTGTCGGCTTCAAGTGGTTCGTCCCCGGTCTGGTGGACGGCTCCGTCGGCTTCGGTGGTGAGGAGTCCGCCGGCGCGAGCTTCCTGCGGTACGACGGCAGCGTGTGGACAACGGACAAGGACGGGATCCTGCTGGCGTTGCTGGCGAGTGAGATCACCGCAGTGACGGGTGAGACGCCGTCTCAGGCTCACGCGAAGCTGGTCGAGCGGTTCGGCGCATCGGCGTACTCACGGGTCGACGCACCCGCCACCCGGGAGCAGAAGGCGAAGCTGTCGGCGCTGTCCGCCGACGCGGTCACCGCGACCGAGTTGGCCGGTGAGCCGATCGTGGCTCGGTTGACGCACGCCCCCGGCAACGGTGCGGCGATCGGCGGGCTGAAGGTCACCACCGAGTCGGCGTGGTTCGCCGCGCGTCCGTCCGGGACCGAGGACCTCTACAAGATCTACGGCGAGTCGTTCAAGGGCGCCGAGCACCTGGAGCAGGTCTTCACCGAGGCCCGCGACGTGGTGTCGAAGGCCCTCGGCTAACGCACGAACGCGTCGAGCAGCCGCTCCAGCTCCGCGGCGGGGTCCTCCGTGATCCCGCTGTGGATCGGCCCGGGGTGGACGACCGTACTGCGGGGCGCGGCGAGCCACCGGAACCGCTCGCCGATCTTCGTGGCCGCTGCCGGCCCACCCTGGGGATCGCCCGCGCAGATGGCCCGCACCTGGTCCAGCGACGCGCACACCACGTCGACGTCCACAGCCGGGTCCAGGGCGCGGAGGCGCTCCGGCTGCACGTCCCAGGCGGCACCGAGGTAGTCCAGGGCCTGGCAGTAGAGCACCGCGCCGACGTTGATGAACTCGCCCCGCTGGATGCGCGGCGCGGCGCGCAGGATGACGTAGTCGAACGGCTTCATCGCGCACCTCCCGGCTGCCATGCGGACCGGTTCTCGAGCCGGGCCAGCAGGTGACCTGTGTACCGCTCGCGATCACCCTCCTCGATCCACTCCGACGGCACCAGTCCGACCACTTCCGTGAGCAGTTCAGGCGTGATCGCCGCAGCCAGTTCGGCGTCGACCTTCGCGACGCCGGGCGCGGCTACCGAGAACACGTGGTCGTTGGCGTCGTACGGCAGGCTCGCGAACTTCTCCGCCGGCATCCACGAGTGGTGGAAGTACAGCGCGGCACCGTGGTCGATCAGCCACAGGTTCTTGTGCCAGACCAGCATGTTCGTGTTCCGCCAGGAGCGGTCCACGTTCGCCACGAACGCGTCCAGCCAGAGGATGCGGGCCATGGCGTCGTCACCGGGGTTCCCGGCCGATCCGTCGTACCCGAAGGATCCCGGGAGGAAGTCGACGGCCAGGTTGAGGCCGGCGCTGCGGATCAGCAGCTCCTGGATCTCGAAGTCCGGCTCCGACTTGCCGATCGCCGGGTCGAGCTCGATCAGCTTCAGTTCCGGCACCCGCAGGCCGAGGCGCCGGAACAGCTCGCCGACGATCACCTCCGCCACCAGCGCCTTCGGGCCCTGCCCGGCGCCGTGGAACTTGATCACGTACGTGCCGAGGTCGTTGCCCTCGACAACGCCGGGCAACGATCCGCCCTCCCGGAGCGGCAGCACGTACCGGGTCGCGGTGACTACAGGCAGACTCACGCGGGAGAGCCTAACCGGTTGGTAACGGGGTACATGTCGAGGGTGAAGCTACCTCCCTTCGGAGTAGAGGAAGAACTACTCCTGGTGTCCGCGACGGGGGACCCACTCCCGCGGAGCAAAGCCGTGCTCAGAGACGTCGGGAAGCTGGACGTCGCACTCGAGCTGACCAGGGCGATGGTGGAGATCAACACTCCCGTCTGCACGTCCGCCAACGAGCTACATGAGCACCTGGTGCACATGCGGTCCCAGCTGGCCATCGCCGCGGCGGAAGAGGACGCGCGGCTGCTGGCGATCGCAGTACCGCCTCATGGCCGGGCGGCGCAGTCCATCACCAAGAAGCCGCGGTACCAACAGCTGGTGCGTGAGTGGGGTCTGCTGGCGCGGGAGCAAGGTGTGTGCGGCTGCCACGTGCATGTCGAGGTGCCGGACAAGGAGACCGCTACCAAGGTCAGCAACCACTTGAGGCCGTGGCTGCCGGTGCTGCTCGCGATCAGTGCCAACTCACCGATCTACCTCGGCCAGGACACCGGGTTCGCCAGCTGGCGGTGGCTGATGACGACACGGTGGCCTTGCGCCGGTCCGCCGCCGTACCTGGAGTCGCTGGAGCACTACGAGGCGCTGGTGGCGATGCACATGGCGGCGGGCACCCTGATGGACGAGCAGATGGTCTACTGGGACATCCGGCCTTCGTCACACCTGCCGACGATCGAGGTGCGGGTGAGCGACATTCCACTCACTACGGACGACACGGTGCTGATCGCGACACTGGTCCGCGCAGTGGTGGTCACCGCGCTAGAGGAGGGCACCAAGGGGCCGACGCTGGAGCCGGAGGTACTGCGGGCCGCACTCTGGCTGGCCGCGCGGAACGGGCTGACGGCGCGTGGCCTGGATGTGCTGAGCGGGGACAGCCTGCCGATGCCAGAGGTGGTACGGCGGCTGCAGCGACACGTCGAACCGGCGCTGCAGGTACTAGGTGCGTCGGAGCTCGTGGCTGAGGGGATAGCGCGGGTGCTGCGGGAGGGGAACGGTGCGATCAAGCAGCGGAAGGCCCTCCGTGAGGGCGACGACTTTGTCGCCCTCACGGAGGTCAAGCCCTAGCTGCGGAGGAAGTCTTCCAATCCGTGCAGGTCGTCGGTGTTGATGTAGTCGACGTTCGCCGCGACCAGCTCGCGCCACAGGGCCTCACGGGCAGCGCCGGGCACGTCCGGGGTGGCCCAGAAGCGGACCTTGTAGCCGGCCTGGTGTGCGGTCACCACGATGTCGTGCAGCTTGGCCTTCTCGGCCTCGGGCATCGGGCCGACACCCTGCCAGGTGAACACCTTCGTCCAGTTGTCGCTGACCAGCGGCATCAAGGACGCCGGCATCCGGGACTGCAGGTCGGCGAGGCGTCCGTCGTACCCGGCGTAGCGGACCTTCTGGGCCTTCATGACGTCCTGCGGGCGGTTGCCGCTGATGACCGGCGTCACCGCGCCCTCGAACACGCGGCCGTCGACGAACACTGTGGTGATCCCGCGGTACTTCGCCAGCGCCTTGTCGACGGCGGCGTACGTCGACGGGCCGTCGCTCTTGATGTCGATCAGGAGCTGGAAACCGTTGCCGTGCTTGTAGACCTGGCCGTGGTACTCCCGGACCCGATCGGCCAGCGGCTTCAGGTACAGGCTTTCGAGGGTGCGGCCGGGCTTGGTGTCGACCAGGTCGTGTGCAACGCGCAGCTCACCGTCGACCAGCCACACGTCGGCCTCGACACTGCTGAACCCGCGGTCGAGTGCGTCCTGCAACGGCCGCCGGTGCTCGTAATCGTTGTGCGCGTGCGCCGACGGCAGCGCGCGGACGGCCGGCGCGTCGTACGACTTGGGAAGCTTGAAGTCGTTGGCCCGGGCCACCTCGCGCAGGCGGTCCGGGTAATCGGTGATGATGCCGTCGACGCCCTTGTCGATCAGCGACTGCATAGTCGCGGGGTCGTCGACGGTCCACGGGACGACCTTCATCCCGGCGACGTGCGCCGACCTGACCATGTCGGCGGTGACGTACGGCCGGTACGTCGGATCGGTGATCTTCCCGTCCTGCGGGAAACCGTGCACCGGCGAGATCGCGGACGCGCCGAACGACTTGGTCGCCTTGACCAGGTCGCCGCCGAAGTCGTCGATGTCGATGCCGCCGAGCCACGGCGACTTGCCCGGTTTGCCGACCTGCAGGAAGTCGTAGTTCGTCAGCGCGACCAGCGGCAGCTTCGGCATCACCTCGCCCATCCGCATCAGCGCGCCCCAGTCGAAGCTCTGGATCGTCACCTGGCGGGCGATGTTCGCCTTGCGGACCTCGGCGGCGACCACCTGCACGAACTGCTCGCGCGGCGCGGTCTCACTCGGCGCCCCGGCCTCCACCTTGGTCTCGATGTTCAGCTTCACGCCGTACGCGTGGTAGCGGTGCACGAGCGCGAAGACGTCACGCAGCTCGGGCATCCGCGCGCCCGGGTCGGGCTGCTGCGTGGGGTAGTTCGGCAACGTCTGCGAACCGCAGTCGAGCTGCTTGACCTGCTTGAGCGTCAGCGTGTTGACGTACTTGCCGACGTACGGGAACTCCGGATCGCCCGCGGTGTACGGGGCCGTGTCGCGGCACTTCTTGGCGTCGACCTTGCGGTCGTGCGTGACGACGGCGTACCCGTCCTGGGTGATCTGGACGTCGAGCTCGAGCGTGCTGACACCGAGCTGCAGCGCGTGCGAGAACGACGCGATCGTGCTCTCCACGGTGAGCCCGAGCCCACCACGATGAGCCTGCACATCGAAGTCACCACGCCCGGCCGCAGCCGGAGCAGCCGGCAACAACAACCCGGCGATCAGCGCACCCGGGAGCAGCGCGCGAGGAAGGCGGCGCATGAGGGGTTTCCTTCCGAAGGGACAATGGGCGGACACAGCCAGAGGCTGTCTGCCACAGGCATACCCACGTCCTCACAAAGGTAGCCACCAAGCAGCCCACCGATGACCAACCGGTAGATAGGTCCCCCGCGCGCTACGCGGGCGCTTCCCTCGTCGCTCCGCTCCTCAGCGCACCCGCTACGCCCGCTCCCACCCACCCCCGGGCTTGGCGCCCGGACCTTCTGTTTCCGGCTTGCGCCGGGATCTGTCGGCTGCCGCCGACGAGTGGCGTGCTGCCGCCCGCGATCGACCGCCCGGCCCCGCGCGAGCACAGAATGAGCGAAAGCGCTGTGATACGGGCTGCAGGAACAGCTACGGCTCCGGGTCAACCTCGAAGTACGACCCGGCCCGCCGCCGAGATGTGATGCCGGGGCCGGCTGACGAAGAAGATCAAGCAGGGCACGGTATGAGCTGGAGCCGGTTGCCAAGGCGATCCAGCAGCCGCCACCATGCGACCCTGTCTGTGCCAGTCGCATCTTCTCCACTGTAGAAGGCTGGATCGACATCGCCGCGCCGATCCGGCATGGCTCGACCTGGTTCACGGTGTGGAGGTGATCCGGCGTACGGATCGGCTCTCCGCGATGATGTGGCAGTCTTTGAAGGCCTTGTCCAAGGTGCCTTCGGTACGCCGGGTCAGCGTGAGGTCGGCTGGGCAGGTCGTGGCCGGTGCGGCGCCGGGCGTCGGCGTCCGCGCGGCAGGCTGGATCGAGCCGGTGGAGATGCTGACCGACGTACGGCCGGGCTCCAGCTCCAGGCTGCCGGTCTGGATGCACTCGCCGGTCCAGGTGAGGACAGCGGGCAGCTGGGACGGCTCGGTGTCGACGCGGACCGGGATCGAGGCGCGACGCGAGTACGTCGTCCCGGCCAGGGGAGCGGTGAGCCGCACGCGTTCGGGCAATTTCACTGTGGACCGCGGTGCGGAGTCGTCGCCCTTCCCGCGGCTGAGGTCGAAGGTGATCTCGGTACCGGCGGCGACCACACCGTCCAGTCGACCGTCGTAGCCAGTGACCCCGGCGGAGCGGTGATGTCTGAGCGTGACGTCCTTGCCTCCGCCGGATGCCGCGACAGACTCGCCGTCGCCGAGCTCGACGAAGGTGAGTGTGCCGACGCGGTACGACGCACTCACCTTGGCAGCCTCGCCCGTCTCGGGCAAGGTGACGACGTAGTTGGCGGTGATCCCGCTGGTCCGGATGTCCTTCGACTCGACCGTCGAACAACCGGTGAGAGCGACTACGAGCCCAACCGCGGCGATTCGCTTCATAGCCGGCGAAGCTAGCAGCGCCGAGGGTTAAGGAACTGCGTGCAACTACTCGTACTGGAGTGCCTCGAGTGGGTTGAGTTTGGCCGCGCGGCGGGCCGGCCAGATCGCGGCGAAGATGCCGACGACGACCGCGACGACGGCGAAGATCACCACCTGGAAGACCGGCACGGTGAACGAGATCTCGTCCAGCCGGGCGGCCAGCAGCCAGGCGAGGAGCAGACCGAGGGCGATCCCGATCACCGCGCCGATCAGCGCGGTGATCACGCTCTCCTGGCGGATCATCCGTTTCACCTGTCCACGGGTCAGGCCGATCGCGCGCAGCATGCCCAGCTCCCGGGTGCGCTCGAAGACGGTCAGCACCAAGGTGTTGACGATGCCGAACAGGCTGACCAGCACCGACAGCGCCAGCAGGACGTAGAGCACGTTCAGCAGGCTCTTGATGCTGTCGGTCTGGGCCTTCTTGAACTGCTCGATGGTCACCGCCTTCGCGTTCGGGAACGTGCTCAGCGCGGCGCTCAGGGCAGCGGTGTTGTCCGGAGTCACACCGCCCCGCATGGTCAGGAAGGTGTAGATGTTCTGCGGCTGCGGAGTCACCGAGTCGAAGGTGGCCGTCGCGATGGTCACGTTGCCGAACGGCGACCCGCCGACCGGAGGCTTGAAGATGCCGCGCACCTGGAACGGCAGCACCTTGCCGGTCACGGATTGCAGGCTGATCGTCGAGCCCAGGACGAGTGCGTTCTGCTCGGCGTAGTCGGCGTCGACGATCGCGCCGTTCGGCTCCAGCTCGGACAGCGAGCCCTGGGAGCCGGCCTGCCAGTCGAACCTGAGCAGCTGCGGCGCGGTCCGGTCGATCGCCGTGATCGAGATGGTCTTGTCGAACGCCCTGGCCTGTCCGCCGCGGACGCTTGTCACCTCCTCGACGGCCGGTACCTTCGCTGCGGTCGCGGCGACGGCCGGCGGCAACGGGCTGAAGTTGTTCTGCGCGGTGATCGCGTAGTCCGAGCTGGAGATCCGGTCGACCGCGTCCTCGAACGGTTTGATCAGGCCGGCGCCCAGCGTTGCGACCAGAGTGACCAGCGCGAGGCCGATCATCAGCGCCGCCGCAGTCGACGCGGTCCGATGCGGATCACGCCGGCTGTTCTGGCCGCCGATCGCCACGGCCGGCCGGTCCGGGAGCACCGGCGGGAACTCGGGATGCCGCCCGAAAAGCTGGCGTACCGCCCACAACGGAACCAGCACGATCGGCCAGATCAGAGCGGTCAGTACGACGACCGACCACCGCGCTACGGGATCCGAGACAGCGGCCAACGGACGCACGAGCCGCGCGGAGAACGCGGCGATGCCGATGAACAGCAGCAGCACGCCCGCACCGAGAAGCGACAGCAGGGCGCTCGTCTTCAATCCGTCGGCGAACAGGCCGACGAGCACCGCGGCGACCCCTGCTGCGGCGAGCAGCGCGGCTCCGACGGGGCGGAAGCGGTGCAACCGTCCGGGGGCGAGCGTCGCACCCTCGCGGACCGCCGCGATCGGCGGCACGCGGGTCGCTCGCCACGCCGGGCGCAGGCTCGCCAGCGTCGTCACCACTACGCCGACGAAAAGCGCCACGACGATCGTCCTGGCCTCGAAGACCAGGCCGTTGTTGGGCAGCGTGAGACCGATCGCGTCGAACAGCTGGAACATCCCGGTCGCGACCGCGAGTCCTAGGAACAAGCCGACGGCGCTGGCGACGAGACCCGTGACCAGCGACTCCAGCACCACTGAGCCGAGCACCTGCCGGCGGGACGCGCCCAGCGTACGAAGCGTGGCGAACTCGCGGGTACGCTGGGCGATCGTGATCGCGAGCGAGTTCGCGATCACGAACGAGCCGACGAACAGTGCGATCGCGGCGAACACGAGCAGGAACGTCTTCAGGAAGTTCAGGAACTCGGTAGTACCGGCGGCGTCCTCGGCGGCCTGTTCGTCGGCGGTCCGTACCTGGGTCGCCTCGGGGAGCAGTCGGCGCACCGCGTCCACCAGTTGTTGCCGGTTCACTCCGCCCTTGGCCGCGATCAGGATCTGGTCGAGCTTGCCGGTCTTGCCGAACAGGCGCTGCGCGGTCTCCAGGTCGAACCCGGCCAGGGTCGCACCGCCGATCGACGACACCGAGCCGAACTCGACCAGACCGGTGATCCGCATCTGCTGGGCAGCGCTCCGGGCCTGAACGCCGACCGTGTCGCCGACCGCAAGTCCGTTCTTCGTCGCGGTCTGGGTGTCGACGACCACCTCGCCGGAGGCCGGCCAAGTGCCCGAGACCAGCGTGAGCGAGTTGAACTGCGGCAGCGTGGGATCCAGGCTGAAGCCGATGTTCGGCGCGCCGCCGGAGACGATGACCTTGCCGTCCTTGCCGATCAGCTGCGCTTCGCCGTTGACCGCGCCGGCGGCCGCGCCGACCTCGGGCAGCTCACGGACCTTCCGCAGCAGATCCGCCGGGAACGGCGGCGCCGTGACCGTCCCGTCCTCGGCCGCGTCGAACGCGGTCTTCCCGCTGATCACCGCGTCGGTGTTCTTGTAGTTCTCGGTGAAGACCGAGTCGAACGCGGAGGTGATCGAGTCGGTCAGGACGTAGGTGCCGGAGATCAGCGCCACGCCGAGGACGACGCCGATCGCGGTCAGCGTCGTACGAAGCTTGCGGGCCAGCAGCCCCTGAAGTGCGAACCGGATCACTGGAGATCCAGCGTGTCGATGATCTGCAGGATCTCGTGCTGACTGGACCGGCCGGTCTCCTTCACGATCTCGCCGTCCGCGAGGTAGAGGATCCGGTCGGCCATCGCAGCCGCCCGCGCGTCGTGCGTCACCATCACCAGCGTCTGTCCGTACTCTTCCACCGAAGACCGCATCAGCGACAGGATCTCGCCGCTCGTCCGGGAGTCGAGGTTGCCGGTCGGCTCGTCCGCGAACACCACGGTCGGGCGCGACACCAGGGCCCGCGCGATCGCGACCCGCTGCTGCTGACCGCCGGACAACTCGGCCGGCCGGTGGTCGAGGCGGTCGGCGAGCCCTACGCGTTCGACCAGATCGCCGAAGTACTGCGGATCCGGCTTCGCGCCGGCGATCGTCAGCGGCAGCACGATGTTGTCGCGGGCGGTGAGCATCGGCAGCAGATTGAAGAACTGGAAGATGAAGCCGATGTGCTTCCTACGCAGCCTGGTGAGCGCGTCGTCACCCAACGTCGTGATCTCGGTACCGGCGATGTGCACCGAGCCCGACGTCGGGCGGTCGAGCCCGGCGAGGATGTGCATCAGCGTCGACTTGCCCGAACCCGACGGTCCCATCACAGCAGTGAGCTGTCCGTTCTCGATCCGCACCCCCACGCCCCGCAGTGCCTCGACCGCGGTGCCGCCCTCGCCGTAGACGCGGACGAGATCCTGTGCCTGTACAACCTCGGATGTGGTCCCCACCATGCCGACCATCGCCCCTCCCGGCGATCCAGCGGCCCCCAGCCGGTTCGGTTATCACCTCCGAGTCTGAGCGCAATCGACACGTTCCGACAGGGGGTTCCCCCGGATCCACCCCTGACCGGCTCCGCCCGCCTCGTTGGTCGACCGGCGAGGCCGGGAAACTATTCGGCACCTGGTGACGATTAGTTTCCCCACCGCGCAACGGTCGGTGCGCGGTGGATCCACCACCCGACTGCGTTCGCCCTGAATACGGGACCGGATCAGCGTTACAGATTTTCGGCAATTTGCAGGTAGTTGCAGTTTTGTGGCTACGGCGGGTCATGCGGTGTTACGGTCCGTTCCGGCGCTGGTGGGGTCGGGGGACCCCAGGGTCCTGGTTCGGGTCGTCCACGCCCAGGGGGATCTCTCATGGCTGTGTCCAGGCTGTCTTCTCGTGCTCGCCGTCGCCGGGCTCGCATCGCGAGGTTCGCGGCGATCGGGCTTGCGTTGGCGGTGCCGTTGGCTGGTATCGGCCCAGCGCTGCCGGTCGCGCCGGCGGTAGCTGCGGGTACCCCGCCACCGGTGCCGCAGGCTGCGATGTCGGGCAAGGGAGAGGCGAAGGCTCCGGCGCAGCGGGTCGGCGCGGGGAAGCTGCCGGCGCCGCTCCCCCCGGGGCAGAACAAGGTTGAGCCGCCAACGCTACGGGACATGTTCCCGGTGACCGCGGCGAAGCCTGTGAACGCCGCGACGAAGCAGCCGGCGCCGAAGCCTGCGGAACCGTTGCCATCGACGCGACTGCCGGTCAAGGGGTTCGACAAGCAGACGAGCCGCGAATTGCCGGAGAAGCGGGACCGGTTTACGAAGACATATGCGAACACCGATGGCACAGAGACGAGCGTGGTGTCGCCGGCGCCGTTGAACTTCCAGAATCCGGATGGGTCCTGGGCGGAGATCAACGCGAACCTGCAGCCGCGAGAGGGTGGCGGCTGGGAGACGATCTCGACGGAGGTCTATTCGTGGATCGCGGGCCAGGCCGATGCGGATCCGGTGGCGGGCATCGAGTTGGGCGAGGGACGCAGCGTCGGTTGGGGCGTGGCGGGTGCCGCTGCTGTGGCGGGGCAGATGTCGGGCAGCAGGGTGGTCTTCCCGGAGTTCATGCCTGGCACCGATCTGGAGGTGGAGTCGCAGCCGCGGGGGATCAAGGAAACGATCATCCTCAAGTCAGCGTCGGCGCCTCGTTCGTTCGTCTTCCCGCTCAGTCTCAGCGACAACCTGACCGCATCGCTGGTGGGCCGGGAGGTCGTGCTGGCTGATGAGCATGGCGTGGAGCGGGCACGGATCCCGGCCGGCTTCATGGAGGACTCGAACACGGTCGAGGTTCGTGCAACGTCGGACGCGGTGACCTATGAGTTGTTGACCGTTGATGGCCGGCAGGCGTTGAAGGTCACGGCGGACAGCACGTGGTTGGACGATCCTGCGCGGGTTTTCCCGGTACGGATCGACCCGACCGTGATTCCGACGGATCGGGTGACGCCGAACTATGCGGTCAGCGCGGGCGTCAACGGTTCGATCAGCGGTGCGAGTGATCTGCAGGTGGGATGCCGTCCGGCTGCTGGTACGACGAACTGTTCGTCCACGACGGGGTGGAACGCTTACACGTCGTTGTTGTCGGTCCCGAGCCTGGTGGATGCCTTCCGGTACGACACGATCGTTGCGGCGCAGTTGGAGGTGTACAACTACCAGGCGGACACGTGTTCGTCGCGGGCGCTGGATGTGTATGGCGTGATGGAGGGCTGGCAGTCGACGCCGCTGGCGAGTCTGAAGTATCCGGGCCCGCAGGTGACTCCGTCGGTAATCGCGTCGAGGAGTTTCTCGCGTGGCTATGTGTCGAACACGACGGGTACGACGGCGTGTCAGCCGATGTATGACGCACTGCCGTTCAACTCGGCTGGCCTGTCTTGGTTGCAGAGCTTGGTGGACGGCAAGCGGTCGAACTTCGGATTCGCTCTGTTCGCGAACCAGCGAGCGGATCGGTACTCGTGGAAGAAGTTCGCCGGGATCAACACGGCGAATCCTCCGAGGCTGGCGGTGACGCATTCGCCGTACCACGCCTCGTACGCGTTCCGGGCGCAGGACCCGGCGGACTATGTCACGCAGGACAAGGCCGGCAAGTTTCCGATGACAATCACGAACCTGGGCGCGTTCACGTGGCAGCCGGGTGACGACTACATGAGCTACCGGATCTACAAGGACGGGCAGCTTCAGAACTGGTCGGTGCTGTCCACGCCGATCACGACGTCCGTGCCGCACGGCGGAAAGATCAATCTGGACGTCGCAGTGGGTGCGTTGCCTGGGTCGGCGGAGGGGATCGACTACCAGATCGAGTTCTCGATGGTGCACCGCGACACGACGATTCATCGCTGGTACACCGACTGGGGTGTCAGACCGGCGCCACGGTTGATCACCATCCAGAACGTGCCACCGGTGGTCGATCCGTCGCAGGTCTGGCCCTTGAACGGTGCCCAGACGTACACGTTGACTCCGCAGGTCTGGGCGTCCGGTATCGATCCGGATGCTCCTGAGTCCACTTTGAAGTACAGCTTCCGGGTCTGTGAGGTCGTCGGTGACAACCCACTTGTGGGCTGCTTCTTCAGCGGTGGGTATACGTCGTCGCGAACGTGGGTCGTGCCTGCTGGGAAGCTTGCGTGGAACCGTGAGTACCAGTGGCAGATCTATGTCGAGGACAACGACGGGCAGCACACGATCGGCACGCCGATCACGATGTTCACCGATGTGCCGCAGCCTGCGATCACCGGCCATATCGCGAACAACGACGGCAAGTCGCAGGACAAGCCGTATGACCCGGCTATCGGCAACTACACGGCATCCGCACTTGACGTGGTTGTGCCGGTGGCGGGCCCGGAACTGAACGTTGCGAGGACCTACAACAGCCTTGACCCGCGACGTGACGGGTTGTTCGGCGCGGGCTGGTCGAGCCGCTATGACATGCGACTGGTGATCGAGAACGACGGCAACGCGCTCGTGACCTATCCCGACGGCCGCCAGGTGCGGTTCGGCGGGAACGCCAACGGGACGTTCGCGGCGCCACGCGGAGCCAAGACGACCTTGACGGCCGCGTCGGCGACGGGACCATGGACGCTGCAGATCGTGCCGGGTACGAAGTACGAGTTCGCGGCGGGTACGGGGAAGCTGAGCAAGATCTACGGCACGCAGGGCAAACCTCTCGCACTGGCGTACCGTGCTGACGGGACCTTGGAGTCCGCGGCGAGTCTGGACGGTGCCGGCCGGAAGCTGACATTCGGTTGGACGGCCGACAAGAAGCACGTCGCGTCGGTCAGCACGCAGCCTGTCAACGGCACGCCGCTGACGTGGACCTACGAGTACACCGGCGATGCTCTGACCAAGTCGTGCAACGCAGAGCAGAAGTGCACGACGTACGGCTCGGAACAGGGCTCGCACTACCGCAGCGCCGTGCTCGACAGCAAGCCTGACGGCTACTTCCGGTTCGCCGACGACGGCACGGACAGCGACGCGACCAACGAGATCGACATCGCGCAGCGCGACGCCTTCGGCACCTACACCAACGTCCAGTTCGGTCAGTCGAGCCCGCTGAGCGGTGTCGGCGACGCGGACAAGTCCGTCTCTTTCAATGGCAATTCCTGGGTCTCGCTGGCGAACGGCCTTGCGACGCGCAGCCGCGACCAGGCAGTCGAGTTGTGGTTCAAGACAAGCGGCTCGACGAGTCAACCGCTGCTCGGCTATCAGAAGCAGAGGCTGGGCCCGACCACGACTGGCGGCATGCCGGTGCTGTACGTCGGGGCGGACGGCAAGCTCCGTGGACAGTTCTGGCACGGTACGGCTGAGCCCATGACATCGTCGACACTGGTCAACGACAGCCAGTGGCACCACGTTGTACTGAGCTCGATGGGCACGAGGCAGTCGCTGTACCTCGATGGTGTCGCGATCGGCACCATCACCCAAAGCGTCGTGGACCACGCGCAGTTCCCGGTGAACGAGATCGGGGCGTCCGTGGCGGCTGCTCCGAGTGCGTGGCCGTCGTACGGCACGCAGACGGTGCGATACTTCACCGGTCAGATCGATGAGGTCGCGCTGTACTCGCATCCGCTGACGACGAGGGATGTGCAGTCGCACTGGCAGCAGGGCCGCAACGCGTCCGATCAGCTGACATCGATCACGTCGGCGGGCGGTCGTACAACTGCCGAAGTGCAGTACAACCGGGCCAACGACCGAGTCGAGAGGTATGTCGACGAGAACGGCGCCGCCTGGATCGTAGGCATCCCGGAGATGCCGCCCGGCTCCCTGTGGCTGACCAGGCTCAAGAACTTCCCGCGCCGCATCGTGCACGTGACCGGGCCCAACAACGCCGATTACGTCTACGAGTACGACGCGCTTGGTGGTTGGTTGCGGCGTACCGGTCGGCCAAAGGGTGAGGGCACACGTCAGCCGCCAACGGCAGGCACGACGCAGAACTGGACCGATGGCACGGGGTATGCGATTCGCAGTTACACCCATGACAAGAAGGGGCAGTTGACCGCGGTCACCAGTGAGATGGGTGATGTGGTCGCGATGGGGTATGACGATCGCGGGAACGTGACGTCGACGAAGACATGCCGTGCTGCGGGAGAGTGCTATACGTCGTACACGACCTATCACCGCGATGACGCGTGGCCGGCGTTGGATCCGCGGTGGGACAAGATGGCGACGCTGCGGGACGGGCGGTCGGCGAGCGCGACCGATGACACGTACAAGCGGTACTCGAATCTGACGGTCAACGGCGATGTTGCGTCGGACGTGAGCCCGGACGGCTGGGTCAAGTTGTTCACGTACACCGATGGTGTGCAGCTCGGCCCGGATGGAAAGCCGATGCCGCCGGGGCTGCTGAAGACTGAGTCGGTGAAGGTGAACGCCTCGACGACCGCAGTGACGCAGTACCTGTACGACCAGTACGGGACCGTGGTGCAGACGACGGCACCATCCGGTCTGGTGACGAAGTACACCTATGACGAGATCGGGCGGAAGAAGACCGAGACCCAGATCTCGGACACCTACCCGGGCGGCGTCACGACAACGTACGACTACGACAAGATGTCGCGGATCACGGCGGTGACCGGGCCGGTGACGACGGACGCGGTCACGGGGGAGCAGCACCAGCAGCGAGCCGAGCTGGAGTACGACGCGGACGGCAACGTCGTGAAGACGACTGCGCGGGATTTGAAGACGTCGGACGAGCCGCGAGTGACGACGATGAGCTACGACGACCGCAACCGGCTGGCGTCGACGGTCGATGCCGACGGCAAGTTGTCGCAGCAGGGGTACGACGAGTCGGGGAACCGGACTTGGTCGGAGGACGCGAACGGGAACCGGTTCGAGTACAAGTACTCGGATCTGAACATGTTGACCGAGGTCTGGGACATGAATCTCCCGGCGGATCCGAACAACCCACCTGTCGACGGTCCTCGGGAAGGAATCGACTACGCCGTCCGGTCGAAGACGCAGTACGACCTGGCCGGGCGTAAGCGGTCCGAGGTGGATGCCATGGGCCGGCTGGTGACGTACGCCTACAACCTCGACGACACGCTCAAGACCAAGACTCTCGAAGGTTTTCACAAGCCGGACGGCTCGACGCGGCCATACGTGCTGGAGAAGAACACGTACGACGGGGCCGGAAACCGGATCGAAGCGGTCACCGACGACGGGGAGACCACCACGAGGTACACGATCGACGCTGCGGGCCGGGTCGCTTCGGAGACCATTGATCCGGACGGGTTGAAGCGCAAGACGTCCTACACCCGTGACCTAGCCGGTAACGTGACCCGTCAGGAGAACACTGGTAACTGGTCGAACGCCACCATCGCGGGGGAGACCGCGGTGACCGAGGCGACCAACTATGTGTTCGACGCGGCCGGGCGACGGGTGTCGCAGACCGTGGAAAACACCTCGGGTGCGATGACGACGTCCTGGGCCTACGACCAGCGCGGGCTCGCCACTTCGATGACCACGCCGCGCGGTAACGCGAGCGGCGCGGTCAAGGCGGACTTCACGACGGCGTACGTGAACGATGAACTCGGGCGGCTCATCAAGACGATCGCTCCGAGGGTGAAGGCCGAGCAGGACGGCGGGACGCCGGCCGATGTGCAGCCGACCGCGATGGTCGGGTACGGCGCGTTCGGGCAGGCGACCTCGTCGAAGGACGCGCTCGGCAACGTGGTGAAGTCGACGTTCGACAAGCTCGGCCGCACCGTCGAGGTGACCGCACCGTCGTACACGCCGCCGAGCGGGACTGCGGTGACGCCGAAGACGAGCCTCAGCTATGACGCGGTCGGGAACCTGCTGCAGCAGATCGACGAGCGCGGGAACGCGACCCGGTTCACCTACGACCACCTCAACCGGCAGATTCAGGTCGACGCGCCCGGCAAGACGAACGACGAACGGGCGGTCACCAAGATCACCTACACCCCGAACGGGGACGTGGAGACGACGACCGACCCGCTCGGCGCTGTCAAGAAGTACACCTACGACGATCTCGACCGGGTCGTGACGTCGACCGACGTCGAGCGGAAACCGACCGCGGCGAACTTCGTCACCCGGCTGACCTACGACGACCGGGACAACGTCATCAATGCCCAGTCGCCGTCAGGTGCGGTTGTGCTGAGCGAGTACGACACGCTTGGACAGTTGACCAAGTCCACGGACCCGAACAACGTCGTCACCCAGCTGGGCTACGACTACGCGGGCCGGCAGGTGCGCTCGTCCGATGCGATGGGGCGCAGCAGCATCGCGACGTACGACAAGGCCGGGCAACTGGTGGCGTCGAAGACCTTGAATGCGTCGAACGTCGCCCTCGGCACCACCGTGCTCGGCTACGACCTGGACGGGAACCTGGTCTCGTCGGCACCAGCATCGGGGAACCGTGCTTCGACGTACACCTACGACGCGCTCGGCAGGCTGACCTCACAGACCGACCCGGTGTCGGCGACAAACCAGATCAGCATCTCCTACGGGTACGACGCCGCCGGGAACCGGACCCGCTACACCGACGGACGCGGGAACTCGACTACCTATACGGTCAACACGCTCGGCCTGCCCGAGAAGGTCATCGAACCGTCCACCACTGCCCATCCCGCGCTGGCTGACCGGACATGGACGGCGTCCTACGACGCGGCTGGGAATCCGGTGTCGCTGCTGTCTCCGGGTGGGGTGCAGCGGACGCGGACCTTCGACGCGGCTGGGCGGCTCGAGGCCGAAACGGGAACCGGTGCAGAGGCGCCAACCGCGGCTCGGAACCTCACCTACGACCTGGCCGGGCGGCTAGCGACCTCCAGCGCGCTCGACGGCGTCAACACCTACACCTACAACGACCGCGGCATGCTCCTGCGCGCCGACGGCCCGTCCGGTACGTCGACCCACGGCTATAACCCCGACGGTCAGCTGACCCAGCGGATCGACGCTGCCGGAACTGCGGACTTCACGTACGTGAACGGTCGACCGGCGACAGTCACCGATCCGGTCACCCGCATCCTGCAGACCCTCGGCTACAACGCCGCCGGGCAACTCGCCTCGATCGACTACGGCTCCAACCGGGTCCGCACGATCGGCTACGACACCTACGGCCGGATGAACTCCGACGTACTCAAAGCCGGCACTGCACCCGTCTCGTCGATCACCTATGGATACGACGCCGACAACAACGTCACGTCGAAGAACACCACGGGTGTCGCCGGTGCCGGCAACAACACCTACGCCTACGACCAACTCGGCCGGCTCACCTCCTGGACGAAGGGAACAACCGCCACCGGCTACGAGTGGGACGCCAACTCCAACCGCACCAAGGCCGGCACCAAACTGGCCTCGTACGACGAACGCAACCGCCTGCTCAACGACGGCACGTCGACCTACACGTACTCACCCCGCGGCGCACTGCTCACCGAGACCACCGGAACGACGACCGAGGCATTCAGCTTCGACGCGTTCGACCGGATGATCACCCGCTCCGACCGCGACTTCACCTACGACGCCCTCGACCGACCCATCCAGGCCGGCACCGCGCGGATGCGCTACGACGGCTTCAGCGATGAGGTCGTCTCGGACGGCACCCAGTTCTTCGGCCGCGCCGCCTCCGACGGGCTGCTCGCGGTCGGCTACGAGACCACGAAACGCCTTGTCCTGGCCGACCGACACGGCGACATCGTCGCAGGCTTCGACCCCGCCGACACCACCCTCGGGACTGGTCTGCCGGACACCCGCACCTACGACCCGTTCGGAAACTCGACCAATGCCACCGGGTTGAAGTACCGCGTCGGCTACCAAGGCGACTGGACCGACCCACGCTCCGGCGACGTCAACCAAGGCGCCCGCTGGTACAACCCCGGCACCGGCACCTTCAACTCCCGAGACACCATCACCCACAACGCCGGCACAGCAAGCTCGGTCCTCAACCTGTACGGCTATGCAGGTGGAAATCCGATCACGCTGAACGATCCGGACGGGCACCGCCCGAGCGACCCCGAACTCGAACGCGGGTGCGTCTGGACTGTTCCCGACCCGCTTAATCCCAATGACGACGCGCGGCCCATCAGAGTCTGTCCCGAGGATCCCCCAAAGCCGCCACCCCCGCCCAAGAAGGACTGCAAGAAAACAAACACGTGCCCCCCGAAGAAGTGCACGAAACCGGGCGGTGGAAAGCACTGCCCGCCAGAACCAGACCCCAAGTGCCACGGCCACCCGAAAGGCTGCGATGGCGACGGCGGTGACGGTGACGGTGGAGGCGGTGGCGGCGGTTGCAAGCGCGGCTGCGGCCCGAAACCGCCTCCGAAATGCGACGCACAGTGCCAGCTGAAGAAGAAGATCAAGGCGGAACAGGATGAGCTGGAGCACGAGGCCAAGACGATCGACCAGCCGCCACCTGGCGACCCCGTCTGTGCCAGTGGAAACCCGCTCTGCCCAACCGACCCGTCACAGCCGGCCACCGTCGTCACCTCCGGAGACGACCTAACCGACGAAACCACCGCCTGGTCCGACCAGCAGTACCAACACGCCCTCGACTCCACCGGTTCCGTCGTCGACAGCGTCGGCACCACCGGCTCCTACAACTGGTTCAACAGCATCCAGATCTGCCATTCCGCCAACTGCGGCCACCCGGGCCAGCCAGCCATCGCGGGTGCACCTGGCGGCGGTGTCATTGCCGGCGGCATCATCCTGGCCGGTGCGGGAGTCCCGATCGGCGACGCGATCGGCCAACTCATCGACCAGATCCTGCAAAATGCGGCCTCGGGATCCGACAACACCGCTGGCGATGCTGGATCCAACGCGGGTAGCAGCAGCGCTGCCCAACCGCCAGACGACGACGGCGACTATGATTCATGTGGTGCGCCGCCAAAGGCGCCGTGCAGACTGGTGTCGCGGCCAAACGCAATAGCCAACGAGACTGGCTATACGGTGAAGCAGATCAAAGATGCTATTCATAGAGTGAAGAATGATGCGGCATGGCGTGGTGTCGGGTCGAGAAAGAATCCGGACATGCTCGTCAATCCGAGGACTGGTGACGTGCATCCACAGCTTCCTAATGGGAAACCGGGAGATGTTATTGGAAACATCTTCGACTATCTACCAGGTGGGTAATGATGCTCAGAGAATTGCCGGATCGGTGGATATTCGGAGTCCGCGACTCGCGTGTCCTGCGCGCAGAGATGCACGCGGATGTACATCGTATCGAACTGGCTAACGAGTTCTTGATCTCAACCGATGCGGAGGTAGAACTGGCCGATGCGTCGATGACCGACCTCGCGCACGCGCAAGCAACGGTAGTCGGAGACCTTGCAATGCTTGTTGGCAAGGAGGTCGCGTCGCTGGTGGCGTTCAAGAGCGGAGTGGTAAGGATTGTGCTGCGGCCGGGGTATCATGTCGTCATTTCTCCTAAGGGTTCCGAGCAGACTTCTATCCGCCAGTCGGGGATTTTCGAATGGATCGGGTTCCGCGGTAACAGCGAGATGGCTGTTGTCCGGGACCAGGAGTGACGATTGGCCGATGCCGTAAGTGAGTGCCTCGTCAGTATCGTGAGTCAGTAGTTCGGCGTTAGTCGGTATGCGGTTGTGATACCGAGCCTGAGGTTGATCTTGTGGTGTCCGACGCGGAGCGGTCGGTGCCGGCCGGATGGTCGCGCGGCGGCGGAAACAGCGCTGGAAAGAAGCTGGAGAGCACGCCGCCGGCGCCTATTTCGTGTCAGCGACGGCGTCATCATCCGGGAGCCCGGCGTCGCCGCGATTCTCACCGCAGCGCGCGACCTCGTGGCCACCGGCGACTACGAGCTGTACCTGACCCGATCGCAGCCAACATGACGGCCGACGATCGGATCCTGACGCTTGCGCGCTCCGAGCCGCCGAGAGGCTGCTCTCGCCTCCGAGTCGTGGCAAGGCAAGTTTGGGTGTGATGGTGACTGGTAGTTGGTGGGAAGAGACGGTGTATGCCGAGCCTCCGCTTGCGGGGCTCGGGCGTTGTGATGCGTCGGAGGTCTTCGACTGGCTGGCGGGGCGCTTTCCGGTCAGTGAGACCAAGATCGATTGGGGTCGCGTTGACGGAAGGCATGTGCACCGGCGGATCGTGGATGACACGCGGATAGTCGAGGTGGTGTACCGGGAGGTACTGAGGCGCCTTCGGGCAGGCGGGGTGGTCGAGCATGTCGGGGACGGTCTCTCGCCGTACGGGATACGCTTTGACGGCGACAACGCTGCTTCGGTCGTCGGTGCATTGCTCGAAATACCCGAGCATCACTATTTCCTCGCTGGGGATCGCTCGTGGATCGCTGTGGTCACCACCGAAGGCGATTTGGATATCGTGGATCAGTTGGGGTCTGTGTGATCGCGCAGCTCGACCAAAGAGGAGGCGTGGTCGGTGATTCGGTCGGCCTGAGGAGTTTGTCCGGCTTCGGGAGAGTTCGGATCCGCAGAGCTATCGTCGAGCGGCGCTCGAGGAGGCTGCTCCGGGTGTCTGGATGGAGATCGTCGAGCGATTCCCGGACGAACGCGCCGGTGTCGCGCAGAACAAGACCGTTCCGCTCTCGTGCTGGAGGTGCGGCCGCCGATCCCGATCCCCGCGTGCGACACATGGTCGCCATGAAGCGAAAGCTCACGGCTGCTCTGCTGGTGAGGTTGGCGGACGATCCCGACGAATCGGTGGGAATGGCGGTCGCACGACACCGGAACACCCCGAGGGAGACGCTCGAGTCGCTGGCTCATGACACCTGGGATGCGATCGCGCGCTACGCGACCACCCGACGGCAGGCTCCGTCACCTGCTGATGAGACTTGACCAGCGAGGGCATCCCCGTGCGTGCGTTACCGGTGCGATGCTGGGGGTGTGGAGTATGTGTCCAGGGTGCCGCGGGTGCCGCTTGATGGGCTGATCGACGACCTCTATTACCTGGAGGGTGTGCCGCCGTATGCGCGGTTCATGTTGCCGCCGAGTCCGTCGGCACTGCTCATCGTGAATCTCGGGGCGCCGTTCCGGATTCGGGCCGGCAGGGACGTCGAGCTGGCCGAGTATGCGGACGGTTGTGTGGTCACCATGCCTACCCGCGCGGTGGAGTTCGGGTACCCGCTCTGGACCCGGTCTGTCGGGGTGCACGTCAAGCCGTGGGGGCTGGCGCCGTTCCTGGGGATGCCCGCGGCTGAGCTCTGCGACCGGCCGGTGACCATCGAGCAGGTTTGGGGCCGGGCCGCGGTCGCTGAGCTGCGAGAGCGGCTGGCCGCGGCGGACGGGCCGCACGAGATGCTGACGCTGCTCGAGGAAGAGCTGATGCGACGGCTCTGCGAGACCGCCGGAGTGGGGCTGGTCCGCCATACGAGCAGCGTCATCGCGGCGGCGGACGGGGCGGTGTCGATCGGTGAGCTGAGCGTGGCGGCCGGTGTCAGCAGCACTCATCTGGCGCAGCGGTTCAAGGAGCTCGTCGGGGTCACGCCGAAGCGGCTGGCCCGCACCTATCGGCTCACCGCCACGCTGTTCTCGATCGACCCCGCCGGACCTGTCGACTGGGGCGAACTCGCCGGTGCCGCGGGGTACTTCGACCAGGCCCACTTCGGCCACGAGGTCCGGGAGTTCACCGGGCTCACGCCGACCCGGTACCTCGAAGTCCGGCGGCGGTTCCAGCGCGAACACCCCGGCCACGTGCTGGAGGGCTGGCCGCTGCCGGCCGATTGATTTCTTACAAGAGCGCCAGCTCACGACGCGCTACCTTGAGGGCTCCCCAGAGCAGAGGAGAGGAGTCCGATGGGCAAGGTAGTCATGTACGCCTCGGTGTCGGTGGACGGCTTCGTCGCGGACGAGAAAGACCAGCCCGGACCGCTGTTCGACTGGTTGACCAGCGGCGACGTCCCGTTGGACGAGAGCGGTGTGGTGAAGGTGTCGCAGGTCTCCCACGACTACACCCGCGCGTACTGGGACCAGATCGGGGTGACGATCGCCGGCCGGCACGTCTTCGACATCACCGACGGCTGGGACGGGAGCCCTCCGGCCGGGATCGACCACGTGATCGTCGTGACGCACCGCCCGGCACCAGACGGCTGGGACCCAGAGGCACCGTTCCACTTCGTCGACGGCATCGAGGCCGCCATGGCCAAGGCGCAGGAGCTCGCCGGTGACCGCGTGGTCGAGGTCGCCGCCGGCGATGTCGGCGGCCAGATGCTCGCCGCGGGCCTGGTCGACGAGGTGCGCATGGACGTCGTGCCGGTCGTGTTCGGGTCCGGCAAGCGGTACTTCGGCTCCGTCAACGCCCAGCACCTGTTGGAGGACCCTGAGGTACTCCAAGGCGACCGCGTCCTCCACCTGCGCTATCAGGTGCGCCACTGAATGAGGGTGCCGGACCGGGAAGCGCCTCACGGCGCGTGGCCGCTCGTAGCGGCTTATTTTGGGACCCGGGGCTTGCACCGGCCCGACACCTCGAACAGTGTAGCGGGTGCTCAAACCCCTTGTCCTGTTGGCTTTCCGGACGCTGGACGCCATAACATCCGGCGCCGCGCGGTGCAACTACCAGAGGTTTCCGGCGCGTTCGGTGCGGGCGGCGATCTGGAGCTGGTCTGCGGTCTCGACCAGTTTCGAGGCGGCCAGGACCCGGTCGTGGCCGTCGTCGGCGAGATGCGCGCGGCCCGTGGCCACGATCCGCGCGAACGCTGCCGCGCGGTCCAGGGTGGTGGCGAAGTCGCCGGTCGCGACGCCGCGCAGTACGGCGTCCACCATGTCGCGGACCTCGGTGGGACCGGGTGGTTCCGCGACGCCGGCGACGACCGCGTGGACCTCGGCGTACTTGCGGCCGGTGGTGAACTCGCGCGATACCTCCTCGGCGTTCGCGTGTACCCAGGAGCGCAGGACGTACAGCCGCCACAGCGCGCCGGGTAGCGAGTCGGCGGGGGAGTCGGACCACAGCTCGGCGAGCTCGTCGAGGCCATACTCGTCGGCCAGCTTGACCACCCGGGCGTGCACGTCGGCGTCCTCGGACTTCCGCACACCGCGGACCAGCAGCTCGGCGGTCCGGTGCGCGGCCTCGCTCACGGTCGCCGGATCGGCGGCCCCGGGCAGCGACTCGAACAACTTGTTGCCGGGCATGATCGGCCGACGCGGATTGGGGGTGGTCACGGCCTCCATGGTGCCTGACGCGGCGAGCCGTCGCATGTCGACCGGGCCGGGCTGCGTACCGAAGAACGGGTAGTGGTCCCCCCTGCTCCAGACCCGCGGTCGGGTGCCCGGCGTGGCCTGCACCGCCGGAGGACCGCCGGAGCCGACCACTACCCGTTCTTCGGTACGGGGGTGACCGCAGGGATCAGTACGCTCGGGATATGGCGGGTGGAGCGAACGGGCAGGGCCGGCTGGCGAAGAACCTGGTCAAGTACGGCGTGCGGTACGGGCCGCTGGTCGTCGAGGCGGTGCGGCACGGGCGGGAGCCGGCGCAGCAGGCGGTGCAGGCCGCGCTGGCGAAGCGTTCCGCACGGCGGAAGGCCGTGGAGCACGCGCTGACCGTGCGCGACGGGTCCTTGCTGAAGGTGATCAAGGACGGCCAGGCGATCTTCTTCGTGTTCTCCGGCGACGCGATCGTCACGACCTACCCGGCGGTGCCGCAGAGCACCTACCCGGAGCTGCTGCGGCATGCCGACCTCGACAAGCGCGAGTCCGGCGCCGCCCTGGCCGCACGAAAGCCGAAGCTCCCGAAGCTGCCGAAGGTACGCCGCAAACGTTGACGCGCGCGTAACATTCCGGACCCGGCAGGGCAACAGGCCCCACGCAGAGTGGGAGGACGTTTTCACGAGGGAGGGCGTCCGCATGCTCTGGAAGATCAGGACCGAACTCGCCGACCGGCCCGGTGCGCTGGCCGAACTCGCTGCACGGTGTGGTGCGGACGACATCAACATCCTCAGCCTCGAGGTCTTCACCGCCGAGACCGGCGCCGTCGACGAGCTGGTGGTCTCCACCGGCGTCGGCTGGACCGCCGACGACCTGACCGCGCTGGTCGCGGAGGCGGGGTGTGTCCGTACGACGGTCCGCCCGTGCCAGGCCGACGTACTCAGTGACGCCCCGACCCGGTACCTGCGCGCCGTACTGCGGCTGATCGACGACCCGGTGTCGGTGGACGACGAGCTCGGCAATCTGCAGGGCTTCGACGAGTACACCCCCGCCGAGTGGGCGCGGGCCGACGTCCTGGTCGAGATCGCGGGGCGGCTGGCCGAGCGGTTCGACGTACCGGACGGCCCGCGGCCCGGGAGCGGCGTGCCGGAGCTGCGGATCGCGACCGTCGAGGACGCCGACGCCGTGGTCGCGATGCACGAGCGGTGCTCGTACGAGAGCCGCACCCGGCGGTACCACGTCCCGATGCCGAAGCTGACCGCCCGCACCGCGCGGCACCTGTCCGCACCGGCCGGCGGGGTGTCGGTCGTCGCCTCCGTCGGCGATGCGGTCGTCGGGATGGCGACGGCGGCGCCGTGGGAGGAGCTGGGCAGCACGACGATGGAGGTCGCCGTACTGGTCGAGGACGGCTGGCAGGGCCAGGGCCTCGGGCTGCGGTTGCTGCGCCAGGTGGTGGGGGAGGCCCGGGCGCTCGGCGCCGACCGGGTCGTGTGCATGGTGCAGCCGGAGAACCACGCGATGCTCCGGACGCTGGAGCGGCTGCGGATGCGGTCCAGGGTGGTTCGGGACGGCGACAACCTGATGGTGAGTGTCGCACTGTCCGACCGGAGCCTGTCGCATGCGGTGGATCGGCCCCCGGTGGAATATCGTCTGAACCGTGCCACCTCTTCCCATCGGTCGCCATCCGCACGGCCTGCTGGTCAACCTGCCCGCGAGCACCCGCTCGCCGCTCTTTCAGCTCTTCAGCCGATTTCTGGTCGCGCTGGGGCTGCTGACGCTGATGGTTCTGATCGTGGTGGTCGACCGTGACGGCTACAAGGACAGCTACGACGGTACCGTCACCCTGATCGACAGCATCTACTACGCCACCGTCACGCTCACCACGACCGGGTACGGCGATATCACGCCGGTGACGCCGGCGGCCCGGCTGGTGAACGCCTTCATCGTGACGCCGCTGCGGATCTCGTTCCTGGTGGTGCTGGTCGGTACGACACTGGAAGTGCTGGCCACCGAGGGTCGCCGGATCATGCGCGACACGCGCTGGAGGAAACGGATGAAGGACCACACCATCGTCGTCGGCTACGGCACCAAGGGCCGCTCGGCGGTGCAGACCCTGCTGAGCAACGGGGTCAAGCGCGACAACATCGTGGTGATCGACCCGCGGGCACAGGCGATCGGTGACGCGGGCAACGACCAGATGGCCGCCTTCCACGGCGACGCGACCAACCGGACGGTGCTGCGGCGCGCCGAGGTGATGACCGCGCGCGAGGTGATCGTGACGACCGACCGGGACGACTCGGCCGTGCTGGTGACGCTGGCGGTGCGGCAACTGAACCCGAACGCGCACGTCGTGGTCGCGGTCCGCGAGGAGGACAACGTGCCGCTGCTGCGGCAGAGCGGCGCGGACGCGGTCGTCACGTCGTCGGAGGCGGTCGGTCGGCTGCTCGGCCTGTCCGCGGTCAGCCCGAACCTCGGCGAGGTGATGGAGGACCTGCTGACGTACGGCGAGGGGCTCGAGGTCGCCGAGCGCCCGGTCCTCGGCCGCGAGGTCGGCAAGCCGCCGTCCGCCGTACCGGACCGGGTGGTGTCGGTGGTCCGCGACGGCAAGGTGCACCGGTACTACGACTCGAACGTCTCGGTCCTCGCCGCGGGCGACAAGCTGATCGTGGTCCGCCCCGCCAAGGAGACCCCCTGGGCGGAGCGCCCCGGCGCCGACGAGGACGACGAGTAGAACCTCTTCCGCTGCGCCTGCCCGCTGCCTACAGTCGAATTGGCCTGGGGGTCGCGAGTCAGCAGGGGGCAGTCATGAGGTGGAGCAGGGCGGCGCGGTTCGCCGCGGTGACGGCGATGCTCGGTGCCGGGCTGACCGGTACGCAGAGCCAGGCCTCGGGTCCGCCCGGGGACGAGGCGTGCGTCTCGGAGGAGAGTGTCGTGCACGCCCGCGGCGGCGCGCGGGAGCCGGATCTCGGCCAGGTCGCCCAGGACCTGCCGGCGTCGGCGAAGGGCAAGGCGAAGGCTGGTTTCGGCGTGACCGTTCCGGTCTACTTCCACGTGGTCACGGACGGCTCGATCGGGGCGTTGACGGCGCGCCAGATCAGCGCGCAGATCGCCGTACTGAACAACACGTACGCCGGTGGTGAAGGTGGCGACCAGACCGGGTTCACCTTCAAGCTGGCGGGGGTGACGCGCACCGACAACGCAGCGTGGTTCTACGCGAACCCGGGCGGCACCGGCGAGCACGGCATGAAGCAGGCCCTGCACACCGGGGGACCGGGCGACCTGAACCTGTACTCGACGACGGCCGGCGACTACCTCGGCTGGGCGTACCTGCCGGACATCGTCACCAAGCCCGGCCAGGCGTACCTCGACGGCGTGGTCGTCGACTGGGAGTCGTTCCTCGGTACGTCGACCACGTACGCGGGCCGGTTCGACCAGGGCGAGACGACGACGCACGAGGTCGGCCACTGGCTGAACCTGGAGCACACGTTCTACGGCGGCTGCAGCGCGAAGGGCGACTTCGTCGCCGACACGCCCGCGGAGAAGACCCCGACGAGCGGCTGCCCGGTCGGCAAGGACACCTGCAAGGCGCCCGGCGAGGACCCGATCCACAACTACATGGACTACTCGTTCGACTCCTGCTACACGGAGTTCACCCCCGGCCAGTCCCAGCGGATGGCCGACGCCTGGCTCTTCTACCGCGCCGGGTAAGCCGCGTTTGCGACAGGCCGCGAGGTCTGGAGACACGTCATGACGTGTCTCCAGACCCCGGCGCGTGTCGTGAACGGGAGGATGTGAGCCGCGCGGTGTTGACCGCGCGGCGGCGGCGCTCTACTGTCTGGGTTGTAAACGATTACAAGAACGATTACAGGAGGTCGGCGTGAGTCGTCCGACGATCGCTGGGGTGGCCCGGGCGGCCGGGGTCTCGGTGGCGTCGGTGTCGCGCGTGCTGAACGGGCTGCCGGCCACCGAGGAGATGGTCGAGCGGGTGCAGCGGGCGGTCGCGGAGCTCGGGTACGTCCCGGACGCGCGGGCGCGGTCGCTGAAGGTCGGGCGGACCTTCCAGCTGACGCTGGCGGTCGCCGACGTCGGCAACCCGGTGTACGTGACGATGATGCGCGCCGTCGAGGAGGTCGTGTCCGCGGCCGGCTACCGGCTGGTGGTGACGACGACCGGACCGGACGTCGTGGACGAGGTCGCGCTGGTCCGGGGGATGGCGCGCGGGTACGCCGACGGGCTGCTGATCAGCCCGCTCCGCGTCGACGAGGACCTGGTGAAGTCGATCCGCGAGTGCGAGGTGCCCGTGGTGGTCGCCGGTAACGTCCCGGCGAAGGCGGGCGTCGACACCGTACGGGCGAACTCCCCGAAGGGCATGCTGCTCGCCGTCGACCACCTGGTGTCGCGCGGCCGTACGAGGCTCGCCTTCCTGAACGGCCCCGCCGACACCGTTCCCGGCGCCGCCCGGGCCAAAGGTTTCGCGGACGCGCTGAAGGCGCACGACCTGCAGCCGACCGCCGTCGCCGAGGCGACCGACTTCACCTTCGTGGCCGGCCGCGCCGCCGCCCCCGAGCTCCTGGCGGCCGTGGCCTTCGATGCGGTGATCTGTGCGAACGACCTGCTCGCGGTGGGCCTCATGCACGAGTTGGCGGCAGCGGGGCTGGAGGTGCCGAAGGACGTGGCGGTGGTCGGGATGGACGACAGCGAGCTGGCCGAACAGAGCTTCCCGCCGCTGACGAGTGTGAACCTCGGCTCGGCCGAGCGTGGACGAAGGGCGGCGGAGTTGCTGCTGGCAAGGATCGAGGACAACGACCGGACGCCGCGGCGGATCGTCGTACAGCCGTCCCTCAGTGTCAGGAAGTCCACGCCATGACCGCCACCCTGACCGCGCCGCCGCAGCTGGACAAGAAGAAGGCCGGGAAGCCGAGGCAGAATCGCGAGGCCATCCTGCTGTTCCTGCCGGCGTTGTTGCCGGTGCTGCTGCTGAGCGTGTACCCGCTGATCCGCGGGATTGCGCTCGGCTTCACCGACGCCCGCGCCGGCCTGAACGTCGACACGAACTTCATCGGTTTCGGCAACTTCGGCAAGCTGCTGCAGAACGACCTGTTCTGGGACTCGTTCCGGATCGGCGTGATCTGGACGCTGTCGGTGACGATCCTGCAGTTCGTGGCCGCGCTCGGCCTGGCGCTGCTGCTCAACACCGACCTCAAGTTCCGCGGCGTCGCCCGCACGCTCGCGCTGATCCCGTGGGCGATGCCCCCGGTCGTCGTCGCGATCATGTGGCGCCTGCTGCTGCACCCGACCAACGGCCCGGTGAACGAGGTCCTGCAGACCCTGCACCTCACCGACCACCCGATCAACTTCCTCGGCGATTTCGGTACGGCGCTGCCGGCCGTGATCGTGGTCGGCATCTGGGTCGGCATGCCGATGACCACGGTCACGCTGCTCGCCGGCCTGCAAGGCATCGACCGCAGCCTCTACGAAGCGGCCGCGGTCGACGGCGCCGGGGCGTGGAGCCAGTTCTGGAACATCACGTTGCCGCAGCTCAAGACCGTGATCGTCGCGATCACCAGCCTGGACATGATCTGGAACTTCAACTCGTTCGGACTGGTCTACGTGCTGACCGCCGGCGGCCCGGGCGGCAAGACGATGCTGCCGATGCTGTTCGCCTACAACGAGGCGTTCCGCTACGGGAACTTCGGGATGGCCGCCGCGATGGGTGACGTGATGGTGGTCATCATCATCTTGTTCCTGTTCTTCTACCTGCGGAACCGGCTCCGGAGCGAAGCATGAGAGCGCGTCCGGCCGCCCGCGTCCTGCAGTACGTCGCCGTCGTGGTGTACCTGGTGTTCCTCGGCTTCCCGCTGCTCTGGCTGATCTCGAGCTCGCTGAAGTCGCCGCAGGAGTTCGCCAGCATCACGCCGAGCCTGCTGCCGAAGAACTTCGACGTGTCCAACTACTCCGACGCGCTGAACGAGCAGGGCCTGGTCCGCGGTCTCGGCAACAGCCTGCAGATCTCGATCTACACCACGATCCTGGTGCTGATCGTCGCCCTCCCGGTGTCGTACGCGCTGGCCCGGTTCCGCAGCCGGCTGCGGCCGCTGACGAACGGCTGGATCCTGGTCAGCCAGGTGTTCCCGGTGATCCTGATCGTGATCCCGCTGTTCATGATCCTGCGGCCGCTGCACCTGACGAACACGATCCCGGGCGTGGTGATCGTGTACATGGTCTGGTCGCTGCCGTTCGCCCTGTGGATGCTGCAGGGGTACGTCGCCGCGGTGCCGCGCGAGCTGGAGGAGGCCGCGTCGGTGGACGGCGCCGGGCGGCTCCGGACGATCGTCTCGATCGTGATGCCGCTGCTCCGCCCGGGCCTGATCGCGACCGCGATGTTCACCTTCATCTCGGCGTGGAACGAGTTCTTCTTCGCCCTGGTCCTGCTGCAGGACCCGGAGCTCAAGACGCTTCCGCTGGTGCTCGCCCGGTTCGTCGGGGCCGAGGGCCAGGTGCAGTTCGGCCCGCTCGCCGCCGCCTCCGTGCTGGCCACCGTACCCAGTCTCGTGTTCTTCGCCTTCCTGCAGCGCCGGTTGACCTCCGGCCTGCTCAGCGGCGCAGTCAAAGGTTAGGAGAGGTAATGAAGAAGGTCATGACCGCGTTGCTCGCGGCGAGCGCCCTGGTGACGCTGGCCGCGTGTGGGGGCAACAGCAACGACGACAACAGCTCCGGCGGCTCGAACGAGAAGGTGACGCTCAAGTTCCAGAGCCTCGCCTTCCAGAAGTCGACGGTCGCCGCGACCAAGAAGATCGTCGCCGACTGGAACGCCGCGAACCCGAACATCCAGGTGGAGTACGTCCAGGGCAGCTGGGACTCCGTGCACGACCAGTTGGTCACCCAGTTCCAGGGCGGCACCGCGCCGGACGTCATCCACGACGAGTCCGCCGACCTCAGCGGCTTCATCAACCAGGGCTACCTCGCGGACCTCTCGCCGTACCTGAGCCAGGAGACGAAGGACGCCGTACCGCAGGGCGTCTGGGACACGGTCTCCAAGGACGGCAAGGTGTACGCCGCCCCGACGCTGCTGCAGTCGTACGTCGTGTTCGCGAACTCGGCGCTGCTCAAGCAGGCCGGGATCACCGCGACCGGTGACGCGCTGACCTGGGACGACCTGGCCGCGAACGCCAAGAAGCTGACCGCGGGCGGCAAGTACGGCCTCGGCTGGGGCCTGAAGAGCCCGACCGCGACGATGCTGAACCTCGGCCTGAACTTCGACGCGAAGTTCTTCGAGGGCTCCGGCCGGGACGCCAAGGCGACGGTCGGCGACGCCGAGCTCGAGGTGCCGAAGCGGATCCACGCGATGGCGTACGGCGACAAGTCGATCGACCCGACCTCGCTGACGCAGAGCGGCACCGACGTGCTGCCCGGTTTCTACGCCGGCAAGTACGGGATGGTCGTGGCCGGCAACTACGTCGCGCAGCAGATCGCCGAGGAGGCCCCGAAGGGCTTCCAGTGGGAGGTGCTGCCGCCGCTGAAGGGCACCAGCAGCAAGCAGGCCGCGAACCCGCAGACGCTGTCGGTGCCGGCCGAGGGCAAGCACATCGAACAGTCGGCGAAGTTCATCGACTACTTCATGAAGGCCGAGAACCTGGCCGCGGTCGGTCAGGGCGACTGGCTGATCCCGACCACCCAGGCGGCCCGGGACGCGATCCAGCAGGCGACCGGCGGCAAGAACGGCTGGCAGCAGACGCTGGCCAGCGGCGCCGACCTGACCAAGGCGCCGTTCCAGAGCGTGGAGAACTACCCGAAGTGGAAGGACCAGATCGCGACGCCGGCGTTCCAGGAGTTCCTGGCGAACAAGACCGACCTCGCGGCGCTGGGCAAGAAGCTGAACGACGGATGGGGCCAGGTCAACAGCTGATGCCTGAGGCAACAAGAACGGGGCTGGAAGACAAGGCAGTAGGAGTCCTCGTCGGCTCCGCGGTCGGTGACGCGATCGGCGGCGCCGTCGAGGGCTGGACCCCAGAGGCGATCCGGGAGCGGCACGGCGGCCGGGTGACCGGCATCGTCGGCCCGTGGTTCGGCGACGACTGGCGCACCGCGCGCCCGATCGCGCCGTACCACAAGGGCGACGGGCACATCACCGACGACACCTTGATGACGCACGCGCTGGTCGAGGTGTACGACGAACGCCGGACGCACCTGGACGCCTACGCGGTCGCCGAGTCGCTGGTGCCGAAGATGATCGACGGCACCCGGTGGGTGCCCGAGCTCGAGGCGGACGCGTTGCTGCTGCAGCGCGTCTTCCTCGCCGAGAAGTGGCTGGTCGCCCGGCTGCACTACGGACACGTCGACCCGCGCGAGGCCGGCGTCGGCAACATCGTGAACTGCGGCGCGGCGATGTACATGGCGCCGGTCGGGATCGCCAACGCGGGCGATCCCGAGGGCGCGTACGCCGAGGCGCTCGACGTCGCCGGTGCGCACCAGTCGAGCTACGGGCGGGAGGCGGCCGGCGTGTTCGCGGCCGCCGTCGCCGCGGCGATGGTGCCGGGGGCGACGGCCGGCTCCGCGGTCGAGGCGGCACTGAAGCTCGCCAAGGACGGCACTCGGAGGGCCGTCGAGGCGGTGGCCGAGGCGGCCGACGGCCTGACCGACTGGGAGGAGGCGATCCCGGTCCTGCGGAAGGCGATCGAGCCCTACGACACCGTCGGGCCGAACTACCGCGAGCTGTCGATGGACGCGCGCCGCCCGAGCCGCACCAAGGCGATCGAGGAACTCCCGGTCGCGCTCGGCTTCGTCCTGGTCTCCGAGGGCGACGTACGGCGGGCCGTCCTGGGCGGCACGAACTACGGGCGCGACGCGGACTCGATCGCCTCGATGGCGGGCGCTGTCACGGGCGCGCTGCAAGGGCAGGCCGGCGTACCGGCGGAGTGGGCGGAACCGATCGCCGAGGCGAGCAAGACCGATCTGGTCGCGCCGGGTCTGGTCATGGCGTCGGTGGCGCGGGACATCCGGGCGGCCGACGCCGAGCGGTGGGCCCGGCGGACGGCCGTGTTGGACGCGCTGGTCTGAATGTCAGTTGCTGTAAGCCTCCAGCTCCACGATCCGCGAGTACCCGTGGTCGTTGGAGTCGTGGATCACCAGACGGAGGGCAGTAACCGCTCGGGGCTCGAAGGTGACGGTCAGGCGGCCCGTGGTGTTGGCGCGGACCTCTCGCACGGTGGTCCAGGAGTCGGTGCGGACCTGGACGTCGAAGTCGCGCAGGCCCATGGCGGCGGCGGGGTAGCGGGTCGAGTCGAGGGTCTGCAGGACGACCCGGCCGACGGTGGTCGGCTGAGCGAAGTCGACGCCGTACGTGTCGGGGAAGACGCCCTTGGTGGCGTCATGCCAGCCGCTGGCGCCCCACTGCTCGGAGTCGGCGTTGCCGTCGACGCCGCCGCACAGCCGCATGTTGCCGTGCGTGGAGGACGCGACCGCCTGCTCACCGAGCAGGACGTTGTCCCGCACCGGGACGGGCTTGACGACGACCGGCACCTTCAACTCCTCCTTGCCGACGGTCAGATCCACGGTGTGGGTGGCGGGCGCGGTGCCGCGCGGGACCGTGATCTCGAGCGGAGCCTTCACGAGTTGGTCGACGGGCAGGTAGCTGGAGAACTGCCGGCGGGACAGCGTCAGCGCGGGGCCGGCCGACACGCGCATGTCCGCGACGGTCGGCTTGCGGCCGGTGTTGGTCATGCCGAGCGTCAGCTTGCCGGACGGGAAGCACGGCAGCGGGACGACCTCGACCGGCTGCGGCGTCGCGCTGATCTCGACACGGTCGTTGCCAGCAGCAACGGCGAGCGGGGTGGCGACGAGCGCCGCCGGGAGGGCGAGCAGAACAAGGCGTCGGAGCATCGAGCGGTCCGTTCAGGCGAGGTGGGTTCCGGGACGGCCGTCCTCGACGACCAGGGTGGCGCGGGTGGACGCCGTACCGCCGGGCGTCGTGACGCGGTCGACGATGCGAAACTCCGAGGTCCATTGGGCGCGGTCGAGCCGGCAGCTGAGGTAGCCGCGCTGGACGTTCTGGAACTTGACGTGCGGGTTCTCGGCGAGCAGCGCGCGACCGGTCGCGTCCACGTCGACTCCGTCCTTGCCGGACGAGATCGACGTGGTGACGAACTCGCTGCCGACCGCCGGCGTGGCCGGGTCCGCGAAGTTCACCCGCAGGTCGGACGCCACGCTGCGGTGCAGGTCCCCGGTCAGTACGACGAAGTTGCGCACGTCCCGGTCGCGCACACCGGACAGCACGCGGTCGCGCGCGGCGGCGTACCCGTTCCAGGTGTCCATCGGGAGCTCGAGCTCCGGCCCGGTCTTGCGGTCGAGCTGGGCCATCGCGACCTGTTGCGCGACGACGTTCCAGCGGCTGGTCGACGTACCGAGGGTGTCCAGCAGCCAGCGTTCCTGCGCGTCGCCGGTGATGGTGCGGGCCGGGTCGGTCGACACCTCGTCCGGCGGCAGCCAGCCGCCGGTGCTGGTCTGGTCGTCGCGGAACTGGCGGGTGTCGAGGATGCTCAGGTCGGCGGTCCGGCCGTAGCGGAGGTGGCGGTGCAGGCGGATCGACGGGCCTTCGGGGGGCTGGTCGAGGCGCAGCGGCATGTGTTCCCAGTACGCGCGGAAACCGTTGGCCCGGCGGACCAGGAAGTCGTCGTACGAGAGTCCGTCCTCCGACACGTACCCGGCCCAGTTGCCCTCGACCTCGTGGTCGTCGAGCGTGACGACCCACGGCGCCGCCGCGTGCGCGGCCTGCAGGTCGGGGTCGGACTTGTGCAGCGCGTACCGCGCGCGGTACTCGTCGAGGGTGAAGATCTCGCCCGCGAAGTCGGCCGGGACCGCCTGGTCGCGGATGCCCGCGGTGGGGCCGACGCCGACCTCGTAGATGTAGTCGCCGAGGAACAGTACGACGTCGTGGTCCCGGCGGACGACGTCCTGGTACGCCGTGTAGTAGCCGTCGTAGAAGGCCTGGCAGGACGCGACCGCCATCGTCACGGCCGGCTCGTCGGACGGTGCCGGCGCAGTACGCGTCCGGCCGACCGGACTGAGCTGACCCGAGGCGCGGAAGCGGTAGAAGTAGTGCCGCCACGGCCGCAGCCCGCGGACGTCGACATGCACGGTGTGCGCGTACTCGGGGCGCGCGTGCGCCGTACCGCGTCGTACCACCCTGCGGAACGCCGCGTCCTCGGCGACCTCCCAGTCGACGTTCACCGTGCGGCCGTCCATGCCGCCGAACGGTTCGAGCGGACCGGGTGCGAGCCGCGTCCAGATCACCACGGCGTCCGGCAGCGGGTCGCCCGACGCGACGCCGAGCGTGAACAGCGGTCTTTTGTCGGTGCGGTCGGGTATTCCTACCGCAGCGACGAGATCAGGGAGGTTTCCGGCAAGCGCGAGCGCGGCGGCGGTTCCGGTCAGAAAGCTGCGGCGGGTGACCATGGCCGGAAGTATCGGGCGGCGCCGGCAGATCGATCCAGGTGTGCGTTTCGCCTGGCGCAACAAGGGAAGGAAGAGCCTCGATGAGATTGACCTGGGTGCAGCCGGAGGACCTTCTGCCGCACCAGCTGGTCCAGGCGCGGTCGGAGGGGGTCGACGTCACCGACGTACAGGCCCGCTGGCTGGCCGCCGGCGGTACGACGGACGCGCCGGTGTCCGGTGCCTCCGACGAGCCGGCGACCCCCGCGCTGCGGGCGCTCGCCCGCGAGCTGCTCGACGTGCTCGACGCCAGGACAGGGGAGTGGCGTGAGCCGGAGATCCCGGAGCTGCCCGTACTGGGCGAACCGGTGGACCTCGAGACCCGGACGCTGAACGCGTGGCTCGGCCGGATGGCCGGCAACCTGCTCGGCAAGCCGGTCGAGAAGATCCCGCGCGAGGGCATCCGGGAGATCCTGACCAGCTCGGGGCAGTGGCCGCTGACGCAGTACATCACCGCCGCCCGCGTGCCGGACGCGGTCCAGGAGCGCTGGCCGTGGAACCGGCGCTCCAAGGTGAACAGCCTGCGCGAGGTCATCGACGGCATGCCCGAGGACGACGACATCAACTTCGCGATCCTCGCGCTGGTGATGATGGAGCGGTTCGGCCGCGAGCTGTCCACCGAGGACGTCGCGCAGAGCTGGCTTGGCGACCTGCCGGCCGGCCGCGTGTTCACCGCCGAGCGTGTTGCCTACCGCAACCTTCTCGAGGGAGTCGAGCCGGGCCGTGCGGCCGTCGTCGGCAACCCGTTCCGGGAGTGGATCGGCGCCCAGATCCGGACCGACGCGTACGGCTGGGCGCACCCCGGCGACCGGACGGCGGCCGCCCGGCTCGCGCTGGTCGACGCCCGGCTCAGCCACACCGGCGCGGGTGTCGACGGCGCCCTGTGGGTCGCCGCGATGTCGGCGGCGGCCCTGGTGCTCGACGATCCGGTGGCGGCGGCGGTCGCCGGCCTGGACGTGATCAATGATCAGGGCGCGATCGCCCGCGCGGTCCGGTTCGGGCTGACGCTCGCGGACGCCCGGCTGGACGACGCGCTGGACGCCTTGCACGCGGAGTACGGCGACCTGCACTGGGTGCACGCGGTGAACAACACGGCCCTCACGGCGTACGCGCTGACCGCCCCGGATTTCACCACCGCGATCGGTCGGGCGGTGATGGGCGGCTGGGACACGGATTCGGCCGGCGCCACCGTCGGCGCGGTTTTTGGTGCCACGCGCGGGGTTCCGGCAGAGTGGTCGGCACCACTGGACAACCGGGTGACCACAAGCCTCCCGGGGATGAACCAGATCGCGATCGACGAGCTGGCGCGGCGGACTGTGGAGGTGGCCCGGGGTGGAGCCTGATGTGGTGGTCGTGGGGAGTGCGAACGTGGACCTGGTGCTGCCGGTCCAGCGCATCCCGCGGCCGGGTGAGACGGTGCTGGCGGGTGCGATGACGCGCGGTCCCGGCGGCAAGGGCGCGAACCAGGCGGTGGCCTCGGCGCGCGCCGGTGCCCGCACGGCGATGGTGGTCGCGCTCGGCGACGACGACGGTGGTGCGCTGCTGCGCGACGCCCTGGAGGGTGTGGACCTGTCGCTGGCGACGACAGGCGAGGCCCCGACCGGTACGGCGATCATCACGGTCGAGGAGAGCGGCGAGAACTCGATCGTCGTTGCCCCCGGCGCCAACGGTGAGCTGACACTGACCCCGGCGGCTCTGGACGCGATCGGGAAGGCGAAAATCGTCCTTTCCCAATTGGAGATCCCGTTCGAAACGGTGCGGGCGGCGGCCGCCGCGGCGGCGTACTTCGTGCTGAACGCGGCCCCGGCGGCCGAGCTGTCCGACGAGCTGCTCTCCGAGGTCGACCTGCTGGTGGTGAACGAGACCGAGGCCGAGGCGATCGCCGGGCCGGACCGGTCCGCGCTGCTGAAGAAGGTGCCGGCCGCGGTGGTCACGCTCGGCGGTGCCGGCGCGGTCGTTCTGACCCGGGACCAGGGCGGCTCTGGGGAGATCGCCGTCCCCGGCGTACCCGTCGAGGTGGTCGACACGACCGCCGCGGGGGACACTTTCTGTGGGGTGCTGGCGGCGACGTTGGTTGCCGCCGCAGCTAACGACTCGATCACGGCAAGCGACCTGACGAACGCGGTCCGACGCGCTAACGTTGCTGCTTCATTGAGTGTTCAGGCCGCGGGGGCGATTCCCTCGGTGCCGCACGGGGATGCAATCGACGCGCGTTATGCGGAGGTATACCTGTGAACCCGCTCGAACCCCGGCCGATCGACCTCCCGGCGGAGGTCGATCTCGGACCCGGGGCCGACCTGTCCTTCCTGGACGACGCCAAGATCCTCGGCGCCCCGGAGGACCCGGCCGACCTGCCGCGCTGGCGGGCCAAGCTGGCCGAGTGGCGGTTCGGCGCCTTCGAACGGACCCGGTACGACGGTTCGCACTACGACGAGCCGGGCCGCGCCTGGACGCAGACGGCGTACTCGGTGGCGCTGGTCTGGCTCTGGGACGACCTGCTGTACGACGTCGGGACCGGGAAGTTCACGCCGGAGAAGTTCGTCGAGCACGGCGTCGCCGAGTTCGGCGGGCACGACGCGATCGTGCTCTGGCACGCGTACCCGGTGATCGGGATCGACGACCGGAACCAGTTCGACTTCTACCGCGACGTACCGGGCCTGCGGGAGCTGATCGACGACCTGCACCGGCTCGGGCTGAAGGTGTTCTTCGACTACAACCCGTGGGACGTCGGCACCCGGCGGGCAGCCCGCTCGGACGCCGACGAGTTCGCCGCGCTGGTCACCGACTACGCCGTCGACGGCGTCTTCCTGGACACGCTGAAGGAGGGCGACCCGACCTTCACCACCGCGATCCGCAAGGCGAACCCGGCGATCGCGCTGGAGGGCGAGTCGCGGTTGCCGATGGCAAGGATCGGCGACCACGCGCTGTCCTGGGCGCAGTGGTTCGCGGACACCCGCGCGCCCGGCGTGCTGCGCGCGCACCTGTTCGAGCGCCGGCACATGATGCACCACACCCGCCGCTGGAACCGGGACCACAGCGACGAGCTGCAGTCCGCCTGGGTGAACGGCGTCGGCATGCTGGTCTGGGAGTCGGTGTTCTCGGCGTGGGTCGGCTGGAACGCCCGCGACCGCGCGACGCTGCGCCGGATGGTCGCCGCGCAGCGGGCGTTCGCGCCGGTGCTGATCGACGGCGACTGGATCCAGCTGACGCCGGAGATCCCGGAGAAGGCCCGCGACCACGGCGTCTACGGGTCCCGGTTCGACCTGGCCGACATCACGTTCTGGACGCTGATCAACCGCGACGAGGAGGACTTCGAGGGCATCGTGCTGCGCTCGGAGGACCAGGTCGGCGACTGGTACGACGTGACGTCCGGCGTCCCGATCACCGCCGACGACGAGGGCGTGCACCTGGTCGTCCCGGGCCGTGGCGTGGCCGGCATCGTCCGCGTCGGCGCGACCGCCGGCGCCTCCTGCCGGGCGACCGCGCGCCGGCTGGGAACGATGCCGCGGGCCCATGTCGACGAGTCCGCGTTCCCGATGCGCCCGGCGGAGCGGGTCGTGCCGCCGCCGGTGACCGGTCCCGCGGACCTCGGCCCGGCGGTCGACGTCCCGGCGGGGGAGCGGACGCTGACCGTCCGGCACCGGCGGCGCGAGACCGGGCTGTACGACACCGCGCCGTACGTCGAGGAGTGGAAGCCGCTGCCGCCCCGCCTGCACGACATCCAGACCGTCACGCGCGAGGTCTCGTTGCCGGGCGTCGCGGTCGCCGTCGCCGAGGTGACCAACGCGGAGTACGCCGAATTCCTGCGGGCGACGGGCTACCGGCCGCTGATCGCGAACCGGTTCCTGGCGCACTGGGTCGACGGCGCCCCGGCGCCCGGCACCGAGGACCAGCCGGTGACGTACGTCGACCTGCCGGACGCGCGCGCGTACGCCGCCTGGCGTGGCGGCCGGCTGCCCAGCGAGGACGAGTGGCAGGTCGCGGCCGGTCTCGAAGGCTTCACGCGCCGCGAGCCCCTGGTGTGGAACCTGACCGAGAGCGAGCACCGCGACGGCCGCAGCCGGTTCTGCATCCTCAAGGGCGGCTCGCACTACCTGGCCGAAGGTTCCGACTGGTACGCCGACGGCGGGCCGCAGGAGCCGGACGTCAGCTTCAAGCTGGTCCTCACCGGCGGCGGTCTCGACCGCTCGCCGAGCATCGGTTTCAGGTGTGCGGGATGAGACCTGCCGCCCTCGACGGTGTGAAGGTGCTGGAGGCGGCGACGCTGTTCGCGGGACCGCTGGCGGCGACCTTCCTCGGTGACTTCGGCGCCGACGTCACGAAGATCGAGCACCCGTCCCGGCCGGACGCCGCGCGCACGCACGGCGCCTCCAAGGACGGGGTTGGGCTGTGGTTCAAGACCCTCGGCCGGAACAAGCGGCTCGCGACGCTGGACCTGTCGCGCGGCAGGGACGTGTTCCTCGAGCTGGTCAAGTCTCATGACGTCCTGGTCGAGAACTTCCGGCCGGGCACCCTGGAGCGCTGGGGCCTCGGGCCTGACGTCCTGCTCGAGGCTAATCCCCGGCTCGTGATCGCGCGGGTGACCGCGTTCGGGCAGGTCGGACCCTGGTCGCGGCGGCCCGGATTCGGGTCGCTGGCCGAGGCGATGAGCGGGTTCGCGGCGGTCACCGGTGAGCCGGACGGCCCGCCGACGCTGCCGCCGTTCGGCCTCGCGGACGGCATCACCGCGCTCGCGACGGCGTACGCCGTCCTGGTGGCGCTGCGCGAGCGGGACCGGTCCGGCCAGGGGCAGGTGATCGACATGGCGATCATCGAGCCGATCCTGATGATGCTCGGCGGCGGCATCACGGCGTACCAGCAGACCGGGTACGTGCAGCCGCGGCTCGGGAACCGCTCGTCGAACAACGCGCCGCGCAACGTCTACCAGACGCTGGACGGCCGCTGGGTGGCCGTGTCGACGAGTTCGCAGAGCATCGCCGAGCGGGTCGTGACGCTGGTCGGCCGGGCCGATCTGGTCGCGCAGCCGTGGTTCGCGACCGGACGCGAGCGGGCGGAGCACGCCGACGAGCTGGACGAGGCGGTCGGGTCGTGGATCGCGGCACGCCCGCTGGAGCTCGTGATGGAGGAGTTCGAGAAGGCCGAGGCGGCGGTCGGGCCGGTGCACGACATCCGCGGGATCATGAGCGATCCGCAGTACGGCGCGCTCGGGACGATCGTCAGCGTGGACGACGACGAGCTCGGCGGGCCGGTGCAGATGCAGAACGTGCTGTTCCGGCTGTCGGAGTCGCCGGGGCAGATCAAGTGGGCCGGCCGGCCGCACGGCGCCGACACCGACGAGGTGCTCGCCGAGATCGGTGTCACGCCGGACCAGCTCGCGGCGCTGCGGGCGGCGGGAGTGGTCTGAGTGCTGACCGCACTGTACGTTCCGGCCAACCGGCCGGACCGGTTCGCGAAGGCGGTCGCGGCGCGCCCCGACCTGGTCGTGTTCGACCTCGAGGACGCGGTCCCGGTCGCGGACAAGGCGGACGCCCGCGGCTGGGCGGTGGCCTGGGTGGCGGCGAATGCGCACGGCCCGGTCGAGATCCGCGTGAACGCCTTGACCTCGCCGTGGATCGAGGACGATCTCGCCGCAATCGCCAACATGCCGGCGGTGCGGCTACGGGTGCCGAAGGTGGAGAGCGCGGCCGACGTGCACGCGGTGCTCGACAAGGTGCCGTCGGCAAGGATCACCGCGCTGATCGAGTCCCCGCTCGGGGTCGAGCGGGCGTTCGAGATCGCCACCGCGGACCCGCGGGTGGCCGCGATCGCCCTCGGCGAAGCGGACCTGTCGAGCGCGCTCGGGGTCGACGGGCCTGAGGGGCTGACCTGGGCGCGGGGTCGGCTGGTGTCGGCGTCCCGGGCCGCGGGCCTGGGCGCACCGATGATGTCCGTCTACGCGAACGTGCACGACCTGGACGGCCTGCGGAAGACATCGCGGGAAGGCCGGGCGCTCGGATTCGTCGGGCGTACGGCGATCCATCCCCGGCAGTTGGCGACCATCGTCGAGGCGTTCACACCGACACCCGCCCAGGTCACCGCCGCGGAGGAGTTGCTGGCAGCCGTCGAACAGGCGGACGTCGCGGACGGCGGCGTGATCGTGCTGCCCGACGGCCGGATGGTCGACCCGGCGATGATCGGCCGTGCGCGCGAGATCACCACCCTCCTCCGGGAGATCCGGGCCCGGGTTCGTTAGGCTCGAAGTATGCTGCCGCGCAGTGTTGACGCCGTCGTGATCGGTTCCGGGCCGAACGGGTTGGTGAGCGCGATCACGCTCGCCGACGCGGGCTGGGACGTCCTGGTGCTGGAGGCCGCCGACCGGTTCGGCGGCGCGGTCCGGTCGACCGAGGAGGGCGGCTGGATCAGCGATCGTTTCAGTTCGAACTACCCGCTCGGCGTCGCGTCGCCGGTGCTCCGCGCGCTGGAGCTGGAGAAGTTCGGCCTGAAATGGGCGCACGCGCCGCTGCCGCTGGTGCACCTGCTCGACGAGAACGGTACGGCCGCCGCGATCCACCCGGACCCCGAGGACACCGCGAAGTCCCTCGGCGCCGAGCACCCGGGCGACGGTGACGCGTGGTTGCGGCTGTACCAGCAGTACGTGTCGATCCGCGAGCCGTTGCTGAACGCGCTGCTCACCACCTGGCCGCCGGTCGTGCCGGGCGTGAAGCTGGCCCGCAAGCTCGGGTCGATGGGGGAGTTGCTGCGGTTCGCGCGGTTCATGGCGATGCCGATGCACCGGATGGGGCAGGAGCTGTTCGCCGGCCGGCACGGTCCGGCGATCCTCGCCGGGAACTCGCTGCACGCGGACGCGCCGCTGTCGGGTGCCGTCAGCGGGACGATGGGCTGGCTGCTCGCGATGCTGGCGCAGGACGTCGGCTACCCGGTAGCGGCGAGCGGTTCGTCGATGTTGTCCGGAGCGCTGGTACGACGTGCCGAGCGCGCCGGTGCGCTGCTGGTCGCGGATACGCCGGTCACCGGTGTGGACGTCGCCGGCGGCCGCGCGACCGCCGTACGGACGGCCTCCGGTGAGACCGTGACCGTCGAGCGGGCCGTGATCGCGGACACGTCCGCGCCGGTCCTGTACGGCGATTTGTTGCCGGAGGCACTCATTCCGGGCGGGCTGCGGCGAGATCTGGACGAGCGGTTCGAGTGGGACTACCCGACCGTCAAGCTGAACTTCCGGCTGAGTGGCCCGATCCCGTGGCTGTCGTCGGAGGCGCGCTCGGCCGGCGTGGTGCACCTCGGCGGGACGGCCGACGAGCTGGTGCACCTGTCCGCGGACCTGGACACCGGGCGGGTGCCGTCGCAGCCGTTCCTGCTGATCGGGCAGACCACGAAGTCGGACCCGTCGCGGTCGCCGGAGGGCACCGAGGCGGTCTGGGCCTACGCGCACCTGCCGCGCGGGGTCGCGGACGACGCGTCGGCGGAGAAGCTGGCCGGCCGGATGGAACGCGCGATCGAGCGGTTCGCGCCGGGCTTCGGCGACCTGGTCGTCGCCCGGGACCTGCAGCGTCCGTCGGCGCTGGAGTCGGGGAATGCCGCGCTCGGGCTCGGCGCGGTCGGCGGCGGCACGATGCAGCTCCAGCAGCAGCTGATCTTCCGGCCGACGATCGGCCTGGGCAGCGCCCGGACCTTCGTCGACGGCCTCTACCTGGGCAGCTCCGCCATCCATCCCGGCGGCGGAGTCCACGGCGCCTGCGGCCACCTGGCCGCCCGCACCGCCCTCCGCGACGCCTCCCTCCTGGGCCCCCTCACCCGCAAACTCCCAGCCGCCACGTTGCGCCACCTCCAGCGGTGAAACTCGACGAGGCGGACTGCAGGGCTCGGGTCGCGGCGGCTCGAGTCGCGCGGTTGGGGACGGTCGGAGCCGATCTGCGGCCGCATGTCGTGCCGGTGACGTACGCCGTGCACGGTGACAACCTGTACGTCGCGGTCGACCAGAAGCCGAAGTCGACGACCTCGTTGAAGCGGCTCCGGAACATCGCCGCGCACGAGCGGGTCGCCGTACTGGTGGACGAGTACGACGAGGACTGGACGCATCTGTGGTGGGTCCGTGCCGACGGCGTCGCGCGGGTGCTCGACACGGATGCGGCGGCGCTGGAGCTGCTGGTGGCGAAGTACCCGCAGTACGACGCGGACCCGCCGCGGGGTCCGGTGATCGCGGTCCGGATCGACGGCTGGTCGGGGTGGGCGTACCGAGGCGAGGGGGACTGACGTGGAGCAACTGTTGCGGGAGCTCGCGCCGCAGGTGCTGGGCTTCCTGGCGCGCCGGCACGGGCAGTTCGACCTGTGCGAGGACGCCGTACAGGAGGCGTTGCTGGCGGCGGCGACGCAGTGGCCGGTGGACGGCGTACCGGCGAATCCGCGCGGCTGGCTGATCACGGTCGCGACGCGCCGGCTGACCGACGCGTT